>JAKSLM010000004.1 GCA_024401225.1 Bacteroidaceae bacterium | reverse complement strand
ATTTATTATATAGGTGTGCTGCCTTGTCTATAGTAGTTGCAGTCTGTCAAAGATCGAGTTAAATGCTTTCCGGAAGTCCTCTTCCCGGCACCCAGAACTGAGCCCTAATGGAACTTCCTTTCCGAAAGCGAGTGCAAAGGTACGGCGATTTTACGAACTGGCAAAATAAAAGAGGGAAAAACTAAGTAAAAACTATGCTTTTGACACGCTTTTACTTATTTTCCCTCCAATTATTGCTATATAAAGTGATTAAAACACGATTTTTCGTGTTATTACCTTACCATTTGACAGTTTACGTTTTTCAATGAAAATGCCACGAGAGTCACGCTGTGCATTGGCATCAAGCTTTCTACCGTTCATGTCATACAATTCACGGCTTACCACCTGCTGATCCTCGTCAGATATTGGGGCGAGAATAGCATCAGCGCCAAACGATACCGACTTCACTTCGCTCCAATCAGTACGAACGTAGCCATCAAAGGCACGAACCTTAACCTCATATCGGCTTGAACTTTCCAGATTCTTGAATGTCATGGTTGGTTCCTCTGTGGTATAAGAGAACTTGTTGGAACGGAGAGGTCCTCTTGACTTCGCTGACGAAGAAAGAAGTTCTTCCTCTGTCCAATAACCATCGTAAAGGTAAATGTGATTGACATAAACACGAGATTCCGGATAGAATCCTACTCGGAAGATGTCCTTCACATCCTTCAGATGCAGGATCATCAGTCCGTCTGTAGTCTGCTCGAAGTCGATGTTCTGTGCACCATCAGGAGTAACAAAATACCAATATCCCTTTAATGGCTGAGCCGAATCGAACAACTTAACGCTAACAGCGAAAGTCAGCTCGTTGGTCTTTGGCTCACTAAAAGTTGGAGAGACAAGAGAACCCTTAATTTTACTAGTTCCAATGCGCAAATAGTCAGGTGTACAATACAATTGATCTCCGCTCCAGCCAGACTGTCCCATATAGTCAGTTAGTTTTTTACTTACATCCGTCAATCCCGCCTTGGCAGCATAGAATTTATCCATACTCCTATCATAGTAGCGACTTGCTTCCTTATCGTGAGCCACAGCAGGATACTCCTCGAGGAACACCTCATAGATAGTACCCTCTGCACCCGGTGCCCAAGAGACAGAGAACGAATTGTCCGAAAGAACCTTAGGTTCGTTCAATGCTGGCACAACAGGATCAGGGCGGCATGCCACAAAGGAGATAAGACCGTTATCAGTCTCCTCAACGCTGTCGATATTCTTGTGCATGAAGTACGAGCCGTCAACATTCTGAGCATATACTGTGGCTGCAGGTGTTGTACTCATGTTCAGCATTGTGTTGCGCTTAATGCCAGGGAATGGGTCGCCCGACTGAGTGTAGTAGTCGAATCGGCCATCGGCAGGTATGACAGAGAATCGTTGCTGTTCCGGTCTTGTGTTTACCTGATTACCACTCCATGCGCCCTTATCATAGTCGACATGGAAAACGAGCAAACCGTGACCCGGCAATGCAGCATCCCACTTGACTGGCTGACGGTTCTCAAGCATATAGAACTCGTCGCGATTGCCTTCGTTGTACATGATGTAAGCCTCTGGTGCCTCATCAAGAGAACGCATTCCCGACACTGGAGTCATTGTGGTCAATTCAACAGGGTCGAGCCATCCGACCAGCATCTTTGCGAAACTGGTATGTCCGCTTGGGGTTCTTGAACTGTTGTTGTAGCAGCCTCTATGCATCACATCCCAGCTCTCTACACCTACACCTCCGCTGTAATTGACATCGTAAGTGTCAGGCAGACCAAGGCAATGAGAGAACTCATGGCAAGCAGAGCCTACGCCGTCAGGCACAGTGCCGTTGGCACCCTGGAATTCAGATGCACAGGCATAAGTAGCGATCGACACACCATCAAACTTGAGGTTATAATGTGCCACAGTCGACATGTGAGGCCAGATAGTATTAGAATCAGCACCTTCTGCCTCCGAGTTGCCGGCATAAACAATGAAGATGTGCTCCACTACTCCATCGCCATCCCAGTCATAATTCTTATAGTCGATTGAATCGGCAGCAGCCTCAACAGCCTCAACAATAAGGTCGCGGGCATGCATGTCGTGTCCATCCTCATCGTTCTGACCATAGTAAGCCATCTGATGCTTAGCACGAATAGGACCTACGACATCAAAGCGCAGATCGAACTTGCCATAGCTCTGATCGTAGAAGTAATCGCGGACAGAACCCGTGTTGCCATCCTGATTGTAGCCTACCTTGTTGAAGAAATCGTTGAAGAATGCCTTAGGAGTTGGCTGTACAGACATAGGCTTGTCAGCATAGTCCACAAGAATCACGAGACCTCTCTGCTGACCAGAGAACTGGCCAGGCTTAAGATCGCCGCGCTTCTTTGCACGAAGAGTGTTGAGATCCAAACCTGCAAGTGAGCCTCTTACCTTATGATGCTTTGCCCATCGGGTATTGACCTCATCGCGAGTTACTGGGATGTAACGTCCCTTATGCTCTTCAAAGGCAGTACCGTCAGCTGCCACCCAGAAGTGATAATCCTCATCACCGCGAAGCGTGAGCTCTACCTTTGTGCCATCATCAAGCGTTACGATGCGCTTCACTGGCTTGGCAGGAAGTGCATGAAGCTGAAGGGCGCAAAGCGCGAGAAGAAGAACCGTAGATAGTATTTTTTTCATGATAATAATCTTTTGGGGCAAATAAGGTGCATCCTCCAGTGTAGGAGAACACACCTTATTTATATATATAAGAGAGATTTCAATAGCTCTGCAGGACATGCCATACAGAATCATGAATCACAACGATTAGATTGCCTTCTTGGCAGACTTAACGAGTCTCTTGTCAAGACGCATTGTCTTTGAAGCTACTTTGCCGTGAGCCTTGTCAGCATGCTTAACAGCCTTAGCCTTGTTAGCACGAGCCTTTGCTGATGCAGACACTGCTTCTGGAAGAGCAATGCTAACCGACTTATTGAGACCTCCATAGTATCCGCTGCTACCCATATAAGTGACACCTTGATACTCTGTGCTGCCATCTTCAGTTACAAATACAGGGAATGAAATCACACCATCCTGAAGCTTTCCAAAATATCCGTACTCTTTAAGAGTCTCGAAATCATAATTAGAAAGATAGCGACCTCCCTCAGTACAGATAGACATTGGACCATAACCATAGTCAAGGCCGATGCTCTGAGGCAAGATGAACACACCGTCAGGATCTGTAGCATCAATCTCCACATAAGTTGTTGCGTTTGGATCGTAATCACCAGGCTCATTGAGTGGGAATGCTGCACCATAAGGATTTACAAGACGATAAAGACCTGGCTTTTCTGTGCTCTCAAGGATTTCCACTTCGTAAGTAATGGCCTCTCCCTCCTCTGTAAAGAGTGGAGCGATGAAGTCATCGCAGTAGAGACCCATACCGAGAGATACCCAAGGGTTTGAGCCTCCACCATAGTACTCGAATGGAACAGCATCAATCTCCTTAACCACGTCACCATCAAGAGATACAGTCACAATCTGGAGAGAGCCTGTAAGACCATCTGTAGGAACATAGACAATGTCGTCCTCGACGTCTGTAGCCTCTATATCACCAGAAGCAATTGCATCTGCAACAGCAGCAGGATCAACTGAAGCCTCTACGACAACAGCTTTGACTGTTTTTGCATCTTCGCCCTTAGTAACACCAACAACTGCGAATGTCTGTTCTGATGGAGTAATGAAGATACCCTGATAAGTGGCAGAAACAGAGAAGTCAGCCAATGTATATCCAGGAAGAACAAGGATCGGAGTACCATCACCGCCTGAGTAAAGACCACCATTATTATAGTCAGTCATAGCCAAGAGAAGTGAGTTTGCTGGGAACGTCAATACGCCATCCACAAGTGTACCATAATAAGGTTCTGCCTTTGCCTCATCACCCTTGTCATGATAATAACCAGCAAGAGTACCTACCATAAACATACCATACCCCCAGTCCATACCAACAGCTTGTGTTGAGATATAAACCTTATCAGGGTTCTCTGCATGAATCTCGAGATAATAAGTCTGTGTGTCATCCCATTGGCCATCACCGTTATATTCGTACTTACCATCGTAAGGGAAGACAAGACGATAGAAACCTGGAATGAGGTTGTTCTCCTGAATCTCTACAGGGTATTTGATGTTATCAACACCGAATAATACACCAACAAACTGTTCGATATAAGTTGCATCACCCAACGAAACCCAAGGAGCAGGAACACCAACAATAATTGTCTTGCTTGAGTATCCATAAGGAGTCTTATAATCCTCATCAGCGATAGAGAGGTTTATAGTCTTGAAGTTGTCATAACCAAGCTCAGCAGTCTTGACATCAATACTAATCATGGCAGCATTTGAACCCTCTTCAAAAGTAACAGTCTTTGCTACTTTGATAGTGTCACCATCAGCACCAGTAGCTGTTACGTTCACAGTAATCTTATCGTCAGTCTTGACACGGTGCAGAGGCACACTGACACTGACAAAGTCATTAGCCATTACCAAGTCATAAACAGACTGACCGTCAGAAGGGAAGTATACCTGTGCTGTCTGAAGCATCTCTGCAGGAGAATAAGTATCTTCCTTACATGAACCAAGCACGATGGTCATCAAGCAGAGAATAGCAGCAAATATTTTATTTATCTTCATTTTATTTTCTCTATTAAAAGTCGTTTATTAATACGTACCTTGAGCATAAACACCCTCTTCGCATGGACCCTGAACAGCCTGAGTTGGGTCAGGGTTGTTTGACTTCTGAAGAATCTGATTAGCTTCAGTCTCATACTCTGGGATGACAAGGTTCCAGTTTGGCTTGATAACTGCACAGTTGATCTTGAAGATGTTTGCAGGAGCGTTAGTACCAGCATAATTCTGCATTACGCCTGGCTTGATACGCTTAGCAACTGGGAAGGCATTACCCTCACCCCAGAACTCGATACGCATCTGTTTGAGAACCTCGAGCTGGAACTCGCGAGCATCAGTAGCCTTGCAAGCGTAGTCTGGGTCACGGTTCTCTCTCATGAAGTCGTTGAGTGCGCTGACAGCTTCACCAAGCTTACCATTCATAGCCATAGCCTCAAACTTGATGAAATACATCTCCTCGATACGCATTACAGGAACATCGACTGCACCACCTACAGCATAGTCAGTGTAGTTACCTTCCTTACAACGGAACTTGAGCGAGAGATAAGCAGGCATCTCATCGAGCCAAGCAGCATCGCGGCTAGTCTTGTAAGTTTTACCACGATCTGCACATGCTGGGTCAATGAATGTGCTGCGACGGATATCGTTAGCACCCATTGCATCGAAGAGCGACTTGTCGATAGCAGGGTTAGTGAGTGAAGAATAGCCCCAGTCAGCCTCACCTGACATCCAGCCAGTGAAGTTACAGAGGTTACCCATGTTCTCTGCGTCATAGTGGAGGTACCACATCCATGCCTGGTTAGCAACACAGAAACCTGTAGTTGGGTTGTCCCACTGGCTTGCAGTAACTGGCGATGCACCAGCCTTCTGTGCTTCTACGATTGCTGAATCAGCATACAACTCTGCCTGAGCATAATCCTCAAACCATGCGCAAACCTTGGCACGAATACCATAAACTACTGCGAGGTTAGGAAGAGTCTTAGTCTCTGGAGTATAGTTCTTGAGGCATCTTGCTGCCTTGTCGAGGTCAGAGAGGATGAATGCCTTCATATCATCCTTGAGAAGACGTGGGTTGTTCTTGGCAGTCTCACGGTCGGTAGACTCAGTCACCTTAGGCACTGTGAGCTCAGAAAGCTTAACTTGACGTCCGTAAGCCTCCACAACTTTATCAGATTTGAGCATCTTACCACAGTCTGTGTATGGGTTCTCAACTGCTGAGAAGAGTACAGTAAGCATGTAGTACTGGAATGCACGGCTTGCATAACCTACACCAGCAAGACCCTTTACGTCGTCACCGATAGTCTCATCATCGATGTCAACTGTACTGATAACGTCGTTGGCAGTCTTAACGAACTTATAGAATGTGAACCATGGGAGGTAAGAGAAGTATGACTTATCGCCCATCGGAGAACTCATTGTATTGTAAGTACGATACCAGTCGTAACCTGAGTTTGAGCCCTCTGGGTACATGTCGCCGAGCAACTCTGTCTGAGCAATCATGTAAGCAGGGTAACCCATGTCAGTCTCGTGAGTCTGGCTACCATACACGAGATAACCCTGAGCCATCTGTGAAGGAATGCCTCGTACAGATGACATAAGTGCTGCTGAAGATGCACCAACCTGCTCCGATGTAGCATAGCTATCCTGAGGGAAAGTCTCCTCAATACAGCTTGAGAACGCGAGAAGTGAAGCACCAGCAATTGCTAATATTGATTTATTGAATTTCATGTTCAAATCCTTTCTCTTTTAATTAAATTAGAATGTAAGTGTAACACCTGCTGAGATTGATCTTCTTGGAGCATAGCGAGTAGCATTGGCTGCACCTGAGTAAGTCTGAGTTGGGTTGAATCCCTTGCGAGCAGAGAAGAGGAATACGTTCTCAGCTGAGCAGTAGAGGCGGAGAGACTCGATCTGAGCCTTTGAGAGCCATGCCTTAGGGAATGTGTAACCGAGGTTGATGTTCTCGATGTTCAGGTAGCTTGCGCTTGTGAAGAAGAATGTAGATGTTGCTGCGCTGTAGAGGTCATCGTACTGGAAGCGTGGCTGAGTTGAAGTCTGGTTGTCAACTGACCATGCATTGAGGAGATCCTTGTGGAAGTGATAACCTGCATTGCTGTTGGTTGGTGAAGACATGAACTGCTGGTAAGTACCATCGAGAGTCTTGCCACCAAGAGCGAACGAGCAGTGGATGTTGAAGTCGAATCCGTAGAACTTGAGAGAAGTACCGATACCACCGATGAATGATGGGATTGGGGATGCATGATTGACGAAGTAAGTTGCATCAGAGTACTTTGTAGTACGGATGATACCACTGTCCATAACTGGTGTACGTGGGAATTCCTTTTCAACGTCCTCCTTAGCATACATCTCTGTAGTAGTCTCACCGCTGTTGCCTGTTAAATAGTAGAGTTCTTCACCCTTCTCGTTGTAGACATTAGTCTCGATGCGCTGGTACCACATGTTTTGACCTGCATCTGCATCACTGAACTGCTTACCGTAGAGCTTTTCAGCCTCCTTCTGTGCCCATTCAGTACCACCCATTGCCTGAGCCATTGTTGCTACGTCGGCAGCATTACCGGCATAGTTGTCAGCCAAGTTAAGACCTGCGAACTCGCGGATACGCCATGAGTAGATGTTGGAACCTTCGTAACGGAACATGCTACCTGACATGTAACCTTCGTACATGTTGCCATCGAGGTCGTAGTACTTAGAAGTCTTGTTGTCGTCAGGGATGCTTGTGATCTTATTGCTGTTGGAAGCGATGTTGAAGTTTACGTTCCACTCAAGGTTCTTGCGACGGATGATGTCGTAGCTGAGGTCGAGTTCAACACCCTGGTTGCGCATGCTACCTACGTTGTCGTACATACCTGAGTAACCAAGTGATGGAGCAACGCTGAAGAAGTAGAGCATGTCGGTAGTAGTACGAGTGTAGTACTCCAAGCTACCTGTGAGGCGGTTGCCGAAGAATCCGAACTCAACACCTGCATTGAGGTTGCCGATCTTCTCCCATGTGATGTCGCGGTTACCCTTGCCAGAGAATGCGGTACCAACGAAGCCACCTGAGTTAGAGATACCGAAAGTATCAGTATAGCGGTAAGAACCGATACCATCGTTACCTGTCTGTCCGTAAGATACCTTGAGCTTCAACATGTCAACATTGTTAACATTGAACCAGCTCTCCTTGTTCATGAGCCATGCAGCACCTGCTGACCAGAATGTACCCCAACGGTGCTCTGGAGCGAAGTTTGAAGATGCATCGCGACGGAGAGAAGCAGAAACGAAGTACTTAGTATCGTAGTCGTACTGTGCACGACCGAACCAACCTTCTGTATTGAAGCGTCCGCTGTAAGAGTATGCGCTCTGACCATCAACTGCAGCACCACCAAGTTCGAGGTTCTTGTCAGAGAACATCTGCGACTTAGAAGCTGTGAGTTCAACCGAACGGCTGTCGTAGTACTCGTGACCGAGCATTACGCCGAGGTTGTGAACATCGTTGATAGTATTTGTGTAGTTGAGGAGCTGCTGGAGGTTGTAGTTGTATGAACGAGTGTGATACTTCTGGAGTGTACCGCCAGTAGTGTCGAACTGTCCGTAGTAAGGGTTGTAGTAGTATGTACCACGAGTCTCATCAAGGTTGAATGAACCATTGAGAGTGAATACAAGACCCTTGAAGAGTGTGAAGTTAGCAAATGCGTTGCCAGAAGCAGCGTTGCCTTCGTAGTTAGTAGTATTGAGGCGAACGTCCTGGATAGGGTTAGCATCGTAGATGAATGGACGCTGACCACCGGCATTCATACCGTTACCGTAGTCCATCATCTTGATGTCGTTATTGTCGATCATGATGCTTCCGTCTGCATTGCGGAGGTATGCAGGATAGATAGGAGCCATCTGAGTAGTGAATGCCCAAATGTTACCTGATGAAGTGTCACTACCGTTGTTGTTGAGTGTGTTGCCGTCGAAGCGAGCGTACGACATGTTACCACCCACCTTGAGCCACTTCTTAACCTGATAGTCAGCACGGAGACGAGCTGAGAGACGCTGGAGGTCAGACTTCTCTGTAAGACCCTCGTCCTTGAGGTAACCTACGTTCATGTAGAAGTTGCCCTTGTCGGAAGAACCGTTGATAGATACGTTGTACTCCTGACGGTTACCTACACGAGTACCTACCTTCTCCCAATCGTCTGGAGTGAGGAGATAGTCAGTTCCCTTGTACTTTACTACGCGACCGAGAGTAGCTGCAGGATTGAGACGGCCATTGAGACCGATGAGAGCCTGCTCCTCTGGGTAAGTCCAGATGTTGTAGCCGAGACCACCTTCAGCGAGCTGACCAACGAGAGCGTTGTTGGCTGCTACCCATGCGTCGTTAGCACCGAGACCCTGATTGCGCCAGTAGTTGTTGAGGGCAGCATACTGCATCTCGTAGTACTGAGCTGGCGACTTGATAACGTCGTAGTCAGGAAGCGAACGAGTGTTCCAACCATACTTAGCGTCGAATGTGATCTTAGCATCCTGAGTCTTCTTTGCACCCTTAGTAGTGATGAGGATTACACCATTAGCACCACGGGCACCATAGAGAGCTGTAGAAGCAGCATCCTTGAGGACTGTCATGCTCTCAACGTCAGTAGGGTTGATGTTTGTGATATCGCCTGGGTAAGGAGCACCATCGAGGATGATGAGTGGATCGTTACCGGCGTTGATAGAACTATAACCACGAATACGGATTGAAGGTGAAGAACCTGGAGCACCGTTTGATGATGTCATAGAAAGACCAGGTACAGCACCGGCGAGAGCCTGAGTGACATTAGCGACCTGCGCCTTAGCGAGCTCTTCTGCGCCTACTACCTTAGCAGAACCTGTGAACGATTCCTTAGTAGCAGTACCGAAGGCTACGACCATTACGTCATCGAGTGACTTTGAGTCTGCTTCGAGTTGGATACGCATACCGTTGCGAGCAGTAACCTCGACAGAATGCATACCGATGTAAGATACCTGAAGGGTCTTAGAACCTGCAGGAAGATTGTTAATGGTGAAGTTACCATTAATGTCTGTAGCAGCACCAATAGAAGTACCCTTAACGAGTACGGATGCACCGACTACAGGTTCGCCAGTAGCTTTCTCGACAACTGTACCAGTTATCTTCTGCTGGGCGAACGCCATGCTAACTGCACACAGGCAGATAACAAGGAACGACAATAATCTTTTTCCCATTCTTTTGATTTGAAATTTGTTATTAATTGGTTTAATTGATATTTGTTTTTCTTTCTGCTATCTTCGTTTTATTCGGTTTGTGTCAATGATCTGTTGATTTGTTGAATTGTAACGTTAATCTTTTTGCCTCAATTCTTAACATTTATACGCACTTCCCAACCTTTTTTACCCTCACACGCGTAAATATAATAAGGTGGAAAATCCACCACTTTTTTGACCACACCTTTATATGGGGTGCAAAATTAGTAAAAAAATCTTAAATATTTACATAAAATTTTCAAAAAGTTTAGTTTTTAACAGTTTTGGCACTCGTAAGCGTCAAAATAGGCCAACAGTAAGTACATTTAAGACAACGAAAGCTATTGCCGCAAGAAGAAAATGTTTTTAATACAGCGCAAAAAGTCCACTTTCCCAACATGAAGAATCAGAAGTTGGAATGATGGCGGTGCAGGCGTGCATCGTCGACCGCTTTTCCTTGCAACATTACGGCACATGCGTTGCACACATATCGGAACAAGATATACTATCCTATTCCAAAAGATATACTATCTTATCGCAGAAGATAGTATATCTTATGGGGTAAACGTTACAGCGTTTTGGGGGTTGGTTAGGTAAAGATGGCTTTAAGGGGTGTTTTGAAGACATCAAATTTGTGAACTGTATGGTTAAAACAATTGCTTTTACTCTTTTGCCTTCGGCGAACGTAAATGATCGTGAATTGCCCGTGAATTTTTCCGTTAATTTTATCTTGTTCACGAGTAAAAACTATTTACGATTAAATTCACGGGCAATTCACGATCATTTACGTTATAAAAAAAACACATATTTCATCCGTACAGCTCGAAAATTTGTGCATAATTTGCCCATGTCGCATTTATCCGCTAACTTTGCATGCGAAAAGGAGATGACAAAGCATGACTGAAGATAAAAGAAAACTGAAAAAGGAGATTGAAAACATCGTCATAAAGGGTAAGAAATATCGCGCCCCGGAGTTTTCCGCTCAGAAACTGGCGGATGAACTGGGCATGAGCGCGTCCCAACTGTCGAGGGAGATGAAGATCATATACGGGAAGTCGTACTCAGACATCATCCTTTCGCTGAGGATCAAGGAGGCACAGCGACACATCCTCAACCCGAAGAAACTGTCGTACACCATGGAGGAAATAGGCATCATGGTGGGGTTCATGAACAAATGGTCGTTCTACCAGGCCTTCAGAAAGTACGCAGGAACGACTCCTAACGAATGGAAGAAGGAACAAAACAATTAGCTACGAAATACATGGGCACATTCAACTACAGCGATGAGAAATTCGCTGACATACAGATGCTGAGATACAAGGTGGACGGATTCGAGAACCTTACTCTCAAGCAGAAGACATTCATCTACCATCTGCAGGAAGCTGCACTATGGGGACGTGACATACTGTTCGATCAAAACGGACTTTACAACCTCGAGATTCGAAACATCCTCGAAGCCATTTATACCGATGAAACCGGCAACGAGAGCGACAAGAACCTCGATGGGTTCAGAGAATACACGAAGCGTGTGTGGTTCTCGAACGGCATACACCATCACTACGGATGCGAGAAGTTCGTGCCAGGCTTTACGAAGGAATGGTTTGTAGAGCACGTGAAGAAGGCAAAGGTGGCCATCGGCGATGAACGTCTCAACACGATCTGCGATGTGATATTCAATCCCGACGTGATGCAGAAGCGAGTGAACCTTGCCGAGGGAGTGGACCTCGTCAAGACAAGTGCCTGCAACTACTATCAGGGTGTGACTCAGGCGGAGGCAGAAGCATTCTACGCTGAGCAGAAGCAGAAGGGCGACCCTCTACACCCTGTGATGTACGGTATGAACTCCACCCTTATTAAAAAAGGTGGGGAGATAATGGAGGAACGATGGACCACCAAGGGGAAGTATGGCGCACAGCTGACAAAGATAGTAGAGAACCTGCGTCTGGCACGCACGTATGCAGAGGATGCACAGCAGCAGGCCGTGATCGACAAGCTCATCGAGCACTACGAGACGGGAGACCTTAAGGCATTTGACGAATACAGCATACTCTGGGTAGACAACACGGAGCCTCTCATTGACTTCGTAAACGGATTTATAGAGTGCTACGGCGATCCCCTGGGACTGAAGTGCTCGTGGGAGAGCATCGTGAACTTCAAGGATCTTGAGGCTACGAAGCGCACCGAGACTCTGAGCAGCAACGCACAATGGTTTGAGGACAACAGTCCTGTAGCACCGGAGTTCAAGAAGGAAAAGGTGAAGGGCATATCGGCCAAGGTGATCAAGGCTGCCATACTGTCGGGCGACCTCTACCCTGCCTCAGCCATCGGCATCAACCTGCCAAACAGCGACTGGGTTCGTGCAGAGCACGGAAGCAAGTCGGTGACTATCGGCAACCTGACCGATGCCTACAACAAGGCTGCCAAGGGAAGCGGTATGCTGCAGGAGTTTGCATACGGCGAGGAGGAGATCGGCATCATGGAGAAGTACGGCGACCTGACCGACGATCTGCACACCGACCTGCACGAATGTCTCGGTCATGGTAGCGGAAAGCTGCTCGAAGGCATCGATGGCGATTCGCTCAAGGCTTACGGAAGCACGATCGAGGAAGCACGTGCCGACCTGTTTGCCTTGTACTATCTGGCAGACGACAAACTCATAGAGCTTGGTCTCCTACCAGACAAGGAGGCATACAAAGCAAGCTACATAGGCCAGATGCAGAACGGACTGCTCACGCAGCTGGTCCGCATCAAGCCAGGCGACAACATCGAAGAGGCTCACATGCGCAACCGTGCGCTCATAGCTCGTTGGGCATTGGAGCACGGCAAGGCAGAGAATGTGATGGAACTCGTGCAGCGCGATGGCAAGACTTACGTAAAGATCAACGACTACGAGAAGCTTCGCAACCTGTTTGGCGACCTTCTCGCTGAGATACAGCGCATCAAGTCGACTGGCGACTACGAGGAGGCGAAGCGTCTCGTCGAGACGTATGGAGTGAAGATCGACCCTGAACTTCACAGCGAGATCCTCGAGCGCTACAGTAAGCTCAACATTGCCCCATACAAGGGCTTCATCAATCCTGTCTACACCGCCACAAAAGACTGTGATGGCAACATTACTGATGTGCAGATTGCGTATGGTGAGGGGTACGATGAGCAAATGCTGAGGTATAGTAAAAAGTATTCTGTTGCCGTGGGCCAAGAAATATCAACAGATAAAAATAAATAAAAATAGACATTTATTAAGATGGAAATAAGAACATTAGAAGATGATGAATTGAAGAGCAAATTAAGAAAATATGTATTCGACGTAATTGGATGCTGTCAGGATGTACATCGAGAAAAAGGTCCAGAGCTTACAGAATATGTCTATCAGGATTGTTTGGAAATAGCACTTGAACAAGCAAACATTCCTTACAAAAGAGAATACTTTTTCACACCTTCATTTAGAGGAATAAAACTCAAAAGCAGTTTAAGAGTTGACTTTCTTTGCAAGGAAAAAATCTTCGTAGAATGTAAAGCCATCGAGAGAATAGGGTTTCACGAACGGACGCAGCTAACAAATTATATGCGTAACGCAGGCATAAGGATTGGCATTCTATACAATTTCGCCCCTTTGATAGCAGAATGTGAAAAGTTCTATCTTGACATAAGCGAAAACATAATTTATTTTTTCTAACTTATTCTTTTTATATATTTTTATATATTGATATTTTATGGCCAACGGCAACACACAACAAAACATATCAGACATCAAGAAAGAGCTGCGCGCGAATATGAACGGGGTGGCATCAGCTGCCATGAGGCAGACCGACGACTACCGTGTAAACTGGGGCATCGAACTGCCTCGCGTACACGCCATAGCATCGGAGTTTGAGCCAAGCAGGGAGTTGGCACAGGCGCTGTGGAACGAGAGCGTGAGAGAATGCAAGATATTGGCAACAATGCTGATGCCAAAAGACGAATTCATCGAAGAATTGTGCGATATATGGGTGGAAAACATACGGACAGACGAGATTGCACAGATATTCTGCATCAACCTCGTGCAGCACATGCCGTATGCAAGCACAAAGGCATTCGAATGGATTGCAACAAGAACGGAAGGCGAGGAGAGCACAAGCGCTCAGCACATAGCGAAGGACCAACGCGAGAACTGCGGCTACCTCACACTATGCCATCTGCTGAGACGCAGCGAACTGAACGAACGCTCAGCAGAGGAGTTTCTCGACCAGGCTTCAAGTGCTCTCAACAACCGCTACGCAGTCAAAGCACTCCAATGTTTTGCCTCGCAGAGCGAAGAAAACGAGAAAAAAGTAAAAAAAATCGCAGATTATTTGTAGTAACCACTTAAAAGTGGTAAATTTGTGCGGTTTATCAAAATGCAATGTCAGACTCAGCAGAAATAGACGAGGCAAAAGCCATACTAAACAACCACCTTGAATATCACAAGATGCGTAAAACCCTTGAGCGCTACGCCATACTCGAAATGGTGATGACGACCGAGGGGCATCATAGTGCCGACCAGTATGTGGAGCTGATGCCAAAGAGCTTTACCGTGAGCCGTGCAACCATGTACACCACGCTACAAATGTTCGATGAAATCGGCATTCTGACGAGTCATCAGGTGCATGGCATCACTCTCTACGAGCGTGCATACAAGGTGACCCCACATCACCACTACATCTGCACCGAATGCCATACGATAACCGACCTGATCGCCCCCGAGATCGACAAGGTTCTCAGTTCGACAAGAACACCAAAATTCAGCAAGATGCGCAACTCGGCCTACATATACGGACTGTGCGCCTACTGCAAAGCAAAGATTGCAAAACGCCGTAAGAAATACGAGCGCATGCTGGAGCAGGAAAGAACGGAATCCACTCCTCGCGATGAGGTACGCATAGCAAAGATAGGCGAAGAGCTCGGCAAGGTAGCTGAGGAACTGGGCATCGGACACTAACACAAGCGCAAGCAAACGGAACGACTGCCCACGCAGAAAACAGAAAGATTATCACAAACGAAAATACAATAACAAACAAAAATACATACAACAACATGAAAGTAGATGTACTTTTAGGTCTCCAGTGGGGAGACGAAGGCAAGGGTAAAGTAGTGGATGTACTCACTCCACGCTACGATGTAGTTGCTCGTTTCCAAGGAGGTCCTAACGCTGGACACACTCTCGAGTTTGAAGGTCAGAAGTATGTGCTTCGCTCCATTCCATCGGGTATTTTCCAGGGTGACAAGGTAAACATTATCGGTAACGGTGTAGTTCTCGCTCCAGACCTCTTCATGGATGAGGCAAAGGACCTCGAGAAGTCAGGTCACGAACTGAAGAGCCGCCTCCACATCTCAAAGAAGGCTCACCTCATCATGCCTACTCACCGCCTGCTCGACGCTGCATACGAGGCTGCCAAGGGCAAGAACAAGGTTGGAACAACAGGTAAGGGCATCGGTCCTACCTACAGCGACAAGACAAGCCGCAACGGTCTGCGCGTCGGAGATATCCTTGAGAACTTCCCAGAGAAGTACGCAGCTGCAAAGGCTCGCCACGAGGCAATCCTCAAGAGCCTCAACTACACAGACTACGACATCACAGAGGTGGAGAAGAAGTGGATGGAAGGTATCGAGTATCTTCGCCAGTTCCCAATCGTTGACTCTGAGCATGAGATCAACAACCTCCTCAAGCAGGACAAGTCAGTACTCTGCGAAGGCGCTCAGGGCACTATGCTCGACATCGACTTCGGCTCGTATCCATTCGTAACTTCAAGCAACACCATCTGTGCCGGTGCTTGTATCGGTCTCGGTGTTGGTCCAAATAAAATCGGCGATGTGTTCGGTATCATCAAGGCATACTGCACACGCGTAGGTGCTGGTCCATTCCCAACAGAGCTCTTCGATGAGACAGGTGCAACAATCCGCGCCATCGGTCACGAGTACGGTGCGGTAACAGGACGCGAGCGCCGTTGCGGTTGGATCGACCTCGTAGCCCTCAAGTATGCTATCATGGTAAGCGGTGTCACTAAGCTCATCATGATGAAGAGCGACGTGCTTGACGGATTTGACACCATCAAGGCTTGTACAGCCTACAAGCTCAAGGACGGCAGTGTGATCGACTACTTCCCATACGAGATTGATGATGTAGAGCCTGTATACGACGAACTTCCTGGATGGAAGACAGACCTCACAAAGATCAAGAGCGAGGCTGAGTTCCCACAGCAGTTCAAGGACTACATCGCATACCTTGAGAAGCAGCTCGAAACTCCTATCGCTATCGTGAGTGTAGGTCCAGACCGCGATCAGACTATCGAGCGATAAGACTGAGAAGTGATGAAATAGTGATAGAAAAAAAAGAGATGCATCGACATCTCTTTTTTTCGTATAGTATACTTGCTTGGACAAGAAGATTTACATCTGTTGCAAAAGCTTAATGTAGAGCGAGATGGCATCGGCGATCTCGCTTATTTTTATATATTCATCGGCGGTGTGGGAGCGGGAACTATTGCCTGGACCAAGCTTCAGGGATGGGAAGCGCATGAGGGCCTGATCGGAGAGTGTTGGCGAACCAAACGGAGTGAGCCCTTCACGTATGCATGCCTGAACAAAAGGATGGCTCTCATCTATCCTTGAACTACTGAGGCGGAACGATCGCGCCTTAAGTTCGGAAGAGAGGTGTTGCTGGAAGAATTCGAAGATCTCCTCGTTCGAATAGCATTCGTTCGAGCGGACATCAATGGTGAAGGTGCATTGGTCGGGGATGACATTGTGCTGAGTACCAGCATTCACTATCGTAACGGTATTCTTTACCGGGCCAAGCAGATCGGTCTGCTTAGGGAACTGCCATTCGCTGAGCCACTTAATGTCTGCTATAGCGTGGTAGATGGCATTGTCGCCTTCATTGCGCGCTGCATGTCCCGCCTTGCCATGAGCCACAGCATCGATGACCATGAGCCCCTTTTCTGCAATGGCAGGTTGCATGCCTGTTGGTTCACCAACGATTGCGAAATCGATGGCAGGAAGCAATGGAAGCACAGACTCGATGCCATTCTTTCCGCTCACCTCCTCCTCACAGCTGGCAAGGTACACGAGATTGAAGGCATTATCCTTGTCGTGAAGGAGGATAAAGACTTGCAGGAGTGCCATGAGGCCTCCTCCACAATCGTTGCTGCCCAGACCATAAAGGGTTTCGCCTTCGAGCGTAGGCGTAAAAGGATCACGAACCCATCCTGCAACAGGTTTTACCGTATCGATATGGGCATTGATCAATATGGTTGGTTTGGATTGCGCGAAGTGTCGGCTTATCGCCCATACATTATTGCCGTGACGATTGACAGTCAAGCCTTTTGAAGTCATATATCTCTCCACAAGATCGGCCGCTTTTGCCTCATCACGACTCACACTTGGGGTAGCAATTAGCTCTTTAAGCAGTTCAACTGCCTCGTTTGTATTGTCCGTATACGCCATTTTCATACCATTTTAATTATTTTAAAGGCAAAGATACTGCTTTTTAGCGAGAAAAGTGGTAACTTTGCATCGAAATATGTAGAAACGATAACAAAAAAAACATATAAAACATAATGGCACAGCAAGAAGACATTTTCAAGAAAGTGGTCAGCCACTGCAAGGAATACGGCTTCGTATTCCCATCTTCAGAGATTTACGACGGACTTGGCGCCGTATATGATTACGGACAGAACGGTGTTGAACTTAAGAACAACATCAAGCAGTACTGGTGGCAGTACATGGTTCTCCTCCACGAGAATATCGTTGGTTTGGACTCTGCCATCTTCATGCACCCAACAATATGGAAGGCATCAGGCCACGTTGACGCATTCAACGATCCTCTGATCGACAACCGCGACTCAAAGAAGCGCTATCGTGCAGACGTTCTCATCGAAGAGCAGATAGCAAAGTACGAAGATAAAATTGAGAAAGAAGTAGCAAAGGCTCGCAAGCGTTTCGGCGACAGCTTTGATGAGGCACAGTACCGTGCAACATCTGCTCGAGTACTTGAGGAGCAGGCTAAGCGCGATGCACTCGAGAAGCGCTATCAGGAGGTTATGAACGCTGAAGGCGGTATAGACCTTGAGGGCATGAAGCAGATTATCCTTGATGAGGAGATTGTATGTCCTATCTCTGGTACTCGCAACTGGACTGACGTTCGCCAGTTCAACCTCATGTTCAAGACTGAGATGGGTGCTGCAGCTGAAGGCGCTTCAACCATATATCTCCGTCCTGAGACTGCTCAGGGTATCTTCGTCAACTACCTCAACGTACAGAAGACTGGACGCATGAAGATTCCATTCGGTATTGCTCAGATTGGTAAGGCATTCCGTAATGAGATCGTAGCTCGCCAGTTCATCTTCCGTATGCGTGAGTTTGAGCAGATGGAGATGCAGTTCTTCGTAAAGCCAGGTACAGAACTCGAGTGGTTCAAGACTTGGAAGGAGCGTCGTATGGCTTGGCATCAGGCTCTCGGTTTCGGTGCAGAGAACTACCGCTTCCACGATCACGACAAGCTTGCTCACTATGCTAACGCTGCAACAGACGTTGAGTTCCGCATGCCATTCGGCTTCAAGGAGGTTGAGGGTATCCACTCTCGTACCAACTTCGACCTTAGCCAGCACGCCAAGTACTCAAGCAAGAAGATCGAATACTTCGACCCAGAAGAGAACACATCTTACACTCCATATGTAATCGAGACTTCAATCGGTGTTGACCGTATGTTCCTCTCTGTCATCTGCCACAGCTATGATGAGGAGAAGCTTGAGGATGGCCAGACTCGTACTGTACTCCATCTCCCAGCAGCTCTTGCACCAGTGAAGCTTGCAGTATTCCCACTCACAAAGAAGGATGGTCTGCCAGAGAAGGCACGCGAAATCATCGACGATCTCAAGTTCCACTTCAACTGCAAGTATGAAGAGAAGGATCAGATTGGTAAGCGTTATCGCCGTCAGGATGCTATCGGTACTCCATTCTGCGTAACTGTGGATGCACAGACTCTCGAGGATAACACAGTAACACTCCGTTACCGTGACACAATGGAGCAGAAGCGCGTTGCAATAGCAGACCTTCGCGGCATCATAGAGGATCAGGTAAGCATACCAAGCCTCCTTAAGAATCTCAAGTAAAAACTTTACCCCGTACCATACAGGCGGAACAAGTCAGATATGAAAATTACAACTAAGATATCAGCAATGGCAATGCTCATAGCCCCTATGGCTCTGGGCGTTGCTTCATGCGCTGAAGTGGAAGAAGAGAGCGAGTACGTCAACTGGGAAAAGCGCAATCAAGCGTTCATTGACTCAATCGCAAAAGTCTGCAGCACTAACGCCGACGGCAAATGGGCAAAGATTGTAGCATACAACATTAATGACTCGGTAGAGAGTCTCAAACCAAACGCAAACCATTACATCTACATCCACAAGGAATGTGAAGGAAACGGCACATACAAGCCCCTTTTCAAAGATTCGATCAGAGTACACTATCTAGGTCGTCTTCTCCCATCGAAGTCATATAAGGACGGTATGGTGTTTGACAAGAGCTATAGTTCATACACTCTGAACGAAAAGACAGATGTTCCTACAATAATGAGTCCTGCCGGACTAACAACAGGGTTTGCAACCGCAGTAATGCACATGGTGGAAGGTGACGAATGGAAGATGTACATACCATCTTACCTCGGATACGGAGAGACAACAAGTGCAACTATTCCAGCCCACTCTACCCTCATTTTTGATGTAAAACTTGCACGAATATACAAGTTTGGAATAGACACCAACACAAGCTGGTACTAACAAATAAGTTTACTGAAAAGTCCAAACAAAACAAAAGATTCCGGTTTTATACCAATAAGAAAGGAGGCACTTATTAAGTGCCTCCTTTAATTTGTCTGATGACGGAATCCTGTACACTGTTTCACAACAAAACAAGATTGGAAACGGAATTTTCAAATAACGTTCGTATTATAAGTATCAATAATTTCCTAAATTAAAACAAGAATGGCATGCACACATAGGCATGCACTCCATCTATTTTGTGCAAATTTACGATTTATTTCAATAATACGCAAAATAAAATGTGACAAAAACAAAAATATAGTCGTTTTTTAACATTATTAAATCATTAGGCTCCGTTTCTGAGAATAATAATAAACAAAAAGAGGGCCGGAGAGCATTTCTCCAGTCCTCAAACCATATATCGTATTTGTTAAGTCTATTACTTAGCGATAGCGATAGTAACACGGTTCATATCGTTCTCAGCGAATGGCTGAACTGTATCACCCTTAGCATCAGTAGTGATGCGGTCAGCAGCAATACCACCATCGATAAGAGCCTTTGTAACAGCGTCAGCACGGTTCTTAGCGTACTTCATGTTGATACGTGGGTTACCTGTACCAGCATCTGCATAACCTGTAACGTTAACCTTTGTACCTGGGTTAGCCTTGAGGAATGCGATCATGTCAGCAACCTTCTGGCCTTCAACCTCGTTGATGATAGACTCACGGATCTTGAAGAATACGTTGATAGTCTTCTCAGGAGCTGGCTTTGGCTCTGGCTTAACGATTGGCTTTGGCTCTGGCTTTGGCTCTGGCTTAACGATTGGAGCTGGCTCAACGTATGGCTCGATAGTCTCATAAGTCTTACCAAGAGCAACCTTAACACCAACGAGACCGTTGAAATACCAGTCTGGGTTACCAGCCTTCTTTGAGTTGTACTTATCCGAACCAATATTAGCAGCAGCCTCAAGACCGATCTTTACGCGATCAGAAACATTGAAGTCGATGCCAAGACCTGCACGGCCGAATGGACGAATCTTTGTACCATCCCAAAGGTACTCGAGCTCATAACCGTGAGTATCGAGCTTAGAAGCTTCTTCATTACCCCATGCGATGTTAGCTGCACCACCCAAGAAGAGTACTACATCAACAATGCGCTTTGGATTGAAACCTGCAAACGCATTAGTAAGATTCAAAGTGAGGTCGAGCTGTGGAGCGACATAAGTCCACTTGTAATCCTGTGAAGGATTTGTCCAACCACCCTTGCTCTGCCATGCGTTTGCAGTAAGACGCAAACCAAGTACAGAGTTAAAGTTGTAACCAATACCAAGCTGAGCGTTTGGAGAAAGAAGCTTGCTGAACTTAGCTTCACCAAGTGTGTACTGAGCACCTGCGTTTGCCTGGAAATACCAATGAGGAAGATACTTGTAAGTAACTTCGCTTGAATTCTGGGCACTTGCTGCTGTTGCAAAGAGTGCAAGAACAGCGACCAACAAAGTCTTAATTGTCTTCATAAAATTTATTAATACTAGTTATTTATTTGAATATATTCTATAACTTCACTCATTCAATTCTGAAATATTGCGCAAATTTAAGAAAAATTATTGATACGTTGTACATTTGTTTCCACATTTTTTCACTAAAAACGTAAATACTTACACTTTTTCTTGAAAAAAGAGCTTAAAAGTATCTATATTTGACACAATTATAGCATTTATTCAATGCAGAGCAAATAATGAGGCGACTTTATACTACTCAAGTTCGATTGTAACCCACGCTACAAGACGGAGATGGTAGTCAGTCTTTACCGTACCACCAGCAGATATCGATCCTGAGACAAAGCTGAACGTACTTTGTGCCTCATTACACAAGTATCTGGAACTTGTATCAATAGGAGATGCACCAGCAGATTGCAATACAGCATTGACTGCACCTATCTTTCCGTTAGCACACATACTTTGCAACGCAACCACATCGTCAGCATCAGGAATAAGCCACTCCGTTACCACTCCTTCCGAATAATTCGCCATCGCTTTCTCTGCATCATCCTCACGCCCATTCTCATTTTTAGCAGATGCCAATCCTGACCAATCCTTCAAACTCATAATCATTGCTGTTGCGGTTGTCGCAGATTGCTTTTCAACGGATACAACAAAGAACCCCTTAAACATTGTTCCAGGTTCTGGGAATCCTGTGACATCATCACCAGTACCTGTTCCCTGACCAGGATTGTCAGTAGGCGATTCTCCGCCAGTTACACCGTTAGGTCCGAAATTGAACGACAAGTCGATTGGATTTTCCCATCCCTTCACGGTGAATGTACCTGTCATGGAAACCATGCCATCCGAGTATGTGGCAGATATATTATAAGGAGTGTTTGCCACCAGACCCTTTGCATACGTATAAGCATAGGTCGAAGATCCCACGGAAGTAGTCAATGTAACGGATATGGATGTAGTAGAAGCTGCACTTGCAAGCGTATAGACATTGCCCGACACCCACTTTCCGGCATTTTTATGTAATTCTATAACCGAGGATTTCGCAGAAGCAGCATCTCCTACTCCAAGCAGAGAAACTTTCGAATTCTGGTTCGAAACACTTACATTTACCGCAGTAACATCATCTGGAACGTCATTCAGTTCAATAGAAAGTCTGCTTGTATAGTTCACAAGTGCTACAGTAGCATTTACGTTGGTCTTGCCTACCGACACATCTGCCTGTCCTATTTGCAGACTACTCGTACTAAAGTTTTTATCCGAAGTACAAGAAATAAAAGAATTCAATGTCAAAGATGATGGGACATCATAGCCGGTACTACTACCGATAGCGACCAAACGATAATTACCCTGAGCCAGCGACATCTCAAGTGAGGAACTTGCAGTATTGACTATCTGCTGTCCGACACATTTGCCATCAGCATCGAACGCATAAACGGTAATAGGATATTGCAAAGCCTCATCTGTAGCACTTCTTGTCACCACAACAACCTTAGACTTCTTGCCTTCATCATTATTCCACATATCTTCCGTAGGGAAAGCAAGTTTTTCACAAGAAGTAACGGCAAAAGCAATCATTGCCATTAAACAACCAAGTACAAAAGTATTATTCTTTTTCATATAGTGCGTTTTTGTTTTATTAGCACACAAAGTAACACATTATTTATTTAATAAACAAGCAAAAGGACATTTTTTTCTATTATTAACATAAAAAAGAACCGACAATGTTGATTGCCGGTTCTTTTTACGCTGTTATAATTCTATTGTTACTTCTTACGTTTCTTTTTTTTCTTGGCAGTTTGTTTAGCCTTTTCCACCACAGGAGCAATCTTTCCTTCTACAATTTCTCCCTTAACAAACAAACGAGTCATAGGAGTCTGACAATTAGTGTAGACCTGAACATCTTTATAGAACGTACCTGTCTGATTACTATTGTATGTCACCACCACACTAGCGGTATCACCAGGAGCAATGAAATCTTTTGGATACGTGACACTCAGACATTCACAGAAAGCATTAACCTTTGTTATTACCAGTTTTGCTGTTCCTGTATTCTTAAAAGTGAAAACATGGGTCTGGGGACCAGCCTGAGTGTCAAACTGTCCAAAATCATATTCTCCACCATAAAAGCGAATCTTTGGGAACCTATCCTCTTGTGCACTGGCATTCACGCAGAATGCCAGTGTTAAGAGTAGCGTAAGAATCTTATTTACCATTTAGAATTTTACTGGTTAAGATATTTGTTTATCATATCTGTCAAGTCTACTATAGAAATTTGTGATTCGCCTGATAGATAATCATCAATACAAAGTTCTATGTCACCAAGAGTGATAGGATCAGGATAGATGGTCATCTCACGTTCGAATGCAGCATTTGTACGGCATGATGACTTCTTTACACTTGAAGAATCATCAAGGAATTTCGCGAAATTCGCATCACCTACAGTTCCTTCTGGAATAGAGATACGGTACTTATAACCATCCACTCCATCCTTAGATGTAGGAATATCACCTTTCTCTACCTGCTTAGTCCACTTAATACTAATCGCTGGATAAATCTCTAAGCCATTAGCATTGCTAACACGGACTTCATCAATAGAAATGGTACCCGTAGCAAATACCTTACCCTCAGCGTCAAGCAATGATGCCTGCTTGGTTACATCCAAGTATATTTCAGACTCCTGCCATGATGTATCATAGAACACAACATGGTTAATATCTTCGGTATAATACTTTTCTACAGGCTTTGACTGCTTATTTACCACCATAACTACATTGCTTGCAAAGTCAGTAGTATACTGAACACCATCAGTCACATTGTAGTGTGCCTTGATTGCAGGAACAGTATCACGACCACAAATGAATGCACCTTCAGGAATATTCAAAGTGTACTCTCCCTTTTCAATGTTCATGAACTTGATAGAGAACTCATTTCTATCCTGACTTATAGAAGACACGTTTGTTGAAACTATGATCTGAGGTTCAGAACTCATCAGGTGTATTGGCGCCAATTTGTTATATCTTACATCAGTAAGTTCAGGGAACTTGATAATGATTTCTTCCAAAACTGGCACATCACCAGGAGCTGCAGTCAATTCGTACTTAGCCTCAAATGGAGCATCTGGGTACACCCTCATTGTGTAGTGGCATTCTGAATTAACCTGACATTCCGACTTGTTTACGCTTGAAGACGAAACCAAATACTTAGAGTAATTCTCGTCGCCAAAAGCAGCCTCAGGAATCACGAATTCGAAGTCACATCCATACAAAGTTCCTTGCTTAGTTGTGAGATCGCCTTCTACGAATGCTTTATCCCATAACACCTTGATTGTTGGGCATGCTACAGCAGAACCTGCGACATTGATAATTGCTGAAGACAACTGCAACTTACCTGTTCCAACTTCCTTCTTTTCAGAATCAAGCAGAACAACCTTTGCAGACTCATTAACAGCTACTGTCGTACCGACCCATGATTCGTCATAGAACATGACATCGTTGAGGTTTTCGGTCACAACCTTTATGCTACTTGTTGGTACATCATTAACAAGTGCACTCAGATTAGCTGCAAAATGAGTATTGAAACTACAACCCACCTCAACTACATACTCAGCCATAAGAGTCTGGATAGTATCCTGTCCAGTCACAAAAGCACCCTTTGGAGCAGTAAGGGTATAAGTTCCCTTATCTACATTCGAGAAGTAGACAGTGCATACATTATAATTTCTTCCTGAGATAACAGTAGAAGTAGCCTTAATGGTCTCACCCGTCTGTGAAGTCAAAGTGACAGGATAGTCGTTATTGTACTCCACATCGCGAACTCGTGGGAAAGAGAATACCACTGAGTCAAGAACAGAAACCTCACCTGGTAACGGAGCCAAAGTATAAGTAGTTTCGAAAGGAACATCAGGGAAGAGCTGAATCAAGAACAAATGCTCCTGATTGATGTGGCAATCAGTCTTGCGCACACTTGATGGATCCTTGAGGTAATGAGAGAAGTTGACATCACCGAATGCGCCCTCTGGGATAGCAATCTTATATGTGTATCCTTCCTCTTCACCCATCATAGTCATGAGATCACCTTCCTTGTACTTTTGATCCCAGACAATATGTACACCAGTGCAATAGCCATCGCCAACAGGAACTTTAACCTTTTCCAGCTTACCCTTGCCCACTACTACATTGGCCCATGCAGAATACAATTTAACTTCTGCATTAGGATTGACAAACACATTGGAATCGGTCCAACTATAATCGAAGAATATAACATCATTCAATTCACGTGTATAATACTTATAACGGGTAGTAGGATTATTTCCAATACTGTAGTACCAAGTGGTGATAAAGTCAGTCTGCAATTCATATCCACCAGCAACTGCATAATTCGCAGTAATTTCCTGAATGGTGTCATTACCACACATGAATGCGCCCTTAGGTGCAGTCAAAGTATAGTAACCGCGTGCGACATTGACAAACTTGATTGTATATGAATTTGAGTTATTACCTGTAGGAGTGATAGAATTTGGCGTTATCACATTACCATTGCCGTCCTTCAGGACTATAGGCTTGTCCTTATAGTACGTTACACCCGACAACTCTGGGAATGTGATGACAATATCCTCCAAATTGGTAACAGTGCCAGAACTTGGTGACAACGAAACCGCCGTTGAGAATGGTTTGTATGGACGGTCGGACTGCTGAATCTTGAATACAGTTGAGTACTGATCATCAAAATACTGCATATCAGGATCAAGCATATCAATTTCACCAACTTTTGTATTTACAAGTGAATAATAATATGCATTAGCACCATTTTTCTCACCAACCTTACCACGCAAAGTAACCAAGCCAAAAGAATCAAAGTAAGGCACATCTGAATATGTAAACTTACGAATGCTTAGGCTTGTATAATCATTCGCAACGGAAAGAACATTCTTCTTCTGAGTGACAGAGTACGTATCTGTATTAACAAGAGTATGGAGATACTTATTATCTTCTGTTATAAACAGAACCTTACCATCTTCCACATTCCTAGCCTCAAATCTATAAGCATCCTCAAGTTTTGTAGACAAAGACACGGAACCATTAGCATAAGTAAGATATCTCTTAGTACCATCCTTAGCAATATTGATGATTCGGTATGTATTACCGTCTTCTGGCATTTCAATATCAGTCGAGGTATAGAACTTGTATATAGCGTCTGAATACTGATCATCTGTAGATTTGATATCCTCGAGAAGCGCCTTTAGTTGTTCACGAGCTCTAGATGTGGCACTTGGATAGCCAACACCCGTAATGGTAAGAAGCGATGTTGCAGACTCAATCTTCTCTGGCGAAGCTACTGGCTTCTCTGGTTCTGACGGATCAGGATTAACAGGATCAACTGGTACATCAACATCGATGTAATACATTACAGTATCAGCAGGGTTATACTTAGCACCATTGGTATCCACGCCATGCGAATCATCCTCCTTATAATTAACATCAAACACCATTCCCTCTGGAATGACAAGAGAATAAATTCCACTTTGTTCAATAGGGAACTTTATATTTGATGTAAGTGTAACTTTATTAAGTCCAGTTATAGATGGCGTGTAAAGACACAACGCAGTATGATCGTCCTTAGGCAAAAGTTTTGCCTGGACCTGATCATTAATTCCTGCAACCGTACCAGGGAATTCCAACTCAATAGTCGTTGGAACTTCTGTCACCTTACCAGCTGCAGGAGTAACAGCCTTGATTGCAAAACTATTCTTCGGCAATTCAATAGTAAATGGTATTATTATACTATTATTATATAGAACACCATCAGATGTAGATATAGAACCTTCCGTTACAACAAGAGTATAAGTGTCAGGAGAAGTAACGACAGTATCCGAACTGATGATGGCAGTGATTCCATTCGCAGTTGCGGACAACTTCTGAATGTCACCTTTAGAGTTTTTTAAGGTAATATCAGCAGCATCCGATATCCTTATGTTTTCGGAGAAAGTGAGAGATATTGATTTGAAAGAATTAATCACTTCATTGTCTTCAATAGACTGAAGTATTGGCATAAAGACATTTTGAGTTACAGTATAATATACAACAATACTGTCAAGCATAGATGTCTGACCTGTATTCTGTAACTGCACCAAGTGGGAATTTTGATTCTCCTTATCCATCCAAACACTATAATAAGGTGTAAAATCAAATTCTCCAGGAGTATTCAACGCGACTCCCAAGTCGCCAATCTGGCGACCATAAAACCTCACTTCGTTGATAACGTCAACTTTTGATTCTATATCCATGTACTGACCACGGTAAAGAACCAAACAGTTTTTTCCACTACCAACATCTTCAAGTTTAGCTGCAGATCGGTCAGGATTATGAAAGCTCAAAACAGCCGGTCCTGCAATAAACTTATAATCATCCAACGCAATAACATCATACGAATGAGGTTCGAGCTCAGGTAATGATGGATTAAGAGATGGAGGATTAGTAAAATCATACTTCACAGTCCTATTAATCTGTGCACTCATAGTTGCACAAATTAAAAGAAATGCAAAAAACAAATTATATCGTCTCATATTTACAAAGGTTAAAGTCGAGAGTTATCAAGTTCCTGATCTGCGCGCTTCACTGTCACATACCAAGAGCCATCAACCTTGACAGGATTAAACATGAATGTAGTTTGTGCACCTTTTTCACCTGTCTCTTCATTATCTGGTGTAAACTTAACAGAATACTTTACATCATTCAAGCCTTCCAACTGAAAAGAATAATACTGACGGACATAATCGATTACTGGGAACATTGTAAATACCCTCCTATATCTTTGAACGGTAGATTCAGAAAGTGGATTTACTTGATTGAGAGAGTCATCATATTCGTATAATACATTCATGACTTCATCAATCTTTCCGTCCTGTAACATTTTCATACAATTATCACACGCATCCAACATCGCAGTTGTATCAGCTTCAGTCAACTGCGAAACGAACTCAGTAACTTGCTCTTCCTTACTTTGTTTCTTATTACTCTGATTACAAGAAACGAAAACAAATAAAGATGTTATAAATAATATAGGAAATAAATTTTTTTTCATAATAAGTAAAATTGAGAGTGTGCCTTATAATAAGAGAGTGTGTCTCTCCTTAGAAAGACACACTCTCAAAAGAGTTATTATTGATTCAAAATCAAATTATTATTCCTGGTGACCAAGAGTATCGATGATATGGAGCTTAATGTTAGTTGTGATCTGACCCCATTCGTAAGTTACAGTAACAGGGAAGATTACATCAAATTCATTAACATCATCACCATTATTCTCGTAGTATACATAACCATACTTCTCACGGCAGTGCTCAGCTTCGTTCATGTTCTTGAAGAGCTTCTCAGACATTGCAACCTTGTTGAAATTCTCTGTATGAGTTGTTCCACAGAACGACTTGAAGTCGAATGTATAAGTATGGATCTTGTTGAGGTTCTTATCTGCACGGATGTATGCATACTCAGGGCTTACCTTGTCAAGAGTTGTTGTCTTGATGTCGAGACCATGCATGTTAGTGTAAACCTTAGAAGGAGTACAATCAACAGTAATAGCCTTGATGTTGTAGTAAGCATAGAGCCACTTTGTGTTAGGAAGTTCCATAGAACCACGCTGAGAGTGCTCAACATTGTACCATTCGCTGTTAGACTTATGCTCGTAACCACGCCAGTCGTAGAACTTGATGAGGTCAGCAAGATAAATCTTGTTGTGGTTAGTCTTAGAGTCGAGAACAACTGTATCCTTAGATACCCAGTTGATTGGACGCTGCCATGAAGTAAGGAATGTAGCATCAGTCATCTGAGCTGCGAGAACACACTTCTTAACACGATCGTAAGCAACTACACCAACCTGAGCACGGAGCTCCTTGTCGATTTCTGGGTGAGCTTCCTCATTTTCACCAGCGAAGTCGCTATAACCGATTGCATTGAGTACATCGTAAGTAACCTGGTTGTGTACAAGAGAGATTTCACCTGTAGAAGGATTCATTGTAGCGATGTGAGTGAAGTTCTCCTTACCCTCTTCGTGAGCATAAAGCCTAACATTAGCAAATGCACCCTTGTAGTAGTCGATAACGCACTTGTTGATTACGCCGTTAGAGAACTCTTCCCAAGATGTCTTAGCGTCATAAGAATGAACTGTAACATCCTTAACTGGAGCTTCAGCATACTTAGCATAGAGAGACTTCCATGTGATATCAATTGCACTTGGCTGTGGTGATACAATGTAGTTCTTGTTGAGGAGAGTTGCAATGTAGTTACCATCCTTCTTTTCGTGAGTATACTTAACGAATACCTTCTTCTCTTCTGGAGTGAAGTAGAACTTAGCACCCTGAACTGCCTTTGTAAGGTTAGTACCTGCTTCATTCTTAAAGTCAGCAGCAACAAGTTCAGTATTAAAGAGAGTAGTAACGTTATACTTAGGATTTACAGGACCAGTGTAGATATCGTCAAGCTTCTTGTCATCAGCAACAAGCTTACCACCCTGAGTGAGGAATACCTCGTTGAGACGGAATGTTGAGCGAATCTTGCTTGTCCAGTTATAAGTAGTACCATTATCAACAGGAACAACTGGGTTGAATACGATAGCATCGTAACCTTCCTTGTTTCCATCAAGAGCGAACCAATAGTTCTCGATCTTCTCTGTGATTGAGTAAACAGTTACATCATCACGAACGATCTTAACAGTCATCTTAAGCCAGATGTAGTCATATGGAGCACCATCGTGACCAGTCCAACGGATGTAAGCAGTATAAGTGCTACCCTCCTTGTTGTACTTCTCATCATGAGTAAGAGCCTCGAGTTCGTCAGCAGTGAATGACCAAACAACACGTTCGTTAGTTGTGTTAGACTCATTGTGGTAGTAGTAAACTGTACCGTAAGTATCCTTATAAGCTACTGCGTCAGCCTTTGGTTCCTTGTAGAGGCTAGCCTTAACCTTATAACCTACACCAGTGATGTATTCTGCGTTCAACCAGTCACCATCAGCAACACCCTTAAGAGTTGGCCATACTGTGTTCTCAAGAACGTCGTCAGTAATAGCGTCACCAGACATAGAAGCAGCAGGACCATAGTGATCATCGAAGTACTCCTTAGTCATGTTCTTGAGGCTATCAGTAAGGATAGTCTTAGAGAACTTGTCCCAAGTGAGGATTGTAACATCTGCACCATTGCAGAGATCGAACTTAGTTGTAGCATCGAATGGAATAGTGATGTTCTGACCTTCAACCTTAGGATCAACCTTAGTGATGTGAACAAGGATATAACCATCGAGAACAACATCATTATCATGCTTAACGAGTACACGTACGAGTGGCTCACGACCTACAGAAGTTGCAGATTCGTCCTCATACATCTCGCCACCAACCTTAACGTTCTGAGCGATAATCTTACCATTCTTCTTATCAAGAGATGCATACTGGCTATCGCGTGAACCGTTACCGTCGATTACATAGTCAACAAACTCGAATTCATAGTTGATACCATACTTCTTGAGGTCATCGTATACATTATCATACTTCTTTGTGAACTCCCAAGTCTTGATACCTGTCATACCTGTACGAGTTGCATTTTCCTCATACCAGTGGAGAGCGAGGTAGTTCTCAAGAGTGATACCATCACGGTTGTTGTAGTAAAGTTCAACGAGATTGTTAGTGTTGTCAAGGAGAGCCTCTTCTGGAGTATCCCAAACGTGGATGTGCTTACCACAAAGATAATCTTCAGCCTTAGCGCCGTGCTTGATACCACCATTACCATCATAAGCACCTGATGGATCATAAGTCAACTCATCGCTATTCTCCTTTGTATTAGTGAGAGGCTTGTCCTGAATCTTGTTAGCAAGACCTGTTGGACGAGTCTGACCAACGTTCTCCTTCCATACGATACCCTCAAGGAATACCTTTGTACCATAAAGAAGAGCATAGTCAGAAGTAACGATTGTATCACCTGGAGCCTTAGCCTGAAGAGCAACTGTATTATCCTTACCATCGCTAATCTTACCAGTCTCACCTTCCTTAATACCCTTAGGGCCATTAGCGAAGAGAAGTTCTGGCTTAGCCACCTTGATACCTACAGTAAGAATACCATTCTTGTTGCTGAATACATCTGTACCATCATGATACTTCTCCTGTGCAGTAACGCCAAGCTCAGCAGGGTTAGCACGAGTGATAACCTCTGGCTCAAGAACGTTGAAGCCCTTGATATCAGCAAATGCAGTAGTTGCTGTTGATGGGTTGAGGTGATACTCTACTGGCCAAGTTGGACCACAGAAGATTGGCTTAACGCCTGGCATATCCTGACGCCAGTCATCAATATTCTTGATAAGCTTCTCGTAAGTCTCACCTGGGCGCTGACGCTTGATGTCATAAGCCTGAGTCTTTACAAGAGTTGTATCGCAGTATACACGATAGCGAGTAGCTTCAATACCATCTACATAAAGATGAGGAATGAAAACAAGGCTACGGAGTGCATTGCTGAGAACGGTAGAGATAACCTCAATCTTAGCGTTGATATCCTTAATCTTATTCTCGATTTCTGGAATCTTCTCGTCTGTGATATTAGCAACTGTGTTCTTGATACCCTCTACATCTGTCTGGAGAGACTTAATGTCATTCTTAAGACCAACGAGAGTACCATTGATTGCATCAAAGTTACCCTTGCACTCTTCAGCACAAGCCTTAATTTTCTCTTCGAGTGCCTTATCAGCAGCCTTGAGAGCAGTTGCAAGAGCAACAACCTCATCCTTTACATCCTTGATAGCAGCAGCATTTGCAGCGTCACCATCCTTGATTGCCTGTGAAAGAGCATTGTCACCATCCTTGATTGCCTGTGCAAGAACTGCGTCCTGAGCCTCGAGAGCAGCAATCTTTGTAGCGAGATCAGCCTTGAGAGCAGTGAGATCATCGCTAAGAGAGTTGTACTTTGTAATAAGGTCACCAAGATCTGTCTGGATCTGAGCAACTTTAGCATTTGTCTGATCAAGATCAGTCTTGTCAGCCTTGAGAGCAGCAGCAGCATCTGTATAAGCCTTTGCCGAAATGAGAGCCTGGTCGATTGCAGCATTGAGAGCTACAACATCGTTAGCTTCCTTAGTTGCCTGTGCATCGATTGCAGCCTGAAGAGTGTTCTTTGCAGCCTCCAATGCAGCAGCTTGTGCTGTAATTGCAGCAGCCTGCTCGGCATTAACTGTAGCCTGTGCAGCATCGCAATCCTTCTCGTGGTTCTTAAGCTCATCAACTGCTGTCTGAAGAGCTCCGATTGCCTGTTCTGCAGCAGCAACCTTCTTCTCAAGAGCCTCGCGAGCTTTAACCTCTTTGTTCACCTGCTCCTGTACGTCCTTGATGTCATCATCATAGTCCTTACAAGACACGAATGTACTTGTTGAAGCGAGCAATGTAGCTCCAAACAAGAACGCGGTTAAAAATTTTTTGTTCATAATAAAGAAATTAAATTTATAAATTTAAAAGTGAATTAAATTTTCTCTTTTACATTATTGATACTTTTGCTTTATGGCATAGGAGCCATGCATGTGGTTCTAGCCTAGCTATCTCCACAATAATACTTCATTCTAATCCGTTATGATGCTTTTCCGTATTTAGGGCCTCCTATCCCTGATTTTTTGTTACACATTGCGACTCGTCCATACACACATACACACCTATATAATATAGGTATAGTGACGCCAATACAGAGTTGCCGACGATAATTTTGTGCAAATGTACACATATTTTTTTCTCTGACAAACAATTTTTATAAAAAAATGCGTTTTAATATGAAAAAAAATACATTTATCTGCAGAATTGGCATAGTAATACAGAAAAAAGGCGTGTGGACTTTGTATTTTACGCAATTTTACCGAACACAGCACTATTTTGTTCTGTCAACCAGTTCCCAAGCCATGCAACAATGGTACGAAAGCATGTCCCTATTCTGCATCCTTATATCCATTATTTATTCAAATACATTGAAATTATTGCAGAAATATCACTGACAGTAATGGCTCCATCGTCATCAATATCCGCAGTTTTCAAATCCAACTCAACCTCACCTAGGTACGCACGCAGCAAAGCGACTATATCATCCACATCAAAGAATCCATTGCCGTCCAAATCGCCATTGATACCGTCAACATAGTACGAATAAAGTTTCAACGCAGAAGGATTTGCCGATCCAGCTATGCTAACAAGCGTCACTGGGTAGGAATCCAAATCTCCCTCCTTCAAAGTAACATGGCAATTCCATATTTCACCTGCATCCAGATCTCCTGACTCGATGGAATGTGCTTCACTTCCTGTTAGATAATTCAGTGTGATGTTGCCTGCACGACGTGCTTTCAAGGCTATAGTAAATGACAATGGTACACTTGGAAGACGCACACTATCCACATCGCTATAATACAACGCCCCCGTAAGGTCTCTGTATGTCGCACCGGCAGGAATGTTTTCCACTTCTACATTCATTATGTCGAATATGCCATTATATTGTGCGTATACCTCTGCAAGACCATCTTTTGCAGGTTCAATGTAACCATTCTTCCAGCCCTTTATTATTTGGCTATAATTGACAGACCACTCTACATCAGCAGGATTCAGTTCCTCTTTTACGCCGTTCTTCGTGTACATGACTTTCAGTTGACGTCCTCTTCCTGTCTTTGTAAAGAAATAATGTGGTACAATCTCCAGACTGCAATTATCTTCGACAAAAACAGGAATAGTCATCTGAAATTCTGATTCCGGAACTTCGACAGTCAACACGCCATCTCCTCCACCCTCTGCAACAAAAGTATACCCATCATCAGCAATTCGTCCAACATTCGCAGAGCATGTAATCTTCACTTGACCAGAGTTCTTTGCATCCGCAAGAATCATTTCGCCATACTGATTAAAAGCATAAAGCATTGGTACAAACGTTTCACCATATTTCAAGTTTACACCATATCCATTAGTACATTCTATACTTGCTATTTTATCGTCATCTGGGGCCACAGAGTACAAAATTGCACCGTTTGGAACATAACGCCCCTCAAATCCAGGAACGGAACTGATGGAAATGAACTCCTCATCAAGAGTCATTTCTGCGGATGGTCCGCCATCAAGCGGAAGGAGGTTATAGACGCCTATCTGTTGCATAAACTCAAGGAAACGCTGCACAGATGCTCGTGATCTTGGGCTATTCTCCAAATCTGCCATATACAGTTTCTTGCCATCCTTAGAACAACCTATTGCACATATAGCATAGTCTTTTTGGTCAGTAGGAATTACAACACCTTCCTTAACACCAAAAGCAAAGAATTTTTCTATACCCTGTGTCAAAGCAATTGATGCACCCTGTTCGTCCATGTATTTCACATCAATTACAACTTCAGTCCCTGGGACCAACGTATTCAAGAACGTAGCAGCATTACCAATGCCGGAGAGTATTGCCTCTCCATTGCCCACAGAATGGCCACATCCATTCATCTTTTCAATCACTTCACATGTTGTTTGGCCCGCACCTATTATATTATTATCTTTCAGTCGGACTCTAACATCCACACCATTTGACAATGTGGAAGAAGAACTAAGACTACTTGGCACACCATTGCAGAACAAAGCGATATTTTGTCCGGCATGGTCGCGATGGTGATTAACCATTGTTATTGGGCAAGAGTTGTCGCCATTAATCACAGAGGCTTTGAACACCAAATTGCCGATGTGTGCCAAATCATCCATATAGAAAGTACGAGAGTTCCATGACTCCTCATATATTATTTCCTTATCAGAGACAACTTTTCCCACAACCTCATTTGCCTTACGATAAGCACCCTCTCCATTAGTCTGAACGAATGCACTTCCCATCATCGAAGCTACAGGCTTGAGTCCCCTCTCCTTCCTATATCTTATATCATGTGTCTGTTTACTGGCCACATAATACTGATCTTTGGAAATATATGGCGAAAAAGAATTATAAGGATTAGTAACATCGACTTCAATGACATGTACGGTCATTGTGCTATAATAAAATCCGTCCCTGATCCTATCAAAATGATATTGAGTATACATTGCTCCTGGAGCAACATGACGATGAATCACGGTATCATACTCACACTGCTCACCTCCCACAAGCACGCGTCCATATCGCTGAGAATAAGCAAACACAGCAGACACAAGACACATAAAAATTATTAACAATCTTCTGATCATAATACAAAAGTTAAAGGCGCACCATAAGCGTAAAGCTTCTGACGCACCTAATTATTTAGCAAAACGAAAATGCTTACTTTACAACCTTCTTAACAGTACCATCAGACATCTTGACGATGTTGACGCCCTTCTTCATGCCATTCTGCTGTACACCAGATGCGTTGTAGACTGTAGACTTAGAAGAACCATTCTTGATGGCATGGAGAGCTACTGGATCTTGGCATACGATGATGTTGAAGTTTACATCGGCGCCCTTGATGAGAGCACCTGTTTCGCCATCAGCATATTCGATTGATGTAATCTTTGCTGGATATTTGCCATCAATGGCAGAAGCATCAGCAGTGAATACAATCTTAACGAGGTCCTTTGACTCTGTGAAGAATGCAGAATTATTCACCATGTTTACAATCGCCATCTTGTAGGTTGTTTCCTTTGCCTTGCCTGCTACTGTCCAGAGAGCCTTACCGTCCTTTGCTTCATTTGTAAGAGTCGAAGCAACCACATCTGTAGGACGAACAGCATCAATGCCCTCAACAACAGCACCAAAACCCTTTATGGTATTAGCGCCATTAAGGGAGAGTGTTACCTCTGCTGTAGTACCAGCCTTGATGCATACATCTTCAATTGTCACAGACTGCTGCGCAAAAGCATAAACGCTTGCTGCCAAAACCACAAGAAGTGAATAAAACTTTTTCATATCAATCAATAAATTGTCTTTGTTTCAATATATATTATATTAATAAGGTGCATCCACAAATGATACAACACTCCTAATTTCGCTGCAAAGGAACAAAAAATTATTTACACAACAAAATTATTCGCACAAAAAATGGAATATTTGATCGTTATATTAATATCTTTTTGCATCCTATCGTCCATTTGCGCAGTACAACCACTGCATTACTGTGCCAGATAGCGCTCGATGAGAGATGTAATGTCCGTGATATCAACCATTCGGTCACCATTGATATAGCGGTCGATGATAGCGAGGATATCCCGTATCGTAATCTGGCCTACGATTGGCATTTCATCGGTACCCATAACGGTGTCCGCTGCTGCATGATAGTTTGCCTTAGCAATAGTAGGATGATTCATGAGGCTGTACGAATTGCCACCATCAGGATAGCGGCCTACGGACTGATCGTAATTGTGGATTCCGTACTTCATCACGTCTGTAAATTCTTTGCTGACGTCTGGATGCGACGAGTAGAACTCCTTGTTGTTTGCAACGAAGTCCTCACCAGCAGTAATCATGACGAGCTGATCGTCTGGATTAGACACCACCTTGTTGCCAAGTTTGAAGTTGGCATGAAGCTGAGACACATCATCACGAGTGTTGCACCATATGATGAGGTATCCATGAGCAGGGATAATCGTATTGACCGCACCTGAAGGAATCTGATACTTCTCTGGTTTCTTTGAGTTATCGCTTATGTAAAGACCTGCTGCATCAATGTCAGAGTCGGTAGTATTATAAAGCTCTACCCAGTCGTCCTTCTTGAAATATTCATTCACGAAGATTGCGTTACCTGCACTTATCTCATTAATCTTAATAGGTGAAGCACATGTTTCGTACAACTTGGCATCATCCTCCTTCTCCCACATAGCGGTAAGAGTAGCACCAGCAGAAGGGAGCTCAAGCACAGGATCCTCCGAGTACATAGCAGTGCCGGCTGTTGACTTCATGGTGCGAGTAAGGGATGCATTCCAAAGGATATCGGACGAAGTCGTATTATTGTTGTGCACCTCTACTGCAATAACATTTGATCCCGACTTGAAGAGTGAAGTAGGAAGAGTCACCGTACCTGTAGCATAATTGTCATCTGCATAAGTTGAAGCAAGTGAGTTGTAGTTGATTGTTCCGTTTGGCATATTGACACGATATGCCTCTGTCCCATTCACGTATACAACAAGACCATCATCGAGATTGTAATCCAATGTGAACACATCAGACGACTGTACATTTGTCAAGTCGAACTGCTTACGGAAATAATATGTAGGAAGATTCTTTGCTGTCTTCGTAGTCGTACTATTTGAGTTATTATAACCCAAAGGAGCATTTCCGCTCTTCCACTTTGATGTTGAATAAGAAGCAGAAGTCCACTTCTGGTTGTCAAGCGAACCAGAATCGTAGTACATCCATGAACTGTTCTTTTCAAATACCGTCTGAGTTGTTGTATTGCCCGAACCTGACATCCAGCCTAAGAACTTGTATCCTGCTGGTGCTTTTGCGGTTACTACAGCAGGGGCAAACAACTGTCCTGAGAACTTGCCAGTAGGTACTTCCTGGCCGTTTACCAGGATGGAAGCCTCATCGATATTGCTTGACAGCTTATAGGTCTTTGCTGCCGAAGACAACTTCATGTTAGAGTTGTTTCGCAACTGCGTAATCATTGAAGTCTGACGACTTGCGCTGAGGTTGCGGATGATATCGTTGGCTGTGTTCGATGGCCATACATAGTTACCCTGTCCAAGGTAAGAAGCAGCCTCGTTGACAATCTCCTTTACGCGATTTGGTTCGAATACCGAACCTGCCACGATACAGAATGCATCAATGAACTGTTTGCGGAAACTATCATTCTTAAGCATATTCTTGAAGATAGTCACAACCTTGAGTTCCAGACTCTTTGAAGTGCCTGCAATGCTTACATTGCGCGAATAGTCGTATCCGAGAAGATTGTCGAAACGATAGTGCTCCTTTGCGAAGAAATCATTGAATGGATTGCCAGATGAGAATGCTGCATCGAGGTCGAAGAGGATGAAGCGGAACTTACCATCATTCCTATCCCTATAAGCCTTAAGATTGTTTCGAGGCCAGTCATTTCCGCCCAGATAAAGCTGTACTGCCATGTAGTTGATATACTCATCAATATCCACCAGCTTCTGGATTTCTGCATACGACGATGCATCATCGGCAGTCTTTGCCAGATCATACCACTTCAGGAACACCTCGTTAGTACCTTCCATCTGCACATAACCAGAGTCAGCACAGATCTCGAACTGATCCATCTCGTCAGTATCGATACCATAGTTGGAATATCCGTGATGCTTATTATTAGGTTCGCGCATATTGAGCACGGCATAAGGTTCGCCGTTCACAAACACATGAACTGGCTGCCATGATTGATAGTCAACATAGAGACCAGAAGACGAAATGACACGCTGCAATGCAGGGTCCTTGATACGGCATCCGTTGTCATTACCTCCATTTCGAATCTGGAGAGTCTTATGTTTAAGGAATGGCTTCTCGTCAAAGAACTGATAGTCGAACGAATTAAGCAAATCATACTGCTTGCTTGCCTTGAGCTTGAATGAATGAGGAGTCCATGCACGGCTCCAACCACCACAAGCAGAGAAGTCACACTCCTGAGAAATCACGCACTCATTGTCGGTAGTAATATACTCAAAGTTCACTGGACGATCCCAGTCCATATTCCAGTTGCAGGCTGTATTCTGTCCATTACCTGGTCGACCATAAGTCGAGCGCTGGAATAGTGCGTAGCTGGAATTGAAGATATTACCATTGCTTCCGCTATCGTCAGTTACAACGCTGATGATAGGGAATGGTTCGTTGCCGCTATCAAACAGATAAGAACGTGTCACGACTGCACTTGGAAGATAGCCATCCTTGAAGAGACGGAAACGATAGCAGGTAGTCTTCTTCACAGCGAATGAACCGGAAGGCGAAGTTGTACCATTGGTAAGAGTAGGAGTCGTACCATCGGTGGTATAACGCAGGGTTGCGCCTTCAGGTATTGTCACCTTGACCGAAAGGATGCCAGTAAAACGCTGTCCCGGCTTATTTACCTCAGGAGCCTCGAGACGAGTCTTTGCAAATGCACTATTCTCCGCATTAGTCTCTCCAGGAGTTGGGTTGCCTGCATTTGCCCATGTGTCGCCACCATCCTCAGTTCGTGCATACGACACACGACTCAATGCCTGAGGATAATCCTGCTGTGCAATGATATTTGTGCCATCCGATACGATGATGGTACCACCATCACAGTTAAGCTTGAAGTCAATCTGTCTGTAAGAGAGCGAAGTGAAGTTCTCATGATGGTCGAAGTTCAAGATAGCGAAACCATGGGCTGGCAGAGTACCATACTTATCCACAAGCTTGTGCTTCTTCAGATTAGCAGGATCATCAGTCACATACAGTCCGCCCAAAGCGACTCCACGGTTTGTAGGGTTGTACAATTCCACCCAACAGCCAAAGTTGGTTGAAGGATCACGATACACATCCACATTGGCAGCCATGATCTCGTTGATTACGATGTTCTCGGATGTCGGAGTCGAAGTGCTCACCGTCACACGGCACGACTTGGTGTAAGTACCCATCTTGGCATAGATAAATGCGCTGCCTGATGCCACAGCTGTCACAAGTCCATTCTCTACCGTTGCAACCTCGGTGTTGGAAGAAGTCCACTTTGCTGATGAGTTCACAAGCAAATCGCTTGGCGTGATGGTTGCATTCAACTGGGCTGTTTCTCCGCTGATCAGCGACAAAGACGTCTGGTCGAGAACCAAACCCGTCATTTCAACATACGACTCCAGTTTCCAGTTGTCGATGCACACCCAGTCCTGGTATACGAACTCATTCTTGAGAATACCAATAGTGAGCACACCGTCTGCGCCAACCTCACACTCAAGTTCGTTCACATACTTGCCATTCGTAAACCAATAGAAGGCAGCATCCATATTGTTCGGAATATGGTATGTATTCCAAGTGTTGCCTACCAGTGAGGTCTCACCTCCCAACGAATTTGCCAAACGAGCAGAACTTGCAGGCACAATGCCAACATCGTAATAATTCACAGACGACTCAGCATAGAGCTTTGCATACTGACTCTGCTTGTACGTACCATTATAATACTTTTCAAAATCCTCCTGAGAACTACCCATGCGGTAGAAAGCATTGAGACTGACGCGGTATTTACCAGCAGGCAATCCCTTCAACACCTGATAAGTATTGAATGTCTTCTCGTAGTGCTCCGCATTTTCATGAGGGTTGTATCCCGACAATGGAGTTCCTTCCCAGAAGGAATAGTCGTTATTGTCGTAACGTGGGTTCTTGATATACGAATCGGTAACATCGATCCATGCTTGGGCATAAGTTTCAAAGCAAGGAAGGACGCCTAACAGTAATGCAAAAAGGAGTTTTTTAGAGGTTAGCATATCTTTATATTTTGTTATTTTCAATAATTTGTCATGTACATTTTGGCGTATTCAACTGTATATTAACGTGCAAAGAAACGAAAAAAAACTCATTTCACAAAGAGAAATGGCAAAAAACACGTCTTTCACGCCCTCATTTCACCATAATCAAACAGAAGTGGCTTGAAAACCTTACGTTTCCAAGCCACTACATATCATTGTCCGGCATAGTGCCGACACTTCTTTTTTACTTTACATTACCCACCTTGATGAGGTACTCTGCAATCTGTACAGCATTGAGAGCTGCACCCTTCTTGATCTGGTCGCCTGTGAGCCAGAATGTGAGTCCGTTCTCGTTTGAGAGGTCCTTGCGAACACGGCCTACATAGACATCATCCTTGCCTGCAGCATAGAGTGGCATTGGGTAAGGCAGACCTTCCATAGTCTCAGCATTGGCATCTGGGTTAGCCTTTGCACCTACCTTGAGGATGTCGTCGATGAGTGTTACGCCCTCAGCCTCCGAGATTGCCTTCTGTGCTGCCTCGACTGATACAGGTTCGTCAGTCTCAACCCACACAGCCTCTGAGTGAGCACGAAGAGAAGAGATACGTACGCACATTGCCGAGCACTTAGCGTCAGTATGCATGATCTTCTTTGTCTCGTTAAACATCTTCATCTCCTCCTTAGTGTATCCGTTTGGCTGGAACACATCAATCTGAGGGATGACATTGTATGCGAGCTGGTAAGCAAACTTGCTCACGGTTGGATCCTGTGAGTTAGCGAGCTGCTTGTACTGCTCCTGGAGCTCAGCCATAGCTGCAGCACCAGCACCTGAAGCACTCTGGTACGATGCTACATGGATGCGGTTGATGTGCGAGAGCTTCTCGATTGGCTTGAGTACTACTACCATCATGATTGTAGTACAGTTAGGGTTTGCGATGATGCCGCGTGGACGGTTGAGTGCATCCTCAGCGTTGCACTCTGGCACTACCAATGGCACATCGTCATCCATACGGAAAGCGCTGGAGTTGTCGATCATTACTGCACCGTACTTGGTGATGTCCTCTGCAAATTCCTTGCTTGTACCTGCACCTGCGCTGGTAAATGCGATATCAACATCCTTGAAATCGTCACCATGCTGAAGGAGCTTCACTTCATACTCCTTACCACGGAATGTGTACTTAGTTCCTGCACTACGTGTAGAACCAAAGAGAACAAGGTCGTCCATTGGAAAATTTCTCTCATCGAGAACACGAAGAAATTCCTGACCTACAGCGCCCGATGCGCCAACAATAGCTACTTTCATTTTATTACTTAATTAAAAAAATATATTTACCTTAAAAAAAGCCATCACATTGCTATTGCCCATGTGATTTGTGCTGATTCTTACATTAATCATTCGCAATTTGGGTGCAAAAGTATAATATTTTGTTGACTTAAACGACAAATTTGCGATATTTTCTCTAACTTTGTGGCAAAATTCAACATATTTGGACCTAATAACTACATATTTGCATCTCCCGATTACAGACCCTACATGGATTTTCATCGTGGTGCTGTGCGTGATTCTGTTTGCTCCTATGGTACTGAGCAAACTGCACATCCCGCACCTCATAGGCATGATTTTAGCGGGAGTGCTGATAGGCGAAAACGGTCTGAATCTCCTGGCACGCGACGCTTCGTTCGAACTGTTTGGCAAGGTAGGCATATACTTCATCATGTTTCTTGCCGGACTTGAGATGGACATGCAGAACCTCAAGCAGAACTACAGCCGAGGCATCCTGTTTGGAGTCATAACCACCATCATCCCATTTGCTTTCGGATTCATAGCAGGCTACTGGTTCCTGCACTACACGGCCGCAGCATCATTACTTCTCGCTTGCATACTGGCTTCGCACACCCTTGTATCCTATACCATCGTGGGCAAATACGGCCTTAGCAAGAACCCTGCCGTGACCATCTCCGTGGTGGCCACGATGGTGGCGCTGCTTCTCTCCCTTCTCACTTTGGCCGGACTCTCAGGTGTCATCACAGGCAAGAGTGGAGTGTGGTATTGGGGATGGTTCGTTGCAAAGTTCATCATCTATATCGCTATTCTGTTTGGTGGATTGCCAAAGGTCATCCGCATCTTCTTCAAGAAGTTTACCGAACCTATTATGCAGTTCACGTTCGCTCTCGTCTGCGTGTTCATCTCGGCAGCTATTGCCGAACTATGCGGACTGGAGGGCATACTTGGAGCATTCCTCTCGGGACTGGTGCTCAACCGCTTCATTCCTCTCACATCACCTCTTATGAACCGCCTTGAGTTCGTTGGTAACGCGCTGTTCATTCCTTATTTCCTTATCGGCGTAGGAATGCTTGTCAACGTTGAGCCCCTGCTCCACGATGTCAAGGCCGTAGTGGTGGTTATAGTCATGGTGGTGGCTGGTACCCTATCCAAGTATCTGGCAGCCCACATCACCCAATACATACTGGGATTCAGTCGCAAGCAAGGCACCATGATGTTCGGACTTACCGAAGCCCATGCTGCCGGCGCCCTTGCCATGGTGATGGTCGGCACAAAGCTCCAGCCCAAACCAGGCATTCCGCTCATGGACAATGCCGTACTCGATGGTGTGGTGATGATGATTCTCATCTCGTGCATCATCAGTTCGTTTGCCACAGAGCATGCTGCCAGACGGTTGAAGCTTGAGGAAAAGAAACAACGCTCTAAGAATGGCGAACGCCGCGACTCTACAGCCCTCGATGACGAAAAGATCCTCATCCCTATCCATGAGACGAGCAACATACCAACGCTGATGAATGCAGCCTTCATGATGCGCAACCGCAAACTGAAGCGAGGACTTATCTGCCTGAGCATCATCAACGATGCCGACGTCAACGAGCAGACCCAGGCTCACAGCCGCGAATGCCTTGCCCTGGCATCAAAGATTGCAGCTGCTGCCGATGTTCCTGTTCAGACACAGACCCGACTTGCGGTCAACTTCGTAACTGCAGCCATCCATTCGCTCAAAGAGAACGATGCCAGCGAGGTGCTGATAGGACTGCACAAGAAGCGCAAACCGAACGACTCATTCTTCGGCCAGTTTGCTCAGGGTCTGATAGACGGCATGCCTCGCCAGCTTATGATTGTCAACTTCAAGATTCCTTCCAACACCATACGCAAGATTGTGGTCGTAGTACCAGAAAAGGCAGAATACGAAAAGGGATTCACCCGCTGGATCAACCGTATAGCCCGTATGGCAGAGGACCTTGGATGCCGATGCGAGTTCCATGCCACAGAGTCGGCCAGCCAGCTCATTGCCTCATACATGGGAAGCCGACACGGCAGCGTGAGAACAGAATACGTCACCATGTCAGCATGGAGCGAGTTCCAGCAGCTCAGTCCACAGATTGAAAACGACCATCTGCTTGTGGTCATCGCAAGCCGCAGAACAGGCATCTCGTACCAGAAGCAGATGAACAAGCTGCCTATGATTCTGCAGAACGACTTCAGCCATTGCAGCCTCATGGTGGTTTATCCTGACATTCAGGAAGAGACATTCGACAACTATTTTAGCATACAAAAAATGATATGATACGACTATACAACATAACAAAGAGCTTCGGAGACCTGCAGGTTCTGAAAGGCATCAACCTCGAGATTGGCAAGGGGGAGGTGGTCAGCATCGTAGGCCCTTCGGGTGCCGGAAAGACTACCCTGCTTCAGATCATGGGTACGCTCGACAATGCCGACAACGGCACCATATACATCGATGGAACAGACATCACCCGACTTGGCGACAAGGAACTTGCCAAGTTCCGCAACAAGCACATCGGTTTCGTGTTCCAGTTTCACCAGTTGCTGCCAGAGTTTACCGCTCTGGAGAACGTGATGATACCAGGCATGATCAAAGGCACACCTAACAAGGAACTGAAAGCCCGCGCACAGGAGTTGCTCGACTTCCTCGGACTTGCCGACCGCGCCAGCCATAAGCCTTCCGAACTGTCAGGAGGCGAGAAGCAGCGTGTTGCCGTGGCTCGCGCCCTCATCAACAACCCAGCCGTAATACTTGCCGACGAACCTTCAGGAAGTCTCGACTCGAAAAATAAAGCCGAACTGCATCAGCTCTTCTTCGACCTTCGCGACAAGTTTGGGCAGACATTTGTCATCGTTACTCACGATGAGACACTTGCCACCATCACCGACCGCACCATTCACATCAAGGACGGACTGATCGAAGCACCTGCTGAGGAAAATGCAGACAGCACCGCAGAGGAATGTACAGACACTCCTGTTGAAGAGATTACAGAAACCCCTATTGAGACCACATACGATGAACGACCAGAAGAAACTACAACTGGGCAGGAGGAACCAGCTGAAGGTACAGAGAATCCTTGATCACGGACTATACCTTGAAGGAGGCGAGATAGGCGACATCCTGCTCCCTACACGCTACATACCAGAGGGAACGAAGGTTGGCGACACACTAGATGTGTTCCTCTACCTCGATCAGGAAGAACGACTCGTTGCCACCACCGAGCACCCATTCATTCAGGTAGGAGAATTTGCCTACCTCGAGTGCACATGGACCAACCAGTACGGAGCATACCTCAACTGGGGACTGATGAAGGACCTTTTCTGCCCATTCCGTGAGCAGAAAGTCCGTATGCAGCGAGGCCAGCGCTACCAGGTGTACTGCTACATCGACGATCTTACCTACCGCATAGTGTGCACAAGCAAGATTGACAAACTCCTCAAACCTCAGGATCCAAACGGTAAGCAGCGCGACATGCGTACCGAAAAGGGCGACCGCACCATCCTCATCAACGACTTCTCCCCTCGCCTGCTCGACTACATCAAGCAGCACGATGGAGTCTGCCAATTCCATGACAAATCAGCAGCCGAGGACATCTATGCTGAGTTTGGAGTGAGCAAGAAGGTTTTCAAGCAGGCAGTAGGCGACCTCTACAAGAAGCAGCTCATCACTATCGAACCAGATGGCTTGCGACTGAAATAAACGGTTCACGCAAAAACAGGCCAACACCCTACTAAATCATTGTAACTTACTGATTGTATCACAAATATCCTAGTAGGATGTTTTACAAACACCCTACTAACACACTACAAACACCCTACTATCCAACGACGACGAACAACTATCTGGCCAAGAGTGAAGGAAAAGAATGTTAGTAGAGTGTCAGTAGGGACTTAGTAGAGTGTTTAGCCAACACCCTACTAAGACAAAATATACACATTCAGTCATTTACACGCTTTTAGTAGGGTGTTGGCTGTTTTTTTCATTAAACCCTATTTTTGCAATAGACAGGCTGCTCACCAACAAGCTACATACCCCTTGCAAGCAGTTCGCAAACTCCTTGCAAGGAGTTGATGAAGTCCTTGCAAGGAAAAAGCAAAGTCCTTACTAGGACTTCACGATGTTCTAGTAAGGACTTTGTTTTGCTTCAACAAGGATGCTTCGCACCTCTATCTTCTCTTAGCATCAAAAGCTCCCGAATGTATTCCTTCGCCAAATCCCATCAAGAGGTCGGAGATGGTATTTGCGGTTATATTGAGAGTATAGCTCTTTCCTGCTTCTACCGTTAGAGTAGTAGTTACACCTTCTGCTGGCAAGTCAGATACATGAGAGTCCGCCTTTGCAGAAGCCTTGATAGTGTAAGTCACCTCACCAGGAGTAACGTATGCCGTGGAGGTAACTACTTTCTCTCCTATGGTAAGGGAATAATTCTCATAGAGCTTTGTAAAACTATCATCAAACACAACATCAATCTTTGCATTCTTTGGTGCACCAAGATTAATGCTCACTGCAGCAGAACCACCAACGCCAATAGTGAACGACCCAGATGTTCCTTCATACCATGGCGCCTCATCCTTAGCTGATTTGCTTGTAACTGTAAGCGTATAAGTTCCAGCAGGAACAATAGCAGAGCCATCGGTGAATGTTACTGGCAAACTGGAAACCGCATTGCCACCTACATCCGTTCCATTAAGAGTATATGAATAGTCATCGATGTTGCCTGTTGCTCGCGTTATCACCTCCGTAAACAGTTCTACATCATGCAATGAAAGCACAATGCGTCCAGTCCTTGCTCCACCTTCGGAATAAGGACTATCCTCGCTCTGGCAACTGGTAGCAATCCATGAGGTAGCGACCAGCGCCGAGAGAAGAAGTAAGAGTGATATGTGAGTATTGAATCGCTTCATTATTATGCATCGACCTTAGCACCTGTGGCTGCATCGATAGTAATAGTAGTTGTTTCACCAGCAGCAAACGCATCATCGTAAGTGATTGTAAGCGTAGTGATAGAACCGTTACTGTTTGCAGAAACATTGAGCTTGTACTCAGTAGCTGCAGCAGGAGCAGCTATTGTACCATCAATCTGCTTGCCTGCGCCATTGTACGAATAAGCAATAGTATAAGTAATGTCTGTACCAGCGTAGAAGAATGCACTACCTCCTACTGTGTAAGAATATGTTCTTGACTTAGCTTCCTGCTTAGCAGTAACCGAATTCATTGCGAGTCCAGAAATACCAGTTGTTCCAGTCCAATCAATTGTCAATTTCGAGTTCTTTGCAGTACCACATTCGATGCTCACTGTATTTGCGCCCTTTGCCAGAGTAACAGATTTCTCTGCAGTATAATAAGCAGAACCAGCACCTTCATACGCTGCAGATTCAGTTGCAAAGTTAGCAACAGTAATGGTATAATCACCAGGATTATACGCCTTTCCTACGATTGAAGAGGCAGCAGCCATAGCCTCACTTCCAACCTTTGCATACCAAGCATTATTATCTGCAGTCTGCTCAGCACGAGTAATCACCATAGCATCATCATTTGTGATAGAAAGATTGATTGTTGCCTTATCCTGAATTGTTTCTTCTGCCCATTCAGGCTTTTCGCTTGTACAGCTGCCGAGAACGAGCGCAGCGGTAGCGATAAGAGTAAAGAGTTTCTTCATTGTTGTAAAAATTGTGTTATAATTGTTCGTCTATTATTATTTCTTCCACCACGACATCCATCGTGTCGTCGTATGTAATCTCAATGCCAATAGTTCCGCTGTTAGGGAGCGTGATATTGAAATTCTTAAGTACAGCCTTACCGAGGTCGATAGTACCAGACTTATCCACATCCGTGCCAGCAACGACACGATAGTTGATAGTCTTTTTGCCATCTGCAGGCACATTGAAATAAGCCACTTTGCCTGCCGTAGCCGAATTGAACTCAATGGTTCGGGAACCATCGGTCACAGTAAATGTATATGAGTCGTACGATGCGGTTACCGATTCATCAAAATTGATTGACAGTCCAGCATTTACTACGGAACAAGACACATTGACCTTGGTCGTCTCGCCTGCCTTGATGGCAAACTGTGATGACTGGCCTGCAAAGCGCTTCTGTCCCCAACCATCATTGACTGTTTCGGCATCGGATTCCGTACAGTTTTCTGCCACAAGACTATATCCATATCCCGCAGGAAGGTTCTTATCAAGATCCTTCAGCTGGGTAGTAGCACGGTAGATGTCCGATCCCTTATACAGAGTAACAAGGAACTTACCAGCTTCCTCGGCCGAAAGGGTGGACGTAACACGAGTAGCAGCCCCCGACGAGAGGGTAAGGTCGAGCTTGCCTACTGCATTTGCCTCCTGCTCCTCTGTAGGTTCCTGTACTTCCGTCTCCCTCTCCCACGTCTCACTTACGCAAGAGTGCAAGAGGAAACAAAGTCCGATGGTTAATATGTATATGATGCTTCTATGCATGCTATTGTAGTTTCGTTTACGGTTTGTTGCTATAGTTCGATGTCGCCGTTTTCTGGTTCCATATCGTCCTTAATCTCGATATCTATACCTCCACTATTGGATGCCGACGCATAACTATACTTCATGTTATAGAGTTTGCCTGCCTCAACGTCAGGCATAAGGATTGCCGAAGCAGAGTGCTCTACCCCGTCATTGTTGGTAGCCTTAAAGGCATAAGTGAATCCCCCATCAGCCACAGAGAAATATGCTTTTTCACCTTGTTTTATTTCGCACGTGCGTAAACCACTGGTGAGGGTGAAGGTATAGGAGGTGAAGAGCGTATCAAACATATCTGGCAATGTAAGCGTTACCGCATAGTTGGTAAGCGGCACTTGCATGGTTACGTAGTTTATCTCATCCGCATTGAGAGTCACGGAAGTCTCTGCATAGTAACATGGTGCACCTTTACCGCCATTAGCTTCCTGCCAGTTGGTCTGATTGTCCGAATAGGCAACAATGGTGTATGTGCCCTCATCAAGAACTATCTTATCATCCACAGTCGCCCCTGCATCATAATGCCTAACTTCTGTGCCTTCGCTATTCTTGATGGTCACAGCAAGGTTTGGCGATACAGCACGTGTGGACACAGCAGGTCGACCTGCCTGTTCGAGCGTAAGACAAAGCTCTGCCATATGTGCTGGCAGTTCATCTTCGCTCTGACATGCTGTGAGGCAGAGGAGTGTGAGTAATATGTAGGATATGAGCCTCATTAACGATATTCAATATTTAATTCAAAAATTTCCAAATAGTTACCTGCTGCAATGTATGAGTATTCAGTAATCATGTGATCGCTTGGAGACTTGAACACACCATCATTATTGAAGGTTTTCTCACTTTTACTAGTAGTATTCTTTGCGGTATTGCCTGATCCAGAAAAAGTTATAGTATATGTATAATTAAAGACTCCTGTATTTTGCGTACATCTTGTATATACCTTTATGTTCATGTCATCCGGGCAATAATACTCAGGGGACTGTGCTTTAGGAGTAGGGGTAACGGTGGTTGCCAACTTCATATAATTGCTTTCAAAACTGCAATTACCTCCTGAAATGAATTTCCATCCGTGTTCTTTCTTCGGAGGTTTATAATAAACAGGAAGGCCTGTGATGTAAAATCCATCCTTAGAAGCTGTTACCGTAGCTCCATCGAACGATGCTGTTGCAGAGAACACATAGTCTGCAGATCGTGGTGTCAGGTTTGTAACGTCGCTCCACGTACACGTATTGGAATTTAGAGCCTGTGTAGCGCCATGCGCGCTGTCACCTACCTTTGCAGAATAATTGCATTTAAGCGAGGCATATTTGCTATTATTAAGGATAGTGTTCGATACAGAAAGGAATGCAGTTGGCGCATAGATGGTAGTAGCATTGCACGCATTGGCAGCCGAGATATCACCAGCCTGATACTTACTATACGAAGTGTATCCTCCATTGAGTGTCAGTTTCAGTTTATCTGGAGCAGAAACTGAAAACTCACGGCTGCTTACCTTCTGCAACTTGTCGCCATTCACGAGATAATATGTTGCGGTATAGCTGCCTACAGGCAGGTATGGCCATTCCTGAGATGCATACTCAGACATAAGCTCACCCGTACCTTGAGCAGAGCGGACCTCTACTCCACTTGCATTTGTGACAATCGTCTTCCACTCCATACCTGGATAAGAATTAGAGAATGTGACATTTGTACCTACAAGGTCACCATTGCTATCATACTGATGCTCTGCCGTTGCTTTTGGTACAGGAAGCCATGAAAGAGGGATGGTCTCCTCAAGCGTAGCCTCAGCGAGTTCAACCTCCGTGATGTCAACATGAAGCGGATATTCTGTTGGAGCAGGTGAGATAGTGATGATAGCATGATCGGCAGCATTAAAGACTGCGGGAATGCTTTCACTTGTGAGTGGGTACTCCACTTCCTTACCATCCTGCAGTTTCCCGATAAACGTCAAAGAGATACTGCTGCCAGCCTTGAAGTAGACACTTTCTGTAGACCTGCTTTTCTCAATATCCATCGACAAATCACCAATAGATACTCGCACCTTATAATCCGAGTAGAAATGATCAAGGCGATTCTTCTCCTCTTCATCCTTTCCGAACTTCACCGATACAAGAGCATTACCTACTTTACAAGTAACGTTGACATCTGTTGCCTCCGTATCCTCCGCCCCTATAGTTGCTGTTGCTGTACCTATATAATAAGGTGCATCGATCGAAATGTCTGGATTCTGACCGCATGTGGCAGTTATGGTATAATTGCCAGGAGGAGCAGGTATGACTGAAGTTGAGAAATTATCATTGTAAAGCGTTCTATTCCTTGTATCATCATGAACGTTGACCTTGAACTGAGAAGAAGAAGGCTTATCACATTCATTTGGTGCAAGTCGTGTCACAACATCGGTAGAAACATTTCCCAGCGTCAGTCTTAATCCCGTGTTACCATTTGACACAACAAGGTCTTCCTCCTTTGTGAAACAGCCTGAAAGCAGGATGCACACAAAGAAAGCGAACAAGGATGTCAATATGCGTGAGATTTGTTTCATTCGTATACTAAGTTGAAGTTGTCGACCTTGAGAAGGGATTCATCTCCACCTGTGAAGAAGTCGCCGTACTTGCTTGCAGAAGCAACCACGAGAATCCACTTTGGCTGACGGTTCTTTACTTTATAATCGAGCGTAAGTTCTGCCTTGGTCCAATCCCTCACATCCTCACCCTTGGTGAGCTGTGCATAGGCGATGATGTGACTGTCGTTAGGGTCGAACAGATGGCGTTCGGTAGGACGGGTACGGATAAGGTATGGATATTTCACGCCTTCGTACTCCACTTCATCCCAATCAGCAAGGGCTATGTATATCTGGCATGAGTCTGGACGTCCCTTCAGATAAGCATAGTCATCATCCGCACATCTATTGATGGTAGATGTGTGATACTTATAGTCAAATGTCATCTTGGTAGGGAACGATGTGAATGGGCGTCCGAAGCCAAGGATACCATTGGTTCCATCAGTCTTGATGTATGTACCAGTAAATATGTTGCCTGCAGCAAACTTGATCACGATGAACTTCGACTGGAGATTAGCAGCAAATCCAGTTCCTGTGCTTGTATCGTCGGTAGGAGTAGTATTGCTTTGACCTACCGTTGCTGCGCCAGCGTTTCCTGTATCCCAATACGACTGACCATAGTTAGACCATGGGTTGTAGAGCTTGCCATTCTGGTGCCATTCATCAAGGCTGGCATTCTCAAGTTGCTGGGCAGATGTAGTCTGGAATGTCAGTTCGTCAGTATACTTATCATCAACCACAGTACGGCACACATACTTTGTGTTTGCCTTCAAACCAAGGATCTCAGCAGTATACGATGTGGATGAAGTAGATACGTTGGTACCTGGTACGTCAATCCACTTGTTGCTCGAAGCTTGCTTGTACTGGACGGTAGGAATCCTTCCATTTGGCTTGTTGCCACTTACCGTAGCACTTACTGTACGAGCAAACACTTCTGCTGTAGTGACAACCTCTGCCTCTGTCTGATAAACAAAGACTGTCCACTTCTGCGATATCTCCGACCATCCGTTGGTTACGTAGAAGGTCTGAGGCTCATAGAAGTCGTACGTGTCGTATTCTGTAGGATCAGGCGACACCTTGCCATGTTCACCTCCAAGCGTGAACTTAGTGACATGCAGGCGGCGAAGGCTCTGGCTTTTGTTTACATAGATGATGACATTACGGTTGACAGGATCAATGACTGCACGACCGACTTGATTGTCCACCTCAACCTCACGCTCCATAATCTGCTGCACATTTACAGTCCATGTATAGTCCTGGTATGTGCGGAGAGTAAAGTTGACAGGATTTGTGAAGTTCACCCTTGTGTTGTTTGACTGCGAATTAACGAAGCCTGCGCTTGGGAACTGTCCATGATAGAGAACCGCATTGCTATCAGGAATGATAGTAGCATTGTTGCTCACCTCAAAGCGTGTAATCCTAAGCTTTGCCAAGTCGACAGTATCGCTCACATAGAGAGACACCGTATTGTTTGCCTTGTCAATATCAGCAGATGTCTTGCCGGTATTAGGCGCTGCACACTGGCCTTCCACCTCGAAGGCAGAAATGATGCCCTCTACGATAGGATAAGGAATATCGTCGGGAATAGCACAAGCGCACACCATGGCTGATGCAACAAGGATGGATAATATGTTACGAAGCTTTATAATCATAAGTAAAGTGTCAGACCAAAATTGATACTGAACAAGTTAATCTTAAAGTTGGCAGAACCCGACTTTGTTGAGCCCTCCTCGATTCGGTTGGTCTGCTGAGAACCCCATCTGTACTTCAAACCCATAGCATCAACAGAGACCTCGGCTGCTGCAAAGTTTGTGATAAACACAGACACACCTGGTGTAAAGCCAAGCTGAACATAGTTGATGCGATCGTACGAAGCATCAAGGTCAGCACCCGTTCCTGTTGAGTTCTTACCTGTGGTACGTCCATAGTTGAGACGGTACTCGCTGAAGAAACCAAACACCTTGCTACGACCTATAGGCATATAGTTGCGCAGGAATATACCTCCTTCAAATGTATGCTCAAGATAATAAAGGTGGTCGAGATTGATGTTAAGATCCTCACCGAGGTTGACATCAAGGTTACCCATGTTAAGATAGGCACGATTATAATTGAATCGAGCACCTACCACAAGGTTGTTCTTGAATGCATAACCAACGTATGGATTTACGCTGAACACGTGCCCCTTCCAATCAAGGTTCTTGAGGATAAGCAGGTTGTTATTTTCCGTATCCCATTCATTATATGAGATAGCACCACCGCACATCCATATCTTCTTTGGAATGAACGTCGCCTTAAGTTCATCGCGGTTCACACGTTCTATGTGACGTCCACGAATCAATGCAATCTCCGGAGCCTGATTCACCATACCCGAAACGGCGACATACTGAGGAATCTGCTGTTCCACAACCACAACCTTTCGGATAGTGTCAACCTCTTCAACCACCGTATGCTTACGTATGGTATCATTGACCACTACAGTCTGACCGGAAGTCACAACCGTAGTCTTCGTTGTCGGCTTTGCTGGTTCCTCGACCTTTTTTGCAGCAGGTGCCTTACCAACACTCTCGCTTTTAGCCGGGGTAACGCTGCCGTTCAGCACCTTTATCACATGATCCTGCACAACCTTCTTCACCACAGAGTCAGGTACAGTCACCGGAACGACTACACTCTGAGCCTGTGCGAAGGAAGCTGTAGCGAAGAGCACGATGCTCAACAGCGCTTTTTTGTATGATAAAAGTTTCATCAGAAAAGATGATTATTTTGCGATACGCTCGCCATATTCAAATTCAAAGTCATCAAGCAACAACTTAGCCGATGTAGAACCATAGAAGTAGTCACCCCATTTACTTGAAGAACAAACGATAACCATATAGCTTGGCTTTGTGGTAAGCGAATAATACTTCAAAGGGATGTTAAACTGTTTCCAATCGCTATCAGCAGTATTCTGTGTAAGCTGACCATAAGCAATGACACGCGAATCATTCTGCCAGTCAATATCATAACTGAGTTGATAGCCATCATTATTGGCAGCATTAGCAACCTTTAGCTGCTCTGTCAGTAAGGCACAGAAAATCTGGCACTCATCATTTTCTCCCTTTGCTGGGGCACCAACGTCTTTAGGCTGCGTACCATTGTTAATTCCGCCAGTAGCATATTTCATATAGCCCTTCAAAGCTGATGGACGGCTCTGGAATGGTACACCCCATGTAAGCTTTGCACCGCTAGTACCAATCATTCCATCAAATTCACCAGTAAAGAGGCTGGCTGCTGCAAATGCAATCACGACCTTTGTCGACTTTAGTTGAGCTGATGTACCATTAAAAGCACCATCAGTAATGCCTGTAGTAACATTGTACTTAGCACCCATAACGCCTGCAGAACCATTGTTACTTGTACACCAGTAAGACTTACCCTGCTCATTTGCGTATGTAATCTTACCATCATTCCACCAATTTTCAAATCCAGCATTGTAAAGCTGCTCTTGTGGTTCTGCCTCTGTAGGAATGAATTCCTTCTCTGTGCTCTTGATAAGGTCGTCCCCATTCTGATAGATAAGACGGAATACATAAGTAGCGCCAGTTGTGAGGCCAGTAAGCTCATAGCTTATGTTGTCGTCAGCATCAATAGTCAGCTTATCATTTGTCAAAGTTGTCCAGTCCGCAGCACTCTGTGCCTTCCACTGGAGTGAAAGGTTTTTAACGTCGTATGTGCTATCCTTACCTGCAACCTTACCCTTCAATGTGGCAGAAGTACTTGTGACAGCAGGATTGTATGTTTCAAGCACAATGCTTGCCTTCTTCGCAATCTCCCATGTGTAAGTATATGTCTTTGTACTTTCATCGACTGAGACTGTGATGCCACCGATACTGCCATAGTCTGCCACCTTATAATTAAATATATAGTGGTCACGTGCTTTTACATCAGAGATTACATCACTTTGGGTGTGCTGCTCGTCATACTTATTGATAACCTCTATAACAGAAGTCAAATCACCTACAGGGAAATAGCCTGAAGCTGTAGTCTGCCCCATAGTGAAACTAAGTGGTTCGACACCGGTAACTGACGATTTCACACTTGCTATAGCCGACTTGAAGTTGTCAAGGAAACTCTGGTCGAAGTTTACTGTCACCTTCACATTGGCAAGCGTACAAGTGATATCGGCCGACTTACGAGTTTTAGCTTCAATAGTAACCTTCGAACTGCCAAAATAATATGGAGTATTAAAACCTGACTGGCTACCATCCCAGTTGTTTGAATGCGCATTGATAGTGTATGTACCTGGTTCAAGCTTTATGTTTGCGCCATTCCACTCTGCATCATTCTCAAAGTCAGAAGTGCTTTTTACAACCTCGCTGCTGGAATTAAGAATCTCAACATAAATCTGCTTTGGAGCATAGTCAGCTGGTGCGGCTGTTACACGGGTATTGGCAGTCACCAAAGTCTTGACATTAAGACTAAGATAACCAGTTTCCTTAGCAATCTCATCATTCTGACATCCGATGAGACACACGGCAATAATAAGCGCCGAAAGAATGCTATATATCTTTTTCATTTTATCCACTATATTATATTTATTATGGCATTGTGATTGTGATTATCACATCACCTGACTTCTGCACTCCATCCATGTCTGTTACTGTAAGATGGAATGTATGCTCGCCGACAAGTACCTGAAGCAAACTAAAGAAATTACCAATAGGGAATGTATAATCTTTATCACCAACTGCTGGTACAGAAAGTGGCTGGTCAAGCTCCTCAAAAAGCAGAACTACATCCTGGTTGCCCACAATCTCTGCACCGGTGATAAAATCAACACCATATTGCTCGTAAAGATCTGAGAGGGAAGAAATCATATCATCACTTGTTGATTCTATAGACACCTTTATACTCTTCAAACCCTTTGCCGCAGCAAGGTAAGTATCTCCAAGCGACTGGTCTACATCATCAGCACCCATAATAGCATAGCTTATAGGAGCTGGCAATGTAAGAGTTATTGCATCATCTGTAGAAGGATTGTCATCACCACCAGTATTATCACCACCTTCATTGCCACCAGGTGTCTCGCCAGGAGTTCCCTCCCAAACATCCACATCAATATTCTCGTTAGTTTCTGTGAACACAACACTGGCTGTGATATTGATGCTCTCAAGGTAACCCTCTGTTGACTCTACAGGAGACACATTGATGGTCACAGCATCACCACCTGTGAAGCATTCGTTACCATCATCGTACTTCTCTGTTGCCTGACTCTTTGCAAGGAAATTGGTTGCAGAAATCTTATTACCATCCTTTGTCGTACCAGAGAAATTAACAGTAAGAAGTGACGCATTATCCTTAAATAACCAATAAACAGACTGAGACTTTACTCCATCCTGACTTGAGAAAGAAAGTGCAGTTTCACTTCCATCATTGACGGTAACCGTCCATGAATCGAATGCCTCGAAAAAATCATCGCTATAGTTGATTGTAATACAGCTATTAGCCATCTTACACAATACATCCACATCGGATGTAACCCCCTTGAGGATCTCAATATCTTTACTTCCCTTATAATATGGATGATCCATCTTCTGCAGCAACTCACCTGGCTGATGGGCAGATACCGTATACTTGCCCACTTCCATAGGAACAAGCGTTGGAACCTCTGACTGTGCAGAATATTCCTTTACGACTTTACCGCTGTTATCAACAATTGTTACAGGGAATGTTCTTGTATCTATATCGGAAGCCGCACGAGTAGTAGCCTCTGGCTGGACAATCTCAACCTCAAGTCGCAGATTGCCATTGTTGTTTGAATTTGCCGCATAAGGATTCTCGCTAAGACAAGAAGCAAGTCCGACGAGTGTAGCGATGCAGCAGATGTATATCTTTGAAAATTTCATATGCTATTTCTGATTATTGAGTTGATGAGAGTTTACTGCTTGTCAATCCAAGTCACTGGTACCGTGATAGTCTTTTCTATATCATTTGTTGTATCATCAATTGTGATTGTGATAGCAAGGTTACCTGTATTTGCCTCGATGAGGTTTGGACCAATAGTGAGTTTGTGAGCCTCATTACGCTTCAAGTTGAATGAACCTGTCACAATGCCCGTTTGCTGACGGTTTGTCTCTTCGCCAGTTACAAAACCTTCCTTGGCAGTAACATTGAGTTTGAACTGTACTGTCTCACCATCACTATTTTTATTAAGCTTAATGTAGAAAGGATCTGTATCATTCTTTTCCCATACAACAGCATTTGCGTCTGTTGCGCCAAGTGCTGATGTACCATAGAAGGCAATTGAATAGTCCGTGAAATAGGTATTCATTTCACTAGTAAATGCTGCTGACACCTTACCGCATGTTGGCAAGCAATCAACAGAAACTGTCGTATTATCATCCGATTTAATTTGGAACGCTGATGAACCTTCCACATAGAATGCAGAACGCGATGCTACGCTTTCGGTTCCGTAAGATGCCTTGATGTTATAGTTTCCTATCTTCAATGACATAGGAAGCTTTCCTTTCAGTTCAGAATAAGTGCCCGAGAATTTTGCCGCTCCAGCACCATCGGTGATTTCCACCGTGTAATTGTCAACATTTGTGTAAGAGGTTTCATTGACAGCTCGTGTTGCTGCAGCCTGAAAACATGCACTGCTTACAACGTCAAGATTCAAGACTCCTGTTTCACTCTTAACTGCCACTACATCGTTGTCATTAGTACACGACGAGAATGTTGCGGCCAAACCCAGCGAAACAGAAAAGAGCATAAGTTTGATCTTCATAATTGCAATCTTTTATTACCTAATTTTCTTTTATTTTCTAAAACACACACGACTTTGTGCCCAAATAGTAAAGTATTTTTGCCAAAATCGCTGCAAAGTTACACATTTTTAATGGCTTTGTATCTAAATATATAAAAAATAAACTAACTTTGCGACAAAAAGAGGGGTTGAACACGACAAATAGACCAAAACAAGGCAAAAATGATGAATTTCGAACAATACAACTGCTTGCTCCATACCATGATTGCATTAGCAATTATAGTATTCGTTTGCCTGTATTTTATCAAGGCCGGTTACGGACTTTTCCGCACAAAGCAATGGGGATGGTCGCTCAACAACAAGCTTGCATGGATACTTATGGAAGCTCCGGCTTTTATCGTAATGCTGATAATGTGGTGGCAGAGCGGTATGAATACTCATATCCCGGAAATCGTATTTTGCGGCATGTTTATGCTTCACTATTTCCAACGTTCATTCATCTTCCCACTCCTTATGAAGGGAACAAGTAAGATGCCTGTTGCCATTATGCTCATGGGCGTAATATTCAATGCCATTAATGGATTGATGCTTGGATGCGGACTGTTTGATTTCCCAAATGAGAATTTCGCATGCGGCACCGCGTACATGTATCGGCCTAATACCATCCTCGGCATAGTAATCTTCTTTGCAGGCATGATGATAAACTTGCATTCCGACCATGTAATCCGTCATCTACGCAAACCTGGCGACACCAAGCATTATCTACCTCAAAAGGGCATGTACAAGTATGTTACAAGTGGCAATTATTTCGGCGAACTGACAGAATGGACAGGACTCGCCATTGCGACAATGCTTCCTGCAGCATGGGTGTTTGTCATCTGGACAGCTGCCAACTTGGTGCCTCGCGCTCACGCCATCCACAAGCGCTATCGAGAGGAGTTTGGCAATGATGCCGTTGGTAACAGGAAGAGGATTATCCCATTTGTGTATTAAGAAGGGCTTACTGATTTCAAGCACAATAACATCAGTACCACGCAAGACTATATAAAGAGATAAAAACATCATAATAATGAATAAGATTTTCGAAGAGGCAAAGATTGGTCCTCTGACATTAAGAAACAGAACAATACGAAGCGCAGCATTTGAAAGCATGTGCCCTAATCACGAGCCATCACAGATGCTCTACGATTACCACACAAGCGTGGCACGTGGAGGTGTCGGTATGACCACCATTGCTTATGCTGCTGTGACAGAGAGCGGTCTGAGTTTTGATCGCCAGTTGGTGATGCGTCCTGAGATAATTCCAGGACTTCGCCGTCTGACAGATGGCATCCATGAAGAAGGGGCTGCTGCCGGCATTCAGCTGGGACATTGCGGCAACATGTCGCACAAAGAAATTTGCGGATGCATGCCAGTTGGAGCATGTACAGGTTTCAATCTCTACAGTCCGACACTGGTTCGAGGTCTACGTGCTGACGAGCTTCCGCCTCTTGCGAAGAAATTTGGTGATGCTGTCAATCTTGCTCGTGAGGCTGGTTTTGATTCCGTTGAGATTCATTGCGGACACGGATATCTTATCGACCAGTTCCTCAATCCTTACTTCAACCATCGCAAGGACGAATACGGAGGATCGCTCGAGAACCGCATGCGCTTCATGACCATGTGTATCGAAGAGGTAATGAAGGCAGCAAAGGACGACATGGCCGTTGTTGTGAAGATGAACATGCGTGATGGCTTGAAGAATCCCGGAACGAAATTCGAGGAGAGCATAGAGATTGCACGCCATCTCCAATCACTTGGCGTACATGCAATTGTATTGAGCGGCGGTCTTGTGAGTGCAACTCCAATGTATGTGATGCGAGGCGAGATGCCTATCAAGACTATGACCCACTACATGGACAAGCTATGGCTCAAATACGGAGTACGTGCCTGCGGTAAGATGATGGTGCCAACAGTGCCTTATTCTGAGGCTTTCTTCCTTGAGGATGCACTTAAGTTCCGTGAAGCATTGCCTGACATGAAGTTCATCTATGTGGGCGGACTCGTAGCTGGCGATAAAATAAATGAGGTGCTGAGCCATGGATTTGAAGCCGTACAAATGGCACGCTCGCTGCTCAACGAACCTGACTTTGTCAACAAACTGCGCGAAAATGAGCACTATCGTTGCGGATGCAACCATTCAAATTATTGCATTGGACGAATGTACTCTGTCGAAATGGCTTGCCATCAGCACCTAAACGAGCCCTTACCTAAGTCACTTATCAAGGAAATAGAGCGCATAGAGCGCGAACAGAAGGTTTGATGGAACGTGGATTAGCAATCATAACCGGTGCCGATGGAGGCATGGGTATGGAGGAGACTCTCGAGGTTGCAAAGGCTGGGTATCACGTGATTATGGCTTGCTATAGCTATAAGAAAGCAGAATCAAAGTGCAATGCAATCATCAAGGAGTCCGGAAACAAAAATGTAGAGATAATGCAGATAGACCTTTCAAATCTCTCAAATGTCGCATCCTTTGCCGACCGACTAATCGAGAGAGGAGAACAAATTGATCTGCTTATGAATAATGCTGGTACAATGGGTACAGGCAAGCATTATACTGTTGATGATCTCGAGCATACAGTAAGCGTCAACTATGTCGGTCCATACTTACTAACTCGCAAATTGTTGCCACTCATGCATCGTGGCTCCAGAATTGTCAATATGTCATCATGCTCATACGTTATTGGCAAACTATCGTTTCCGGAGTTTTTCACCGAAGGACGAAAAGGTTTTTGGCAGCGAATCCTCGTATACGCCAACACCAAGAAGGCCATCACGCTTTTCACCCTTGAACTGGCTGAGCACTTGAAGGATAAAGGCATCATGGTCAATGCAGCCGACCCTTGGATCGTAAACACCGAAATCATACGTATGCAGATGTTCTTCGACCCACTGACCGACATCTTCTTCCGCCCATTCATCAATACACCGCGACAAGGCGCTGATACCGCTATCCGCTTGCTGCTTGATGACGAATGCGCTAATCGAACAGGTACATTCTGCCGAAGCGGCAAACCTGTCAAGCTATCGAAGAAGATGACTAATCATCCACAGAAAACGGAATTATGGAATTTAACAGAGGATATTGTAAAAACTTGGTTATAACACTCTTGACATTAGTCTTCAGTTGTACCATACAGGCTCAGGATAAATTTGAGATGCTGAAGTACGGTGACATGAATCAGTGGATTACCCGCCATGTGAAGGAAAGCCTTGTGATCGGAGGAGACACAAAGACTCTTTACGAGGTGGCACCAACTGCCGTATGGGACAACAACAATGCCTACACTCCCCAAGGTGGATCCATCTGGGGATGCTCCAATATCATGGCTAAGGTGGCAGGAGTGGTCAAGACTAATGTTTCTGTATATAAGGAAGAACGACCAGGCCATGGCTATTGCGCCAAGCTTATGACTCATCACGAGCAGGTTAAGGTTCTTGGATTGGTCAACATCAAAGTCCTTGCTCCTGGTGCAATGTTTCTTGGGCAGATCTTTGAACCAATCACCGGCACCAAGGATCCGATGCGGAAGATGAACTGGGGAATTCCTTTCAAGAAACATCCAAAAGCTATTTGCTTCGATTATAAGGTGAAACTTATGGGCGGCACAACCCGCGAGAAGCGTACAGGTTTTTCGCCCGTAAAGACTATCAATGGTATGGATATGTGCGACTTCGTGCTTTATCTGCAGAAGCGTTGGGAGGATGCTGACGGCAACATATTCGCAAAGCGCGTAGGCACTATTGTTCATCGATTCGACAAGAGCACCTCCGGATGGGTCAACGACAAACAGTTTGCCATCCATTATGGTGACATAACCAAGGAACCGTTCTTCAAGGAGTACATGGGATTGACCACAGGCGAACTGATTCGCTGTGCCCGCAACTCAAAGGGTAAGATTGTTCCTGTGAATGAGATTGGATGGGCAGAGCCCGATGAAATGCCTACCCACCTATGCCTGCAGTTCGACTCTTCGTTTGGCGAGGCATATGTCGGCAGCGTTGGCAACACCCTATGGATTGACAACATCCGAATGGTGTACTAAAGCACAAACTTCACCTCTTTGAACTCATAGCGGCGGCGTTCGCCATCATCGGTCAGTAGTATCATTCGTCCCGATGGCTCCACATCATGAATCTGCGCTTTGAAACGACCGTTTTCATCGATGAATTCGTAACTGCGACCGTCTTTTCTATATAAAGATTGAAGGTAAAGGGAGTGTATGTCATCAGCTTTACCCTGTTTTATGTCTTCATACATTGCATAGAATTGCTTCAGAATGTCATTAAGCAACCCGTCCCTATCGCATTCACACCTTATTATATTATATAATGAGATAGGGTTAGGAGCATCTGACACAAATCGCTGCTGATTCACATTCACCCCCGTGCCTATTATGCAATTCACCACGCTCTTGCCCATCAGGTCGCACTCTATCAGCGTGCCCGAGATCTTCTTATCACCGTAATAAATATCATTAGGCCATTTCACCGACACTTTCTCAGCATTTTCCTCTTCGCCTTTCGATTTCAACACGTTTTTCAATGCTCTCTGCACAGCCAATGCAATACATTCGCTGAGCACATACTGCTTTGCTGGATGTACAAAAGCTGGGTGACAGACTATCGAGAACGATAGGTTCTTGCCACGCTCGCTCTCCCACGAATTGCCTTGCTGTCCTCGCCCAGCAGTCTGTTCTTCGGTTGTGATTACCGTAAAATCAAGCAAACCAGCCTTCTCATCGAGCAAACGGCGAGCCTGATTATTGGTCGAATCCACACTATCCAGTCTGATATAATTCATCATCACTATTTCCTTTAGTATTCAAATCCGCTGTCGCCCAAGAACTCCCTAAGGATAGAATATGGAGGGAGCAGTTCCACAGGCATCACGTGATAGCACTGGCACATCTTAATCAGTCGCTGTGCAGTTGCATACTCCTCGCAATCCACAGGAATCTCATTGAGCAACGGCAACGCATGAACCTTCAGCAACGACACCTCATACTGAAATCCTGAGCAGAAATTGACATCCGCATTCTGTTGGAAAGGGACAATCCACCTTTCTTCGCCTCGGCGCACGGAGTCCCACATTGAGATGGTACGCTGAGCCGACGTGTTTCTTGTCGCAGCATCTCGCACCATGCGTCGCAACAAGCGATTGTCGGTGGTTGGGAACAATTCTCCATCACCTTGCCTGTAGGTTGTGAGGGCTGAGAGATAAACACGATAAGTGCAGTCCGGACTTATTGCATCGCCCGTAAGCAACGGATTCAATCCATGGATGCCCTCCAGCAGGAGTATAGTGTCGTCCTCCAGTTTCAACTTATTGCCATGAGGGGAGCGCCCCTTGGCAAATTCATATCGTGGCATTTCAACCTCTTCGCCGTCCAGCAACTGCTTCAGGTGCTTCTGGAACAAAGGTAGGTCGAGAGCATAGAGTGACTCAAAATCGTACTGTCCATCCTCATCGAGGGGAACCTCATCTATTGGTAGGTAATAATCATCGAGCGAGATTGACTTTGGTTTCAGTCCCTGCTGCTCCAACGCATACGAAAGTTTTTTGCAGAATGTTGTCTTACCCGACGATGAAGGTCCGGCTATGAGCACCATTCTCACTTTATCCCTGCTTGCCACCTCCTCTGCAATGCTGCTTATACCTGCTTCCTTAAGTGCTTCTGACACATGAATCAGCTTTTGAGCACCACCGAAGTCGACTATACCGTTGAAATAGTCGGGCGAGAGGTCTGTAACCTTCAATTTATCGGAGCATAGATCGTTGAGTTTTAACGTGCCAACGAGTATATTTATAGCTTCATTGAGCGTTTTTTTCTGAATTTCAGAAATAATTTGCTCTGAAATGTTTAAAAAAACCTCGTTAACTTCGAATATTTCCGAACTTTTAGTATTTTTGCAAACGTTTTCCAACATGTCTGACTGATTAGAGGGGTGTGATTACGCTGCAAAGGTACACATTTTTTATTATTATAAGCATCGAAGCGTGGATTTTTTGACATTCAGACATTGTTTTTTCACATTTTTGTAACAAGCAATTTCAAACAATAACAAACAATACATTCAGACAATGGAATCACAAATCGACACGATTCACATTTTGACACTCATCGGTTCCGTAGCTCTTCTCATGTACGGAATGAAGGTGATGAGTGAAGGCTTGCAGAAGATGGCCGGTAGCAAACTGCGCAACGTTCTTGGTACAATGACTACCAACCGCTTCACCGGACTCCTTACAGGTGCCTTTATCACTACAGCCATCCAGTCGTCCACAGCCACTACGGTCATGACGGTTAGTTTCGTATCAGCCGGATTGCTGACCTTGGCTCAGGCCATCTCGGTCATCATGGGTGCTAACATCGGTACCACCGCTACGGCATGGATCATGGTGCTGGGAGGATCCAACTTCAACATGCTTGGAGTGGTCTATGCAGCCATCATCTTCTCCATCATATTGATTTATACCAAAAAGAATACTAACCTCGGCGAATTCATCATTGGTTTGGCATTCATGCTTCTCGGTCTCACCACCCTTAAGACCAATGCCGTCGATATGAACCTTGCTGCCAACGATGGCATCATGGGATTCTTTGCCAGCACATGCCATTGGGGCTACGGATCGTATTTCCTCTTCCTCTTCATAGGCGGTCTGCTCACTTGTGCAGTACAAAGCTCGGCAGCCATCATGGCCATCACCATGACCCTTTGTTCTACCGGTGTCATGCCTATCGATATGGGTATCGCACTCGTCATGGGTGAGAACATCGGTACCACCATCACTTCCAACGTAGTAGCCCTCTCAGCCTCAACACAAGCACGCCGTGCTGCCATGGCGCACCTTGTGTTCAACCTTTTCGGTGTCATCTGGGTGCTCTGCGTGTTCAAGTATTTCGTTGGCACGATCTGTTCCGTATGGAATGTACCATTCACTCCAGGTGAGGCAAGCGGTGCTGTAAGCGCTACGTCGCTCAACGCTATCCTGGCTACGTTCCATACCGCATTCAACGTCTGCAACGTACTTATTCTCATTTGGTTTATCAAACCTCTTGAACGACTTGTCTGCATGATCATTCCTCAGCAGGAAGGCAAGAGTGAAGATGAGGAGAGCCGTCTTGTATACATCGGAGGTGGTGTACTCAGTACTGCTGAGCTCTCTATCCTCGAGGCAAAGAAGGAGATCAACGTGTTTGTTGACCGTTGCGTCCGCATGTACACCTTTGTTCAACAGTTGCTCACGGTAGAGCATGGCGATGATTTCAACAAACTCTTCTCCCGCATTGAGAAGTACGAGAGTATCACCGACAATATGGAGGTTGAGATCTGTGCCTACCTCACAAAGGTAAGCGAAGGTCGCCTCTCCGTTGAATCAAAGCAGGAGATCCAGCACATGATGCGTATGTGCGATGAACTGGAATCGATAGGAGACAGCTGTTTCAACATTGCACGCACCATCTCACGCAAGCGCCAGTATGCTAATGGCAACTTCACCGAGAAGCAGTTAGAGCACATTCAGAACATGATGCAACTCACAGAAGAGGCCATCTGCCAGATGGCCAACGTCATCGAGCATGGCGAGCAGCGCTTTGTCGATCTCAACAAGAACTACAACACTGAGCACGAGATCAACAACTACCGCAACCAGCTCAAGAGCCAGAACATTGTTGACATCAACAATCAGCTCTACGACTACCAGCTTGGTGTCTTCTATATGGATCTTATCTCCGAGTGCGAAAAACTTGGTGACTACATCATCAATGTCATCGAGGCTTCAGGTATCAAGGAGAAGAAGAAGAACGGTTTCAATGTAATCTAATCACAAATCATAAATCATAAATAAAAAAGGTGCGTAACTGGCAGACAATAAAAGAATACGAAGAGATAAAGTTTGAACTTTGGGAAGGCATAGCGAAGATCACCATCAATCGTCCTCGCTATCGCAACGCCTTCACTCCGCAAACCACTTGGGAGATGTCTGATGCGATGTACATTGCACGCGAACGTGCCGACATACGCGTCGTAGTCTTCACAGGAGCCGACTCGCCACGCCTTGAGGGACAGAGCGAAGAGGACTGGCTCAAGACGTGCGCCTTCTGCTCTGGAGGCGACATGAACGTCAAGGGCCGCGGAGGCTATGTTGGCAAGGATGGCGTGCCTCGCCTCTCTGTGCTTGATGTGCAGAAACAAATACGCAGCATCCCTAAGCCTGTCATTGCTATGGTCAACGGATTTGCTGTAGGTGGTGGCCACGTGCTTCACGTGGTGTGCGACCTCACCATTGCCAGCGATAATGCCCGCTTCGGGCAGACCGGACCTAAGGTAGGTTCGTTCGATGCAGGTTTCGGTTCGTCCTATCTGGCTCGCATCGTGGGCCAGAAGAAGGCTCGCGAGATTTGGTTCCTCTGCCGCCTCTACAATGCTCAAGAAGCACTCGACATGGGACTGGTCAATAAGGTCGTGCCTCACTCACAGCTTGAGGATGAGGTGGTCGATTGGGCAAAGACCATGATGAAGCGCTCACCTATCGCTCTTCGCATGATCAAGGCAGGCCTCAACGCCGAACTCGATGGCCAGGCAGGCATTCAGGAACTGGCGGGCGATGCTACCATGCTCTATTACTTCTCGGATGAGGCACAGGAAGGTGGCAAAGCTTTCCTTGAGAAGCGTGAGCCAGACTTCGACCAGTATCCTTACATACCATAAGGGAAGAAAGAATCAAGAATTCAGAACCGTATGCCCCACTTTGCGAGTCCAAAACGCTCAAAAACGCAGCAAAAAGCATCTTTTTTCATGCGTTTCGCAAAAAATCTTAATTCTTAATTCTTAATTCTTAATTAAAATTCTTACCTTTGCACCCGCAAAACAGAGGTCGGCCCCATAGTTCAATGGATAGAACAAATCTCTCCTAAAGATTAGATCCGGGTTCGATTCCCGGTGGAGCTACACTTTTTACATACACAGGGTTAGTTTAGTTGGTAGAATATCGGTCTCCAAAACCGAGGGTCGGGGGTTCGAGTCCCTCACCCTGTGCAAAGAAAAGACAATTAGAGAGCACTCAAATACGAGTGCTCTCTTTCTTATTACAACGCATTGCTTCAGACCGCCACTTTACCTTTATAGCATATAACTTATAGCTTATAACTAGTTTTTCATCACCAGGTGCTTCTTCTCTACGTGTACCCTTATCACCTTACTCTTGCTCACCTCTGGCACGAACATCATTCTTTGCACCAGTGTAGGATGGTTCTCGATGGCCTTCTTGATTTTCGAAAGCATCGGACGGCGTATCTCCGGAATAGTGATGTCAGGAGCTGTGTCGCGGTTGCATAGTTCGAAGTACACCTTCTCAAACCTCTTCTGCGCAGCATCCATGTACTTGATGTCGAGGGCTGAATTGCAAGCCACATTGAAACCTCCATACTCTATCGTCTCCTGTATGAGGAACACGTAGAAGGCACTCTCCTTCGGGCCTATAGCAAGCGGATCCTCCGTTTCTCCTTCCGTGCTTCTTCGCGTTATACTAAGTACATTCTTATGATTGTATGGATACACATTGAGGTCGCACCTCACTCCTTTACGATGAGTTATGAGGTCAAACAGCGTCTTGTAGAATCCTGTATACACAAATGCATTGGGCGAGATTGATGTATTCCTTATGGTCAGCGTAGGTGATTTCTGCAAAGCCAGGAAATCCTCCGTGAGCGAATCCACCTGATCCGTGATATCCTCGTCCAGATGTATCACTATGAAGTTAGCCATCAAGCTACCATTCACCTCCGAGAATCCAACTCTCATCATGAGCGAGGGTTCTGCAATCTCGAGATCCAGTTCCAACTTGCCCAGCAGCATTTCCCTGTACATGCGCTCCGTTGTCAGGCTCATCATTGATGCTACTATGGCATCCGTCTCCTCCTTGCTTCGTGGCGAGGTGAGATGAGTCACCACGCTGTGCATCAGTTTTGGACCCGCCTCAGCCAACTGTTCCACCATCTTAGGCAGATAGACAAACTCAAAACCACCTATCCTCATCGCATTCACTATGTGATTGTAGTGCTCAGCCACATGGCAGTTGGCATCCTCATCATACCCGTTCTCCACGTATAGCACTTGATTCCTATCGAGCATTATCTTGCGTGGATCCACAGAGTATATCTCGGTTCTTGCACCCTCATCCATACATAGCATCAGGGTCATCAGTAGCAGAGCCTCCTCCCTGTAGCATGTGCCGTCGGTCTGCACCAGTACCATCAGCTCGTCCATCAGGTGCTTGCTCTGGCGCGGAGTCATCGTCTTCACCTCGTTGACGGCTTCCGATAGCGACATCATGAGCGCAGCCTCACGTATCTCTGCCGTGATGCCATATTCGCTGCACATATTCTCCATGTAGTCTATCTCGTCCTGTGTAATCAGGTAGTCAGCCTTCACCATGTCGTACACAATTCGGTAAATACCCTGTCGCGTAATATCTTTCATTCTTGATGCTTGTTGCGTTATAAGTAATTCTGAAGGCAAAATTACACATTATTATTAATATAGCAAAGCGAAAAGCGGCAAAACCGTCCCTCATGCCCATCCTTTCGCAACGAACCATGCGTTTTCATATGCCTTTTCATCATTTTTCCACAATTCGTTGCGAAAATTCTTTTCCATCGCATATTTGCCTTACCTTTGCAATGTCAAAAGAAAAAATATTACTAACCCATAAAAACAATTTATCATTATGTTACTCTCAACAACTCCAACCATCGAAGGTCACCCAATCCAGCAGTATTACGGTATAGTATCAGGCGAAGCAATCATTGGTGCTCACTTCTTCAAGGATATCGCAGCAGCAGTTCACGACATCTTCGGCGGACGTGCACAATCGTACGAAAACACCCTCATCGAAGCTAAGGAAACAGCTATCAGAGAGATGAGCGAACGCGCAGCACAGATGGGAGCCAACGCTATCGTAGGCATCGACCTCGACTACGAGACCATAGGCCAGAACGCTTCAATCCTCATGGTTAGCTGCAATGGCACCGCTGTACGCATCTAACATCTTACTTCTTACTTTCTACTTCTTACTTAATACATCAAACATCATGTCTACTTGGTTAATTTGGCTCATCATAAGCGTAGCATGCCTCATCATTGAGATGCTCAATGCCGGCTTCGGCATCATCTGCTTCGGCATCGGCGCCCTCTTGTCAGCCCTGATGGCAGCCTGTGGACTCGGTATCCTCTGGCAACTCGTAGCACTGACAGTCGGCAGTTTCCTATCCTTCCTCTTCATCCGTCCTATCATGATAAAGTGGCTCGACGGCAAGAAGATGGAGAAGACCAACCTCGACACCATCATCGGACGTCAGGCCACAGTAGTCGACACCATCACCGCCCACGGAGGTCGTGTAGCGATTGACGGCACCGACTGGAAAGCACAGTCCATCACCGACACCGACATCCCTGCTGGTACACAAGTCACCATCATCGACCGTCAGGGCAACACGCTACAGGTTCAATAATCATAAATCTTTCCGCTACGCGATAACTTAATTCTTAATTCATAATTCTTAATTCATAACTCAACTATGCTTTACTTTCTCATCGTACTTTTAGTCTTAGTAGCTGTAGTCATCAGCAAGAGCCTGACCATCATACCACAGTCAGAAACCAAAGTCATCGAGCGTCTCGGCCGTTACAACCGCACACTCGAATCAGGAGTCAACCTCATCATCCCATTCATCGATGCGCCACGCGAGATCTACTCACGCTATCAGGACGAGCGTAGTCGTTGGACTACCGAAGGAGGCGACGACAGCCGCAGCTTCGTCATCAAGCGCTCTACAAAAATCGACCTCCGCGAGCAGGTGTACGACTTCCCACGCCAGTCAGTTATCACAAAGGACAACGTGCCTACTACCATCAATGCCCTTCTGTACTTCCAGATTACTGATCCGGTAAAGGCAGTCTACGAGATCGACAATCTCCCTAACGCCATCGAGAAACTCACTCAGACCACACTCCGTAACATCATCGGAGCCATGGAACTCGATGAGACACTCACTTCGCGCGACATCATCAACACCAAGCTCCGTGCCGTACTCGATGAGGCCACAGACAAGTGGGGTGTAAAGGTCAACCGTGTCGAACTTCAGGACATCATGCCTGGACAGGATGTGATGGAAGCCATGGCAAAGCAGATGAATGCCGAGCGCGAGCGTCGTGCCAGCGTCCTTGCTGCCCAGGGTGACAAGGAGAGTGCCATCCTCCGTTCTGAAGGTGAAAAGGCTGCCCTCATCAATCAGGCCGAAGCTCAGAAGCAGGCACAGATCCTCGAGGCTCAGGGTAAGGCAGAGGCACAGGTACTTCAGGCACAGGCTGATGCAGAAGCCATAGCCAAGGTTGCAGCTGCATTGGCAGGCGATAAGGACGTCACTCCATCCAACTATATCCTCGCCGAGAAATACATCTCTACACTCAAGTCGATGGCCGAGGGTCAGGATAGCAAGACCGTCTACCTCCCTTACGACGCATCAGCAGTCATGAGCTCGATAGCATGCATGAAGGACATGTTCAACAAATAACTATCCTCCTCCCCATATACACATAGATTTTGCCTCATCACAAAAAAAATGATGAGGCATTTTCTTTTTCGTTCCACTTATTTTCATTAACTTTGCCCCCAATAACTCATAATTCTTAATTCATAATTCTTAATTCATAACTATCCCCTATGCTCCTCTTCGCACTCCTTTTTGTCGTAGCCCTCACCTGCTCGGCACAAACTACACCCGATGGTACCTTCCATGTCAACGCACCCGACTATCAGCTTAGTCCATACAGCGGCATGACTCGCCGCCATTGGATCGAGGCAGGCACCTATCTTCTCGATGGCGCCTTCAGTCACATACACAGCATTGACGACCCGATGTACTTCCCTAAGCAGCTCGACAAGACCTATCCTGCCAACCCAAGTGGATCAAAGACTGCCAAGCTCGAGGGACTGGCCCGCACACTCTTCGTTGCAGCGCCACTTCTCCACGACAATCCCGACCTCACCCTCCATGGCATAAAGGTGGCTGACTACTACCACCATCAGCTCGTCAGCATCTCCAACCCTCTCAGCAAGCACTACATCCCGCATCTCCGTGGAGGAGCAGGACAGACACTCCTTGAGCTTGCTTCCCTCACCATCTCCATGACTGCAGCACCTGAGGTACTCTGGGACCGACTCAGCAAGCAGGAGCAGGACGACCTCGCTGCCACACTCCTCAGCTATGGTGAAGGACCTACCATCGATTCCAACTGGATGTTCTTCAACGTCTTTATCCTCAGTTTTATGAAGGATCACGGCTACAAGGTCGACGAGAAGAAGTTGGTCAACTGGCTCGACAAACTCGTCAACCGCTATCGTGGCGAGGGATGGTACAACGACGCTCCAGCCTACGACTACTACAGCATGTGGGCATACCAGAGCTACGGACCACTGTGGGCAGAGTATTATGGTAAGAAGATGCGTCCAGCAGCAGGCACAGGACTCGACAACGACATCTACCAGAAGCTCGCCGAGCGCATCACACGCAATCAGCACGACCTCATCGACAACTACCCTTATATGTTTGCACGCGACGGTCGCATGAACATGTGGGGGCGCAGCATCTGCTATCGTTTTGCCGCAGTCACCCCGCTTCCACTCCTCGAGTACGGCCAGTTCGAAGGCGTCAACTACGGATGGATGCGCCGCATCGCTTCAGCCTCACTCCTTCAGTTCATGACCAATCCACACTTCCTCGAGAACGGCGTACCTACCATGGGCTTCTATGGTCCGTTCGATCCTTGCGTGCAGATCTATAGCTGCCGTGGTTCCGTCTATTGGATTGGCAAGGCGTTCCTCGGCCTTCTCCTCCCAGAGACATCCAAGTACTGGAGCGCAATAGAGAACGAAGGTCCATGGGCTGACGACATCAAGCCGGGCCGTGTCTACAACCGCCTCCAGCCAGCCACAGGACTTCTCATCACCAACTATCCTAACTGCGGAGGTTCAGAGATGCGTTCTTGGTGCCACGAGACAGTAGCTGCCGACTGGCAGAAGTTCCGCTCGTCCGAAAACTACAACAAGCTTGCCTACAACACCGAGTTCCCTTGGATGGCAGATGGCAAGAAAGGTGAAATCTCTATGAACTGGGGCACAAAGAACAAGAAAGGCGAATGGGAAGTGCTTCGTCTCTACGACTACCTGAGCTTCGACCAGGAAGTATACCGCCGCGATGCTGTCCTCGAAACCGACGATAAGGTGCGCTACCAGCTTGCCGACATCACCCTTCCTGATGGCATCCTGCGCGTCGACAAGGTCAGCGTAGGCGAACCTACCGACATCTCGCTCGGCCACTACACACTCCCACAGCTCACTCCATCCACCGATCCACAGGCAGGCTTCACCTCTCGCACCCTCACCATAGGCAAGCAGAGCATCACCTGCTATGGCAATGGAGAGTACGAGCTCGCACAGATTCCGCTTGCCGGATGGAGCAGCCCAACCGAGGTGCTCTACCCTACCGGGCTCCATCCAGTCAGCAACGCCTGCCTCCTCCCTATACTTCACGACCACATCGAGGGCACACGCATCTACGTTACCCTCCAGTTGTGGAAGAAGACGGGCAAATCATCCTCAGGCTTCACAGCCAAGGAGCTCCAGCCAGTCAAGTCCATCAGCATAGCTAAGGATGGCAAGAGCGTCACCGTGCGCCTCGCCGACAAGACCACACGCACCGTACGCTTCTAAAAGCAGGCACCCACGCATCTAAAACATACACAAAGGACGAAAAGCAATCACAAGCTTTTCGTCCTTTGCTTTACTAATATGTAATGTTGAAGGTGTAGCATGCGCACATAGGCGCTGTAATCGTACAGCATGAATCTTATTGAAGAAACGCAATAAGATATACTATCTTATCGCAGAAGATATACTATCCCACCGAATATGATAGTATATCTTATCAAAGAATCGTTACTATGATACCATGTAGAGCCAATCAGATGTATAGGTATTGTCACCTCTCTTCCCTCAGAAATCCAGGTGTACGCCTCACAAACTCCTCGCCCATACGACATCGCAGGCAGTCGTGACGCTCGCAGTAGTTTGCATTCAACTGCATCAAAGCCTGCGTGTCGGCAGCACACTCGGGCACTATGCCTGCTGCCACGAAATGACGAATCACGCGGTTATCCTCAGCTGGCAACTGTTCCCATATCATCAAAGCACGTTCGCACATCGCCTCATCGCCCTTGTATCGGCCGTATGCAAATAGCATAGGTGCCACGCAGTTGAGGAGCACCAGGCGCTTGGCACCTGCCGACAACGCCTTGGACGATGCCTGTGCATGTTCCTTGCGAAACGTGTAGTGAGTCCGCCAGTAGTCGCTCACGCGAGTAGTAAGCATTTGCATCATGGCCTGTATGTCGTCAGCATTCACCAAGGCCGATAGGTTCACCTTTTGTTCGCAGTACATCACGGCAAGCTGGGCAATCTTGATGTGCGGAAACTGCTGCGGACGCATCCTGAGCAATTTCCACTCTGCCCCATTGATAGGAGTCAATGAAAATTTCTGCCTCAGAAACCGATATTCAGTCTGTAACTGACGGAAATATGGGTCCTCACTTTCCTCTGCATTTCCACCTCTGCACTCTGTGCTTTCCAACAGTCCCGCCTGGCCGAAAAACAGGGCCTCAATCTGGAACAGAGAGTCGCGATGCTTGGCTGCTGCACCCATCGGAATGCTATGAGCCCAACGCTCGAACACATCACCATTGTGACCAAAACCAAACGAACGAGCAATGGTAACAAACAGCGTATCCTCCCAGTTGAGGTTCAGCATTCTGCGCCTCTCCTCTATTTGCTCGGTGCGCATCTGCAAGCGCTCCACCTCCAGGGCTGCCATCCACGAATGCAGGGAGATGCTGGAGAACGATGGTATGATGTCAGCACATCGAGGCTCATGGTCGGCACGCAGCAGATCGTCATAGTTGGCCATCACATATTCTGGTACCTTCAATTCCAGCTGTGGCACCTTTGTGTCTCCTCTACCCATTCGGTAGTGCAGGTCGCAATCCACTATGCCCGCCACATGAAGAATAATGTTATCATAGCGTTCATCTTCATCGTGATGATGTCGGAACCAGTCGCTTGTGCGTTCGTGGATCTCCACATTGCCAACCCACACCACGCCATCGATCACCACTTTTGCGCCAGTAAAATCGGGACCAGCATCGCGGTTCTGAATGCCAGGGTGCAGCACCTCAAGTTCACGGCCATCGACCGTCACAAGCTTTTGCAGCGGAAAGATCCTGTGTTTCCACACATAATGCAACATTTGTTCCATAACGCTCCGTTAATATATTTCTTTTTTGACATCTAACGATTTGCTTGCAAATATACACATTTATTTTGATACCAAGGGCGGTTTTGGCTTCAATATGGCATAAGATGTGATAATTGTAGTATAAGATGTTTAAAAAACGTTGCAAAGTGGAGTTTTTCCGGCGTAAATGATTAACTTTGCAGCGATTTTCGTATTGTGATGGCGGTTCTGCCACACAAGAAGGAGTATAAATACGTTTACATCACTATTATATTTTTTTTCAAGGATATGAAATTAGCATTGATAGGATACGGCAAGATGGGCAAGATGATTGAGCAGATTGCCATCAGTCGCGGTCATGAGATCGTGAGCATCATAGATATTGACAATCAGGATGAGTTTGAGAGCGAGGCGTTCGCAAGCGCCGACGTGGCTATCGAGTTCACTACTCCATGGACTGCCTACGACAACTACCTGAAGGCATGGAAGGCCGGCGTGAAGGTGGTGAGCGGAAGTACAGGATGGATGAAGGAGCATGGCGACGAGGTACGCAAGGCATGTACGGAAGATGGAAAGACTCTGTTCTGGGCAAGCAATTTCAGCGTAGGCGTAGCTATCTTCTCAGCTGTAAACAAGTATCTGGCAAAAATCATGAATCAGTTTGAGCAGTACGACGTGAACATGGTGGAGACTCACCACGTGCATAAGCTCGATGCTCCTTCTGGTACTGCCATCACACTGGCTGAGGGTATCATCGAATATCTGGACCGCAAGAACCGCTGGGGGCTGCACGAGACTGCCGAGGGTGTGCTCCGCATTGATGACATCCGCCGCAAGGAGGTGCCTGGCATCCACACCATCAGCTACGACTCGCCTGAGGATATCATCACCATCTCCCACGATGCCCATGGTCGTCAGGGCTTTGCTCTCGGTGCGGTGCTGGCAGCCGAGTTCACTGGTAAGAACCATGGTCTGCTGACTATTGACGATATGTTTAAGTTTTAGTAGAGATGTTAGAGGGGGGGCCTTCGGCACTCCTTTGGGTTGCTAAAGCACCGCTTTGCTACCGTCGTAGCAAACCGAACTCCTATTCCGCTCGGCGGTTAGAGTTGAGAGGCGATAAATCATAAATCACAAATCATAAATCATCCGAAATGGGTTTTAATTATTCAGAGTTTAAGAAGACGAAGAAGCTGGAAGGCAAGGGCGAGAAGCCTGAGGCTGGATGGGTGAAGTGGGCCAAGTTGGCTGTTGTCACCGTGCTGTACCTTGCATTCCTGTACTGGGTAGGCAGCTGGATGGGCCTTGTGGTTCTACCTTTTATATATGATATATACATCACGAAGAAGATAAAATGGACATGGTGGAAGGAACTGGACGGAATGGGAAGGTTCCTGATGTCGTGGGTTGATGCTATCGTGTTTGCACTGGTAGCTGTATACTTTGTGAATCAGTTCTTCTTCCAGAACTACCAGATTCCTTCAAGCTCGCTGGAGAAGAGCCTGCTAACGGGCGACTACTTGCTGGTGAGCAAAGTGAGCTATGGTCCACGCATCCCGCAGACACCACTCACCATGCCGCTGACTCAGCACACTATGCCGTTGTTCGGTTGCAAGAGCTACATCGAGTGGCCTCATTGGGACTATCGCCGCGTGAAGGGCCTGGGCAAGGTGGAACTGGGTGACATCGTGGTGTTCAACTATCCTGCTGGCGACACATGTGCTGTAGCTTTGAATGCTGATTACTATGCTGCCTGCATCGACCTGGGCGCTCAGGCTGCCAAGGAGCAGGGATACGAGGTGCCAAGGATGGCGGGACTCTCGAGGGAGGACCAGCAGAAGGTACACGACCAGTTGTACAACATAGGTAAACAGATCATAGCTGCCAATACGGCAAAGTATGGCGAGGTAGTGGCTCGACCTGTAGACCGTCGCGAGAACTATGTGAAGCGCTGCGTGGGTCTGCCAGGACAGACGCTGCAGATCAGGGATAAGATCATATACGTGGATGGCAAGGCGGAGAAGACTCCTGAAAATGCTCAGTTCTCATGCCAGGTATACACGAACGACAATCTGCAGTACGAGAAGTATGACGCTATGTGCCAGGAACTTGAAATCAGCGATGAACAGCGCAGGGAGTGGAACATGTACGGCGTGATGCCTCTTACCAAGGCTGTGAAGGAGAAGTTGAAGACTTACAGCGTGGTAGATTCAATCATCGAGGTGAAGGACAATGAGCATGAACCTCTTTACCCTCTGAACCATCAGTATGGATGGACTCTCGACAATTACGGCCCTATCTGGATCCCTGCCAAGGGACAGAGCATCGACCTCACGCTCGACAATCTGGCCATCTACGAGCGCCCAATCCGTGTATACGAGGCTAATGAATTGGAAGTGAAGGGCGGCAAGATATTCATCAACGGCAAAGAGACTAAGAAGTATACGTTCAAGATGGACTATTACTGGATGATGGGCGACAACCGCCACAACTCGGCCGACTCGCGCTTCTGGGGCTTCGTTCCTGAGGATCACGTGGTTGGAAAGCCTCTGTTCGTATGGCTTAGCGTCAGTCCGGATGCCAATCCTGGCAGTCGCATCCGCTGGAACAGACTGTTCAAGTGGGTGGATGATATAAAATAAATCAAGTAAGAAGTAAAAATTAAGAAGTAAGAGTTAGGCTAATAAATTTTCATCTTCCTCAAAAACCATAATTCTTAACTTCCATAATCGATATGCTTCAAAGTTACTACTTACCTCCTATAAGTTGGTTCGCCGGAATGTTGGATTCGGGCGAACCAATTGTGTATGATATGGAGGGCAACTACAAGAAGCAGACGCTACACAATAGGTGCTGGATAGACGCACCAAACGGGAAATTGGCGCTTACGGTGCCAGTGGACAGGAGTACGTTTGTGGGCGGAAAGTGCCGGATGAAGGACGTGAAGGTGAGCGAGCATGCCGACTGGCAGAGGCAGCATTGGTACGCGCTGGAGTCGAGCTACTACAATAGTGCATACTTCGAGTATCTGCAGGATGATTTCCGACCTGTATACGAGACGAAATGGAAGTGGCTTGCCGACCTCAACGAGCGTCTCGTAAACGTATGCCTCGATGTGATGGACCTGCGCACCATGATGCCCTTTGCAAGTACCCAGTTGAATGACCGCAAATGGGACTGCGAGCTACCATACTACCAGGTGTTTGCTCGCAAGCACGGCTTCCAACCGAACCTGTCGATAATCGATTTAATTTTCAACATGGGACCTGAAAGTGTGCTATATTTGACTCAAAATGGGCAGGAGAAGTGCAATAGTAGGGCGAATTAATGTTTTTTAACCTTTGATTGGAGGTACGTTTTTTTTATTTTATCTAAATTTGTGCGCTAAACTATAGGTGTGCAAAAACTCTTCAAAAAGAAATTGACTCCATGAACGACATTATCCTATCAAGTCTGTTGAACCTGTTTGCTCTCTTTGGCAAGGAAGTAAACACGGACAAAGAGCAGTCGAAGAGGACTTTGGTCAGCTACATGCGACGTCACTTCGGCATCCGCAACACGGATTTTTATCTGGAGCTTTACGATGACCTGCGAACCCTATATGACGAATCGCCAGACATTGATCTGGAGATGATCATAGAGAGCATATGCACAAACCTACATGGCAAGATACACTCGACAGAGGAGACGATGATGCTGCTGCGACTGATGGAGTTCTGTGGAGTGACAAAACATAAGGACAACAGCGAGCTGAGGATTGTAGCGGAGAAGTTTAACGTGCCTGACAGCATCTACGAGGACTTCTGCGACTACGTGTGCGGAAATGAGACGGACCACGTGCTGCTACACAACATCGACGGATTTGAAGGCACGCTGAAGACGCTCTACGAACCAGAGAACAACCTGTTGATATTCACCTACACGGGAAGCGACGTGGTGTTGCTGAACGATGTGCCTGTGCTGCCTGACACGTTTCAGGTGTGGCAGCAGAGCGGTGTCCTGAAGAACCACAAGGGCACTCCTCTCTACTACTCGGCCATACGCGCCAAGCATGACGCCAAAATCAATGGCGGAGAGGCAGAGAAAGCTGCGGTGGAATTCTGTGGACGCAACATAAACTTCCGATTCCCAAACAGCGACAACGGAATGCACGACCTGAGCTTCACGCTCAAGAGCGGCGAACTGCTTGCCATAATGGGCGGATCGGGTACAGGAAAGTCGACATTGCTCTCGCTTCTGAACGGCAGCTGCACGCCTCAGGAAGGCAGCATAACCATCAACGGCCACGACATCTCGGAGCCAGAGGCAAAGAGCCTCATCGGATTCGTACCGCAGGATGACCTGCTGATTGAAGAACTGACCGTATACCAAAATCTATGGTACACCGCAAAGCTCTGCTTCGAAGGCATGAGCGATAGCGACATAGACGAGAGGGTGATAAAGACGCTGAAGGATCTGGGACTCGACGCAGCCAAGGATCTAAAGGTAGGATCGGCCATAGAGAAATACATCTCAGGCGGACAGCGCAAGCGACTCAACATTGCATTGGAGCTGATACGCGAGCCGGCTGTACTCTTCCTCGATGAACCAACATCAGGACTCTCATCGGCCGACACGGAGAAGGTGATTAACCTGCTGAAGGAGCAGACATACAAGGGCAAACTGATAGTGGTCAACATACACCAGCCTTCGAGCGATGTGTACAAGCTGTTTGACCGTCTATGGCTACTCGACAAGGGCGGATACCCAGTATTCGACGGCAATCCTATCGATGCCATAACATACTTCAAGCGAGCGGCCAACTATGCCGACTCAGAGACCAGCGCCTGCCCTACCTGCGGCAATGTAAACCCAGAGGTGGTGCTGAACATCATAGACGAGAAATCGCTCAACGACATAGGTGAGACCTCGGACAAGCGAAAGGTGACGCCACAAGAGTGGCATAAGCTATATCTCGACAACAGGGCCGAGATGGCAGAACCCGAAACGACCGACGTGCCTCACTCAGACCAGAGGAAGCCGGGCAGGCTGAAGCAATTTGCCATATTCCTGCACCGCAACGTGAAGACGAAGATAACAAACCTGCAGTACCTGGCCATAACGCTGCTCGAAGCGCCATTGCTGGCTTTGGTATGTGCTATGCTGACAAGGTATGCTCCGCCAGAGGGCTACAGCATCATGACCAACAAGAACCTGGTGTCGTACCTCTTCATGGCAGTCATCGTAGCAACCTTCATAGGCATGAGTGGCAGCGCAGAGGAGATCATCAAGGATCGGGCCTTGCTGAAGAGGGAGAAATTCCTCCGCTTGTCGTACAGCAGCTACATATGGTCGAAGATAGTGTACATGGCGGGCGTATCGCTCATACAGACGCTGCTCTTCGTACTGGTGGGCAACGCAGTGATGGGCATCAGTGGCATGATGCCGTTGTGGTGGCTGATACTGTTCGTGACGGCTCTGCTGGCCAACTTGACAGGACTGCTGCTATCGCAATGCCTCAGCTCGGTGGTGGCAATCTACATAAGCATCCCGATGCTGCTCATACCACAGATTCTGCTGTGCGGACTAGTGGTCAGTTTCTCTGATCTCACGCCCAAGAGCACTACGGGCAATGTACCGCTGATAGGCGACATGATACCATCGAGATGGGCCTACGAGGCTCTAGCCGTAACGTCGTTTACGGACAATGAGTTCGAGAGCAACTTCTACGACCTCGACAAGGTGAAGTACGAGAATCAGTACTATAAATACGGAGTACTGCACGAGTTGCAGTCGCGAGTGGAGACGCAACGCGACGAGAAGCGAAAAGGCGACGAGGTAAAGGCCATACATCAGGAGGTGATAGACAAAAACCTACCTATGCTCCAGGAGTTCTGCGGCATGAAGCCATACGACGGCAAGGAGGATATCGACAACTACCTGACCGAGGCAGAAAACATACTCACCAAGCGAGGCAACGAAGCCACGCTCAGCGCTGACAAACGCATGACAGCCTTTATAAGGCAAGTGGGCAAGGAACAGATGCTGGAGACGAAGCGCAACAACTACAACCTGCAGCTGGAGAACTTTGTAGTAGGCGCCGATCAGCACAGACTGCTGGACGTAGTGGACGGCCAGATTGTGCCTCGTGCAGGATTCGTATACCTCACACCTCGCAGCACCAACGGACGGGCTCCGTTCTACAGCAGCGAGAAGATACTGGGTACTTGGCACATCAAGACTCTATGGTACAACCTCGGCGTGATGCTGCTGATGTGTATGATAGTTGCAGGGCTGTTGCTCAGCAAGGCACTCGCATTTGGAAGAGAAAAGTAAAAAACAACGTAAACAAATAAATTAATAACACATAAACATCTAAGAAAATGAAGAAATTATCATTCGTTGTAGTAGCACTCGCTGCTATGGTCCTCGCATCTTGCGGTGGCAACAAGACAAATCAGAATGCTGAAGAGCAGACTGACAGCGTAAAGACATTCGAACAGGAGCAGATCGAAGCTAACATCAAGGTACAGATCGACAGCATCGCTTCTGAACTCGGCAAGCTCAAGGCTCTCCCAATCTTCGCCGACACAGAGGACGGCACTATCGCCCTCTCTGAGGAAGAGAAGCTTGTAAAGCCAGAGTATCTCCTCGATCCAGCAAAGGCTAACGACGCTGTAACTCTCTCAGAGAAGTATCGCGCACTTGCTATCCTCAACGTTGACAAGTTTGTAGCAAAGTCGTACGATATGCCAACTGAGGCTTACGACGAGGCTATCGCAAAGCTTGCTGCTGACATCAACGACCCTGCATTCAAGGCAGCTCAGGAGGAAGGCCCTATCGCTAAGAACGTACAGGCATTCTACGATGCTGAGGAAGAGAGCGGACGTCTCAACTACTTCTGGCAGGTAGCTACTTCTGCTATTGTTGAGCAGCTCTACATCATGACTCAGAACACAGACAAGTTCATCGCAGCATTCGACGATGAGGCTGCTTCGAACGTTACATTCCGTGTAATCTGCCTCCAGGATGCAATCAACCGTCTTACTGCTTACGACGAGGAACTCGTAGAGGTTGCTGAGGCTATCAAGCCACTCGGCGTTCTCAACGCTCTCACAGTTGACGAGCTCAAGGCTCAGCTCAACGAGCTCAAGGCTCAGATTGCAGAGTCACGTGCTGCTCTCGTAAAGTAATGCGAAAAAAAAGTATTTGAGAATAAAAAGCCAGCAAGGCTAGAGACCATTCTGCCTTGCGCCATACATACAAAGACCCCTCTCAGCCACATGCGCCAGGGAGGGGTCTTTATTGTGTTTAGAGTCATCAAATTTGTCTTTTTATCCATCCAATGACAACAAATGGACTTTTTTTTAATAAAAAAAACGAAAAAGTATTGAATAAGTGAAATACATTAGTTAATTTTGCACAATATTTCACATATTTATGGACAAGACCACCTGCAAGGCTTGTCCACATGGATTTATGGCAGATAATAGCAAAGAACTACAGATAGACATCGATCGCATCCTGAAGGATAAGCTCGGAGCGAAGGCAAAGTTCGTGCCTGGCTTCGTGACTTCATGGCTCAAGAAGGTGCTGCATCAGGACGACAACAACAACTTCCTGAACGGCCGTGCCAAGGGAAAAGTCGGCAAGGACTTCCTCGATGAGTGCGTGAGCTATCTGGAGATGAACATCACCCTGCAAACCAACATTGACGGAGTCGTAACCCCAGGACTCGATGCCTTGCCTGGCAATGAGGACGGACGTTACTTCACCATCGTGTCCAACCACCCACTGGGAGGTGAGGATGGCGTAGCATTGGGCAGCATCGTGTGCGGCAAGTGGGACAGCAAGATGGTGTACCTCGTCAACGACCTCCTCATGAACCTCGATGGCTTGGCTCCGCTCTGCGTACCAATCAACAAGACCGGTGCACAGGGACGCAACTTCCCAAAGATGGTGGAAGCAGCCTTCCAGAGCGAGAAGAACGTAGTGATGTTTCCAGCAGGACTCTGCTCCCGCAAGCAGGATGACGGCAGCATCAAGGACCTGGCATGGAAGAAGACCTTCATCTCGAAGTCGGTGGAATACAAGCGTGACGTGATTCCTGTTCACTTCTCAGGGCGCAACTCCGACCGCTTCTACAACATAGCACGCTTCTGTCAGAAGCACAAGTTGCCAAACCTCGCCATGCTGTACCTCGTCGACGAGATGTACAAGAACGTAGGAAAAGACTTTACCGTGACTTTCGGCAAGCCTATTCCATGGCAGACATTTGACAAAAGCAAGAGCCCTTCCGAATGGGCTCAGTGGGTACAAGAGAAAGTATATCAACTATAATAGATGGAACAACCAATCATAGCACCGATTGCAAAGGAGGTGCTTAAAGCAGAATTGACCGACGACAAGCGCTTGCGTATGACAAGCAAAGCTGGCAACCAGATTTACATCGTGACCTGGCAGGACTCGCCTAACACCCTTCGCGAGATAGGACGCCTACGCGAGATTGCCTTCCGTGCTGCCGGCGGCGGTACAGGACTGGAGTGCGATCTCGACGAGTTCGACACTATGGACAACCCATACAAGCAGATTATCGTATGGAATCCAGAGAAGGAAGAGATAATAGGAGGCTACAGGTACATACTCGGTCCCGACATCCAGTATGGAGCAGACGGGCAGCCTATCCTTGCCACAAGCCACATGTTCCACTTCTCCGACACCTTCATCAAGGACTACCTGCCTTACACCATAGAGTTGGGACGCTCCTTCGTGACTCTCGAGTATCAGTCGACACGTGCCGGTTCGAAGGCCATCTTCGCCCTCGACAATCTTTGGGACGGACTGGGAGCGCTTTCGGTCATCATGCCCGACTGCCGCTACTTCTTCGGTAAGATGACCATGTACCCAAGCTACAACCGCCTGGGACGCGACATGATCCTCTACTTCCTCAAGAAGCACTTCGGCGACAAGGACAACCTCATCATTCCGGAGAAACCACTTGAACTGGAGCATGATCCAAAGATGTTTGACAACCTCTTTGAGTACAATGACTTCAAGAACGACTACAAGATTCTCAACCGTGAGGTGCGCGCCCTTGGTTACAACATCCCACCGCTGGTCAACGCCTACATGTCGCTCTCGCCTACGATGAAGATGTTCGGCACAGCCATCAACGATGGATTCGGCGACGTGGAGGAGACAGGCATCCTCATTGCCGTGAAGGAGATATACGATGAAAAGCGCATCCGCTACGTGGACAACTTCGCAAAGGAACATCCCGAGTATGTGCAGATCACTTCAGGCGCCAACAAGGTCATCTCGTAAAAGACAGACAACGAAATAACATAAAAACAACTATATACACAAAAATGGCATTTACAAGAATTACAGCTGCCGAAGCAGCAGCTCTCATCAAGAACGGAGACAACATCGGTCTCTCTGGATTCACTCCAGCAGGTACTCCAAAGGCTGTAACTGCTGAAATAGCTAAGATTGCTCACGCTGAGCACGAGGCTGGTCGCCCATACCAGATTGGCATCTTCACAGGTGCAAGTACAGGTCAGTCGTGCGACGGCGTACTCGCAGAGGAAGGCGCCATCAAGTATCGCGCTCCATACACTACCAACCCAAGCTTCCGCAAGAAGGTCAATGCTGGCGCTATTGCATACAACGACATTCACCTCGGCATGATGGCTCAGGACCTCCGCTACGGTTTCCTTGGCGAGATTGATTATGCTATCCTTGAGGTCTGCGCTATTGAGGACGACGGCAAGGTGTACCTCACAGCAGCAGGCGGTATCTCGCCTACAGTGGCTCGTATGGCAAAGAAGGGCATCATCCTCGAGCTCAATGCTCACCACGCACCTATGTCGCACAACATTCACGACGTATATGAGCCACTCGATCCTCCATGCCGCAAGCCAATCATGATCGAGAAGGTGACAGACCGCATCGGTACTCCATACCTCCAGCTCGACCCAAGCAAGATCATCGGTGTGGTTGAGACTGACCTTCAGGACGAGGCACGCGACTTCAAGGATGCCGACCCAATCACAGACAAGATTGGTGAGAACGTAGCCAACTTCCTCATGAATGAGAAGAAGGTAGGCCGCATTCCAGCCGACTTCCTTCCATTCCAGAGCGGTGTGGGAACAACAGCCAACGCAATCCTCTTCGCTCTCGGTTCCAACCCAGAAATGCCTCAGATGCAGGTATATACTGAGGTACTCCAGAATGCTATCGTTGACCTCATGCTTCAGGAGAAGGTGAAGTGCGCTTCTACTTGCTCGCTCACAGTGACCAACGACAAGCTCCAGGCAATCTACGACAACATGAAGTTCTTCGAGCAGCGTCTTGTGCTTCGTCAGTCAGAGATCTCGAACAATGCAGAGGTAATCCGCCGTCTCGGCCTTATCGCTATCAACACAGCCATCGAGGTTGACCTCTACGGCCACGCCAACTCAACTCAGATCTGCGGTACAAAGATGATGAACGGTATCGGCGGTTCGGGCGACTTCGAGCGCAACGCGTTCCTCTCCATCTTCACTTGTCCATCAGTAGCAAAGGGTGGTGCCATTTCATCGATCGTACCATTCTGCTCACACATCGACCATACAGAGCACGATGTCAACATCATCGTTACTGAGCAGGGTGTTGCCGACCTCCGCGGCAAGAGCCCAATCCAGCGTGCGCAGGCCATCATCGAGAACTGTGCTCACCCAGACTACAAGCAGCTCCTTTGGGACTACCTCAAGATTGCTGACAAGGGACAGTCATGCCACAAGATGTCGGCTGCTCTCGCTATGCACGACACATTCCTTCGTGAAGGCGACATGCACAAGACTGACTGGGCATCGTACGTTAAGTAAAACAAAAACGCCTCAACGATTGATCGACCGATCGGCTAACCGAATAGTCGATTGATCGAATAGTCGATTAACCTAATGGTCGATTGATCGAATAGTCGATTAACCGATTAACCGAATAATCGACAAACCGTAAGACAAGCATAAAAACAAAAGCCAGCTGGAAAATTTCCAACTGGCTTTTATCTTTTTTTACCTTCGATTAGTTGATTGCAGATTCAATCTCAGCACCGGCCTTGAACTTAGCCACCTTCTTTGCTGCGATAGTTACAGTCTCCTTTGTGCGTGGGTTGATACCCTGGCGCTCAGGACGCTCTGTTACTGCGAATGTACCGAATCCTACGAGTGCTACCTTGTCGCCTGCCTTGAGAGCATCAACGATAGCTTCAGTTGTTGCGTCGAGCGCCTTCTTTGCGTCTGACTTAGTCAATCCAGCCTTTACGGCGATTGCATTTACGAGATCACTTTTGTTCATAAGTTGTATTTATTAGTATAAAAATGTAACAATGATTCATTTTGCGATGCAAATATATGAGATTAAATTCTTTAACGCAACATTTTTGTTAAAAAAAAGTAGAAAACACTTAATTTTTTCAGTATTTGCCGTCTATTTGCTATTATTTGGCAGAAAAAAACTAATTTTGCATCCGATTTAAGCGTACGATACGCACCATTCAGGACAATAAGAATAATATAAAGGAACAAAACTACAAATTATGCAACTAACACCGGTAGCTAAGACCATACTTATCATTAACCTCGTATTCTTTGTAATTCAATATTTGGCAGAAGGCCTGACAGGCAGCGATTGGTTTACCAACATGAATGCCCTGTACGCATTCGGCGACCCTCGTCTGCTGCCTCATCAGTACATCACCTACATGTTCCTGCACAGTGGCTTCTGGCATCTGTTCTTCAACATGTGGCAGCTCGTCATCTTCGGAGGAGCGGTGGAGCAGACCTATGGTCCTAAGCGATTTGCCATCTACTACCTGCTGTGCGGCATAGGAAGTGCCCTGGCCAACCAGCTATGCTCCTACTTCGGCATCATCTACCCAGCAGCCGTGATCGGAGCATCGGGAGCCCTCTACGGTGTGATGGTGGCAGCAGCGTTCAACTTCCCTAATGTGAAGATGTACATCTGGCCTATCATCTTCTTCCCTATCAAGCTCAAATGGCTCGTGGCAGGCTTTGCCCTCCTCGACCTCAGCAACGGACTGAAAGGCGGCGACAACGTTGCGCACTTTGCCCACCTGGGCGGTCTGTTCGTAGGCCTCATCATCCTGCTCTGGTGGCGTTACAGCGACAAGCGCCGCTCGCACTTCTCGGGCAACACCTACTGGACCCACGCCTCGTCCACCTACGACACGTACGACAAGGGCGACCAGTCATCGTTTGCCGACAAGGTAAAGAGCGCATTCGGAATGGGTAAAGAAAAGAAAAAGGCCGACATGCACGTGGTCAACGGCGGCTCACATACCGCTGACTATGAATACAATCAGCGTCGAAAGCAGCGCAACGAAGAGATCGACCGCATCCTCGACAAGGTTCGCACAGGCGGATTTGACAACCTCACCGAGGACGAGAAGCGCACCCTCTTCGATGCAAGCAAACGATAGGCTTGCCTTTTTAACTTAAAACGTCTAATCGTTTAACCGATTAACCGAGAAATCGACTAAACGACTATACGATTAACCGACTAAACGATTTATACCCCCTTGGCATTCAAATTCAGGCACATACCTCAATACATCCTCATAGTCATAAACATCCTTGTGTGTATGGCCATGAACTTATGTGCCTACTCCCAATACCTGCCCCCTGCGCGGTTTGAATCCGTGTCGTACATCGGCATGCTGTTTCCCGTATTCCTCCTACTCACGGTATGCTTCATGGCCTTCTGGCTCGTGGTGACCAAGTGGAGGCTCTGCTCCGTGTCGCTGTGCGGCATGCTCCTGTGTGCCGGAAGCGTCAGGACCTATTGTCCTATAAACATCAAGTCCGACATTCCAGAGGGAGCCATCAAAGTGCTGTCGTACAACGTGATGATCATGCAGGACGATACCGATCCCGACCCAGCCAAGACCACCACAGCACAGTACCTCCGTCGTCAAGATGCCGACATCGTCTGCCTGCAGGAAGCACCCCAGCGCTCGGAGGAAGTAGCCGAGTGGCTGAAGGACATCTACCCATATTGTCAGGTCAATCGCGACAAGAACACCATACTCACCTGCCTCTCCAAGCACCCCATCCTCTCGGCCACGCGCATCGAGTACGAGAGCATAGCCAACTGCAGCTATGCCTACCGCATAGCCATTCAGCATGGAGGCGACAGTAACCGTGTGGACACCGTGCTCGTAGTCAACAACCATCTCGAAGGCTACCATCTGCTGCCTGAGGACAAGACCGACTACAAGACCATAGTGCGCCATGTGGACGATGAGGACAACGAGATTCGCTACTTCTCGCTCACGTCGAAACTCTGTGCTGCCAACGCCATCCGAAGCCTTCAGGCCGACTCCGTGGCACACTACGTCGACACACAGAAGGAGCAGTACAAAATCGTGTGTGGCGACTTTAACGATACCCCTATCTCCTACACTCACCACCGCCTCACGCGCACTCTCAACGACACCTTCTCGCGCTCCGGATGCGGTCTCGGCATCAGCTACAACAAGAACGGCATGTACTTCCGCATCGACAACATCCTGGTGAGTCCAAACATCCAGCCGTGTGAAACCCAAGTTGACCATTATAGCAAAATAAGTGACCATTATCCAATCATTTCATGGGTAAAATTGCAATGAAATGAAGTTTTTCACATTATTTTTTACTCTTTTTCATTTAAAATGTGTACCTTTGCGCACTTATTATGACGTGGACTCTCATCACAGTCCACACATTTTCGTGTCGCAAGGTGCGAAAGAGGCAACGATATTCAATCAAAATCAATAATAATAATTAAACAATTTTCAAACAAAATGCAAAACAAAGGATTTGTAAAGTTTTTAGCTGTGGCACTGACGCTGATCTGCTGCTTCTACCTTTCGTTCTCTGCAGTCACTTCTTACGTTGAGAAGCAGGCAGCAAAGATGGACGAGAAGGATGCTGAGCTCTACTTGGATTCGCTCAACACGACTCCATTCTACCTCGGCAGCTACAACCTCAAAGACTGTCGCGAAACTGCCATTGGTCTCGGTCTCGACCTCAAGGGCGGTATGAACGTCATCCTCGAGGTAAGCGTTCCAGAAGTAGTCAAGACACTCGCTGACCACAAGACTGACCCAGCATTCCTCAAGTCGGTTGACGAGGCACAGAAGGAAGCTGTCGAGAGTCAGAGCGATTTCATCACACTTTTTGTCAAGGCTTATAAGAAGAATGCTCCAGGCAGCAAGCTGGCATCCATCTTTGCTACACAGCAGCTCAAGGGCAAGGTGAACACCAACACATCTGATGCAGACGTTGAGGACGTGCTCCGCACATCTGTTGAAGAGGCAGTCGACAACTCATTCCTCGTACTCCGTACACGTATCGACCGCTTCGGTGTTGTTCAGCCAAACATCCAGAAGATCGAAGGCCAGACAGGCCGTATCATGGTCGAGCTCCCAGGTATCAAGGAGCCAGAGCGTGTACGTAAGCTCCTCCAGGGTTCAGCCAACCTCGAGTTCTGGGAGACATACGACGGTCCTGAAGCAGTCAACTACCTCAGCCAGCTCAACAACGCACTCCGCAATGGCGACGTTGAAGCACCAGCTGATGAGGAAGTAGCAGCAGCCGACTCAATCGAAGCTGACACAGCTGCCGTATCCGACGACGCTCAGAAGGCAAAGGATCTCCTCGCTAAGGCATCAACTACTGACGAGGCTCCAACAAAGCAGGCTTCAGCCGATGCAAAGAAGGCCAACCCACTCTTCTCAGTACTCCAGCCTGTACCAGGCAACCGTGGCTGTATGGTAGGTTATGCACTCGCACTCGACACAGCTGAAGTCAACAAACTCCTCACATCAAGCATCGCCAAGCAGGTACTCCCAAGCGACCTCTCACTCAAGTGGGGCGTTAAGGCAATGGACGAGGCTGGCAAGATCTTCGAGCTCTACGCCATCCGCATGTCAGGCAAGAACGGACGCGCTCCACTCGAGGGCGACTGTGTGACTGACTCAAAGAACGAGTTCGACCAGTTCGGCAAGCCATGTGTATCTATGAAGATGAACTCGGAAGGCGCACGCAAGTGGGCTGCCCTCACAGAGGCTAACGTAGGTCACGCCATCGCTATCGTACTCGACAACCTCGTATACTCCGCACCTAACGTAAACGGCAAGATCGACGGAGGTTCATCACAGATCACAGGTAACTTCACTACCGAGGACACCAAGGACCTTTCCAACGTGCTTTCATCAGGTAAGATGCCAGCACCTGCTACCATCGTACAGGAGGACATCGTAGGTCCTACACTCGGTCAGCAGTCTATCGAGGCAGGCTTCCTCTCATGTATCATCGCCTTCATCCTCCTCATGGGCTACATGGTAGCAATGTACGGATTCAAGGCAGGTATGGTAGCTAACTGTGCACTCATCCTCAACTTCTTCTTCTCGTTCGGAATCCTCACATCATTCGGTGCAGCCCTCACAATGTCAGGACTCGCAGGTATGGTGCTCACACTCGGTATGGCAGTCGATGCCAACGTGCTCATCTTCGAGCGCACCAAGGAAGAGCTTCGTGCAGGCAAGAACATGAAGAACGCAGTCGATGCAGGTTACAGCAACGCATTCTCAGCCATCTTCGACTCTAACGTTACTACAGTCCTCACAGGTATCATCCTCTTCAACTTCGGTACAGGTCCTATCAAGGGATTCGCTACCACATTGATCATCGGTATCATCTGTTCATTCTTTACAGCTGTATGGCTCACACGTATCGCATTCGAGCACTTCGTCAACAACGGCAAGTGGCAGGATCTCACATTCACCACTCCACTCTCGAAGAACCTCATGCAGAACACCAACGTGAACTTCATGGGTAAGTACAAGCTCTCGTTCGGCATCTTCGGTGCAGCAGTCGTCGTATCAGCCATCTCACTCTTCTTCGTACGCGGTCTCAGCCAGTCAATCGACTTCACAGGTGGTCGCAACTACAAGGTTGAGTTCACAGAGCAGGTACAGCCTGAGGCAGTGAAGAGCGCCATCATCTCACACTTCGACGCCAACAAGAAGTCGGAGGATGCCGTAACAGTAAGCGTCATCGCAGTCGGAACAGACGGCAAGCAGGTACGTGTATCAACCAACTACCGCATCAAGGAGAACGCAACAAGCGTTGATGAGGAAATTGAAAACCTCCTCTACCAGTCATTCGTAGACGGCGGCTTCGTAGCCAAGGACGTTACAGCAGCCCAGTTCCTCGATCGTGACGACCGTGCAGGCGGCTCAATCATCTCTTCACAGAAGGTAGGTCCTTCAATTGCTGAGGACATCACACGTGGAGCATTCTATGCAGTAGGATTCGCCGTATTGGTAATCTTCCTCTACATCCTCCTCCGCTTCCGCAACCTCGCATACTCAGTAGGATCAATCGTAGCCCTCTGCGTCGACACATTCCTCGTAGTCGGAGCCTTCTCGCTCCTCTACGGCATCGTGCCATTCTCGCTCGAGATCGACCAGACATTCATCGGAGCCATCCTTACCGTAATCGGTTACTCAATCAACGATAAGGTGGTAGTCTTCGACCGTATCCGTGAGACATTCAAGGTACATCCAAAGCGCGACCTCCAGAAGAACTTCAACGACTCGCTCAACGCCTGTCTCGCACGTACAGTCAACACCTCAGTATCAACATTCATCGTGCTCCTCGCAATCATCGTATTCGGTGGTGAGAGCATCCGTGGATTCGCATTCGCCATGATCCTTGGTGTTGTAATCGGTACCTTCTCATCACTCTTCGTTGCAGCCCCAACAGCCTACCTCGTTATGGGTGCTCGCATCAAGGAAGAAGGTGAAGAGACAGCCGAATAATCCAGTCCCCACATATACATTTACATAGTGATCTCCCTTGAAACATCATTGTTTCAAGGGAGGTTCTTTTTGTGCCATGCCCATAGTATCAGTTAATCACATCATACACTTTCTTATATATTCGAATATATAATTTTATTTATATTATATAATATATATATATGTAGGAAGAAGATAAAAGGATGTGGTGAAAAAATCGCCCTATCACCAAGGCATCCATAACGCGTTGGAACACAAGGCAATATACATTGAATCCATTGGTAACTTTATCACTCCTTGTCACCTTTTGTTACCCGAGTGCTTGTATGCTATTGATATTTAATGGATTGTGTGACGATGATTTTCTTGAATTTATGGTGTGCCATGTAATGCATGCCGAGACTTAGTCATTAGAAAAAGAACGTCCCAGTACTGCATTGCAAAACTGGGACGAAATAAAATGAGGGAAGGACTATTTAAGTCGGTTGTTCTCCATCTCGACTACGCAAAGAGCAATCGCTTTGGCGAGCTGAGGAGGCACTGCATTGCCTATTTGCTCGAATTGCTTGGTCATGCTGCCACAAAAGATGAAATCGTCTGGGAATCCCTGAAGCCGCGCCATTTCTCTCGGTGATATGACTCGATCGAACAATGGATGAATTGCGGGATGTCCGTTGTTATGCTTCATAGTCCATGCTGGCTTGTCTATAGGCAAGCGTCCGCAACTATCATTCCTTTTTGGGCAGATGCGTTCACCGCTTTTAGTCTGCTTGAATTTCTCAATAGTGGCAGGCAGGGAACGAACGAATGTGTGATTCGTGTTTTCATCCTCAGGTGCTTCGTACAGGTCTTTGAGTGCTTCATTAACTGTGACATAATTTTCTGGCAGAACAAAAGGCTGTGGAAACAGGATAGGGGTATCGAATCGAGTTGCAAAGAATATGACACGGTGCCGTTGTTGCGGAGTGCTAAATCCTGCTGCATTCAATTCTAGGAATTCGGTCCTGTAACCAATGGCTTCAAAATCCTTAATGATTCGCATCATCACTTTTTCCCCATTTCCAAATCTCTTGGACTTGATGGAAGGAACGTTTTCGGCAACCACATATTTAGGCAGAAGTATGTCTGCTGCGCCAACGAGTGCTTGATAAAGTGAATCTCTTGGATCGTCTGCAATTCTTTTCCCAGACTGAGAAAAGCTCTGACAAGGGAATCCACCACACAATACATCTAACGTGTCGTTTCCAACCTTGCTTTGCACTTCATCAAAGAATTGCTCCATTGTTGAATAGTCAATCACACTGCCCTCGATGATCGTCGAGTCAAAATTCCTACGATAGGTTTGGCACATGGCCTGTTCCAGTTCTACGGCAGCAGTACCGTTGAATCCTGCCTGCCTAAATCCAAGAGCCATTCCTCCACATCCAGCAAATAGTTCTGCGTGAGTGAGGTTGTGTTCCTGGATATTATTCCATTGGTTTGAAATGCTAATGGAATTATAAAATAAATTATCTTTTTCTGTCAAAATTTGATTTATTTTTATTGTTAATAATAACATAGTTCATAGCGTAGCACCCTAATGGCACTTCGTAACGAAATATGCATGACGGGCAAACGAATTTGCCATCACAAAAAAAATAAGCGGTTTTAACAAAAAAGATTTGCTTTTTTTGCAAAGTATAGGTAACTTTGCAATGTTCAAAAACTAATCTTGTTGTTTTGGGGAGGGACTATTAACTTGAACCGCTAACAAGATTTTTATAACTCGTGTAGTTTTGCCGAACTGCACGAGTTTTTTCGCCCCTTTTCATTTAATCCATAGGCTTTTCGTTTTTTGTTAATATTCGCATGCTCATTCTGTAGGCTTCTCCACCCATTTCTGCGTCATGTAGCGCAGAACGCTTGAGGTCGTAAATGACTGTTTGTGAGCGATAATCAACATCGAGTGCATCAAACAAAGCCTTTGTCTGCACGCTATAATACCCACTGGAGCATAACAGTTTGAAACCGTCTTCGTCCTCTTCCTGGCAAGCAGCAAGGTACATGGTATGTTCCTGATCGTCATCTATAGCGAACTTGATGTTAGCCATTTCAGATAGACGAAGAATGTCGCTAGTAGCTCGAGTGAAACCGAGTTTTCCAGTCGCTTGAACAGTAGCTTTTAGGCTGCTGCCATATTGTTTTGAACTGAGAATTCTCATATTTTTATATGTTTTATTTGTATTTTGGGGTGATTTTCGTCTGGCAATGCTGTGTTTATACTATGTTTGACGAATCATCCTAAAAACAATCTATATCATTATTGACCCGTTGCTCCTATACCGCATGATTCATTTTATCCTCGTGAGTATGCTACAACGGTGTAATTTTGTGCAAAGATATATAATAGTTGTATTTCTTCCAAATACTTTTACATTTTTTTTAGCACATAAAGTAATTTTTCCTCAAAACATTGCTAAAAGAACGCCTTCATCATTGAGTTTTATGTAAAGTAAGTTAAGAATCAATCCAAAACTTCGTGTTCATAAAAAACGCAACACAAAACGAAATAATGCCAATATGTTTTGTGGTTTGAAAAAAGAAGTGTATATTTGCAAGCGGATTGGGGATGATATGATTATTCACGCTTTAGCAACAAAAGCAACCACTCCGTGGATAATCAAGGGGTCTGACCCTTTGATTATCCATAAATGAACCATCAAATTCGATATTAAAATTTAGAAAATCATGAGACAATACACAGAAGTTGACCATATCTATATAGTTGAAGAAGTTGAAGCATTCTTTGCCCACATCGTTAAGGAAAGAAAAATCAACTTTCATCCTGACAATAACTTTGAAGATTACATCAACATAGAAAGCCACGAACCTTCATTTACACCAAGTGAGTGCTCTATCTACAATCGTCTGATGGACGAATGTTTTACCATCTGTGATCAAGCAAATGTTGATATTTACGAGATTGGGCTGAAGGCACTCGGTCTTGACTGGATGTTAGAAGACGTTGCATAAACCATCGGATTCGATGGGTTAAATATGGCGAATTCGACATAATTAGAATCTATAATGGCAAAAGATAAATTCACTTTAATGGACTTTGTGAAGAAGCAAGGTCTGGGCAATATAACTGGTGTCTTCGGGGAGGAATGTCTCAACGAGGATGGAACGATAATGTCGATGGCTGACCAAGCGGCAGTAATCACTCATTACCTAAAGTTGCAGAAAAGCGGTGCGTTTGTGAAGCCATACGAGGAGAAAGGTGAACAGCTTTTGCAATTATGGCAAGAGTTCATCGATGGAATACCGCAAAAGAATTGGGGCAATACGGCCGCAGAGAGTTCCACTCAATATGTATCATATCTTTTTAGTGATGTACATTTGTCGCCATTCCCACCTCTGCAAAATCCCCGATTCAAGTTTATAGATTTATTTGCTGGCATCGGAGGTTTTCGCATGGCTTTGCAAAACTTAGGCGGAGAATGTGTTTTTTCATCGGAATGGGATGAACAGGCACAGCGTACATATTATGCCAATTATGGAGAAGTGCCATTCGGAGACATCACAAAAGAAAGTACGAAATCTTATATCCCAGATAGTTTTGACATTCTGTGCGCGGGTTTCCCCTGTCAAGCGTTCTCTCTTGCAGGCAAGCGTCTAGGTTTCGCTGAGACACGTGGTACATTATTTTTTGATGTTGCAGAAATCCTTAGGCGCAAGCAACCTAAAGCCTTCTTCTTGGAAAATGTGAAGGGGCTTGCTATCCACAATAAGGGTAAGACTCTGGAGACAATTCTCAATGCATTGGATGATGTGGGGTATGTCGTACCAGACCCTCAGATACTGAATGCCATGTTCTATGGCGTTCCGCAGCATCGTGAGCGTATTTACATTGTTGGCTTCCGCAAGGATTTAGGAATTTGCAAGGAGGATTTCAAGTATCCTGAGCGACTTGATCATGTGCCTTGCTGGCTCGATGTGCGCGAAAAAGAGGCAGTTCCGGCAAAGTACTATCTTTCGGAGACATACGTAGAGACACTTCGCCGCCATCGTGCTCGCCATGAAGCCGCAGGACATGGATTTGGGTATAAGATTATAGATGATAACTCAGTTGCCAATGCTATCGTATGTGGTGGCATGGGGCGTGAGTGCAACCTTGTAAAGGACTTCCGTCAAACCGACCTTACTCCTACGACCAACATTAAGGGCGAGATTAACAAGGAGGGTATTCGCAAGATGACTCCTCGCGAATGGGCACGCCTGCAAGGTTATCCCGATGATTTCCGAATCGTTGTTGCCGATGCTTCTGCATATAAGCAATTTGGTAATAGCGTAGCTGTACCAGCTATACAGGCAACAGCAAAACAGATACTAAAAACTTTAACCGATAAGAATCTAATTTAGTTATGGGCGCATTAAAAGATAATCATATAGTTCTGCGAAATGGCAGCCAAATGGTACGAGTGTTTGAAAGCTTGTTCCCTGGAAATACATTTCTCGATATAGCTTACAATACCCCACAAGAATACGTTCAAAAGTATTGGAATGCATTCAAACAACGGTATCCTAATGCTTCGGTGAATCTAAATGGAAAAGTATTTGAATTGATTATTTACACTTTGCTTTATCGTGAAAATGTTAAGCCATTTTACACACAAGCAAAAGTTGCATTCGTCCCAAATGTTGAGTTTGACACAATATTGTACAATAAAAGCACCCCCGTTAGCTTGTCTCTGAAAACAAGTTTGAGGGAACGATACAAGCAAGCAGATTTGGAAGCGATTGCATTGAAATACGTCCACCGCAAAGCAAAGAGTTATTTGCTGACACTATCAACGGACGAAGCCAATTCGGTAAGACAGAAGATAGAAAGTGGTGCCGTAATAGGTTTGGACTTTGTAATAGACTGCAATACAGACGAGGTCAACCAAATGATTGCGAACCTTAAGCAGATGGCTTTTGTCGAATCAGAAAAGATAGATGTAGTACAAGGATTTGTAGTAAGATAATTATGCCAATTACAGGAAATAAAGGTGAATGGAGTGAGATTTACACTTTGTTCAAATTGCTTGGAGAAGGCAAGGTTCATGCTGGCGATGCTGACATGAACAAAATGGAGCTGTATTATCCTATTCTCAATATCATTCGCGAAGAGAGCAGGAAATACGAGTACCGTCCTAATGTGGAACAAAACATTGTGGTTGTTGATGAAGACGGCAATGAGTATGCACGCATTTCCATGGATAGATTCATGGAAGAGTCAAATAGCCTTCTGAGTGAAATAAAGTCTGCAAAGGACCGAGCTTTTTCTGTACCTGCAGCAGAATCCTTCATGAGCGAAATTGGTTGCACTAAACTCAAGGCACCATCTAAAGACAAGGCTGATATTCATATTGTAATTCATGACCTTAGAACCAATATGACCCCTCTTTTGGGATTCAGCATAAAGTCACAGCTTGGTAGTGCTTCAACACTTCTCAATGCTGGCGCTCCTACCAACATTACATACTCCATTGTAGGAGCAGAGTTGACTGATGACGAAATCGAGCAAATCAATTCGAAACCAGAGCACTTACAACGTATGCAAGCATTACTTGATAAAGGTTGTTCGCTCGTTTATTGCGACATCGAGCATCAAACCTTCAAGAACAATCTGCTATTCCTTGATTGTTGTATGCCTCAATTTGTCGGAGAATGTTTGATTTCAGATAGTATGCCTAACTCAACATCGTCCTTGAAAGATGCAGTAGAAAACGTAGCAAGTAGAAATCCGTTCCACTTCACGGGGTCTGATGTCACATCCTTCTACGAACATAAGATGAAGGTGCTTCTATTGGATGCTGCATTAGGAATGACTCCAGCGAACGAGTGGAAAGGTCGCTACGATGCAAATGGTGGCTATCTTGTCGTGCGTAAGGATGGTGAGATTGTGTGCTATCACTTCTACAATCGCAACGATGTCGAAGATTACCTCTACAACAACACCCGCTTTGAACGCGCCAGCCGCAGCCGCTACAATTTCGGTTCCTTGTATAGGGGTGAGGATGGAGAAGTGTATATTAAGCTAAATCTTCAAATCCGCTTCAAGAAATAAGAATCATAGATTGGAATCTTAATTTTTTTGCTAAGAAATCACATACCATGAACGCAAACAAATCGGAAGAGTATCTGAAGGAATTTGATATTTACCTTTCAAAGATTAAATGTATAGGAGCAGGAGCCAGATCGAACTACATCTCCTGGGCACGTTTTCTGATGCAGACGCACAATCTCCTCGACATCCGCACAGAGGAGGATGTACAACGCATTCTCAAAGAAGAGAGACGACTGATGGCTATGCCTGGGCGCATGGTGTACAAAACGGAACGTGACTATGGCAACTTCCGTGCCACACTCAATCGCTTCCTCCCATTCATGCAATGCTATATCTGCAAGCAGGATCATTTGCGCAACATCATCTCACTGGACGACATGATCAATCTGGTCGGAGAGCAACCAAGCAGGCAGAAAGCCTATGCTATGGACGAGGCTGTAAGAATCATCGTGTTTGAACGAGACTGTAGCTTGACTGAGGATCAGAAGAAACGTCTTAAAGCTAATGTATCGAAAGTGGAGAGCAGAATATCTGTCGATAAGTTTTTTGCCCCAGGATCCCACTATCATTCCAACTAAACATGCTCCGAAATGAATAAGAAAGAACTATTGAACGGCGAAAGTCAGGTGGAGTATCATGAACACAATGCACCTGTGTACAATATCAATATAGGATATGTGAACAAGCAGATAAATGGGGTGTACTATGAAATACATGGATCAAAGTCTGATGCGGACAACGATAATAACTGTTCACAAGGGGAAGGTAAGAGGCGTGGTGCCACTCCAACATTTTTGTTCATTAAGCAGAACGACCCGTCGTCTGAAAATACGGTAGCCCGGAAGGCGGCAGTTGCCAAGTTTACATCTTTCCTCAAGGATCATAGCATGAGCGGAAGGCAACTCACATCCAAGCAGGGCGACACGCTGAACGACTATGTCGTGTGTTTTTGGATGTATTGGCATGAAAAGAAAATGGTGGCCGACTCTCCCAAAGGAGCTGCCATCTACCGATTCCTCACGAACGATTGCGGACTATCATCCAGCGTCAGCGAACGTACTTATTCCAACTGGATTGTGAAGGCCATCCAGGGGAAGAATTACACAATGCTCTCACTTCAGTCTGTGCGGAATTATATGGGCTGATTCTGCATACGACTCTTTTTTGCACACATCTTAACTTGCGTATAGTAAAGGCATTCCATAGCGGGATGCCTTTATTCGTATATGCACATATATTCTGCATATTCTGCACATCCGCACATTCTCCCTACCTTTGCATCGTCGAAAGATAAGAAAAGATCGGAGAGGCGCCACTCCCTACACCCCCCTAAGACCCCCACGCACAGGAGTGGGAACAGAATGATAATATGGAATTTGAATTTACAATCCGTGTCCTCGGACACATCTATTCGTTCACAATCAGTTTCAAACATTACAAAATCTAATCAAAGTTATGGAGAAGATAGAAGGCTACTTGTTCCGCTATGAAGACGGAACCGAGGTGTTCGAACCAAAGGAGAAGCAAGAGGGCGGCAACGTGTGCCCTAACATCATCCTGGTACGCAACGACCGCAACCACATCAAGGCTACCACACGCTCGTTCATCATGCATCTCAACGTGCCGCGCCGTTCGCTCGATTCGGCTCCACGCTCGTTCATCAGCCAGTGCAACAGCATGCTGCAGGAGCTCTGCGCACGCAGGGAGGTGGTGGAGCGTAAGCTTGCCGAGTTTGACAGGGAGAACATGGCGGCTCACGGTTTCAATCCCGACACGGATGCTTTCGGATACTAACTCACACACACTTTACTCACAATCTGCTTTTATGGTAAAATTTGCATTTCTCAACAATGTGAAGGACACGCAGACCCATGACCGTACATTTGCCGAGATCATGGATGCATGCCGCACAAAGGAGGTCAGGCATCTGACCCGACTGATAGCCGAGGCGGTCAGCACTGGCAATGACGAACGTGCCACCAGCCTCAAGTACCAACTGCCATGCGTGGTGTGGAACCGCTCGTATGGCGATGGGGGACGCGTGAAGAAGAATACGGGCACTCCGACGGGGGTGGTCATGACCGACTGGGACTCGTGCGAGGACGAGGAGCAGCTACGCTCGCTCTGCTCGCAGCTGCAGGAACTGGTGCTCACCGACCCGTTTGTCAGCACGCACCTGCTGGCAGCCCACATCTCACCACGCCGACATGGTGTGCATGCCCTATGGCAGTGGGTGGACGGATGCCACTCGGTAGGCGAGGTGCAGGAGCGCATAGAGGCTGCACTGGCCTGCCACGGACTGCCACCTATGGACCCGTCGTGCAAGGACAACAGCCGCAAGTCGTTTCTCGTGGACAGGGATTACTTCTTCTATATGAACGACCGCATCGATGATACTACACCCTACTCTTCAATGCAACAGCTACAGGAACATGCCACAACCCAGACACACCGCAAGAACCATCAATCAGCTGCGCCTGCTCGAAGCAAGGCTGATGCTCGAACAGGAGCAGATCAGCCAGCAGCTCAGACAGATCAGACGGGAGATGAAGGAACTCCTCTGACCTTCCCCCTACAGTATGACGCCATCCCATACTCGTCCATCATCGATGCGCTCGTGAAGCGCATATGCCGCAAGTCGCAGCTTGACGCCTTCGGCCACCCTTCACAGGGCAACCGCCACCTGACGTGGCTGAAGGTGTGCTCACAGCTGCGCACCATCTGCGACAACAATGCCGACTGGCTCTTCCAGCTCGCTCCGCAGTGGGCGTTCGACTCGCCTGGCAATGATGTGATGCAGACATGCCACGATGCATGCGAGGAGCGCGTTCCGTTCGGCATCCCAAAGGTTCTGACAGCTGTGATTGAAAGCCTGCGCGATGAGGCAGTCGAGGAGGCTGGCGAGGGGGACGCAAATCATGCCATGACATGGCTCGACGACTTCCACTGCCGCCACCGCATGCCTGCCATGCCGGAGTTTCTCGTTCCGCTGATGCAGGGTGTGCCCAAGGGGTATGAGGATGCCATGCTGCTCCACCTGCTCAGCATGTTTGGCTCCATGTGCTTCTCGAAGGTACGTGCACGCTATCTCGATGGCAAGCTCCATGCTCCCAACCTGCAGGTGGTGATCGAGGGCAACTGGGGACAGGGCAAGGGCAAGTTTGAGGATGTCTACAAGGCACTCTTCGCACGCATCATCGAAGCCGACAAGCAGAAGCTCTTCGAGGAGGCTGCATGGGACGAGAAGGCAGAGCGCACAGGTGCCAACAAGGATCTGGAAGCCAAGCCACACCAGATAGTGCTGACGGCTGGCATAGGCATCACGAAGTCGAAGCTGGCCGACGTGCTGTCGGACAATCAGGGCGTGCACTTCTTCATGTTCGAGAGTGAGATACTGGCTGTGGTCAATGCACTGAAAAAGAGTTACGGACTGACGTACGAGCATCTGCGCAAGGCATTTGAGAATGGCGATGTGTACCAGAACACGAAGTCGAGAACCTCGAAGACGGGTATCTTCCCTGTATACTTCAACTACACCTTCACCGGTACACCAGCCGACACCGTCAAGTTCATCGGCAAGGAGCTCGAGGGCGGTACTGCCAGCCGCATCTGCTGGTCGGTCATCCCTGAGAACCAACGCTACATGACGCGCCTCGTGCTGCCATCCTATGCCGATCTCGAGACCATGCGCGAGCAGATTGATGAGTGGTGCCGCAAGTACGTATACAGCCGCAGGGAGAATGCCGAGGGCGTGGACGAGGACGTGCCTGCCGACACGCTGCAGGTCGACCTTGACTACATCAACCAGGAACTGGCCACATGGATCGACCGCCAGTGGCTGCTGTTTGAGGTGGAGGGCAATGCCGCCAGACGCGATGCCCGTGGACGCATGGGTGCCATAGCATTCCACTGCGCCATGGTGCTCCACATGCTATTCGGATGTCCAAAGCCGACCGACAGGAAGGTGCGCCGACAGGTATGCGAACTCAGCATCTACCTCGCCAACTACTGCATGGAGCGATTCCTGCACAAGTTCAGCGAGAGTCAGAACGAGCAGCGCAAGCTCAACCGCAAGGCAGAGGTGAAGCAGAAGTCGGGCAACGTGCTCGACTATCTGAAGAAGCGTTTCACACGCGATGACATGCAGATTGCCATCCAGGCTGCGGGCAAGAAGACGCCCGTCAAGAATGTCATCTATCAGCTGTCAAAACACAAGCTGATAGAAAAGGTGAAGGGCAGCGACTTCTACACCAAACTGGTGTGACGTGAATCATCAAGGAATATAAATCATTAATATCATTAATACAAAAGTTTTCGCATGATAATTGAAGGAATATTAAAGGAAGTGTCAGCCGACCTTAGAAGTGGGGTCTCGGAAAAGACTGGCAAGCAATGGTACGTGCGCGAGATAGTGATAGCAATAGACGAACCCTATGCACAGAAGGATGGTACAAGTGCCCTTTGGAGACATCAGCTACTGTTCAGGCTGGTAGGCAACACAGCTGCCAGTTTTACGCTGGAGCCAGGTGCTAAAGTGAGGATAAAGTACATAGCCGATGTGCATCAATACGGCACGCACTACTACGAAAACAAGAATGTTCAAAGCATCGAACTCTGCGCCTGAATGGCATGAAAACAAGCGTTGCAACGAATCGGATGAATCGTTGCAACGTTTTTCGTTTTTCCTTGCAACGTTTCGGGCAAATCGTTACAAGGCTTTTCGCCATGGATTGCCCAGGCGGTCGACGATGAGTTCCACCTGGCGAGGGGATAGTGTGCGCTGCATGGCGTGGTAGCCAGTAGCAATAAGGTCGGCCATCAGCTGGGCATCGTCTTTTATGACTGCCATGAGCATGTGGCGTGCGCTCTGCCGTCCGGTCCACGGAAAGTAGGCCTGTGCAAGGTCTGTTTTGGTAATAAAGGAGTAGGTCATTGTGTTTGTGATGTGATTTTCGTTAGTGAATGTATACGCTTATGCCATAGGGGGCACGCTCTTTATCATAGTGCAAAGATACGTATTTTTTATGAATTGTGCAAGCATCATGGTAAGAAATATCCGTCAATGGTATGGCATGGTAACACAGCGTATAAGCACCTGTAATCATGTTTGTTAGGATGGAAGAAAAGTCGTAAATTTGCATTGTCGTAAGGAGAGCGAAGCCACATGCCTCTACCCGAGCTCCTGACAAATCTTAATTCTTTCCGCTACGCTACAAGCGTCCTGCGGAACGATATCATAATTCATAATTCATAATTCTAAATTCTTAATTAATTATGATCAAGTATTCACTCGCGATGCGCCCAAAGAAGGACATCGCAATCTACAACGCCGCAGTAGGTCGTATCAAGAAGGCACAGAAGGCTGGTCAGGAGCCATCTGCCGAGGATGAGGCAATCGTCGAGGCTGCTGAGATGGGAGCATACGCCACCCTTCAGTCGGACAAGACGCTCACGCTCGAAGAGTTTGCTGAGCACATCACTTCCCATGGTTGTGTGTACTCAAAGGGCGACATCTACGGCATCCTTGTACAGGCTACTGACTGCATCAAGGAGATGCTGCTCGAAGGTCATCGTGTGAACCTCGGCGACCTCGGTACCTTCTGGCTCTCTATGACGCAGCGCCCAGCAGACAGCCTCGCTGAGTACAATGCCGGTTCGAACATCAAGTCCCTTCGTGGTTCATGGCAGGCATCAAGCAACTTCCGCGGTCTTATCAAGAACGCCAAGTTCGAGCTCACGACTACCAAGAAGACTACTTCGGCAGTCATCAAGGCTCAGAAGCACGGTGTGCCTACGGTGAAGATCTAGTAGATGGCAGCACATCGCAGCAACCTCCAGTTGAGAATAGCGACCGCCAGCTTCACGGCGGCGGTTGCATTCTCCATTGCGGGGTTCATCGTCCCACCGCTGGGCGACCTTACCGAGGCTAACCTCTACCTTGTAGCGCAGTTCCTCCTTGTGAC
>JAKSLM010000039.1 GCA_024401225.1 Bacteroidaceae bacterium | reverse complement strand
CCAAAAACCCTATATATACGTACGTGATTATTTATTTAAATGCGTGATTATTTATTTAAACATACATACATACGTCACGTCACGTCATGTAGGTGGGTGTATATGTATAGGGTTTTGGGGCTAAAAACCACAAAAAAACCACTGAGGTATCCTAACTGTCAGATAATGAACGTGTATCTTGTGGTTTTTCTAATCGTATTTGTCACTAAAAAAACCACCAAAAAGCACTTTTTGTCAAAGAATACAAATTTTGTGTCTTTATTCCCCAGCGCCAAACTCCTTGCAAGGATTCAGCCGAACCATTGCAAGGAGTTGCCTTACTCCTTGCAAGGAGTTAACGAAATCCTTGCATGCCTGATGATTTAATCCTGCAGCAAAATCTGGATTCCCTTAACGAACGTGTAATATAAAAGTAAAAAACGGAAACCTCGAATGAAGTTTCCGTTTTTCTGTACCCCGAGCCGGGCTCGAACCGGCACATCGTGAGATATTGGTGTTTGAGACCAACGCGTCTACCAATTCCGCCATCGGGGCAGCGGTGTTGCTCAATTACGGGTGCAAAGGTATGACTTTTTTTTGTATTGGCAAACTTTTTTGTGCCTTTTATGGCGTTTTATGTTAAAAGGGGGAAAGTTTTGGACGATTTTGTTGCATAGAATACATGAAATGCGTACATTTGCAGCGATAATTTTGTTTTCAGTAACTTTTAAACTTGAAAAGATTATGAAGAATTTAGTAAAAACTATTGTGCTTGCACTCGTGCTTATGTGTGGTGCAACATCTGCTAACGCTCAGCTTTCTGAGGGTGAAAATGCTATTGGTGTAAACTTCGGCTACGGTGTAGGTTCGAACGATTTCGGCAACCTCGGTCTCGGTATCCGCTACAACCGCCATCTCTCTGACGCTCTCCGCCTCGACCTCAACGGTATGTACTACTTCAAGAGCGGTCTGCCAGGCATGGACTCGTTCGCTGGCTATTCAAAGGGCGATCTGGAGGAATATACTTCGGGTAAGTCAACTTCATGGTTTGATGTAAACCTCAATGCTCACTACCTCTTCAGCGTGGCTGATAATATCTATGTATACCCAATCTTCGGTTTCACTACTATGTTCGGTAAGACTGACTTCAAGTGGAACGAGGTAGCTACTAAGGATGCTAATGTGCCAGCCGGCCAGAAGATGGGTGGCAGCTATTCGGACAATCACTTCCGCTTCGGTGTAAACCTCGGTTTCGGTGGTCAGTATAACATCACAGACGATTTCGGCCTCACTCTCGAAGCTAAGTACAAGCTTGTGTCGAGCCACAATAAGTTCGGTCACTTCAACGTAGCCCTCGGTTGCGTAGTGATGTTCTAATATATTGATGTGCATGAATAGACTCACGGCGCTGCTGAAGGATAAGGAACGGTTGCACAACATTGTGTCGAACGATGATACGCCTATGGGCAAGGCGTTCGACCTCACGGTGATGTCGGCCATAGTGGTCAGCTTGCTGTTGGCCTTCGTGGAGAGTTCGCTGCATGTGGACGAATTCACGATGGACGACCTGATGAGCAAGTCGCTCACGAAGGTAGGCTGGCTGAAGCTGGGACTCACCGTGCTGGAGTACCTGCTGACGCTGTTCTTTACGGTGGAATACGTGCTGAGAGTCTATTGTGAACCTCGCCGCAAGGACTACTACCTTAGCTTCTTCGGCATAGTGGATTTCCTTGCCACCTTCCCACAGCTGCTGAGCATCTTCGTGCCTCAGCTGAAGTATCTCGCCATCATGCGTTCGTTCCGCTTGATACGCATATTCCGTGTGCTCAAGTTGTTTACCTTTATCAATGAGGGCTATCTGTTGCTGGAGAGTATCAAGAGGAGCATGAACAAGCTGATAGTGTACTTCCTGTTCATCACGGTTCTGGTGGTAGTGCTGGGTACGCTGATGTTCATGGTGGAGGGCGGCTATCCAGGAACATCGTTCAGGAGCATACCTGACAGTATATACTGGGCCATCGTGACGCTCACGACGGTGGGATATGGCGACATCACGCCTATCACGGTGGCTGGCAGGGTGATTTCGAGCATGATCATGATTCTTGGTTACACGATAATTGCTGTTCCTACTGGTATCGTTTCGGCTACGATGATTGACGAAACGAAGAAAAAGGGTAAGAACGGACGATGCCCACGCTGCAACCAGAAGACGGATCTGAATGCTAATTACTGCAAGAATTGCGGAGAAAGGCTCTGAAAGAGTGAAAAGTATCTACTCAGATACATTTGAAATAATATTTTTCAACGCGAATTGCCTGTAAATTGCCCGTAAATTATTTCGTAAATTTTGTTTTGTTCAAGAGAAAAAGCATTTACGAAATAATTTACGGGCAATTGGCTACGCCGAGCTAAAGGTTCACGGGCATTTACGTTATAAAAATTACATATTTTATTCGTGCAGCTCGAAACTTTTCATTTGTTTTTACGAAAGACCTTCGATGTTGCCATCAACGATATCGATGCGTTCGGCCTGTGGTGACTTGGAGAGTCCAGGCATGCGCATGATGTCGCCTGCTATGGCTACTATCATTTCGGCACCGGCATTGATGACGAGGTCGCGGATGTTGATCTTGAATCCTGTAGGACTGCCGTAGAGGGTCTGGTCGGCAGAGAAGGAGTACTGCGTCTTTGCTATGCAGACAGGGTAGTGGCTGATGCCGAGCTTGGCGATGCGTGTAAGCATGCGCTCTGCTGCCTTGCCGTAGGTCACTCCGTCGGCTCCGTAGATGTTGTGGCACACCTTCTCAATCTTTGTCTTGATGTCGTCGCTATCATCATAGATGAGCTGGAGCGGACCGGATGGGGTGGCTGCTATGGTGTCAACTACGACCTGAGCGAGTTCGATGGCTCCGGAACCGCCTTCGCTGAAGGCACTGTTGACTGCAAATCCTACTCCAAGGTCGCTGCAATGCTTGCGAACGATGTCGAGTTCCTCATCGGTATCGGTAGCGAAGCGGTTGAAACATACTACGACGCTTTGACCGAACTTCTGCATGTTGCGAATGTGGCGGTCGAGGTTGGCAAATCCGTGTGTGAGACCTTCGATGTTTGGTTCCTTGATCTTATCCACAGGCACGCCTCCGTGCATCTTGAGTCCCTGGGTGGTGGCTACGATCACGGTGAGCTTAGGCTGCAGGCCCGACTTGCGGCACTTGATGTCGTAGAACTTCTCGGCACCGAGGTCGGCACCGAAGCCAGCCTCTGTGATGACGTAGTCGGCATAGGTCATAGCCATTCGTGTGGCAATGATGGTGTTGCATCCGTGGGCGATGTTGGCAAATGGTCCTCCATGCACGAAGGCTGGAGTGTTCTCGGTGGTCTGCACAAGGTTAGGATCGATGGCATCCTTGAGGAGCACGGTGATGGCTCCGCCTACGCCCATGTCCTTAACACGGAATGGGGTGTCGTCGATCTTGATGCCGAGGATGATGTTGTCTATGCGGCGGCGCAGGTCATCGAGATCCTTCGAGAGGCATAGTATGGCCATGATCTCGCTGGCTGGAGTGATGTCAAATCCGCTCTCCATCGTGATGCCGTCGGTCTTGGCGCCGAGTCCTGTGACTACGTAGCGGAGGTTGCGATCGTTGATATCGAGCACTCGCTTCCACAGCACCTCCTTGAGGGCGAATCCCTCTTCGCGATGCTGGTAGATGTAGTTGTCGAGCAAGGCGGAGATCATGTTGTGGGCTGAGGTAACGGCGTGGAAGTCGCCTGTGAAGTGGAGGTTGATCTTCTCCATAGGCAGAATCTGCGCGTAACCGCCACCTGCTGCTCCTCCCTTCACTCCGAAGCAAGGTCCGAGCGATGGCTCGCGGAGAGCACATACCGCCTTCTTGCCCAGACGATTGAGACCGAGGCCAAGTCCGATGGATACGGTAGTCTTGCCGATGCCAGCCTTCGTAGGAGTGATGGCTGTAACGAGGATAAGGTTTGACTTGCTGGCACGTTCGTCATCGATGAGGCGCAGAGGCACCTTGGCGATGTGGTGGCCGTAATGTTCAATCTCTGATGTTGGAATACCGATCTGGTTCGCGATAAGGTCTATGTCCTGTAGCTTGGTTTCGCGTGCGATTTCGATATCAGTTTTCATGCTATTTGTTTAGGTAGTAATTAAAGTTGTTTTACATATTCGGTGCAAATATAGATAAAAAAAGTACATCAATATGATAAAAGTTGGTTAAAATTTTGTAATAATGGGAAAACTCCGTATATTTGCACACGAAAAGAAAGACCAAAGAGAAACTTAACAAACAACTATATTTTAATTAATCAATTTATCCTAATTTATTAGCTTATGAGAAAGATTTACTCTCTTCTTGTTGCAATGGTGATTGCCATCGCTGCTAATGCTCAGGTGATTCAGTTTGCAGAAGCTGACATCGCTGATGCTGGTGCCGTGAATGGAAAGGTATTCACTAATGGCAATTTCTCTTTGTCAGTATTTGACGAAGCAGGCAAGGTAGCTATCGATGCCAACAATGTGTATTATGGCGATGCTACTGAACAGGTGAAGTTTACTCACCGTCTGAAGTCAGGTGGCAAGTCAAGCCTTTCAGAAGGCAAGACTAACTACATGACTCTTTCTGTTCCTTCAGATGGAAAGATCAAGATTTACGCACGTACTGGTTCCAACTCCGCTACTGACCGTAACGTTGTTCTTACTCAGAATGACACAGAGCTTCTCAACAAGATCCTTCTTGAGTCAGAGGCTATCAAGGTTATGATGGGCGAGGAAGAAAAGAGCGTTTACCCAGCTGTTGAGGCTGACGTGAAGGCTGGTACAGTTACAGTTACTTACCCAGTCGGTTCAATCAATTTCTATGCATTCGAGTTTGTAGCAGCTGCTGCTCCAGCTCCATCGGTTGATGCAGACTTCACAGCTACACTCACTCAGTACCCTACAAGCGACTACTCTGCATCGTATGCAGTATTCAGCCTTGCTGAGGTAGCAAAGACTCTCGGTACTGATGCTGCAACATTGGCTGGCGCACTTGAAAGCGGTGCTGCTTATGCAGGTCTTGTTAAGCCACTCGAGCTTACAGAGGGTCACACACTCCTCGTTGATGACCTCGTAGCTGCAGGTGCACTTCAGGATGACGTAGTACGTTTCTATATCACTAACGCTTCGGGCGCAAGCCGTGAAGGTTGGGGTATCGGTGGTTTCGCAAACTCAGACAACTGGAGCCCAAAAGAGGAATGGAACGGCGTTGCTGGCGAATCATGGGTATACGAGTATCCAGTATCTAAGATTCTTGAGGTAGCAGGTACAGAGCCAGGCGAATGGCACGGTGTAGGTATCACAATCAATATCTATAATGACTGTAAGGTGTCGAAGGTAGAGCTCGTTCAGACACAGACTACTGCTGATGGTCCTGGTTCATTCTGGTTGACTTCTGCTGGTGAACGTACTAGCTGGGGCAACAACTCAGTTATCTACAACAGCGTGCTTGGTATCGATGCTGATGCTGACGAACTCGCTATCCCTGTAGGTCAGTTCCCAGATGCAATGGCAGGTGGCGAAAGCACTTCATTCGTTCTCTCAGTTGTATACGGTGAGAAGATCGCTACTCTCGGTGTAACACTCAACGTTGTAGCTCGTCCAGAGATCGCTGCTCCAGCATCTAAGTATTCAGAACTCGAAATCGTGAAGAGCTATGACTTGCCATTGGAATTCTATACTGGCAAGAGCTACGAGGGCAAGACTGTCAAGTTTACTCTCGATGGTATCTATGACGCTCTCGGTATTGATGCCAACACTCTTGATCTCAATATCGGTTCTGTACTCTTGACTCGTACAGTTAATGCTGTGACTACAGGTGAGGAAGATAATGCTGTTACTACTTATAGCATGAGCGATGTTCTCTCTACTCCTGAGGCTGCAGCTGGTGGCGGTTGGTTTGGCCGTTATTCTAACTATGACGAAGCAACTGGTAATGATGAATACATCGCACAGAGCTTGCCAATGGGATGGGCTACAGGCGACAATACTATCTATGTACAGGAGGCTTCTCTTGTTGATGGTGAATTCTCATTCGTTACAGGTCAGTATCCAGGTAAGCTTTATGAAACTGGTGACTTCGTAGAACTTTATATCGTAAATGGTACAAAGGCTGTGAAGCTCAATATGCCTATCTCTGTAGTAGCAGAGCCAGTTGTTTCATTCGACGAATGGGTTAAGGTTGGCGAGGATGAGGTGGAAATCAAGCACATCCTCGGTGGTTCAGGTGCTGCATTCACTCTTGACCTCGATAAGGTAGCAGAACTCCTTGGCTGTGATAAGGGTGATGTAGCATTCAACATCCTCGCAGGTGAAGGTGCCCTCTCTAACGACCACACAGCTACTAAGGGTGGTTGCTGGATGACTAAGGAAGGTTACAGCATCGCATGGGGTGTAGCTGGTTACGCTATCTATGTAGAGCCAGACGTGAACATGACATTCACAGACTTCTCTGTAGGTTTCAATGATGCTGCATGGACTCTCGGTGACGTTGAGTACATCAAGCTTCTCTTCAACTTCGCAGGTAAGTACTACCAGAAGACTCTCAAGGTTATGATCGTTGAAAAGGAAATCAGCGGTGTAGACCCTGACTCTAACTTCGACATCGTTTCAACTGTAGGTATCGTTCAGCAGATCGTGCCAAGTGGTGCATACTATGGTAATGAAGAGGCTGACATCCAGGCTAAGATGCAGTACGACCTCGGAATCGATAAGATTAAGGAAATCCTCGGTGAGGGTACATATAAGGTATATGGTCAGGATGCTCCTGCTACAGCTGATTCTTATCCTACTATTTCTGCTGCTTACACTTATGGTGCAAACACTGGTTTCGATGTTGGTTTCTGGATGGCTGAGCCTGTTGCAGAACTCGGTGAGAAGTATGCTGAGTTTGCTTATACTGGTAGCTGGCCTGATTGTCCATTCGGTATCGAATTTGCTTACAACACAGGTATCATCGGATTCGACCAGATCCCTAACCGCAAGGCTGTAGGTGATACTTACAAGTCAATCTTCTACTGGGTAAATACAGACAACAACAAGGCTATCAAGATTGTCGTTACTGTTAAGTATGTAGAAGAGTATACAGAGCGTGAGACAGGTCTTGCACCAACAGTTGAGTCTCTTGCATTCGCAGTTACAGACGACAACTTCGACAATGCAACAGGCGTTTATAACTTCATGCTCGATACTACTAAGCTTTATGAGGCACTCGGTCTTACAGATGAGACTATCACAGATGCCAAGATCATTGCTCCTACTTCAGAGTTTGACTATGGTGTATCGTACAGCTTCGATGAGATGCTCATGTACAGCGCAAATGGTTATGCAATCGATGATGAGACAAGAATGAATGTTCTCGCTGGTCTTACAATTGTAGATGGTAAGCTTGCTCTTGCAATGGACCCAGTAGAACTCACATTCGAAGATGGTACTGATGATAAAGCTACTGTACGTATCGGTCTCGCATACGATGGTAAGTACTTCCTCTATGTAATCAACCTTGGCAACAACATCACAGGCATCAACGCTGTTGCTGCTGACAAGGCTTCAGTCAAGAAGGTTGTACGCGATGGTAGCGTAGTGATCGTGAAGAACGGTCAGGAGTTCAACGTTACAGGTGCTCGCATCAAGTAATTCGAACTTGTACACAGATCAATAAATACTGGAAGGTCGGGTCTGCATGGCCTGACCTTCCTTTTTCTACCTAACAAACATAACCTACACCTAACTTATATATAATAATCAACTATTAATGGGAATCTGATATGAGACGATACTTCCTCATTGCGCTTTGCATCATGGCATCAGTCATGGCAACAGCACAGACTTCATTCATGCCCCCAAGCTGGCGATACGATTCAAAAACCAAGGTGTATAGCCAGAGCGACGGGCTGAAACTCTACAAGCATGAGATGAGCAGCCAGCACTTTGATGTGTACTACGGCATAGGCTACGGCACAACTCCTCCTGAGAAACTCAGCAAGACGGATGCTCTCTATGTTGATGTGAAGGACTTGCTCGAAAAGGCTGAAACATTCTTTGACATCAACATCAATAAACTAAAGTTTGCCGATCTCTCCATCCAGTCGAAGCTCAACGAGTACAAGATGATCATCTGCATCCTCTACGATAAAGGATGGACAGCTACCGGCTCGGGATATGACAACCAGATCGGCGCTCTGTGGGTGACTCCAAGCACCTGCCACCCGGTAGGGCAGACCATCGCTCATGAGATTGGTCATGCGTTCCAGTACCAGGTGTACTGCGACCTCGGAGGCAAAACAGGTTTCCGCACCGCGATAGGCAACGGATCTACCTTCTGGGAGCAGACAGCACAGTGGCAATCAGTTATGTCGTATCCAAACCTGAAGTGGGACCAGAGCTGGGGCATATTCAAGAACACAGCCAACTATGCCATGACCAACGAATGGATGCGTTACCAGTCGTACTGGTGGCACTACTACCTGGCAGAGAAGTATGGGGTGGACATTATAGGCCGCATCTGGCGCTACAATCCAACGAAGGCGGGCGACCCTAACGAGTCGCTCATGGAGTTGCTGGGCATCGATTCGAACGAACTCTACAGGATGTACTTCGACTATGCAATGAAGATGGCTACCATCGACCTCGATGTGGCACGCAAGGAAGCCACTCCATACATCGGCACATATACTTACAACTACATTTCGCTCGGAGGCACCAAGTATCAGGTAGCCTACAGCAGTTGTCCACAGAGCACGGGCTTCAATGTCATCAAGCTCAGCGTGCCATCGGGTGGCAACAATGTGGTAAGCACCGAGTTCACTTCGCTCAAGTCGCCTGTGAAGATTGCAGAGGGTGATCCTGTGGTTTATATCAATGAAGATAGCAAATACGTAGCGTACGGTTCGGACAAGACTTACTACAACATCAATACGAAGTACAACTCTCAGCGTGGTTACCGCCTCGGTTATGTGGCCTTGATGAAGGACGGCAGCCGAAGGTATCTCTACGAGGACTCACTATACTGTGCTGAGGGCGGTGTGGGCAGCAAGGCTGTCAAGATAGAAGCCGAGGTACCTGAGGGCACACAGCAGCTCTACCTTGTTGTGGTACCTGCTCCAAGGGAGTACATACAGCATAAGTGGAACGATGATATCTCGGATGATGACCAGTGGCCTTATACTGTTGAGTTCACCAATACCAACATAGCCGGTGCTCCTATCATCTCGGACGACACTCCTATCTGCAATGCTACATTCACTTACGATGTCAGCCTGCCTCGCTCAACGGAGTATGGTTGGGTAGACGTACGACTTGATGATGATGCAAAGGCCAACCTCGGTACGGCTCTCCAGATGAGTGCTGCCGATATAGCAGGCAAGCTCGTTGCATGGTCAAGCACAGAGCCAAAGGATGGGCAGATGAAGTTCTATGCTGTCAATCCTTCCACCGGAAAAGTGGAGAGCTCGGGAAGCACAGCCAATGGCTACGGACACTGGTTTGATGCTTCGGGCAAGGTGATAGGATGGGGCAACTCAGCTTATGTCTATTCCGAGTTCGATCCTTCATCATGCACATTCACCGTAGGCCAGTATCCTTCGCGCCTCACCGTAGGCAAGACCTACACACTCACTCAGGCGCTGAAGTATACAAGAGGCACGGAGAAGGCCATGATCAAGTTTGTGTTCAACATCACATGCACTTCATCCACAAGCAAGGCTTCGTTCGCCCTCACATCGTTTGAGATGGAGAATAAAGAAGCAAACAGCATCAATCCTGTGAAGACTGATGCTGCTGATACTGTAGTGAAAAAGATGTCGAACGGACAGGTTATTATCATGAAGAATGATAAGAGTTATTCCGTAAGCGGACGAGCCTTTTAATTCTCCACTCTTCACTCTTCACTTTTAAATCTTTACTTTTCGCTTTTAAAAGTCATTTTACAACCTTTAAGGGTAGGGGAGGTAACGTTGATCGTTGCTTTTCCTACCTTTCTTGTACTGCGCATGATGGCTTGCATGAATCCGGTCTGCATCTTCTTGGTATTGATGCCGAGGAAGATGTCGGATGTGAAGTGGTCACCATTATCGATGGCTACGAGCGAAGCCTCTCCATCGACCTCTACCTTGACCTCATCGGTAGCATTGCGTACTATGCGGCCCTTGGAATCGACTGCGTAGATCTTGATGTACTGCAGATCCATGCCGTTTGCCTTCCAACGATCGACCTTTGCATTGTAGATGTTGGATGGTGAAGTGCCTTCTGCCACAATCTTCAGGGCTACAGCCTTGCCGGTTGTCTCCACCTCGTTGCGTGCCACTTCCTTACCGTTGTGCTTGGCTATGGCTACGAGTTTGCCGCCTTCGGCATAGTCGATACCGCTCCACAGGATGATGTTACGCTTTGCAATGTCTGTTGTGTCATTCTTCTGAGTGCCGAGCGACTTGCCGTTGTACACCAGTTCCACTTCCTCCGCATTGGTGTAGGTGAAGACATTCTGCTTCGATCCTGCAGGGTGGTTCCAGTTCTGCGATATGCGCTGCTGGCCAACCTTGATGTCGTTCCATTCTAGGCTCTCGCCCTTTCCATCCACCACGCCGATCTGCACCACAGGAATCTCTGGCTGGAAACTTGCCTTGATGAGCGATGCCTGAGGGAAAGGCTCGAGCGTGTGGGAGAAGAAGCTGTAGTTCCATCCCTTCTTAGGCCATCCGTTGCTCTCGCCCCAGTACTCTATTGCTCCCCAGTATGCAAGTCCTACGCCTCGCTGGCGATCCATGCCGTAGAAAGGCTGCTGCAACTGGTTGGTCACAGCCTCCGACTGGAAGAGTATGAGGTCGGGCTTATAGTCGTAGTAGCCATGGTAGGCATCCCATTGATAGTTGAACGAAGCCACTTCGGTAGCGCATCCCAGCTCAGGCGGAACGAGGTATGTCTTGAAGTCGGGAGTGCCTCGCTGTGCTCCTGCGCGGGCAGGGAACATGGCTACTGTTGTAGGGCGAGTGCGATCGTAGCGCTTCAGCATCTGATCGAAGATGCGATAGGTCGTGATGCCCCAGTCGTTGGTCTTGTAGCCGCTCCAACCATCGTTGGTCTGCAGTTCGTTGCCAAGCGACCAAAGTACTACTGATGGGCGGTTGCGATCGCGTGTCACCCATTCGCTTATCAGTTCTGGCCAGATGTTCATGAATGGCTTGCGTCCGCCCCAATACTCATTGTCCGACCACTTGTCTATCAACTCGTCTACCACCAGCAGACCTACGCGATCGGCTATGCGGCAGAAGCTGTCAGAATATGGATTGTGCGAACATCGTATGGCATTGTAACCAAACGACTTCAGCTGGCGCATCTGGCGCTCTATTGCCTTGTCGAATGCTGCCACACCGAGTGCTCCAAGGTCGTGATGGTTGGCTATGCCCTTGAGGAAGGTCTTCTGCCCGTTGAGCTTGAATCCGAACTCAGGTGCATACTCGATGGTGCGCAGACCTATCTGGTCGCTTATGGAGTCGATGACCGCTCCATTCTCCTCTATCACAGCCTCTACAGTATATAAATAAGGAGAGTTGGGCGACCAAAGCTTAGGACTGCTTACAGCAATCATAGGCAGGGCAACCTCGGTGTTGTTCTGCTTCGTGTGGTCCGGCATCTGGCAGGTGCTTGTGCCTACCACAGCCCCCGAAGCATCCTTGAGGGTGGCGCGAAGGGTGACATCGTGCTTCTGCCAGTTGACCACCTGCAACTGCACAAGCACATCCCATGCACCGTGAGGATCACCCTTGCCCTGAGGGCAGAGAGGGTTGATGTCTATGCGCTGGGCATTGAGATGATCGGGGCGTACTATGTTGCCTTGAGGTGCGGAAGTGACATAGAGTCCGTGGTGAGCAATGCGTGTGTCGTTGCTTGCCTTCAGGCGCACATCGCGGAATATGCCTCCGCCCGTGTACCAGCGCGAGCCGTTCTTCTTGCCCGTATTGGCATATACTGCCACTACGTTCTCTCCATCCCACTTCAACGCCTTTGTGATGTCGGCCTCAAAACCGATGTAACCATACTCGGTTGAAGCCACCTTCTTGCCATTCACGTACACATCGCCGTAGTACATGATGCCATCGAAGCAGAGTGTGATACGCTTGCCCTTGAGCTTAGGGTCGAGGGTGAACGACTTGCGGTACCATCCGTCGCACATCTGCTTGAATCCGCGTCCCATGTCGTTCTTGTCCTTGCTCTCTATCCATGGCTGCTCGAACTGGAAGTCGTGAGGCAGATCGAGCTTGCGACATGATGAGTCGTCGTAGTCGGGTGCCTGTGCTCCCTGAGGATTGCCCAGCAGGAACTTCCAATCGAAATTGAACAGCACATCCTTGCAGTCGGCAAACTCTGCCAAAGGAGCATTAGTGCCTGCCTGTCGCTCGGCTTGCTCCACATACTGGGCATGCGAAGCGAGCGAGAGCGACAGCAGCGCTATGGTGAATGTCTTCTTTATGTTCACTTTTCTCTTATTTAATAATAACCTTCTTTGTCTTTCCATCAGCACTCTTGATGATGTTGATGCCCTTCTGAGCCTTGATCATGCTCTTACCATCTACAGCATATACGCCTGCCGAAGCCGAACCTGCAGCAATACCTGCTATGCCGGTAGCCTTGTCTGGGTCGAAGCGGATGTAGAGTATACCATCCTTTATGCTCTCGGTGTCCCAGTAGTTGCCATCAGGCAGTTCTGGCAGATCGAGGTTGAGCAGGTCGCCCATGCTTATGGTCTTTACATCGGTCCAAAGGTAGAATGTGTCGGCTACATCTTTGTCGGTAGTAGGCACATAGCTCTTGTCGAGGTAGAGGGAGATCGTAGCACCCGAAGCAAACTTGAGAGTGTTGATGTTGCAGATGTAAGTATTGTTGATGGCAAGCTTGCCAGTAGTAACGCTGATGATCGAACCCTTGCGAATGCCGAGAGCGAGAGTACCTGTAGCATTGATGCTTACGTTCTTGCCTCCGAAGTCGAGGTTGCCCGATACGGCTGTGGCATTCGAGCCAGCCTGGAGCGTACCGTTTACGGTGGTTGAGGCATTGGTCATAGGCACACCGCTCTTGCTCACACCTGAGAATGTGGCTCCCTTTGCAATGGTGAGAGTTCCTGTGCCAAGTGTAGCACCCGAGTTGGCATGAAGCTCACCTGCATTTACGCTGATGGCACCATTTGTGGTCCATGCTGCAGTAGTGGTCATCTTGCCTTCACCCATCTTTGTGAACTTATCGCCGCTGGTTACGATACCTTCAAACTTGAAGTCCTTATCGTTGCCCACCTGCCATGTGTTGGCTGGAACGGTCACTCCATTCTTGAATGCGCATCCGCCGCCCAGTTCGCCAGTACCAGTCACCTGACCTATGCGGAGCGTCTTGCCTGTGTTCTGTACGAATCGCTTTGCAGGAATGTTGAGCGTCCACTTGTCGCCACCATTGCTTGTGTCGAGTGTGAATCGTCCATCGGCAGCATAGGTGGCTTCGGCTACCAGCGTGCCTTCAAAGTTCTTGAGGTTGAGCTGTATTGGAGTACGTGTAGCGTAGTAGTTGCTTCCCTTCTCAGTAGCACACCATACGGTGATCTGGCCTGTACCAGTCAGCGCAAGGTTGGTCGTAGCACGGTTGACAGTAGTAAGATTGGCCTTTGCCTTATCGGCTACGAAGATAGGAGTGGTGAGGAACGCATTACCGCGGAGGTCGGCAGTAGCCTGTGCCTCGATGCTGCTTGCCAGTTTTTCGCTTGCATCCACCACACCCGCAGCTACGATGAGCTTAGACAGGCTGCTTGCTACGTTCGACTTCATCCATCCGGCCCCCTTCTTTGTGAGAACCGTTCCGCTGAATGCTGCTTCCATCACGAAGTCGCCCGAGTTGTTGATCACACCTCCCTGGTCGCCTACCATCTTCATTGGCGATCCCTGGCGTACCTCCTTTGTGGTCTGCAGCACAGCACCATTCTCCATGGTAAACTTGCCTGCCGATGTGATGCCGCCCAGGTTGCCAGTCTCGCTGTACTGGTTGGAGAGGGCGCTGACCTTGGTTGTTCCACCCTTCAGGGCGTTACCTCCCTTGTAGGTGTTTACTCCGTTCATGGTAACGGTACCTGTGCCCTCCATGACAAACTTAGCATTGCCGTCTATGGTGCCCGAACCGCCGAATGTGTAGTTCGATGTGCCATTTACGGTGATGCTCTCAGGTATGACGCTACCCTTGATGCTTACATTCTTTGATGCTGCATCGTCGGTGAAGAGGATGTTATCGCCCGATACGAATACAGTAGCCTCAGTTGCGCTACCGCTACTGATGGAGAAGTTCTCGGTCTCAGCCAGATCCCATGTCGAACTGCTTGTACCGGTCCATTCGATAGTGGATGCATCGCGCAGACCAACGATCTCGATGATCAGTTTGCCGTCCTCCACGTAGAGCGACTTCTTTGTGGTTGGCAGTCCTTCGAGTATAATGTCGCTGATGTTGCCCTTGATGGCATTTTCATCCACCTTACCTATAATATACTTGCCCGGAGCCATCTTTGTCTCGCCCTGAGCCATGTGGCCGTTGATCTCGATGACAGGCATCAGATACTGCGGACCACCCTTTGTCCATGCATCGCCCGTCTTGCGTTCGATGCTGAGATACTTGGTGTTGATCTGGTCGGCATCGAGTCCGTCGCTGTAGAGGTCGATCACTATGCGCGAACCGAAACCGAGCATGAGCGAGTCGGTAGTGATACTGCCCTTTGCATCGTCGCCACCTGGGCGGATGGATGCATCGTAGTCGGCCTTGATGGAGCGGAACTGACCTCCGTTGGAGATGAGTTCTGTAAATCGGTTGAGCCAAAGCGAAGACTGAAGCATAGTGCCATCGAAACAGAGTGCACCAGCCCAGATGTCGGTCTCGCCCGTATGCTTGAAGTCTGCCTTAGGCAGGTTGAGTATACCGTCGCCCTGCTTCACGAGGCGTGCATCGCCATCCAGCCATCCGCCAGTCACATCGCATGTGTAGTACTCGTACTTGATGGTTGCTTCCTTGGCTGTGTAGTTGGTTCCTGCAGTACCCTGTACCCACGATGGCACGTAGAATGTCATGATCTGAGGCTTTACACCATCAGCCATGCTTACCTTCGTGCTGCCCATCTCGCATACTATGGCGTGCTTGCCGTTGAGGGAAGCATCGATAGTGCCGCCGTTGCTCACTTCCTCGCGTCCGTTCATTGTGAGTGGAGGAGGAGCCTGGGTTATGCCTTCCAGTTTGCCGATGAAGTAGCTGAGGTGAGGAGGCTGATTGTATCCGCACATCTGCCATACCATAGCGTTGCGATACTGATGGTCGGCCCAAAGTGAAGGAATGCGGTATGAGGTTGGGGTAGGGGTTGAGTAGATGCGTATGTTGCCATTGGCTGTTCGCATTATGATCTCCTCGCGCCAGTCGCCCAGGATGTCGCCCTGATAGCAAGGAGTACCCTTTGTGTCGTTGTTTGTCATCGAACCAGCGCATGTGTAGATAGGGCTCCAGCTGCCATACTTTGCTACGCAGCCCTCTGTGTTCTTGCCGTTCAGGTAGTTGAATGTCTCGCTGCACAGGTCGCCATCCCAGTATATGCGGAAGTTGGTGTTGATACCTGTAGCATTGAGACCGCTTATCGCTCCATAGGTGACGGAACTGATGGCGCCTTCACGTGAAGAGCAGCCTACCGAGCCAGGGAAGTCGTCGGTGAAGTTGCCCATCATGGCACGTCCATCATCGTTGCCGGCATTGAAGCGGTGGTAGATCTTTGAAGTTGTTGCATCGCGGTAGTTGTTTCCTGGCTGATCCTCGTTGCAGGCATAGATCTCGAGTCCCTTAGTGTATGGGTTGAAGTCAGAACAATGTTGTGCATCTCCATGGCCTAAACCTGTGGTAGAGAGACCTTTTCCGTTGTCATCCACCACCATCGAACCATATACTATCTCATCCCTTCCGTCTTCATCCACATCAGCTATGCCGAAGTTGTGATAGCCCTGCCACATCCAGTAGCCGCCGTTGGTCTGGCGCCAGTCCCATCGTTTCATGAGCTTGTTGGATGCTGGGTCCACATCGAGTGCACACATCTTGATCTGGGTGTATATGCCTCGTGCGAGGAATATGCTTGGCTTCTTACCATCGAGGTATGGAGCTCCGAAGAAGTACTTCGACGATCGGTGGCCGTAGCCATCGCCCCATGCAGCCTCAAGGCTTGTCTCGCCCGGTTCAAGACGAGCGAGCGGATAGTCTATGATATCGAGTATCTGACCTGTTTCACCATCGCAATATACGAGAAACTCCTTACCGTCGTGCATGAACCAGTTTGTTCCACCTCCCGTTGCGGCGCGGTAGTTGGTGTACGAACCTCCGTTCTTGCCGTTTGCGCCTATCACGTACTTAGTGCCGTCGGCATAGTGGACGGTGGAACCCTCTTCGAGTCGCATTATCACTTCTGCCTTTCCATCCATGTTCCAGTCGTAGCCCACTATGTTCTGCTCGTTGTTCTGGAAGTCACCCATGTTAGGTCCGCAGTTCACCCACCACAGACGGGTGCCGTCGAGCTTCAAGACCTCAAATATCGAGTACTCGCCAGTAGCCTTTCCGTTGATGGTAGGGCCTGTCTTAGGGTACGACTGAGCCATTTCGCTTTCGTTGTCGAACTTCATCAGGATCTCCACCTCGCCATCGCCATCCACATCGGCGCAGCAGGCATCGTTAGGTATGAGCTTGCTCTGTATGCCTTCGTGGGCGAGCTTTATCTCCTTGTAGCTCGAAGTCCATGGAGTAGCAGGAGCGCATTGGTTCTGTTCCACTCCGTTGATGACTGCTGCAATGGTATATTTGCTTGAAGTAGTGCCCGCCTTGTCGGTGAAGTTTGACACGGTGAGCGGTGTGTCGTTGATCTTAGTGCCGTCGCGATACACGTTGTAAGCCACGCCGTAGTACTCCTCGGCGTTGATGCGCCAGCTCACGTAGATGCCGCCCGTAGCCTTCATGGCTATCAGTCCGCGGTCCATCTTGTCAGTAAATCTCTGTGCATTTCCCATTGCTGCCGTGCATAGCAATAGGAACGAAAGTAGGTATTTCTTCATATTTAATGTGTTAGGTTGATTGTTCTTTTTGTTGAAAGCATCCTTATGCTTTTCCTTTTCCCTTTTATACTTATAACTTATAATTTATAACATAAAAGTTGTCTGCAAATATAGGCATTTCTGCCGATTTGAGCAAGATATTGGACGCAATATGTGGATAAACGCCTTGTAAGATATAAAAAAAAGACTTTTTTCTTTGTTTTTATTAATAATGTGTGTATCTTTGACCACGATTTCAATCGCAGTACTATGCTCAAAAGATACATATCGACCCTCTTACTTATTATTATACATAGCACCTGCCTCATTGCGCAGGACTACATCTATTCCGTCACCGTGGGTACATCGTGGGCCCGCGAAGTATTCCCAGCCGAGGAGCGTGCCAACCGCAGCGCCCTTCGTCAGCATCCGCTCACTATCGAGGGCGCTCCGCAGTTTGCGAAGACATTCCTCGACCTCGAACACGACTTCCGCTACTACAATACCTACAACGACAGCATCTTCTACCACCTCTCGCACAGCGAATGGATTGAGATGTTCAAACGCAGGGCAAAGGCATACTCGCAAATCTATACGAAAAACAGCCGTTCCATAGCATCCATCAAGGACTACTTCACCGATGAGAACATCCCCGAGGCAGCCTACGACTCGCTTTACTACTGGACGCGCCACCTCTTCTTCCGCAACGCCAACGACATCTTCTTCTACGAGCAGATCATGGACATCCTTCTGCCTCACTACGAGGCGACGCAGGACATCGAACACCTTGTGTTCTGCTACCTCTGCTCGGGAATGGTCAACTTCCAATGTTCGCGAATGGGCGACAAGGAGTCCGAACTGCGATCGAAGCTCTACTTCCTCAAGATCATGGACCTCTCCAATCGCTTCACCTCCTTCAAGGACCCGCTCAATCGGTACTACTTCATATCGGCATTCGTCAACCTCGTTGTGCTGCATGCCCAGTCAAGCAATATCTCCCTCAACGAGAGCCGCCAACTTGCATCCAGCATGAAGGCGCTCTATGCCGTGCCTGAGAATCAGGAAGTCTTCCGCAAGGACAGCCTCCTGAACGAATACACCAAGTGGTCCATCGACCTCTTCCGCTATCGTGGCATCCTTACCTACATCAGTCATGGTGAACACTCTCCCGAACTGCGCGACCACCTGTACAAGGAGTACTGCAACGTAAGGGAGGAACTGGGACTCACGGGCTTGAAAAACCGCTATTACGGCAAACTCGACTACGATGACCTGCTCATCGAGGCCTATATGGGCAACATGTCGTGGAACAAAGCCTTCGAAACCTTCCACAAGAAGCTTGACAACGATCCCGAGATGCAGCAGAAGACGGGCGTGCCATCCATGAAGATCAACTATCTCTACAACCTCTACGAAAGTTTCAGCGCCCTGCTCGAACGCACCTCCTACCCGGAAAGCAAAAAGGCTGCCATCATAAAGGAACACCTCTCCGATGTGCTGGACATGATCGCCCGCTATGAGCACGATAAGTACTCGTTCGAGAAGGGTAGGATCCTTGCCAACATAGCCTGCAAACCACTCTTGCTCAAGCATCTCACACCAAAGGAGAGGGAAGATCTGCTCTTCCGCCTCATAGTCGTGGAACAGCCTATGACCTATGTTCACGTATCCATGACAGCCGAGCTCACACGCGTGCTGACCGAAGCACTCATTGACAAGAAACCAGAGTTCTTCATTGGCGTTCCAGGCATAAAGACCGTTGAGGATGTGGCACTCAACCGTGCATCACTCTCCGAGTTTGCCTATCAGTCAGCCATCTATCACGACCTTGGCAAGATCTCCATACCTACCATCATCAACAACTCCTTCCGCCCACTCACCGACCACGAGTTCGCCATCATCAAGCTACATCCCGAAAAGTCGCGCCAGTTCTTCGATATCGACCCATCGCTCAAGCAGTATCAGGACATCGCCTTGGGCCACCATAAGTGGTACGATGGCGAAGGCTATCCAACCAAGTTCAAGAGCCGCAAGTCGCCATACTTCCCAATCATCAGCATCGTCACGCTATGCGACTGCATGGATGCTGCTACCGAGAACATCGGTCGCAACTACCACACACCCCGCAGCTTTGAGAATGTGATGAGCGAGTTTGCCGTCCTCTCGGGCGAACAGTTCCATCCCGACCTCATCGACTTCATCCAGTCCGATTCCTACACCTACAAGAAGTTGAAACTCGTTGTGGACGATGGACGTTACGACAACTATTACAAGCTCTACATGCGCTACATGGACCAGAACCGCCGTCGCTAACTTTGACAATCCCCAACTTATTGCAACGATTACCCAATAAGATATACTATCTTATCGCACAACATAGTATATCCTACCAAATAGGATAGTATATCTTATCCCATCATCGTTAGTCAAATCCGCCCAGATTGCTTCGATGCAGATGCTATGATCGAAGGAAACAATGCTTGCCTATGCCTATAGCATGGCATTGAACACCAAACAGTTCTGTGCATATCCCTTCCCTTATGTGCAAACAGTCGGGTGTATATGGTGTATACGAAATACAATTATATACACCATTATATACATCAACTTAATCGTCTGTATTATAGTGTGATAAGTGCGCTGATGTATACGATGTATATAAATATTGTAATTTCACGTGAAATATTTACCTTGAATCACCGCCAACCATTCCCATGAGACTATTAATTGTTACCTCCTGAATGATTGCAGAGCCCTTACAGGAACATCATGAACTCCTTGCAAGCGCTTCGCTAACTCCTTGCAAGGACATCACGAATTCCTTGCAAGGACTTTATAATAGAATACCAAGAATGAGAAAAATACGGTAAACGATATATACATTTGGTTTGTAATTACGCTCTTGTTTATCAGTAATATACTATAAATGGCAGCATATACACGCATATACATCATACAAATCTTATGTTGTGATACGAATCTTTTTTCGTACCTTTGCAAAAAAAAGGAAAAAGATGAAGTATGTTTTTTTATTCGCACTCATTACAATGCTCATTGGTTGCAGCAAGGCTAATGAAGCTCCATTGGCAGAAGAGGATGTGGAGTTGGTTACCCTGCTCAACGAACTGGACGAATGCAAACATTCATGTGACAGAGAAAGACGCTTCCGCTTGTATGCCCAGATTTCTGCTGAATATGAAAAGAAGAATATGGCCGAACTGCAGAAATACTATCAGCAGAACATGCTGAGCGAGGCTGAAATGATCGGTTGTAATGATAAGGTACGCGGATGTGCGATGAAAGCTGAGGCCTTGCAACGACTGGCCACCACCTATATGGTGGAAGGCAAGGTGGATAGTGCACTCCTTGATGCTCACCTTGCCTATAAGCTTGCACCAAAGGACACGCTCGATTTCCGTGCTCAGACACTTCTTCTCTTAGCCCAGATACATCTGATGAACGAAGATGGAGACAGCGTGTTGCATTTCACGCACGAGGCCGCTCGCATCTATCCAAAGGTAACGGAAACAGATCTTTTCCGCATTACCCATGCCTACGGACTTAACCTGCAAGAAAGATATGACGAGATGATGGAACTGTTGCCCGACTATATTGCCCGAAGCGACATCTATAGCAAGGCAGAGTTAACACGACTTTTGATGTATCGTAATGAAGAAACGCAGCAATGGCAAGATGCGTATGACTGTGCTGTCAATCTGATGGATATAACGGACAGTATTGCAAGGGGAGAGAACGCACAGAATATGACTCGCATACATGCCTTGCAGCATGAACGACAGATGGAGCACCAACGTGCCGAGCGTGAAGCGGAACGATCGCGCATGTTTGTGGTGTTGATTGTGGTGTTGTTGCTGCTGCTTGTAGCATCGGTTACTGGGCTATTCTATCGCAGGAAGGCTCGAATTGCCCATGCTCGGGAATTGGAGGCAATGCGACTGTCGGAGGTTGCCTTGGGGCATGAAAACGAGGTGCGCGAGGAGAACATCAAATTGCAGAAGCTCTATTATGAACACCTCTATGCCATCATCTTACCCATTCTCAATGCCAACCGTGGCAAGAGTGGGCACATCAATCTGGAGGAGTCATCGTGGGAACTCATCGAGAAGAACACCGATATGGTGCTGCCAGGTTTCACTTCCCGACTGCGCAAACAACATTCAGCCCTCACGGCAGAAGATATCCGTTTCTGCTGTCTGTTGATGATGCAAGTGCCCAACACCGTTCTTGCTGACATCTATGGCATAGCCCCATCGTCGATAGCAGTCAGGAAGCAACGCATGAAGAAGAAGCTGGACAGCGATGTGCAGAACCAAACAATAGAGAATTACTTAAATCAATATATAATATGAGAAGATTATTGTTAGCTTTTTGTTGCCTTGTGTCGATTGTTGCACAGGCACAATTCAAGACCATGCTGAAGCCTGGGCGAGTGTGGCAGATGTCACACCACACGCTGAACCTCTTTTATGAAGAAGAGGGCACAGAGCGTCACACCACCAAGTCGTATATGCTATTCGTAGGCGAGTCATTTGTGGACGACAAAGGACACACATGCTACGAAATCATTTATGGCGACATGCGCTCAGACATCAAGCCTTATCCTAAAACATGTGTTTATGAGGAGAACGGCAAGCTGTATGAATCGTCCGATGACTGTGCAATGCCGCCATCACCACGCTTTGTACTTGACTTCACTCCGACTGTGGGAGGCAAATACCCATATTACAATGGTGACGAATCATCAGAAGGATGCATGTCATATCGCGATGTACAAAAGATAGATAGCATCATGGTGAATGGTGAACTGTGCAAGCGAATTCATCTTGGTGGAACTGGGTATGAGAACGAGGATACTTACCTCGTAGAAGGCATAGGCATAAGCAACGACAATCTGCTATGGTACAATACCTATTACGCGGCTGCCCCTAACGGCATCATAGAATGGAACACCCTGGATGCTGTCTATGATGATGGAAACTGCATCTTCCGCGCAAGTGATTTTTCTAAGCCTGCATACAACGATCCTGAGAACGAGGATAATCCTGGCTCCGGGGATACCAGCCTCTGGAGTGTAGGCTCAGAATGGGAAGTGTTCTACGAGGTGGAGGTGGAAGGAGATCATCCTGCCGACGAGATACGTGTAAGGTATCGCTTGGGACGTGCAGAAAATGGCTATATGCCCCTCGAACAAACAGAAAGCATCAATGGCGTGAAGGGTACACCTGCGATTGTTGGATATGTACGAAACGAAGCTAATGCCAAGATCTATGTGCGACCAGTACAGTCAGATGGCAGCATCGGCGAAGAATGCCTGCTCTACGATTTCAGCACACCATTTGAGTATGGCAACACTATCAGCTATGGCATTGATGGAGGTGAGATAAGGTCCATATACATTGACTGGCAGAAGGACTCGCTGGATTACTATCAGCTCTGTGGCGACTCGCATGTGCTGCCTGCATGGGGTGGCATCATCTATGGCTATGGCTACATCGGAGGTCCTCTGGAACTCTTCCATCAGCGTTGTGTTCCAGGCAAAACAAAAGCTCCCAAGCCAACTAATATCAGTCATGTCATCTTCACTACCAAAAGCGGGAAAAAGACTATTCGCAGGGTTAGCCCTCAAGCGGACGAGGAAATTACTGTACCTTACAATGCGATGCTGACAGATGGTACGAAATGGGAGTACTTGACTGTACAGAAGCATCATCCACATAGCATGAGCATCTGTACACTTGAGGTGACAGGAGACACCATCATCGGCAACCGCACTTGCAAACAGGTTGCGTCTCCCGACTATAATATAAATAAGGTGGTGTTTGAGGAAGGACGCAAATTATACCTCGTCAGCGATGACGACACACCTGTGGTACTGCTTGATTTCGGTCTTTTAAAGGGCGATGCAATAGATGAGGTAACCAACGTCTTTGAAACAGGCGTGATTGAAAACCAAGGCAATAGCTATCGAACCATTACCATTGATACAGGTTTGGAATGCACTTCCTGGATTGCCGGAGATGAATCGCCATGGTACTACACGCTGATAGAGGGTATTGGAGTCAGCAAGGACGAATATCTGGCAGAGCATTTCGTTCCGGAAGGCGAGAATGCCGTTTCATATCTGCTTCGCTGCTGGAAAGGTGGAGCACTCGTTTACCAGGCTCCTTTCTATGGCACAGCGACAGGCATCAAACAAATGTCTCCCGAGAATGTGTCCACCCTATATGACCTACAAGGTCGCCGATTGATGAACATACATCAAAAAGGCATCGTGATATTTGATGGCAAGAAGATAATCAGAAGGTAAACCTCTCACCCCCCCTAAATATTCATATATTCTTATCCCGCGCAGCTCAAAGTTGTGCGGGATTTGTCGTTTTGTGACATATACATCTGTAATCCATTTAAGTGATTGTGTTTCATTGTGATTGTGCGATAACGGTAGGCGCTCGAATATACATTGAATGATGGGGTATTGCTTGTTGCAGAAAACATGCTTAACTTTGCATGCCAGAACTCACTATATTCAAACTTTTAATTTGTGAAAAATATGAATCGAACATTCTTATCATTACTCTCATTGTTGACGTTATTCTCTTGCAACAGCGAAGAACAAGAAAACGAAGTGAATCATAATCTGGTAGAAGTGACTGTAGAAACACTTCCCGTGATGGACTGCTCAACTTCTACTCAACCATTGACTACTATCCTATCAAGCCATTTGCTGAAGATACCATACGTGTGGTATTTGCATCCTGTGGATTGCATAAAGTATGCAAGGTTGGATTACACACAAAGTAGCATTACTGACTCAGAAAAAGATGTGCTGCAAAGCAAATTGAATTGTAGCACTACTCACGGATCGTACACAAACCTTATCGATAAGAAGGTGGATTTGATAATCGCATCAAGGTATTCTTCAAGAGATGAAAACAACGATGCGCAGGAAAAAGGCATTGAACTGATTCAGAAACCTATTGCCAAGGATGCCTTTGCCTTCATCGTAAATCCTAAAAACCAAGTTCGTAACCTGACCATAGAGCAAATACAAAAAATCTATACCGGAGAGATTACGAACTGGAAAGAAGTGGGAGGCAAAGATGCAGAGATAAAGGCTTACATCAGGGATGCCAACTCTGGCAGTCAAGAGAA
>JAKSLM010000038.1 GCA_024401225.1 Bacteroidaceae bacterium | reverse complement strand
TCCTCGAGGATGGTACTCCTGTAGATATCGTGCTCAACCCACTTGGTGTGCCTTCTCGAATGAATATCGGTCAGATCTTCGAGACTGTCCTCGGATATGCAGGAAAGAAGCTCGGTGTCAAGTTCGCTACTCCAATCTTCGATGGTGCTCACCTTGAGGATCTCTGTGAGTGGACAGACAAGGCAGGCCTCCCACGCTACAGCCGTACTTACCTCTACAATGGTGAGACAGGTCTCCGATTCGACCAGCCAGCTACTGTGGGTGTGACTTACATGCTTAAGCTCGGTCACATGGTTGAGGACAAGATGCACGCACGTTCTATCGGTCCATACTCACTCATCACTCAGCAGCCACTCGGTGGTAAGGCACAGTTCGGTGGTCAGCGTTTCGGAGAGATGGAGGTTTGGGCACTCGAGGCCTTCGGTGCTTCGCACGTGCTTCAGGAAATCCTCACCATCAAGTCAGATGATGTTAACGGTCGTTCAAAGGCATACGAAGCAATCGTTAAGGGTGATGCAATGCCAACTCCTGGCATCCCAGAGTCACTCAACGTGCTTCTCCACGAACTCCGCGGTCTTGGTCTCAGTGTCAAATTCGAATAAACTATATAAAGATGGCTTTTAAGAAAGAAACAAAGCAAAGCAAAAACTTCACGAAGATCACGATTGGTCTCGCATCTCCTGAGGAAATCCTTGAGAATTCCTATGGTGAGGTATTGAAGCCAGAGACAATCAACTATCGCACTTACAAGCCTGAGCGCGATGGACTCTTCTGTGAGCGTATCTTCGGTCCTACTAAGGACTATGAGTGCCACTGTGGAAAGTACAAGCGTATTCGCTACAAGGGCATCGTTTGTGACCGATGCGGTGTTGAGGTTACAGAGAAGAAGGTGCGTCGTGAACGTACAGGCCACATTGCACTTGTTGTGCCTATCGCTCACATCTGGTATTTCCGCAGCCTTCCAAACAAGATTGGATACCTGCTCGGAATTCCTACAAAGAAACTCGATGCAATCATCTATTACGAGAAATATATTATCATCAATGCAGGTATAGCTGAGAATGAAGAGGCTAACATCGTTAATGGCGAGCTCCTTTCAGAAGAGGAGTACTACGACATTATCGATAACCTCCCAGAAAGCAACCAGTATCTCTCAGACGACGATCCTAACAAGTTCGTTGCCATGATGGGTGCTGAGGCTCTCGAGTACCTCCTCCAGCGCGTTGACCTCGACCAGCTCTCATACCAGCTTCGCGACATGGCAAGCCAGGAGGGCTCTGCTCAGCGTAAGACTGAGGCATTGAAGCGTCTGCAGGTAGTGGAAGGCTTCCGTGCATCGAAGGGCAAGAACAAGCCTGAGTGGATGATCATGCACAACCTCCCAGTGACTCCACCGGACCTCCGTCCACTCGTGCCACTGGATGGTGGACGTTTTGCTACATCCGACCTCAACGACCTCTATCGTCGTGTCATCATCCGTAACAACCGTCTGAAGCGACTCATCGAGATCAAGGCTCCTGAGGTTATCCTCCGCAACGAGAAGCGTATGCTCCAGGAGGCTGTTGACTCACTCTTCGACAACTCTCGTAAGGCATCAGCCGTTAAGAGCGAAAGCAACCGTCCTCTCAAGTCACTCTCTGACTCGCTCAAGGGTAAGCAGGGACGTTTCCGTCAGAACCTCCTCGGTAAGCGTGTTGACTACTCTGCACGTTCGGTAATCGTCGTAGGTCCTGAGCTCAAGATGGGCGAGTGCGGTCTTCCAAAGCTCATGGCAGCCGAACTCTACAAGCCATTCGTGATCCGTAAGCTCATCGAGCGTGGTATCGTGAAGACTGTGAAGAGTGCGAAGAAGATCGTTGACCGTCGTGATCCAGTCGTATTCGATATCCTCGAAAACGTGATGAAGGGTCATCCTGTGCTCCTCAACCGTGCGCCTACACTCCACCGTCTCGGTATCCAGGCGTTCCAGCCAAAGATGATCGAAGGCAAGGCAATCCAGCTTCACCCACTCGCATGTACAGCGTTCAACGCCGACTTCGATGGTGACCAGATGGCCGTTCACCTTCCACTTTCCAACGAAGCAGTTCTTGAAGCACAGCTCCTGATGCTTCAGAGCCACAATATTCTCTCTCCAGCCAGTGGTGACCCAATCACAGTCCCATCTCAGGACATGGTGCTCGGACTCTACTACATCTCAAAGGTACGTCCGGGTGCAAAGGGTGAAGGCATCACATTCTATGGCGAGGAAGAGGCAATCATCGCATACAACGAAGGTCGTGTCGATGTACATGCACCTATCAAGTGTGTGGTAAATGATATCGACGAGGTTGGCAACCCAATCCGCCACATCGTTGAGACTACCGTAGGCCGTATCATCATCAATGAGGTAATCCCTAACGAGGTTGGCTTCATCAATGAGGTTATCGGTAAGAAGGCCCTCAAGAAGGTCATCACAAAGGTTATCAAGGGCGTGGGTATGGCTCGTGCCTGCGAATTCCTCGATGGTATCAAGAACCTCGGTTACCGCAAGGCATACGAGGGTGGACTCTCGTTCGTGCTTGATGATATCATCATCCCAGCTGAGAAGCCACAGATCGTACAGGAAGGTCAGGACACAGTCGACCAGATCCAGGGTAACTACGAGCTCGGTCTTATCACAGACAAGGACCGTTACCAGCAGGTAGTTGAAACATGGACTAAGGTTAATGAGACTATCAAGAAGACTTTGATGAAGCAGATGACAGAGGCCGATCAGGGATTCAATGCAGTCTTCATGATGCTTGATTCCGGTGCCCGTGGTTCTGCCGATCAGATTGCACAGCTCGCAGGTATGCGTGGTCTGATGGCTAAGCCTCAGAAGGCCGGTGCTTCCGACAATAACATCATCGAGAACCCTATCCTTTCTAACTTTAAGGAAGGTATGTCAGTGCTCGAGTACTTCATCTCTACTCACGGTGCTCGTAAGGGTCTTGCCGATACAGCGTTGAAGACTGCCGATGCCGGTTACCTCACACGTCGTCTTGTAGACGTATCGCACGATGTTATCATCAACGAGGAGGACTGTGGTACACTCCGTGGTCTCACATGTACAGCACTCAAGGAGGGCGACCGCGTCGTTGCTTCGCTTGCAGAGCGTATCCTCGGCCGTGTATCAGTATCAGACATTGTCAATCCACATACTAACGAGATCATCGTTGCTGCTGGTGAGGAAATCACAGAGCGCATTGCAGCTGAGATCGAGGATGCAGGTATCGAGAGCGTAGAAATCCGTTCTGTACTCACTTGTGAGAGCAAGCGCGGTATCTGTATGAAGTGCTACGGCCGCAACCTTGCTACCCAGCGCATGGTACAGAAGGGTGAGGCAGTCGGTGTCATCGCAGCTCAGGCCATCGGTGAACCAGGTACTCAGCTTACACTCCGTACGTTCCATGCCGGTGGTGTCGCTGGTAACGCAGCAGCCAACGCACAGATCAAGGCAAAGAATGCTTCACGCCTTGAGTTTGATGAACTCCGTACAGTCGATCGCCCTACAGAGGAACATCCTGACGGAAAGGTAGTAGTAGGCCGTCTTGCCGAACTCCGCTTCCTCGATGTCAACACAGGCAACCTCCTTTCAGTCGTACCAGTACCTTACGGTGCTAACCTCTACGCTTCAGAGGGACAGATCGTTGAGGCAGGTACAATCATTGCCGACTGGGATCCATTCAACGCTGTCATCGTAACAGAGTTTGGTGGTAAGGCACAGTTCGAAGGCGTTAAGGAAGGTGTAACATTCCGTGTGGATGTCGATGATACTACAGGTATGAAGGACTACATCATCACAGAGTCGCGTGACAAGCAGGTTGTACCTAACTGTCACATCGTAGATGAGAACGGTGAACTCCTCCGTACATACTCATTCCCAATCAATGGTCACATCGTAGTTGAGGACGGTCAGGAACTTGCTCCTGGTGACATCCTCGTCAAGATACCACGTTCAGTAGCCAAGGCCGGCGATATCACCGGTGGTCTCCCACGTGTCACAGAGCTCTTCGAGGCCCGCAACCCATCCAACCCAGCTATCGTGGCTGAGATCGACGGTGAGGTTACAATGGGTAAGATCAAGCGCGGTAACCGTGAGGTATCACTCACATCAAAGGTAGGCGACGTACGCAAGTACCTCATCCCTCTCTCAAAGCAGATCCTCGTACAGGACAACGACTATGTACGTGCCGGAACTCCACTTTCTGATGGTGCTATCACTCCTGCCGACATCCTTGCTATCAAGGGCCCTACTGCCGTTCAGGAATACATCGTTAATCAGGTTCAGGACGTATACCGCATGCAGGGTGTATCAATCAACGATAAGCACTTCGAGATCATCGTACGCCAGATGATGCGTAAAGTTCAGGTCAACGATCCAGGCGATACAATGTTCCTTGAGGACGGTATCGTAGACAAGCTCGACTTCATCGAGGAGAACGACCGCATCTGGGGCAAGAAGGTAGTCGTAGACGGAGGTGACTCCGAGACTATGGTACCAGGTATGATCGTAACAGCACGCAAGCTTCGTGATGAGAACTCACAGCTTAAGCGTCGCGACCTCAAGCCAGTCACCGTGCGCGATGCAGTGCCAGCTACATCAACTCAGATCCTTCAGGGTATCACACGTGCTGCCCTCGGTTCTAAGAGCTTCATGTCGTCAGCATCATTCCAGGAGACAACAAAGGTGCTCAACGAGGCTGCTATCCGTTACAAGTCCGATCCACTCGAGGGTATGAAGGAGAACGTGATTTGCGGTCACCTCATCCCAGCAGGTACAGGTCTTCGCGAGTTCGACAAGATCGTTGTTGGTGCCAAGGAGGACTACGTTGAACAGCAGCGCAAGCAGTTCAACCCAGACATGGCATTCGCCATCCTCGACCGATTCTAATTTGCAATATACATATTTGCAGCATATAAACGTAAGAAGCGCTCTCATCTGTTTGAGAGCGCTTCTTTATTTTTTGTCTGCGGTACGTGTTCGCTGTGAGTGGTTTTGAAGGTGTGGGGAGGTGCGTGCTTGAAGGTTTGTGATGCCCTTACTAGAACTCGTGAAAGTCCTTGCAAGGAAATGGCAAACTCCTTGCAAGGAGTTGACGATGTTCTTGCAAGGAGTTTGCGATGTCCTTGCAAGGCGTTTTGAATGCCTCTGCATCATTGCCTTATGCGTTGTGCAAATTGACAAACGAAGTTTTCAAAACGGCGATAATCATTGGTCTTTATGCAGAAATGTAGTCAAAGGATTGCGTTCTCGATAAAAAATGCGTATCTTTGCACGCGTATAATATAGGCTACAAGCCATAAAGCCAACAAGATATGAAACAAAAGATACTATATATATTGCTTTTCCTTTGTGCCTGGATTGTGAGTTTGGGTGCGGGGGCTGTGGATATTGCTTGGAAGAATGACTGGTCTTCTGCACCAGGTTCTGGATCGTCTTTTTATTTGTATAATACATCTGCTTCTAAGTTTCTTCTTGCCGGCATAGGTGAGAACTCGACAGATGCTTTTTGCGAAGCAGCAAACGCTTCGTTGTGGACGTATAGTTCTAATACTTTAAAATCTGGAAATAACCAGATAAAGGGAAAAACCAGTACGGCAAGCACCAACGGAACTGGCAACCTTACAAATTATTCTTTTCAAATTTCTAATGGGGCATTTGATATATATGCCGGCGCCTTAGCTTCGTGGTATCATCTTTATAAGAATAAACAGAATCAATTTGCAACAAATTATTCAACGTCCAAAACGAATGGAGCAAAATACGAATGGTATCTTGTCTCAGCTACCCAATATAACAACCACCGTGCTCTTGAAGCTTATGATCTTGCCAATTCGAAGGTCAACGGTTATAGCGGTAACAATCTTCCAGATGCAGTCTGGAATGAGGTGAAGGATTATGTAAATTCCACTACTGATTACCTGAATTACTCTTCTTGGCTCAGCACTACAGATATGAGTGAGGATATCAATAATGCCACTGGCAAAATTAATGAATGGTTGGCTAAATATGGCGATATTGCAAGCATTTCAAAAAATTATCTTGCAGCTATTGAGACCATCAATACTTTCGAAAGTGAATATGCTAGCAAGACGCCAGATACGGTTAATCCTGTCAACGATATTGCTGCTGCACGTAGCGCATTAGAGAGTGCGGAAAGTAGCGATGATATTGTTGTAGCTCTCGCAAATATCAAGGCATATGATGTGATTACTATCACGCAGCAGCCAGCGGCAACATTGCCATTGCATGGCGAGACAACTGTTGAGGCAACTGCGAATAATACGGTTGTTTATACCTCGAACAATACGGAGGTTATTACTATGGAGGGCAGTAAGGCAACAGCCATAGCAGAGGGTAGGGCAACAATTACTTTGACTACGGAGACAAGCACTACTCACTATGCAGCGATGCCTGTGACTACTACTGCTATCGTGGTAACTGATGCCCTTATCCTTAATAGTACTACTATTGCAAACTATTCTCCTGCTACCTACGGAACGGTCGTCCTGGAGCGCACACTCAAAGTTGGGTATAACTCCATCGCTATGCCATTTGAGGCAAGTTTGGCAGACCTCGGTGCTGATAAGGCGTACCAGCTTAGTGTGGTGACTTATAATGCAAAGGATGGATATTCACTCTATTTCAAGGAGGTAACATCGCTTACCGCAAACGAACCTTACATCATTCATCTCGAAGCGGAGAAGATGAATCCTACATTCAGTAATGTGGCTGTAGTCGCAGCACAGCCTGTTGAGAAAGAGGCAACGGGTGGTGTGAATAGAAACGATGTGTCGTATAAAAAGTGGAAGATGGTGTCAAACTATGCCGTAGGTTTCAATATGGATGGCAAATATGGCGTGGTGAACGCTGATGGATGCTTGAAGCTTGGAGCGACTGGCTCTACGTTAGCGCCTTTCTCTGCCTACATCGAAAATGTAAGCGATACAAGTTTGCCAAGCGATGCAAGTACGGAAACGGATAAGCAGATGGTGAAGGCATTGTTCTTGAATGGAGCGAGTGCAATCGAAGATGTGATAAACGGTAATGATGCACTCACAGGCGATCCTGAGGCCGTATACGACTTGCAGGGTCGCAAGGCATCGGCAGAAAGCAAGGGAGTCCGCATCGTGATCATGAATGACGGAACAACTAAGAAGGTTATAAAGTAGGGGAGGCCATGATGATGAGGAAGATTCTGTACTTCGTTCTGGTGTTTGTACTATTCACAGTAGTACCTTGCAGCATACTTGCAAAAGCTTCGTTCAGCCTTTTAGGATGCAACTACGCAACGGTGTCCATAAGCTACGAGAGTGTTGATGCTCATAACAATCCAATCACACTTTCCGCAGTGCTCTATTATCCTACAAGTTCGGGTACGAGCGAAAGCAACATCAAGTCGTGCAACTATGTTTTCTTGAACAATCACGCAACTATTACTGACAATGCATCATCACCTTCCGGTGGGCAGTCGGCTATGGGGCAGCTATACTGGATGACTACTGATAATGCGTTGGTGGTTAACCCTGATTACATAGGTTTCGGTGGGACGAGGGATGTAATTCACCCATATATGTGCCAGACACTTACAGCACGCAATGTGGTGGACTGTGTGAAGGCTGCTATTGCCGATGCTAAGAACAGAGGAAAGCTTGCAAATAACTACTACACCATCAATTGTGGTTACTCACAGGGAGGTGGTGTAACCATGGCTGTGGCACGCTACCTTGAGACGGAAGCCGATGAAGCCACTCAGCGTACGGTTAACTTGCGCAGCAGTATCTGTGGTGCAGGATGCTACAATCAGACTCAGATATTCGACATCTACGAAGCTATGGAGGACATAGCCTACCCAATATATCTGCCTTATACCATACAAGGCATGATGCAGGCGTACGGCGAAGGGTGTATGCGAGGCCTGTCCCTCCAGGACTGCTTCACGCAGAAATTCTTGAACTCAGGCATACTTGCCACGCTAAACGCTAAGACTACTGATGTTGATGCACTCAACAGCCAGTTGAAGGCGGCCATGGGTGGAAAATGTGGGTTCTATGATATCGTTAATGCAGATTATAGTGACCATTCAAGTGCCCTATACCGTTGCCTTCATAAGGCATTAGCGAAGAACGACCTGATCGATGATGATTGGACTCCTAAGCATCCTATCACCTTCTATCATTATACTCAGGATGAAGTGGTACCGAAAGCGGGAACCGAACTTGCAAGCACGAAATGGGCGAGTTCCGGCATGGTGACTTTCAAGAATGCAGAAGATGTGACTGACTATGGTGATTGGAACATCGCAAAACTCAAATACAACAACTTGAAAAAGAACCATCGCGACTATGGCACATGCTTCTATCTTTTGGTGTTCGATGGACAGCTCACCTCTGCTCCAGCGACCGATGGCTTCATCAGTACATCGGCAGTGGAAGGAAAGGATCGCAATGTGGTAGATTGTGAAATAGCGGATGGCCAATGGTCGCTGGTGCGATTCAACAGCCCAGTAGATGGCTATTACTTCGGTGCAGATGCTACTCGATACAAGGCTGTGCCATCATCTCAGACGGATGGAAGCTATGTTGTATCCTTAGGTGAAATGCCTGATGCTGATGACTTCATGCCTGGTCAGTATTATCTTGTCCAACCAAAAGGTGCGGTGAGCCAGATTGTAAGTATGACTGCAGGTGTGCAGACTGTGGTTGATAACGGACCCACTCCTTTGCTCTCAAGCAATATCGCAGTTCAGAGTTCATTGACAATGGTAGGGGATAAGTCGTATGCTACTCTATACTCTCCGTTTGATGTTCAAATCCCAGATGGTACTGATGCCTATGCGGTTCGCCTTCAGGATGACAAGATGCAACTGATGGAACTGACTGAAGGTATCATCCCTGCATGCACAGGAGTTGTCCTCCGCAGTACCAATACGGGCGACATGCTCCTCCATTATGCTCCAGAAGGGGTGGAGAGGACACTTAGTGATTTGTCGGGTACGTTGATGGAAATGGAGAACCCGGGCAATGTTTTGGTACTTGGTACAAATGCTTCTGGTGTGCTCGGTTTCTATCGCTATACGGGCGTGCTGGCTGCAGGAAAGGCATACTATCAACTCCCTTCCACAGCGAGTGCTGCTAAAGGATTCCAACTCGACTTTGGTTATGCCGATGGTATAACTGATATCTTCCAAACATCTTCATCGGCGGTGGAAGTGTTCTCGCTCGATGGTCGTAAGCAGAACGCTGCTCAGTCGGGCATCAATATTGTTCGACTCAGCGATGGAAGCGTTATTAAAGTAATAAGTAAGAAGTAAAAAGGGCCTTTTCACTCTCACCTTTAACCTCTCACCTTTAACCTCTCACCTTTAACCTCTCACCTTTAACCTCTAACCTTTAACCTCTAACCTCTAACTTTACCCTTCCAAATGCTCTACGCGATCCTTGAGCGTAGGGTGTGAATACTCCATGAATACAACCCAAGGGTGAGGGGTGAGATTGGATAGGCTGTGCTTCGACATGGCCTTGAGGGCTGAGCTCACATCCTTGCCTCGACCATGCAGGCGGGCAAACTCGTCTGCTTCCCATTCGTGGCGGCGGCTCCAGATGTTTTCTAGCAGGCCGGTGAGGATGGTGATAGGGGAGAAGAGCATGCTGAACACCATTATATTTACATGGAACGATGGCTCGTCGCATCCTGCGGCTGCAGCAATGTCGTGACTATCAATGACGAGTGAGAAGAGCCAGAGCGTGATGAGGTTCATGAGGAGGGCTGTCACCGTGCTCTTCACGATATGCCCTTTCTTGTAGTGCCCTATCTCGTGTGCCAGTACGCCGACTATCTCATCGGTAGTGAGCTGCTGGATCAGACTATCGTAGAGCACGATGCGCTTCTTGCTTCCCCATCCGGTGAAGTAAGCATTGCCGTGCGATGAGCGCTTCGAACTGTCCATCATGTAGATGTTGTTGAGGCGGAACTCAGCCTTCTTCGCAAACTCCTCGATGGCGGTGCGCAGTTCGCCTTCAGGCAGCGGAGTCTGCTTGTTGAAGAGTGGCACTATAAGTTCGCTGTAGAAAAACTGCATGAACAGCGTGAACAGACTTATCACTCCCCATGCCAATAGCCAGAACCACTGAGCCGTGAGCGTATAGAGCCACACCACGGCAACAAGGATGACTCCGGAGATGACGGTGTTCAGAGCTAGCCCCTTCAGCAGGTCGGTGAAGAAGAGGCGCCGTGTCATCTTATTGAATCCGAAGCGTGTCTCAATCACGAACGTGTTGTAGTAGCCAAACGGAACGTCAGTCACAGTCGAGATGATGAGGAAGATGCCCATGAATACGAGTGCCATGATGATGGGACTATCGGACACCATTCGTGCCCAACTATCGAACAAGGCATAGAACCCACCGCAGAAAAGAATGAGCGAGAGCACCACACCGAAGCTTTCGGAGATGAGTCCGAAGCGACGCTTAGTGCTGGTGTATTCCTGCTGACGTTTGTAGGCAGCCTCGTCGTATATGCCTTCCAATACCTTTGGTATAGGCTGTCGCGATGCCTTGATGTTGAGGCGACGAAGGGTGAGGTTGTAGGCAAACTCGAGCAGTATGATAAGTATGATGATCCAGTAAATCATGATGAGAGCTGTGATTTGTGATTTATGATTTATGATTTAGGCTTGTGTTATCGTTCCGCAAGACGCCTGGAGCATAGCGGAAGGATTTGTGATTTGGGGTTTCCTCGTTAAAATAAAAAAGGAAGCGGGCGCATCTTAACATGTAAGTGTCGGAAATGCACCCGCTTCGGAATAATGTATGTAAAGGGTTTAAGTTTTATGCTGTGTTAGCATGATGTGGCTCTTATGCCAATCCCACGCATTATGCATTGTACTCCTGCCAAGGCTTGATCTGAACCTTCTCGAGTGGAAGTTCGCAGAATGCCTCGATGAATGCAGAAGCAAGGCGTGCATTGGTGATCAATGGGATGTTGTGGTCGATAGCGCCACGGCGAATCTTGTAACCATTTGTAAGCTCGCGCTTGCTGTGGTTCTTAGGTATGTTGACGATGAGGTCGAACTTGTGATCGTGAATCATATCCATAACGTTCTCAGTAGCAGCACCATCCTCGTCTGGCCATCCTACAGGAGTAACCTTCACGCCGTTGTCGTTGAGATACTTTGCAGTACCCTCGCTTGCGTATACTGGATAGCCAGCCTTTACGAGTGCCTGTGCAGCATCGAGAAGTGCAGCCTTCTCCTTTGCAGCTCCTGATGAGAGCATGATGCCCTTCTCCTTTGAAGGGATCTTGTAGCCTGTAGCGATCATTGAGTTGAGCAGAGCCTCCTCGTACGAGTCGCCCATACATCCTACCTCACCAGTTGAAGACATGTCGACACCGAGTACTGGGTCGGCATTCTGCAGACGAGCGAATGAGAACTGACTTGCCTTCACACCCATGCGGTCGATGTCGAACGCACCCTTCTCTGGCTTCTGGTATGGAGCATCGAGCATGATCTTTGTAGCAGTCTCGATGAGGTTGCGCTTGAGCACCTTGCTGACGAACGGGAATGAACGTGAAGCACGGAGGTTACACTCGATAACCTTGACGTCGCGTCCCTTTGCAAGGAACTGGATGTTGAATGGGCCAGAGATGTTGAGCTCCTTAGCGATGGCGCGTGCAATCTTCTTAATCTGACGGATAGTAGCGAATGAGCATTGCTGTGCTGGGAATACCATTGTAGCGTCGCCTGAGTGAACACCTGCATACTCGATGTGCTCAGAGATACCGTACTCTACTACCTCACCCTGCTGAGCAACACCGTCGAACTCGATCTCGTTGGTCTCAGTCATGAATTGTGAGATAACTACTGGATACTCCTTGCTGACCTCGGATGCAGCGTTGAGGAAGCGCTTGAGCTCATCGTCGTTGTAGCAAACGTTCATTGCAGCACCAGAGAGTACGTACGATGGACGTACGAGTACTGGGTAGCCTACCTCGTCGATGAACTTCTGTACATCCTCCATGCTTGTGAGGGCGCTCCAGCGTGGCTGGTCGATGCCGAGCTGGTCGAGCATAGCAGAGAACTTACCGCGGTTCTCAGCACGGTCGATGCTGACTGGTGAAGTACCGAGGATTGGCACGCTCTGGCGATGAAGCTTCATTGCGAGGTTGTTAGGAATCTGACCACCTACCGATACGATGACACCGCGTGGGTTCTCAAGGTCGATGATGTCGAGTACACGCTCGAACGAGAGTTCATCGAAGTAGAGACGGTCACACATGTCGTAGTCAGTCGATACAGTCTCAGGGTTGTAGTTGATCATGATCGACTTGTAGCCGAGCTTGCGGGCTGTGTTGATGGCATTTACCGAACACCAGTCGAACTCAACCGACGAACCGATGCGGTAAGCACCCGAACCGAGTACGATGACTGACTTTTCGTTAGTATAGTAGTTGATATCGTGTCCCTCTACAGCATAGGTCATGTAGAGGTAGTTAGTGAGTTCTGGATGCTCGCTTGCCACAGTTGGGATGCGCTTTACAGCTGGCAGGATGCCGAGCTTCTTACGTGCGGCGCGAACAGCAAGGTTCTCCTTCTCCATGTTGCCCGACTGTGGCTTGAGTACGAAGCGTGCAATCTGGAAGTCAGAGAAGCCGAGGATCTTAGCCTGGCGCAATACGTCGGCTGATACATCCTCCATAGTGTTGTACTCCTCGAGCTTGTGCTTGTAGTCGACGATGTTCTTCATGCGCTCGATAAACCAAGGATCGATCTTGGTGAGTTCCTCGATGCGCTCTACGCTGTAGTTCTCCTCGAGAGCCTGAGCGATGGCGAAGATACGGAGGTCGGTTGGGTTGGCAAGTTCCTCATCGAGATTGTCAAACTTGATGTGATCGTTGCCCACGAATCCGTGCATGCCCTGTCCGATCATGCGGAGACCCTTCTGAAGCATCTCTTCAAACGAGCGACCGATTGACATGATCTCACCTACCGACTTCATTGACGAACCGAGTTTGTGGCTTACGCCTACGAACTTAGAGAGGTCCCAGCGTGGGATCTTGCAGATCATGTAGTCGAGCGATGGAGCAACGTATGCTGAGTTGGTAGTACCCATCTCGCCGATCTGGTCGAGAGTGTAGCCGAGAGCGATCTTAGCTGCCACGAATGCGAGTGGATAACCTGTAGCCTTTGATGCAAGAGCTGATGAACGTGACAGACGAGCGTTGATCTCAATGATGCGGTAGTCGTTAGTCACGGCGTTGAATGCGAACTGGATGTTACACTCACCTACGATGTTGAGGTGGCGAACACACTTCACAGTGATGTCCTGAAGCATCTTCACCTGCTCGTCTGTGAGTGAGCAAGTAGGAGCAACAACGATCGATTCTCCGGTGTGGATACCGAGTGGGTCGAAGTTCTCCATCGAAGCTACGGTGAAGCAGTGGTCGTTGGCATCGCGGATGCACTCGAACTCAATCTCCTTCCATCCCTTGAGCGACTCCTCTACGAGTACCTGAGGAGCGAAAGTGAATGCGCTCTCTGCAATCTCAGTGAATGTCTTCTCGTTAGGGCAAACACCCGAACCGAGTCCACCGAGTGCATAGGCCGAACGGATCATGATAGGGTAGCCGATGCGGCGTGCAGCAGCGATGGCGTCGTCCATGTTCTCGCATGCCTGGCTTACTGGCACCTTGAGGTCGACCTTGTTAAGTTCCTGTACGAAGAGGTCGCGGTCCTCTGTGTTCATGATAGCCTCGACCGATGTGCCGAGCACCTGTACGCCATACTCCTTGAGTGTACCATTCTGATGGAGGGCAGTACCTACGTTCAGACCAGTCTGGCCACCCCATGCGAGCATGATGCCGTCAGGGCGCTCCTTCTTGATGATTTCAGTCACAAAAAAAGTATTGACAGGCAAGAAGTAAACCTTGTCCGCAATACCTTCACTTGTCTGAATAGTAGCTACGTTAGGATTGATGAGTACTGAGCTAATGCCTTCCTCGCGCAGAGCCTTGAGTGCCTGCGAACCAGAATAGTCGAACTCACCTGCCTGTCCGATTTTAAGGGCACCCGATCCAAGAACGAGCACCTTCTTCAGTTGCATTTTCATAATTGTGGAAACGAATATATTTGATGTAATGTGATTTTGCGTCCTCAAAATTTGTGCAAAGGTAAGGTAAATCTGTCGAAAATAAAAATAAAAGCACGAAAAACTTACGTTTTATAATTAAAAGATGTATTAAGTGAGTCAATATGTTTGCTTGTTGAAATATTTTGAGTACCTTTGCGCAACTAATCAATAACAAAATACTAAAATAAATCTTTTATGCGACTATTAACAACACTCCTTGTGTCGGCTGTCTCGCTCTCTGCGCTGGCACAGAATCCTAACCCTATTCGCGTGAATCAGGTAGGCTACTATCCTGCAGCCGAAAAGACAGCTGCCATCGAGCAGGCAGGCATGGCAAGCAAGTATACCATCACCAATGCTGCTGGCAAGAAGGTATGGAGCGGCAAGGCAAAGCGCACAGCCGTATCTCCATGGTCGAACAAGCAGCGTGCCATCATCGACTTCTCTACTCTTACCACTCCTGGTGAGTACACCCTGAGCAATGGTAAGGAGACTCAGCAGATCATCATCAAGGATGCTGCACTATCGGATCTGGCAAAGGCCAGCGTAAAGGCTTTCTACCTGCAGCGCACAGGCGAACCTATCCTTGAAAAGTATGCAGGAGTGTATGCTCGTCCAGCAGCCCACCTCGACACCTATGTAATGATTCACCCAAGTGCGGCTACTGACCGACGCCCAGCTGGTTCCATCATCAGCAGTCCTGGCGGTTGGTACGATGCAGGCGACTTCAATAAGTACATCGTCAACTCGGGCTACTCCGTCTCGCTCATGCTCTGTGCCTACGAGATGTGTCCTGAGTACTATCAGAAGCTCGACCTCAACATTCCAGAGAGCGGCAATGCTATCCCTGACTATCTCGATGAGGTCATGGTCAACCTTCGCTGGATGCAGACCATGCAGGATCCTGCCGATGGAGGTGTGTACCACAAGCTCACTACTCCTAACTTCGAAGGCTTCGTGATGCCTGTCGATTGCCACCAGCAGCGTTATGTAGTGGCTAAGACCACAGCTGCAGCACTCGATTTCGCTGCTACAATGGCTAAGGCAAGCCGCATCTACGGCAAGTTCCCTGAGTTCAAGTACTTTGCCGCTCAGGCACTCCAGCAGGCAAAGGATGCTTATGCATGGGCAGAGCGCAATCCACGCGTGCTCTATCGCCAGAACGAGATGAACCAGAAGTTCAAGCCTGAGGTGCAGACTGGTGCTTATGATGATATGAACGTGAGCGACGAGTTCCTTTGGGCTGCAGCCGAGCTTCTCCTCTCTACGGGCGACCTCAACCGCTATGGCGAGAGCATCGTTCGCAACCTTGGCAACTTTGAGTTCAGTCTGCCTACATGGGGCAATGTGGCATCGCTCGCAGTCTATTCTGCTGTTGCAGCACTCGACAGCCCATTGCTTTCGCAGTACAAGCAGTACATCCCTGATTTCAAGAACATCGTAGTGAAGTATGCCGACAAGGCTCTCGCAGAGATCCCAACATCGTGCTTCAACACTCCTGGTGGCAACTCGGAGAAGAGTTTCTTCTGGGGCTGCCTCTCAGAGACCTTCTCAGGTCAGGGCATCGCTCTCCTCTACGCTTACCGTCTCACAGGCGATAAGAAGTACCTCACAGCAGCACTCGAGAATGCAGACTATCTGCTCGGACGCAACGCTACAGGCTACTGCTACGTGACAGGCTTCGGCTCGTTCCCATCTATGCACCCTCATCAGCGTCTCTCAGAGGCTGACGGCATCGAGGCACCGCTCCCAGGCTTCCTCGTAGGCGGTCCTAACCCAGGACAGCAGGATAGAACCAACACTCCTGAATACTCATCGAAGTTTGCTGACGAGTCTTACCTCGATCACATGGCTTCATATGCATCCAATGAGATTGCCATCAACTGGAACGCATCGCTTGCAGCCTTTATCGGATGGCTCGATGCTGAGATGAGCAAGTAATTCGTATTTAATTCCATTATTATATAAAAATGAAACGTAATCTCGAAACCATCTGCATCCATGGCGGATGGAAACCTACCAAGGGAGAGCCACAGCAGCTCCCAATCTATCAGAGTACAACATTCAAGTACGATACAAGCGACCAGATGGCTCGCCTCTTCGACCTCAAGGACAATGGCTATTTCTACACCCGTCTTGCCAACCCTACCAACGATGCGGTAGCAAAGAAGATTGCTGCTCTCGAGGGCGGTGTAGGAGCCGTGCTCACATCGTCGGGTCAGGCTGCCAACTTCTATGCAGTGTTCAACATTTGCGAGGCAGGTGACCACTTCATCACCAGCAACACCATCTACGGTGGTACGTTCAACCTCTTCGGCGTTACGATGAAGAAGCTTGGCATCGAGTGCACATTCGTTGATCCTGAATGGGACGACGAGCGCATCGAGGCTGAGTTCCGTCCTAACACCAAGTGCTTCTTCGGCGAGACCATCTCCAACCCTGGAGGCAATGTGTTCGACATCGAACGCTTTGCCAAGATGGCTCATAAGCATGGTGTGCCACTCATCGTCGACAACACTTTTGCCACTCCTATCAACTGTCGCCCATTCGAATGGGGATGCGACATCGTCACTCACTCTACTACCAAGTACATGGATGGCCATGCATCGCAGGTAGGCGGATGCGTCGTGGATAGCGGCAACTTCGACTGGAAGGCATACGGCGACAAGTTTGCTGGTCTCACTACTCCTGATGAGTCGTACCACGGACTCACATACACCGAGTCGTTCGGCAACATGGCTTACTGCACAAAGCTTGTCAGCCAGCTCATGCGCGACCTCGGTTCTATCCCAGCACCTCAGAACTCCTTCCTCCTCAACCTCGGACTCGAGACTCTTCACCTCCGCATGAAGCAGCATTGCTCCAACGCACAGCAGGTGGCAGAGTGGCTTGAGAAGAATGAGAAGGTGGGATGGGTGAACTACTGCGGTCTGCCATCCAACAAGTACTACGAGCTTGGTCAGAAGTACATGCCAAACGGATCGTGCGGCGTTATCGCCTTCGGCCTCAAGGGCACTCGTGAGGATGCCATCCGCTTCATGGACAACCTCGACTTCATCTCCATCGTCACTCACGTTGCTGATGCTCGTACCTGCGTGCTTCACCCAGCCAGCCACACACATCGCCAGATGTCGGAGGAGCAGCTTCGCGAAGCAGGCGTAGCACCCGACCTCGTACGCCTCTCTGTTGGTATCGAAAATGCAGAGGACATCATCGCTGACCTCGAGCAGGCCATGGCTAAGATGTAATGTCCAATAAGCTACGCAACATATTCTTCCTGATAGGCCTTGTAGCCATCATAGTGATGTGCTTCACCTTCGAGGTATCGTTTGCCGAGTTGTGGAAGGACATCACTAAGGCTGGCTACTGGCTTGTGGCCATACTCATCCTCTGGGGAGGACTCTATGCCATGAATGCATTGTCGTGGCAGGTCATCCTCCGGGGAAGTGGCGATTGTCCTGTGTCCTACTGGCGATTGCTGAAGCTTACCATTACGGGTTTTGCACTCAACTATGCCACTCCCGTTGGACTGCTCGGAGGCGAACCCTACAAGATCATGGAACTCACCCCCTACGTAGGCACACAGCGTGCCACATCGTCGGTCGTGCTGTTTGCCATGATGCACATCTTCAGCCATTTCTGCTATTGGGTTACAGCCATCGTCATCTATGTCCTCATGTCGGTCCTTGGTCTTCTGCCTATGGATGGGCTGATGGCATTCCTTCTCCTGCTCATGGGACTGTTCTGCGCCGTGGGCATCTACTTCTTCGTGTGCGGCTACAAGAATGGTATGGTGGTGCGCCTCATCCGTTTCGTGAGTCGCATTCCGGGCTTGCACCGCTGGGGCGAACGCTTTGCTGAGGAGCATGCTGACGACCTTCAGAAGATTGATGCTCAGATCAGCGAACTGCATAGCCAGAACAAGCGCTCATTCTTCGCAAGCTTCTTTCTGGAGTACATAGGCCGCATGAGCCAGTCGTTCGAACTGCTCTTCATGCTCATGCTCTTCGATGTGAGTGGCAATGTGTTCATCCTCTTCATCTACTCCTTCCTCATCTTGGCATTCACCAGTCTGTTTGCCAACTTGCTATTCTTCTTCCCCCTGCAGCTGGGAGGCCGCGAAGGAGGTTTCGCCATGTCGACCGCTCAGATGGGCATGACCAACGAGATTGGTCTCTTCATCTCCATCATCTGCCGTGTGCGCGAGATTTTCTGGACCGCTGTGGGTCTGTTGCTTATGAAAATAAATAATAATACCAAATGATTTACGATTTTGACAAACAGATAGAACGTCGCGGTACCAACTCTTACAAGTGGGACCGTCTGGACAAAGTGTTCGGCAACCCTGACCTCTTGGCCCTGTGGGTAGCCGACATGGATTGGGAGACACCGTCATTCATCAAGGATGCCATTCGCCAGCAGCTTGACCGTGTGCCAGTGCTTGGCTACACAGCCGATCCTGATGAGTGGTGGCCTACCACGTTGCAGTGGATCAAGGACCATCATCAATGGGATGTGAAGCGCGAATGGATCACCTACATACCTGGCATCGTGAAAGGCATAGGCATGGTGATCAACGCCTTCCTTAAGGACGATGAGAATGTCATCGTGCAGCCACCAGTCTATCATCCGTTCTTCCTCACCCCTCAGGGCAACAAGCGCGAAGTGGTGTGGAACCCACTCATCGAGGTGTGGACCGACGATGAGGGCCGACGCACCGAGATAGGTGCACAGGAGGGACATCTCACCACCTACGAGATGGACTTCGACAATCTTGAGCAGGTGTGCGACGACAAGTGCCGCCTCCTCATCCTTGCCAACCCTCACAACCCATGTGGCATCACGTGGGATGCAGCCACCCTCCAGCGTCTTGCACACTTTGCCAAGACACATGGACTCATAGTCATCTCTGACGAGATACATTGCGACATGGCAATCTTCGGTCACAAGCACATACCGTTTGCCACCGTAAGCGAAGAGGCAGCAGAGGTCAGCATCACCTTCTCAGCTCCTACCAAGACCTTCAACATGGCAGGCGTCGTAAGCTCATGGGCCATTGTCCCTAACGATGCATTGCGCGCCACCTTCTTCCTGTGGCTCGAAGCAAGCGAGCTGTGCGAAGCCCACATGTTCGCCCCTCCTGCCACCATTGCAGCCTTTAAGTATGGCGAACCATGGCGTCAGGAGATGCTCACCTACCTTGAAGGCAACATCGACTTTGTTATCGACTATTGCAAGCGCAACCTCCCGCTCATCCATCCAGTTCGCCCCGATGCCAGCTACCTCATGTGGCTCGACTGCCGCAAGCTCGGACTCACTCAGGACGAACTCATTGCCCTCTTCCAGGACAAGGCAGGCCTGGCACTCAATCAAGGTGTCATGTTCGGCAAGGAAGGTACCGGATTCATGCGTATGAACCTTGGTTGTCCGCGTGCTACCCTCGCCAAGGCACTTGACCAGCTCTCGCAGGCGTTGAAAGGCTAAGAGCGCAGAGTCAATAGAGTCGATATGAGAGTGACGATTGAAGTATACATCTTTCTATACTAAGTTATGAAGAAGCACCTAATTATAATTGCCCTCCTCTGTGCAGCCACAGCAGGCTATGCGCAGAAGAACAACTACAAGCGACTTGGTCGCCAGTTTGTAAAGTCCGAGATGCAGCGCTACCCAATAGCGTGGACCATCGATGCCACTAAACCAAAGTGGAACTACACCCAGGGCCTTGAGATCCTGTCCATGCAGGGATGGCTGTCGGACAAGAAGTGGGTACGCTATGCCCAGACCTATGCCGACACCCTTATCGATGAGTCGGGACGCATCAAGGGATTCAAGATGAAGGACTTCAAACTCGATGCTGTCAACTCGGGAAAGATACTCTTCCGCCTCTACGACCGCACACACGACCAGCGCTATAAGATTGCGATGGACACCCTCTATGCGCAGATCCTCCGTCAGCCTCGCACCCCAGAAGGAGGCATGTGGCACAAGACCATCTACCCCAACCAGATGTGGCTCGATGGCCAGTACATGTCGCTGCCTTTCTATCTTGAGTACATGAAGCGCTACGGCACCAAGGCCGAGTACGACGAAGCCTATGCCTTCTGCGTGGGTCAGATCAAGCTCGTCACCGACCACACTCTCTGCCCCGACTGCCACCTCTACCATCATGCATGGGATGCCTCGCACCAGATGGGGTGGGCAGACCCTCAGACGGGCCGTTCTGCTCATGTGTGGGGACGAGCCGAAGGATGGCTCATGATGACACTTGTCGACCTGCTCTCCATCCGCTACAACGACCATGTCCCTGCTGGCACAGCCGACCCATTGGTACGCATCACTACCCAGCTCACCGACCGCCTACTCCCGCTTCAGGACCCAGCCACCAAGACCTGGCAGCAGGTGCTTGACTGCACAGGCCGCGAAGGCAACTATCAGGAGATGACCTGCTCAGCCATGTTCGCCTATGCCATGCTCAAGGGCTCACGCATCGGAGCCTATCAAGGCGGACAGTATGTGTTGCGTGAATACAGGCAGAAGGGTAGGGAAGTGATCGATGGCATCTTCGCCAACTATGTGTCTACCGACTCACAGGGACTCCTCTCCCTCCACAATTGCTGTAGCGTGGCAGGACTTAGTGACACCCGTGATGGCAGCTACGAGTACTACCTTAGCGAGAAGATTATCGACAACGATCCAAAGGGACTCGGTCCCCTCTTCATGGCCCTTTGGGAACTAAGGTAAGGTGTAAAAACGTATATAGACTGTTCCATAAAACAATGCAGATTCGAACTATTCCTGCATGCGTTTAATGCAAATTCTGCTTGTGCAAGTGGCTTCACGAGCAGAAGATTCCTAATTCCCATAAAACACAAAGAGTTCTCCCTGTCTTCAAATATCAGGGAGAACTCTTTATCTATCATCGTATTTATTCCTATTTGTCTATTTTATTTGCTTCGTTATATTGCTCGTCAGTTACTGGCTCAAGCCATTCGTTTGATTCTGGATCACCAACATGCACATGACTTGCAAGGTGCTGAAACCATGAGTTCTTGGTTGTTCCGTGCCGATAGCATAGTTGTTTGCTGCATAATTCAGATTCTTGTTTGCTGGTTCTACTTCGATGACATCCGCATTGATCATGGTTTTGAGGTCATCAACAATCTGCTCTGTGTTGTTCGTGTAGCTGTAATACACAATTAGCGTTTTGTTACCACCATTGGTAGAATTATTATCCGCAGGAGGCATCGCATTTGCCTCGTCACTCTGACAAGCCATCATCAAAAAAGTTGTCAGCATAAGAATAATGTGTGAAAAATGTTTTTTCATAATGCTTACATGTTATAGTTTCTGGCTGCAAAGGTACTCACATTATTTATATTATCGCATACCCGAATTGTTGGAAATATAACCATTTCTTTGGATTCTGCATTTTACCAATTTTTGAGTATTGCACACTTTCTTAAAACGCCGTACCTTTGCACTCGCAAAACAGATAAACGCTATTTTAAATGAAGATAATAAGAACAGTATTAATGGCTTTTGCGTGCCTCATGACGGGCACCGCTTTTGCCCAGTGGAACAACGACAGTACGGAATATGACAGTTTCAAGCGCTACCGTGTCGGTGGCTACGGTGAGATGGTTGCCAGTTTCAAGAACTATGGTATTAACCGTTTCAACGGCACCGCAGAGGGCAACAGCAAGACACGTCGCAACACTATCGCAATCCCTCGCATGGTGCTTGCGGGCGATGTGAAGTTCAATGAGCATTTCTGGTTTGGGACCGAGATTGAGTTTGAGTATGGTGGCACAGGTCAGGTCTATGAACTTGAAAACACGGAGAACGGCGAATACGAAGTGGAAATGGAGAAGGGTGGTGAGGTTGCAGTCGAGCAGTTTCACCTTACATACCACATGAACAACTATTTCAACCTTCGTGTTGGTCACATGATAGTTCCTGTGGGGTTGACAAATTCACATCACGAACCTATCAATTTCTTCGGCACCGTTCGTCCAGAGGGCGAGACGACGATGCTGCCAAGTACATGGCACGAGACTGGTCTGCAGGTGTTCGGACAGTTTGGTCGCCGATGGGCAAGCTTCCAGTATCAGGCTATGGTCATGGCTGGTCTTAACGCCAATGGCTTCAATCGCAATGAGTGGGCAGGCTCTGCCAATCAGGGAATGTTTGAAGGCGACAACTTCACTTCTCCTGCTTACGCGGTTCGTCTTGAATACACTGGCGTTCCAGGTCTCCGCCTTGGTGCATCCGTATATTATTGTAATAATGTGGCTGCCAACAGCGATAAGCCAGACACATACAATTTCAAGGCACCAGTCACAATATGGAACGTTGACGCTCAGTATGCCAACCGATGGGTGGAGGCTCGCGCCAATGTCATCCAGGGTGATCTCGGCAATAGCGATCTCCTGAGCAGCAAGAACGCCATGCTCAGCAACAAGTCGCCTTACAGCCGCACATCGCCTATTGCAAGCCGTGCTGTGGCATGCGGTGGCGAGATAGGTTTCAGAATGAAGCCATTGTTCTCCAACAATCGCTATCTCGACTTCACACCCTTCGCTCGTTATGAATACTACAATACCCAGCAGGAGGTGAAGAATGGTGTTGCTGACGATCGTATGAAAACCCAGATGTGGGTTGTCGGTCTGAACTACAAGCCTCTGCCATATCTCGTAGTGAAGGCAGATTACACTAACCGTCGCATCGGTGGTGGCAAGTACAACAATGAAAACGAGTTTGCCCTCGGCATCGCCTTTGTCAACTGGTTTTACAAGAAATAGAGTCCCCTCCCAATCTTCCCCATAGTGGAGGAGATGGAAGGATGATAGTAGACAAAGTATTAAAATAATAAACTATAAAACAAAAAAAATGAACAAGAAAGTAATGATTGGTGCCTTGATGGCACTTGGAGTTTGTTTCACTTCGTGCAGTAAAGACGACGACGGTTCGTCGAACGAAATTCCGGAGGGAACATCAAACGTATCCATCAACGAAGATGACACACAGGTGTCAGCAAGTAATGTCACCAACTGGACACAGTATGCTGTTCAGGTGGCTAATCTGCTTACAAATGATGCTACAACACTCCGAAATGCTTGGATTTTGGACTACAAAAACAAAGGTCCATACGCAGAGCAGTTCATGAATCCAGAAGGCACAGAATTCAAGAGTTATAGTGGCTGTGTACAACAGATTATCGAAGGTTGTGCCGACATAGCCAATGAGGTAGGTACTGCAAAGATAGGTGAGCCACGTGACCTATGGGAAGCAAAGAAATACACAGAGGCTGTATATGCCGTTGAGAGCTGGTATAGTTATCACTCTATCGATGATTATAGCAACAACATTCTATCTATACGCAATGCGTTCAACGGCACTTGCAATGGCAGTGAGGCAGCAAACAGTATCGCTGCTTACCTCAAGAAGAACAACAATGCACTCTACGAGCAGACAAAGAGTGAAATCAATGCTGCATACAATGCCATAAAGAGTATGGCTGCCCCTTTCCGCAGTCATATTGGCAACAGCAGCGTTACAAAGGCTCAGGAGGCATGTGCAGCACTTGAATCAACTCTGACAAACAAGGTTAAACCAGTACTCGTAGGTGGTGCGGAAGCAGATTTGAAGCCAATCATCGTGGACTATGTAAATAATGTTGTGAAGCCAACATACGAATTGCTCGTTACACGTAATGTAGCTCTGAACAGTGCTGTTCGCGCACTTGCCAATAACCCAAGCACATCTACCTTCGCATCTGCTGCGAATGCATGGATGGAAGCTCGTGAGCCTTGGGAGATGAGTGAGGCATTCCTTTTCGGTCCTGTTGCTGACCTCGGTCTCGACCCTAATATGGACTCATGGCCTCTTGATGCTGCTGCCCTCAAGAACATCCTGAACAACGGTAAGTTTGAGGAACTGGAATGGGAAGGTGAGTTTGATGAAGACGACGAGACCATCGGTGCCGCACAGAATGTTCGTGGTTTCCACACACTTGAGTTCCTCCTTTTCTATATGGGACAGCCTCGCCAGTATTCAAAGTAAAAAGTGAACCGTGAGAAATAAGAATTATTATCCATTGTTGGCGCTATTGTCAACATGCCTGTTGATGGGATGCGACAACGAACTGGACAACATAGAACAGATTGATGTTCCTGAGGGCTACGAATTGTCCGCAGGGACATCAACAGTGTTTAATAATTCCAGCTTCGCCTACGACCAAGACGCATCTTGGGTAGCCGACAATTCTGCCAACCGTAAGCGCTTCACTCATGGTGACAAACTCTATGATGATGCACTTAC
>JAKSLM010000037.1 GCA_024401225.1 Bacteroidaceae bacterium | reverse complement strand
ATAATTTTTAATGTTCATATATGGGGCTCTTCGTTTGCGAAGGGCCCTTTTTGTGTGCTGATGTGCAATTGTAATAGGGGGGAAATATCAACAGATAAAAATAGAGGAGAATAGATAAAAATATTTTGTTGATGAGTGGCTGCCATGCAAACGATACCCCACAGAGGCACAGAGGACATTGAGTGTTTTTTTCTTGTTACAGAGGCTTTGGCACTTCGTGCTGAGCTGGAGGGAGAGCACAGAGCCATGCGGCACCTATATAAATAAAAGGGCTCTTCACAATCGAAGGGCCCTTTTGATATTTTAATCGTTTAATCGTTTAAGCCGTTTAACCGTTTAATCGTATAAAATCAGGATCATTACTGTGGCATCTTGCCGTCGAATGCCTCGAGCACCTTGCGGAGCAGCTCGTCGGTAGGAACGGAGAGGCGCATGTTGCCAATCTGATGCATTGCCTGGCGCTTGCCCGACTCAATGTCTGCGAGGCGCTGCTTCATGATGTTGCGCATCTCGTCCTTGTACTTAGGATCAGCACCTGGAGCTGAGAATGCACGTGCCCACTTGGCAATGGTCATGTCGTCAGCATCGAGCTGTGGGTCGGCAAGGTACTCCTTGATGTACTTGATGTAGGATGCAAGGTCCTTCTGCTTCTCAGCCACGGTGATGAGGGTAGAGAGGGTGTAGTGGTTGGCACGCGATACGTTTGCCTCCTTGAGGAGTGCAGCAAACTTGTCGAAGTTTGCCTTGTCGAGTGTAGCTGTACCGTTGTCCTCGATCACGAGGTCGCGCTGATAGCCTGAGAGGACTGAGTTGATCTTCTGTGCTACGACTGCGTCGCCTGCAGCTGCCTTGAGTGCATCTGGGTTCTTGAGGGTGTAGACGAACGATGGTGCGAATGGGTTGATGATGTTGCGGAGGAAGATGGCGCGAAGGTTCTCGTCGGCTGCGAAGGTTGACTCCTTGCCTGCGAGGATGGCCTCAGCTACGTCGTTTGCCTCCTGACCCTTGTAGGTAGCAGAGAGTGTCTTGAGGTAGTCCTGAAGGAACTGTGGGTCGCGGTCGCCGCCCTTCCAACGCTTCTCGAGGTCGGACTCGGAGTTGTCGTTGCTGTTCTCCCCTACTCGCTTGATGAATCCAGGTGCATCGCTACCACCGAGGAAGCGTCCGATCTCCTTGGCGTCGGCATTGAAGATGACGAATGTAGGATATGCCTGTACCTGAAGCTTCTTGGCGAGTGGTGCTCCGTAGGCGCTCTCCATGTCGATCTTGATGTTGATGAACTTGTCGTTCATGTACTTGCCGACTGACTCCTGTGGGAAGACATCCTTTGCCATCTTCTTGCATGGGCCGCACCATGATGTGTAGCAGTCGAGGAAGATGAGTTTGCCCTGTGCCTTTGCCTTCTCTGATGCCTGCTCGAGTGTAGTGCCGTCAGGCTCGAAGTTCATGCCCTGTGCCATTGCTGTGATGCATGCGCAGCAGAGGGCAAGGATGAGTGATAATGTTTTCTTCATGTTCTGTAAATTTTGTTTTGTTAGTTATTATTATTGTTTATGATATTTTTCGTTCGTTGAGGTTTAAAATCTCCACTTTAGCATTTGCTATCTGCTTGATTTTTATCCCGAATTTGAGAATTTAGGAAGTTTATATTTTGCACAGTTAATATATACTGTTACTTGTTCTTGTTGGATTATTGGGAATTACCGTTCGCAAGCGAACTGAAACCATCTGGATGGTGTTCTTATGCGAAGCATTGAAAATTCTCACCAATTCAAAATGGTTCTTAAATTCGGGACAAAATACAATCAAATGCTAAAGTCGAGTAAATTCCTACTGCATACTGAATTTCCATGCCATGTCCTTCACCTTGCCTGGTATAGGATAGTCGTAGGAGCGCTCGGTCTTGAGAATACCGCTGGCAGGGTTGATGAGGTACTCGTAGAGGTGGCCCTGCTGGGTGGTGGCATTCCAGGTGGCGATGTGCACGAGGTTGTCGTAGCGTGGCACCATGCCGTAGCCGTAGACTGAGCCGTGGTAGTACTTCATGATGCGGACGCAGGTGACTTCCTCATCGGCCGATGGTGCCTCCCACGCTATGGATGCTGGCTGCTTGCTGTCGTAGGCGAAGGTATAGACTTTGTCCTTGGCGCCGTAGTAGATGAAGGAGCCGACATGGCTCGAGGTCATGGAGGTGACGGACTGGATGTCGGGGCAGAGCTCGTTCATAGGATAGAGGCCTACGCCGATGTTCTGGCTGGATGCGTTGGAGGTGGCGAAGTTGGACACGGTGAGGTAGTAGTCGTCGGCACGACGCATGATGATGTAGTCGTAAGGGCGGAGACCTACGCCGGCGCTCTCGCCCTTGCCCCAGTCGCCCATGACGAAGTCCATGCCTGTGTTGTTGACATCGAAGGCTGCGGTGGTAAGGTCCTGAGGACCGAACTGCTCAAGGCGAGCCATGTTGTAGCCTGCATGGCGGAAGCAATGGTTGGTCTGATCGTAGACCACCACGCCGTAGTTGAGGGTGTTAGGCACCTCGGCATTCCATGGTGCAAGGGTGCCCACGCCATCGCTGAACTTAGCCACGCCGAAGCGTGTGGTGCGGCCCTCGGTGGCGCTGAACGAGTAGGTGTTGGTATAGACCTTGTTGTCGTTGATAAGCACTTCGGAGCTCTGGCCCGACATGACGCCCGATCCATGCTCGCCGTACCATGTAGGTGCCTCGGTGGATGGTGCGCTGTGGAAGAACTCGCCGAATTCAAGGGCGCGGCGCAAGCCTGTCTCGCTGACTCCGACGAGTGTCTGATCGGTACAGAGGCCTACGTAGTTGTTGCCCGAGGCGAGCGACACGGCTATGTCGAGGCATCGGATAGGACGGCCCGGGAGGAGCTCGCCGTTGGTGGACTCATAGAGGTTGGTGTAGTAGCGGTTGTAGCGCACGTTGAGCTTGGTCCATGGGTTGAACACGAGTGCCACATCGGAATAGCCAGGCTGGTCGGCACGCTCGTAGAATACCATCCAGCCGCCATCGAAGATCTCGCTGACTGACACGGGGATGCGGAAGAACTGGCGTATGCCGTCGTTGGTGTTGGTAACGACGAGCTGCACGTAGTAGTTGCCTCCGGCTGCGGTGATGGAGGTGTTGAGCACGCGCTGGGTGCTGATGGTGTCGATGTATGAGCTACCGGTATGGGCGCTGTAGATGGTCCATGTGTAGGTGAGCGGATCGGCATCGGTAGCCTCATGGCCCTCGAACCATACCTTAGGATCGAGCATGAGGGTGTCGAAGCGCATGATGGAGTACTCGGAGAGGAGGCCCACCCCGGTGGTGTCGATGCTGACACGCTCGAGTTCGTGATACTCGTAGTTGCCCTTGTCGCTGTAGCACGATGCCACGAGGAGGAGGGCAAGGAGTGATGGGAGTAGATATGATGGATGTTTCATAATGTTCGTATGTTTTGTCAGTTGATGATGAGGATGGATCAGAAGATGACTGCAACGCCAAACTCGTCGGTGAGCGGTGTGTCGTGGCTTGCATTGTAGTCGATGAGTGCTTCCTGCATGAGCTGCTGGAGGTAGACTGCATAGGCTGGCGACACGACGTTGGTGGTCTCATCGTAGGAGGTGGCTGCATTGTAGTTGATGTCGAAGTCCTTGATGCCAAGTATCTCAATCATAAACTGATACTTAGTGCGGCTGTAGGTGCCGAAGTACTTGGAGAGGGGCACGCGAGGATAGTTGACGCCGTCCCAGTTGGATGGTTTGGCGAGGTAGTTCTTCAGGACTACGGTAAACTGCTGATGGCCTTCGGTGCCGATGGCAAACTGGTCGTCAGGCACCACACGGAAGTGGATGACGCCATCGGTCTCAGTGAAGAGCAGCGGGTCGGAGAGCTTCTGCGTGTTGAAGTAGACCTTGTACTCGCCGCCTATCTGTCCGGCAGGGATGATGTAGTCCTCGGTGCGGACGGTATTTGCCATGAGGATGGAGTCGCCTCCGAAGGCCTGAAGGTGGAAGGTGCGGTCGTGGTCGGCTGGCATGCCTGAGATCTGTGCGTAGAAGGTGACACCACCCTCTTCGTATGCGTACGAATAGTTGTAGATGGTAGACTCGTAGACGGCTCCTACCCTTGTGCCCACCCAGATGTCGAGCGAGGTATGCGAGATGTCGAAGGTCGACACTTCCTCCTTCCTGCAGCTGCCAAGCAGAGCGAGGAGTGAGAATGCCAGAAGGAGATATGTGGTTCGTTTTGTATTCATTGTTGTAAGTGATTAGAAGTTTGGTTCACGTTGTGCTGCCTCGGTCTCGGTGATTGGGAGCGGGAAGGTATAGATCTTCTCAGCCACGGCATCGATGTCGGTGTAGAGGATGTTGGTCACGTTGAGTCGCTTGTAGAGGAAGAAGAGCTGTCCCTCACCGATGAACTCACGACGATACTCGTGTATGAGTTCGAGGTTGAAGTCCTGTGGCAGTTCATCGATGCCAGGCAGGTTGCGTGCCATGCGGAGCTGATTGAGCATAGCCTTTGCCTCATCGGCCTTGTTCATGCGATAGAGGGCTTCGGATGCCACGAGGTACATCTCAGCCACACGGATGAGCGGCATCTTGTACATATAGAAGGTGTTGGTAGCCGAGCTTGGCATGTCGTACTTCGTAGAGTAGCGATTGTTGGCATGCATCGCCGATCCCGACTTGAAGAGGAAGGTGTAGCGATAGTCCTGCGTAGCATTGTCGAAGTAGTCGAGAAGGCGATCGCGAGTGACTGCAAAGGCATAGGCTGAACCCTCATCGAACGATGGGTCGGAGACATCGGCCTTGATGGTAAGGTTGTTGAGCGCGAAGAGGTGCTCGTCGGCAAGGCAACGGTCGTAGCCTGTCTGCATGTTGTGCACGGTGCTCCAGGTGAAGCGTCCACTCTCCATCACGGTCTGAGCCGCAGAAAGCGCCTTCTGCCATTCGCCCTGCCACATGTACACTCGTGCCTGGAGTGCCTTGACGGCATAGTAGTTGAGGTGGAGCTGGCGGTTGATGAGGTAGCCATTGTCGGTCGACTCATTGACTGCCCGTCCCGTCACGATAGGATCGGACACGAGCAGGAGCTTCTCGGCCTCGGCAAGGTCGGTCTCCACCTGTGCTGCCGCCTCACGCACGGTGAGCTGTGGGAACACGCGGTATGTAAGCCCCGTGCTGTAAGGGATGGATGGCTGATCGGGATTGACAGCAAAGCTGACGCCGAAGCAGCGCAGAAGGTCGAAGTGGAGGAAGGCACGAAGTGCAAGTGCCTCACCCTTGATCACATCGTGATTGTCGCGCGAGAAGAGGCGTGGATTGTCATCGATGTGTGCCAGGAGGTTGTTGACATTGGCTATGCCTGAATAGTTGGTGGACCAGATGCCGCTGATGAAGTTGGTAGGATAGCTGGCATCGTACTTGTAAACTGCTGCATCCTGATACTGCGACGAGTAGTAGTAGTCCCACTCCTGCGCAAGGATGCCCATGAATCCATAGGTCATCTCCTTGGTGTAGGTCTTGCTGCTCACCATCGATGAGTAGACACCTGCCAAGGCCTCCTTGAATCCGCTCTCGGTGTTGAAGAGCTCTGTGTCCTCAATCTGCGAACTTGGCTGCACGTTGAGCCACTCGTTGCACGATGCAAGCAGCGATGCCCCCGACAGTATAGTCGCAATGAATATGTTGGTTGTCTTTTTCACTTTATTACTTTTTTTTAATCGTTTAATCGTTTAGACGTTTAGACGTCTTCTTAATCGACTTATCGATTAATCGATTAATCGTCTAAACTTTAACCTTTAACCTATAACCTCTAACCTTTAACCTCTCCCCCACTAAAACGTCGCTGTAACCGACAATGAGAACGAACGGGCGTATGGGTAGCTGAGTCCGCGCTCGGTACGAACGGTAGAGAGGTGGAAGAGATCGTTGATGTAGAATGTGAGGCGCAGGCGCTCCATGAACGAGCGGCGAAGCCATGCATCGTTCTTGAAGTCGTAGTAGGCTGTGAGACTGGTGAAGTTGAGCGAGTTGTTGCGCTGCACGAATCGTGTAGATGCATAGGTGGTGGAAGGTGTGCTGGAGATGTGCTTGTAGAGAGCGATGTCGCCAATGCTGTTCCACGTATCGCTGAACACGCGGCGGTCCACATTGTTTGCCACGTTGACATTCTCGATGCGGTCCACGAGTGTCTGGTTGTAATAGTCGGCACCAAGCTGGTAGCTGAAGAGCACGCTGAGACCTATGCCGCGCACCTCGCCGTTGAAGCCGAAGGTGCCGTGGAGCTTAGGGTTGGAGTCGCCGGCTATGATGTAGTCGTCGGTAGTGTAGGTGTAGGTTGTGGTGCCGTCCTTCTTGACAAACATCTCACGACCTGTAGCTGGATCGATGCCGAGCGAACGCACAGCCCAGATGGCGCTCATGGACTGTCCCTCCTCGTAGCGGATGATAGGCGAAGTGGTGTTCTGCGCATCCTGTTCGCGGTTGAAGGTGCTGAGGGCATCGCTGATCTTCGTAATCTTGTTCACATTGTGTGCCAAGCTTCCGTTGAGCGTCATGTACGACTGGCCCTTATGCCAGAAGCGGTAGTTGAGCGTTGCCTCCACACCACGGTTCTGGATGTTGCCAAGGTTCTCCATGTAGCTTGTGAAACCGGTGGACGTTGGGATGGACATGGCGATGAGGGCATCGCGAGTACGGCTGTCGTAGTAGTCGAAGCGCACGTTGAGCTTCTTTGCTATGCCGAGGTCCACACCCACGTTGAAGTCGCCCGTCTGCTGCCACTTGAGCTTACGGTTAGGCATGCCCATGAGGTAGGCTCCGGATATGTTGTCGTAGATGATGGAGTCGTAGAACTTGTAGGTAGCACGTGCCTGATAAGGCGAGAAGTTCTGGTTACCAGTCAAGCCATATGTGACACGCAGCTTGCAAAGGTCGAGCCATGATGCATCGACCATGAACTTCTCCTTGTAGAGGTTCCATCCGGTACCCACACTCCAGAAGGTACCCCAGCGGTTGTCGCTTCCGAACACAGACGAGCCGTTGAAGCGGAGGCTGGCATCGAAGAGGTAGCGCTCATCGTACGAGTAGTTGATGGCACTTGTGATACCGAGGCTGCGCGTCTTGCTCTCCGATCCCGATGGCTTGCCGCCTTCGGCATACTGCTTGGCAAAGGTGATGAAGTCGACATGATTGTTGAGGAATCCCCATGCTGTCATGCCTTCCGAGTCGCCGCTCGAATCCTGAAGCGAATAGGCGAGGTTGGCAAGGAGGAGGTGCTTGTTCCACTCCTTTGTGTAGCGACCTGTGACGTCGATATTGATGTTGTTGGTCTCGCCGTTTGTGATGGCATAGCTGCCTCGCAGGAAGTAGCGGTCGCCGGTCCAGTTGTAGAATCGGGTGTGATCGCCAGGATAGAAGTCCTCACGCTTGTTGGTCTGATGCGTATAGCCGAGACGCGCTGTGAAGCAGAGGGCTTCGATAGGACGATACTCGAGGTAGAAGTTCTCCACCACTTCGGTGTACTTGGAGAAATTCTTCGTACCTATCTGAGCATTGTAAAGCGGATTGTAGTAGATGGTAGCGCTTCCGTTCACGCCAGGCGGTGTGTACATGCCGAGCACCTTGACCACATTGCCCGACTCATCGACCGGGGTGAAGTAAGGATTGACCGAAACGTAGTCGCCGAAGGTGCCGTAAGGGCTATCGTCGGCCTTGTTGCCGGTAACGGAGAGCGAGTTGCGGAACATCCATTGCTTGTAGCGGTAAGAGAGGTTGACATTTCCCTGGATGGTGCTTCGGCCCGACTGCTTCATGACTCCGGCGATATCGTTGTACATGATGCTGGCCGAGTAGCGCATCTCGTCTGTTCCTCCCTCAAGATGGGCTGAATGCTTCTGTCCGACGCCTGTGCGGAGAGGCTGCGAGAGCCAGTAGGTATCGACGCCACGGGCTACGTTGGCTGCGATGTCGTTGTACTGCTCCTCAAGCAGCGACTGGAAGTAAGGCGAGCCGGATGAGTAGCGGCCCGAGAGGCGTTCGACCTCAAGCTTCTCGGCTGCATTACAGAGGTTATAGCTCGAGAGGTCCGGCGCCTCGATGTTGAGGTTGCCGGTATAGGTGATGCGGAGGCGTCCCGATTCAGGTAGGATGGTCTCCACTACGATGACTCCGTTGGCTGCCTTCGATCCGTAGATGGCCTTTGCAGCACCGTCCTTCAGGATGGTGACGGACTTGATGCGGTTGATATCGAGGTCGAAGATCTGCTGCTGCGACGACTCAAAACCATCGAGGATGAAGAGCGGAGCATTAGGATTGCCGCTGTACTCACCCTGCAAGCCACCGAACGAGGCATTACCACGGATGGAGATGTCCTGAAGGTGGTTAGGGTTGGAACCGTTGATGTCGTTCACATTGACCACAAACGAAGGGTCGAGCGCCTGAATGGACTTCAGCACATTAGCGTTGCCCACAAGCTTGAGATCGTCGGCCGAATAGTTGACTGCCGAACCGGTGAAGGTCTTGGAGTTGTAGTCGAAGAGTCCGGTAACGACTGCATCAGCAAGCGTGTTCTCGTCCTCAAGGACTATCTTCATGCCTATATTGTTCTTTGAGGTATCGATGCGCTTCTTGAAGGTCTTCATACCCACGAAGCTGACCTCAATGTTTACCGTCCCCATGCGTGGCAAAGATGCCGAGAATGCTCCCTTGGCATCGGTCACCACTACCATCTTGGTCTGGATGATAGAGACGTGGGCTCCCGGAAGCGGATCGCCCTGGGAGTCGGTCACAACACCTTGCAGAAGGACTGCATTGACCTGAGTCTTCTTGGCGTCGATGGTCTGCATCGGCACGGTCTTCTTATCCTGAGCACTCATGTGAGGAGCTGCAGAGAGGAGAAGTGCCAGCATCAGCAGACATTTTGCGTTTCTTGATCGATTCATGTATTTATTTTTGTATTTATATTTTCTAACTTCCAATGGTGTGTGCGAGTTTGTCGATGTTCAGACTGCGAGCCGAGGCATCAACGATGTCCTTGTACACGCCTCCCTTGCGGTAGAGGTCGTCAGGTTCGCCCGACTGCTCTACCCTACCGTCCTTCAACGCATAGACCATATCGCTGTCGATGATCTGCGAGATGCTATGGCTGATGATGATGACGGTGCGGTCCTTCTTGATGGCATCGATCGATGCCTTGATCTGTTCGGTTGCCACGGCATCGAGCGAGGCTGTAGGTTCGTCGAGGAAGATGATAGGCGGATTCTTCAGGAACATACGAGCGATGGCTATGCGCTGCTGCTGTCCGCCCGAAAGGGCTGTAGCCTTCGACTGGAATCCATCAGGCTGCTTCATGATCTGGTCGTAGATGCTTGCCTTCTTGGCTGCCTCGATGACCTCGTCCATGGTGGCATCCGGCTTGCCGTAGCGTATGTTTTCCTCAATGGTTCCGGCAAAGATGTGATTCTTCTGCAGCACGAGTCCGATGTTGTCGCGTAGGAACTGCGTGTCCCAATCGCGAAGTTCCACTCCATCGAGCTTGATCGAGCCACAATCAGGTTCGAAGAACTTATCGAGCAGATTGACGATGGTCGACTTGCCTGCACCCGACAGGCCCACAAAGGCGGTGATGTGTCCGCTGCCTATGTGCATACTGATGTTGTGGAGTGCCTTGGTGCCGTTAGGATAGGTGAAGTCCACGCCCTCAATTTCAAATTCGCCTCTTACCGTCTCAGGGCGATACTTGCCCGACTGCTCCACCTCGGCGTCGGCCTCAAGGATATCGAAGAATCCCTCGGCATAGATCAAGGCATCATTGAGCGAGTCGAAGATGCGCTGAAGCTGGGTGATAGGCGCGGTAACATTGGAGAAGAGCATGACGTGGTACATGATCTTACCGATGGTCATGCCTGGATACTGGATGAGCACGAGGTAGGCGGTAAGGATGATGATGAGCACCGTGCCCACCTGCTGCACGAAGCTCTTGACGCCATCGAAGTAGAAGCTGGTCTTGCGGACGAGCATCTGATTGTCGGTAAACTGTGTCTGGATGTCCCATTGCTTGCCGCTCTCGATCTGTTCGCGGTTGAACGACTTGATGACGTTGATGCTCTCGATGATGCTCACGATGCCGTTGGACTTCAGTTCGCGGAAATTGCGCATATTCTGGCGCCAGCCCTTGAGGCGCTTGGCCTGAGCTATGGTGATCCAGATGTAGATAGGCACGATGAACATGGCTGTAAGGCCCACATACACATTGGCCACAAACATCAGTACCAATGCAAGAAAGGCTGAGGTGAAGAGCGGAAGGAGATCGATGAAGAGGCTCTGCACGGTGGTGGAGAGCGAGCCTACGCCCTGGTCGATGCGAGCCTGAAGCTTGCCGGTCTCGTTGCCGCTGCGAGAGAAGAACGCCATGCGGTACGACAGCACGCGATCCACAACTGCCTGCGAGAGGTCCTTGCTCACCAGGATGCGCATCCTTTCGCCGTAGTAGTTCTGCGCATAGCGGATGAGGGCCGAGAGTATCTCCTTGCCCAGCAGCACGAGGGTGATGATGGTAAGGATGTTGGCTGCCTTCGACCAGTCGAAGCTGCCGCCTCCGAGCAATGTGTGTGCAAAGCCCTGAGGCACCACGAGGGCATTGATGGCATCAACCGTCTTATCGAGCACCACAGCATTGACCTGAGCTATGAGCGAACCGAAAAGGGTGAGCACAAGCGTAGCCACGACCAGCCATTTGTATGGGCGGACGTAGGGAGCAATCTTCTTAAGGAGTTGTATGAGGTTCATCTGTTTCCGTTATTTTGTGTTGAAAAGTCTAAAGTTTTACTTTAGAGGTGACAAAGGTACTGATTTTTTCGTAAAATAAGGACAACAATAAGCGAAAAACTATCAATTAGGCTCAAAATAAGGATAATACATGTTTCGCATGCTCAACTTTTGGCTTTTCACCTTTAACATTTAATTTTTCCCTATTAAAAAGCAAAAGGGTTGCGCCACGTTAGGCACAACCCTCGTTGATGTTATCGTAAATTGGGAAATTATACGAAGAATGTAGCAATCAATGCCAAGATAGCATAGAACTCAGGAAGAGCGGCATAGATCATGGTCTGAGTACGAACATCGTGACCAGCACCGATGCTGCTGATACCGTTGGCACATACCTTGCCCTGACGGATAGCAGAGAACATACATACGATACCTACTACGAGACCGATAGCGAAGAGCTTCTTACCATCAGCTGCGAAGTCCTTACCCATCCAAAGAAGGAAAGCAAGGAAGCCGTAGAGACCCTGTGTAGCAGGCATACCTGCGAGGATGAGGTAGTCAGAGCCCTTTGAAGGATTTTTCTTGAGAGCACCTTCTGCTGCATTAGCTGCAATAGTTGTTCCGTAAGAAGAACCTACACAAGCGAGACCGAGCATCAAACCCCAGCCCAAAAATCCGAGAATTGAATTAAAATCCATAATGTTTTAGTTTTTTTGTTATTTGATTTGTAATTATTTATTTCTTAAATGGTTTGTACAACACACCCTTGCCCTCGTAGCCCGAGTTCTTGAAGTACTCAACGAATGTGAGACGCAATGGGTGAACGAACGCACCGAGGCACGACATGAGGATGTTGAGCACATGACCGAGCAGGATGATGAGCACGAATCCCGGCAAGGCTACCGTCCAGGTCCACGATGGACCATCGCCAAGCACCTGGCACGCAAGGTCGTTGAATGTTTTACCGAGTGCACCACCTGCAAGTCCCAAGGCATAGAGACGGAGGTACGAGAGCACGTCGCCCAGGAGTCCCGAAGCCATGTTGTAAGTGTCGAGCAGACCCATACCGATGTTGACAAGCGGATTGCGTCCAGGCTTGTTGAAGATGTAGATACCGAGTGCCGATATCACTCCGATGCCTATCATGATGTAAGTCACGATCTGAGTATCGAGCGAGAGGAGCATAGCAACGCTCATGGTGATGACCGTTCCCACGATGAGGAGGGTCCACGACCACTCGCTGATGGTATTCTTCCATCCGAAGCGCATAGTGTAGCAGAGGCACTTCACTATCATGGCGAAGCAGATGTGGAACACACCGACTCCGATGGCGAGAAGCATCTGGATGTCGAAGTTCATGTACTTGCCCTGAATGATGAATGGCTTAACTGCCTCAGGCACCCAGCTCTGCTCGTAGAGAGGGATTCCGAAGAAGGTGCCAAGCAGCATGCCCACCACGAAGGTTCCGGCACCAAGCACGGTGATGATAGGGCCCATGCCCTTGAACATATCCACCTGCACCTTGCCCTTAGTGAGCAGCCATCCGAATATCATGAGTACGATACCATAGCCTCCATCGCCCATACACATGGCGAAGAAGAGGAGGAAGAATGGTGCAAGAAGCGGTGTAGGGTCGAACTCGCCGTAGGTAGGCCAGCCGTACATGCCTGTGAGCGACTCAAAGAGCTTCGCAAAGCGTCCGTTGACCATCTTTGCTGGGGCGTCATCGCCCGGTACAGGATCGACTGCCTGATAGCAGATGTGCTGTGCCTCGAGCATTGAGTTGAGGTTGTCGCAGTTCTCCACCGGACAGTAACCGATGGCCACGCGAACAGCTCCGTAGGCTGCAGGCTCGGACGAGATCTTTACGCGTCGCCAGTCAAGGCTATGCTCAAGTTCTTCGAGTTCAGCCTCGAGCTTTGGCAGCTCGGCCTGTGCCCATTCGTCTGTGCGCTGCCTGATGTCATCAAGCTGAGCCTTAAGCTTATCAGCCTCAGCATTGAGCTCTGAGCGTGAAGTCTTTACAGCTACTTCCTTTACTATATTGGAGTCAAACTCGATAGGATCGACTGCTGCGCCGCTGATGGTGGCGAAGTACAGGTTGCCCGACTTTTCGGCTATCACTACGCCCCAATCATCCTCGAACTTCTTGCGAGGACAGATGAAGTAGCGCATCTTGTAGCCTGCCTCCGAAAGGCGGTCGATTGCAGATGTGGAGAAGTCGCCCCAGATGTCAACCTCGTTGATCTGCTTCTCTATGTCCTCCAGCTGCTTGCTGACCTGAGCCTTCTCAGCTATGAGGGCATCGGGAGCCTTGAGGTCGAGCAGTCGGCATATCTCGCTCTTGCGAGCCATGTACTGCTGTATCTCAGGGTCGTTCTGTATGCTGTTCTCGTCCTCCGAGATGTGCACTACCCCAAGGTCGCGCAGCTGTTCAAGAAAAGCGTCGTACTCCTTGTGGAACACCAAGAAGGTGTATTTCTTCATTTTCTGAATCATACGGCTTCCTCCTTTCCTTCATCCGAGTCGCCTGCAGCAAGCTCAGCCTCCTTGCGGGCTCTGGCTTCCTGAAGTGACTTCAGAATCTTCTGTGAAGACTTGGAGAGGTTCTCCTCGTCCTCCATGAATCGCTTGATCTTACGCACAGCCTCCTGGAATCCAGGTATCTGGACCTTCTCGAAGAGGTTGACCTTCTGAGTGGTCTTCTTGCGTGCATGGTCGAGAAGACTGAGCTTGGCGAGCACGAACTCTCGCTCTACGGCAGTCTTTGCAAGTCCCTGGAGGAGGTTGATACCGTCGAAGTACCATTTTGGAGCAGAGAAGAGGCCAAACTTCTTCGTCTCCAGTTCGATGTTGTGAAGCACAGGCACTCGTACGCCTGCTATCTTCTTCACGTCCATCTGAACGTCCTTGAGACTGACGAGCGACGTGTCGAACTCGCCCCAAAGGGCATACATCGACTCGTAGCCGCCTATCTGGCTCTGCAGTTTCTGTTCCAATGCCTCCGCCTCTTCCTTGCACTTCTTCACCTCAAGGCGCAGCGCAGTCTCCTTACTCTTAATAATAGGTAAGGTGCGCTTACGCATCTTCAGGTTCTTCTCGAGTTGCTGAAGCGACGTTTTGTTATATTGAAACTTTATTGCCATTGTCTTGTTATAGTTATTCCAGACCTTCTGGTTTTTCCAGACTTTCCAGACCTTCCAGAGGTTCTAGATATTCTAGACATTCCAGAGGTTCCAGACTTACTATTTCCAGTAAATATCTGTGAACTCCTTCTTAATGTTGACCTCCTCAAGCTTGAAGTACTTGCGGAAGAGCGACCATGTCACGTCGAGCATCTCGGTGGTGTCGAGGTTGACGTCGATGGCAAGAAGCTTGCTTGCATAGTCCTTTGCGAAGTCGAGACAGCGGTTGTCGTAGTCGGTGAGGTCGAAACCGTTCTCGAGCTTTGTCTTCGCATTGGCAGCATCGGAGTAGAGACGGATGGCAGCATTCATCACCTGGCTGTGGTCCTTACGTGTCTTCTTACCCGATACGAGCTGCTTGAGTCGTGAGAGCGAACGGAATGGGTCGACGATGACCTTACCGATGTCGGAGTCGCGACGGAGGAAGAGCTGACCCTCGGTGATGTAACCTGTGTTGTCAGGTACGGCATGAGTAATGTCGCCACCCGAGAGTGTAGTAACGGCGATGATGGTGATCGAACCTCCACCCACGTTCTCTGGGAACTGTACAGCCTTCTCGTAGATCTTTGCGAGGTCGGAATAGAGCGAACCTGGCATAGAGTCCTTCGATGGGATCTGGTCCATACGGTTGCTGACGATCGAGAGGGAGTCGGCATACGAGGTCATATCGGTGAGGAGCACCAGTACCTGCTCGTGCTTCTCCACAGCGAAGTATTCGGCTGCGGTAAGCGCCATGTCAGGCACGAGGAGTCGCTCTACGGCTGGGTCCTCGGTAGTATTCATGAATGCGATGATGCGGTCGAGCGCACCTGCATTTGAGAATGTGTTCTTGAAGAAGTAGTAGTCATCGTTGGTCATACCCATACCGCCGAGGATGATCTTGTCTACCTTGGCACGAAGGGCTACCATGGCCATTACCTCATTGAATGGCTGGTCAGGGTCGGCAAAGAATGGGATCTTCTGACCTGACACGAGGGTATTGTTGAGGTCGATGCCGGCAATACCTGTAGCGATGAGTTCAGATGGCTGCTTACGGCGCACAGGGTTGACGGAAGGACCGCCAATCTGCACTTCCTTGCCCTCTATCTCTGGTCCGCCATCGATAGGGTTACCATAGGCGTTGAAGAATCGGCCTGCGAGCTGGTCGCCCACCTTGAGCGATGGAGCCTTGCCAAGGAATACGACCTCAGCGTTGGTTGGGATACCGCCTGTGCCTTCGAATACCTGAAGCGTAACGTCGTCGCCGGCAATCTTTACCACCTGAGCCAGCTTGCCGTTGATGGTAGCGAGCTCGTCATAACCTACGCCTTTTGCCTTCAACGATACGGTGGCCTTTGTAATCTGTCCAATCTTAGTATATACTTTTTGAAAAGCTGTAGCCATAATTATTTAGTTGCGAGCATCTCGCGGATTTGTGAAACGAATGAGTTATAGTTCTCGCTCTTGTAGGCAGAGTAGTTCATCTGCTTGCAGAGGTTGATGAGCTTGCGGAAGTAGTCGACACACTGGAGGAAGTCGTCAAACTCGAAGTCCTTCTCGCAGATGTCGGTCACGAGGTTGAGGATCTCCTCCTGGCGCTCGAGGCTTGTTACGGCATCAATCTCATCGAAGGCATCCTGCTGGAGGATGACGAAGTCGATGATCTCCGACTTCCAGAACACTACGTGGTAGTCAACTGGTACACCATCATCACCGAGGATGTTGATCTGCTCGGCAATCTCCTTACCACGCTGCATACGGGTCTTGAGGGCAAGTACCTTTGGAATCCACTTGTCGTTGATCTTCTTCGAGATGTATTCTGCAAACTCTGGGTATTCGAGATACTTCGAGTATGAGTCTATAGGATTGACGGCTGGGTAGCGCTTCTTGTCGGCGCGATCCTGCTCGAGTCCGTAGAAGCATCGAGCCACCTTCTTGGTGTTCTCGGTCACAGGCTCCTTGAGGTTACCACCGGCAGGCGATACGGTACCGATGAATGTGATTGAACCCACCTCGCCGTTGTTGAGGTATACGTAGCCTGCACGTCCGTAGAAGTTGGAGATGAGGGCTCCGAGGTCCATTGGGAACGCATCAGGTCCAGGCAGTTCCTCCATACGGTTCGACATCTCGCGGAGAGCCTGAGCCCAACGTGAAGTAGAGTCGGCCATGAGGAGCACGCGCAGACCCATCGAGCGGTAGTACTCGGCCATGGTCATGGCTGTATATACCGAAGCCTCGCGGGCAGCAACAGGCATGTTGGAAGTGTTGGCGATGATGATTGTACGCTCCATCAGCTTGCGGCCTGTGTGTGGGTCGTCGAGCTCTGGGAACTCGGTGAAGATTTCCACAACCTCGTTGGCACGCTCACCACAGGCAGCGATGATCACGATGTCGGCCTCAGCCTGCTTCGAGATAGCATGCTGGAGCACAGTCTTACCAGTACCGAATGGGCCAGGGATGAATCCTGTACCACCCTCTACGATAGGGTTGAACGTATCGATAGTACGTACACCTGTCTCAAGGAGCTTGAATGGACGTGGCTTCTGCTTGTAGTTGGTCATGGCAAACTTCACAGGCCAATGCTGCACCATGTCGACCTTGATCTCGGTGCCGTCCTCCTTAACGAGCACAGCCACCGTGTCGTGCACCTTGTACTGACCAGCCTTGGCGATCGACTTCACCTTAGCCTTGCCCATCATCTGGAATGGAGCCATGATCTTAAGCTTCTGCGAGTTCTCAATTACCTCGCCGAGCCATGCCGAACCTTCCACCTCGTCGCCTTCCTTGGCTATAGGGGTGAAGTCCCACAGACGATCGTTGTCGAGTGGTTCTGTGTACTGGCCTCGCTTGAGGAATACGCCTTCCATCTTGTCGAGGTCGTTCTGCAGTCCGTCGTAGTTCTTGGAGAGCATACCTGGGCCGAGCTGAATCTCGAGCATGTGTCCTGTAAATTCAACAGGAGCACCAACCTTGAGTCCACGTGTCGATTCAAACACCTGAACGTAAGCATCATTGCCTACCACCTTGATGACCTCCGACATGAGTCGGTCGCCGCCAGTCTCGATGAAGCATATCTCACCCTGAGCCACTGGGCCGTCGACGGTGATGGTCACCATGTTGGCAATTACGCCCTGTACAATACCTTTTGTCATTATCTTTGATTTTATTATTTCATGTAAATTGTAAATTCTTCCGGAACCTTGGCTTCGCCTCTGAGGTCCTCGATGATCTGGCGGAATGTAGCCTGACCCTGCTCCACGTCGAGCTTTTCCCATCGCTTCAGCATGTTGAGCTTGCAGAGATAGGCAAACACAGCCTCGACCGAGAATACGTCGAAGAACGTCTGTTCCTCAAGCCATATCCACTTGAAGGCATCGATCTTCTTCTCCTTCTCCACCGGATCCTCGCAGTCCACAATCTGTGTCAGTTCCTTCATGTAGTCGATCTCGTAGCCGAGGTCGAAATCCTTCGAAGTGTAAGTACGGATCATCTCCGTCACCTCATTGTCGCCCTTAATGAAGTCTGCCACATCCCAACCATTCTTGCGGGCTATCATAGCCGTGAGAATGTTGTTGATGTTGAGGTTGAGCTTGTACCAGTTGCTGATCATCTTGTTCGGGCACTTCATAGCGTACTCGTAAAATGCCAACTGCATCTCATCCTCAGGGTAGTACCCCTCGACATCCTTATTATTATATATGTAGTTGCGGGCAAATATAGACATGAAGGCAGGATAACGGTGCACGTTGAAGTTGATCTCGCGCGCCGACGTTATCAAATCCTGCTGCTGCTCCAGCGAGAAGTTGGCATCCGGGTCGATCTCAGCCTCCGGATTCTTCAGGAGCTTCACAAGATTCTTGCAGTCGTTCTCCAGGAAGAAATAGAAGATGAGCTTCATGTCCCTTTCGGAAAAGTTGGCCTCTATCTCCTCCCTCAGGTCAGGAATGCCAATCTCGACCTTCGAGTCGAGCGTGATATCTGGCAGACCCGCCATCATGCAATAGTAATTTCCCATCGTCTTAAGTTAGAAGTTAAAAGATAAAAGTTGAATAGTCAGTCTTCCAACTACAACTTAAAATATCATGTCGATCAACTGTGGACGGAGGAAATTCTTGAAATATTCCGTAAACTCAGCCTCGCCGAAATTCACCTTGTACGAACCATCAGCAGGCTGCACCGTGAAGGCAGTCTTCTGTCCGTTCACCTGCTCAATCTTCACGCCCTTGTCAAGCAGCTCCTTTGCATCCTTGGCAAATGCAGCCTTGAGGCCCTCGGCATCAGCAGCGCTGATCACGATATCCTCTTGAGCGCCCCACTTCTCGGCGAGCTTAAGCATAAACTGATTCATGAAGTCCTTGTCGCCTACCAAGCCAGCCGATGCAGCCTTGACAACCTTGTCACCTACCGCATTAGCCACCTCGCTCTTCAATGCATTGAGAGCCTGGTCTGCATACATCTTGATCTCCGACTTAGTGTTCTCACCGAGAGCCTGAGCATCCTTCTTGGCCTTGGCATTGATCTCCTCAGCCTCAGCCTTGGCAGCAGCAATGATAGCATCAGCCTTCTGCTGAGCCTCTGCAATAATCTTCTCTGCCTCCGACTGACCGCGCTCTACGCCTTCCTTAAGAAGTTTCTCAGCGAGTTCCTGAATTTTGTTTTCCATACTTACGATTATTTATTGAGTTATTATATAATTTGCTACAAATTACGCTATTTTTTTTTGAAATAACAACAATATGCGGCAAAAAGGCATCATAAGCATAGTAAAAAAAATGTTTTTTCATCCAAAATGGGCAAATAATAGCATTTTTACTAACACTTAGCCTCCCCATTATCAAACATTTTCACTATCTTTGCAACATCAAACTAATTCAAACATATTTTCACCCTAAAAACAAACAAAACACTATGGGACTTTTAGACACCATCACATCGGCACTTGGCAAGACAGCCACTACCGAACTCTCAAAGCAGTCGCTCATCACCATGCTTGAAGGCGTGCTCGGCAAGGACAACCCACAGATTGCCAACATCCTCAAGAACGTAGACCTCTCAAAGGCTGGCGAACTCGTCGAATTCTTCCAGAAGAACGGCCTTCCTGACACAAAGGAAGAGATCATGGCCCTCATCAGCAAGTTTACAGCAAAGTAAGCACAGCCCTATAACAACCCTATCAACTCCTTGCAAGGACATCATCAACTCCTTGCAAGGAGTTTGTCGTTTCCTTGCAAGGACTTCGTCGATTCCTTGCAAGGAGTTCGCCATTTCCTTGCACACCACGAATAGTCATCGCAATACAAGAGTTTCGCTAGTTCCATAACTTGCCGAATCGTATCTGCTTTCTTTGTTTTCTGTGTTTTCTTTGGTTTTCTTAGTTGGCGCTTTGCGCAATAAAACAAATAGAATATTTGACGTAGGCTTATTTGAGAAAACAAAAAAAAATTATAACGTAACGCTCAGCCATTGCTTACCCAGTCTTGCATGCTCCTCTACAAGGCAATTGGACGCGTTGATGAGAACAAAGATTGCTTACTTTCGAGTGGATCATTGACCTATCCCTTGGCCTTAATCATAAAGAAATTACTGTTATTCGATAATTTTTTCTTCATTTTTCTTGCAGGAATAAAAAAAGTGTTTACCTTTGCGCCGAAATTAATTATCGTTTATCAATAAATATTTACTAATTATGAAGAAACATATTAAAAACATCTATCCAATTATCTTTTCTGTAATTGTATTTGGAATAATTTTTGCAGGTTTAAGATACCTCAGGACCAATAGGGAAACTACATTCATACATAGCATAAACGATGTAATGTACTTCGAACAAAGCAATGACTTTCAGAGAACAGAATGTGCAGAAGATTGCAAAGAGGAAAAGTGGGCGAACAATGGTGAGCCAACTGTAGAAGTCCTCGTAAATGTCACTCCTATTCATACTCCCGACAACCCAATTCTGCTATCAAAAGCCGAGAAAGGCATGTTGAGGCAGCCTGTCAAAGTAGAGATGCAGAAAGTGAGATTATACATCCCCGAGAGCGAAGCAAGCAAGATAAAGACACAGATATTCTGCTCCAGAATACCTACAGTATTGGAAGGACTATTGTATGGATGGATCACGATTGTTGTCATCGTCTTTAATCGTAAAATCAAAAAGGGCACAATGTTCACAGAGGCTATGTCCAAATGCTTCGACTGGTCAGGACTGATATTAATGTGTGTATATTTTCTTGAGGCATTCCTTTCACATTTCACCGATGCCATCTCGGAAGTCGCAATGGCTTATTACGATATACATTTTGTTGGCAGACCGACCCCTATGCTCATGGCCATCGCTCTGATTATGATGGCTCTATCAAGAATCATCCTGAAGAGCAAGGAAATGAAGGAAGAGCAAGACCTGACCATATAAAAATTATTGAATCATGAGCATCATTGTAAACGTAGATGTGATGATGGCAAAGCGCAAAATGCCATCACAAGAACTAGCGGAGATAATTGGCATCACCCCAGCCAACCTCTCTGTCCTTAAAACGGGCAAGGCAAAAGCTATTCGTTTCTCCACCTTGGAAGCTATCTGCAAAGCCCTTGACTGCCAACCTGGGGATATTCTGGAATATAGAGAGGATGAATGACAATCATTAGTGTCCCGATTTTAATGGGGTACAAATGACTTTGTTATATTTGACTTATTCCTCCCAAGTTATAAGGTCACGATCGAGAGGAATGGAATACTGCAACCCTCTTTCACCCGTGATGATGTAGTTGTTGGCCAGATGTTCATCGAACTTCTCTACAAACGCTTTTCTGATACGCGCTATATTCTCATTCAATGCATTACCCAATGGATTAACCACCTTTGTAATGGTAAGGTTGAGCCTAGCCTCATCCGTATTTGGGCGAAGTTGCTTGTAGATATTGAGCAATTCGCTGAAATAATCAGGCATGTGCTTATAAATGATGCCATCCGGATAACGTAGATACAAGAAATAGATGGCTTTTGGAAGAGCACCCATCTCTATCTCCATATCGTTGTAGTCGGGAAGGAAGATGCGATAGTCGGGTGTAATAGTCATTCGAGACAATGGTTCTTGCTTATCGATAAACTCATGGATGGCCATCAACGAAACACCTTCAAGGCGTAGTTTTTGAACTGTCATCCTTAACTCACGAAGAACCTTGGTCGTTTCGATAAGACTCTGTTTCTCTTCAAGTTCATCTTGTGTCGGTTGTTGTACACCTATATAATTACATTCATCATAATTGGTTTTCTCATTCGTATCAGAATGATAGAAAATACGGTGGATCAGATCTTTTGGCTTGCGCGTTGGTTTTCCTTCCTTACGGGATTCACGTTCTTCAATTGCACGGCTTTTTGGTACAGGAACGGCACCAAAATCAAGTGCTGCCGACGAGCATGGCATTGGAATTTCACATGCCATGATGTCCTCTGCCTCATGACAGATAGAGTGCATTTCAGGCTCACACATGCGTGCCTCCTGAATACATCTTTCCCGCTCTTTTTCATAAAATGCGTCCCTTGTTGATAATACAAGACGCATCAGCTGGTCAATACTTTTCGCATTACCATTGATCAGATTATCACAAGCAACAATCAGGAATCTTACGTCTCCACAATTGTCATCCTTCCTTCCCCCAAAGATGAAGGAAGGTCTCAGATTTGCTCTTACCTCTGCATCTGAAATGTATGGAACGAAGGCGTTGCTCTGCACTCTATGAGCAAGCAGTTTAGTAGAAAGATAAGGAGCATAGTACCTAACCTTTGCTTCTACATCATGTTCTCTAAGCAGAAATGGCAGATAATAGAAATCCATGCCGATTTGTCTGAACTTGGATTTCAGAGCCCCATAATGACTGCATATGAATTCGTTCACTTCTCCATCATAACCATTCTCGATGTAGAACACTTGATCAAAATCTGGTTGGAATGGTAATTCCTTGAATATTATCTCGTTTACTGCCATATATCTTTTGTTTGTACGCCGACAAGACCTTTCCTGCCGGCGTATAGTTTTTCGTTGATTATTTCTTCCTAAACAGTCTGTCCATCAGACTACCAGTCTTTGGCTTTGGCGCTTTTGATGTCTCTGCTTCGGGTGCTTTTGATGTTGCTTTTCCTGGTGCTTTTGGAGTCTCTGCCTCGGGTGCTTTCGGAGTCTCTGCTTCATCATTAGCAAAGTAGTTGTTTTCTTCAGCCATAGTCGCACATGGTGCATTCATCGAACAATACATCCTCTTATAGTACCTGCTGCGGCTCTTACGCTCCCTGGCAAACATGGCATCCGTCTCTTCTGCGTTGGCAGAGAAATAAAGAGAGTTCCGAACACCAATCTCTCCTGCCACCTTCTCCACATCCTGATCAGCTCCAATGTAAGTGAATGTCCACCCCATCTGTCGGAGTTCTTCCACAAGCGACTTGATCTGCTTTCCGTTCCATGTGCGTGAAGCATTCTCATAGCCATCCGTGATGATAGTAACCAGAATACGGTCATCGTGAGTTACCTTCTGTTGGAGTTCACCAATGCAGGTTCCCATAGCATCATAGAGTGCTGTGCAACCAAGAAGCGGATAATCCTCACGTGTGATGTTGCGAGCTTCTGCAATTGGTAAAGCAGAATAGATGCGATTGAGGAAGTGCTCACCCGCGCTGAACGAAGCAAGCGTCACATACTGCTGCATTTCTGGATGCTCCTCCTGCGCCATCCGGATAGTAGCGAGTGTTTCATTTACACCTGAAAGTGCCTGAGGGTAGATCGACGTCATAGAACCTGATGCATCGAGAATAACGAGATTGTAGATTTTCTGAGATTTCATAATCCTGTGTTTTTTTAATGTTATACTTCTTGTTTGTTTTGACGATGCAAAGTTACTTAACAATCGTCGCTTAAACAAGAAAAAACATTTTGCAAGACTTGCAAAACAAAATACCAGACATCTCGCAACTCATATTAAACCTACATCTGTGAGTAGAATAATATTGCAAAAAACGGTTCGACGTTGCAAATATACAACTTCTTTCTTTTTCCTCCAAACTTAAAGGACAAAAATAATGCCACCAGCCGTAGGGCTGATGACATTACTTCATTCCTTGTCTTACTGACATTACTTTATCTTATATGCAGCAAGCAGTTCGCCATGACGCACATAAAGTATGCCGTCGTTGATCATCATGTGAGCCCAGTAAGGTCCACTACCCTTCTCCACTCTGAACTTACTTACTACATCAAATTTCGTCGGGTCCGGATTGACAAGGCCAACATATCCACGACGCTCATCATAGATAAATAGCTTCTCATCGGCAGCAATAATTGAACCTTTGCCTGCTCCATCAGTCCACTTCTCCTCATAGTTTGTCTCGCCTGTCTCCCAATCGATGCAACACCAGTTACCATCATTACCATTGATCCAGTTAGAACCATACACCTTTCCATTCACGAGAACATAACCACCATGATGGGTATCGAGAGTCTCCGTGCGCCAAGTGCAAGTCACACTCTTAAGGTCGTCTGCAAGCTGCAGCTGGAAACCATTGATATTATAACCGTGACAGAAGAAAATCTTGCCATCCTTGTACAAAGCCGAGTTAGGAGTAATGTCACCCCAACGTATAGGCTTACCTGTGTAGCGCTCACCCCAATTGTCAAATGTCCACTCAATCTCACCATTATCAGGATTGACACCTAAGGCATTCTTCGATGTAGACCCCACAATCTGACGCTTACCCTTATATTCAATCATAATTGGCGATACGTAACCCGACTGATCGCCAAGCGCACGAGTCTTCCATATCTCCTTGCCCGTTTCGCGGTCCAGAGCTACCATAGTGGTCTGCTCTCCGCATGGAGTATAAATCACCTTATTATCATATACCAACGGACATTCGCTTGTGCCCCAAGGACCAGTCTTACGTCCGTAAGTAGTACCTCCATCTACCTTCCACACAATGCTGCCATCCTTGACATTGAGACAAACTATCTCACCCATACCACTTATGACATAAGCAAGATTGCCTACAATGGCAGGCGTAGTACGAGTCTCAGGGTACGACTGCTTCCATGGGTTGCCATATTCAATCGTATACTGCTTCTCGCCCTTCAGATTGTAACAATGGAACACCTCCTTTGTCTCGTCCTCATTCATACCTGTAAGGTATATCTTATCACCAACAATAGTTGGAGTAGAATAGCCTTTACCAGCATCTGTAGTTTCAAACATTAGCTGTGGTCCAGCCTCGCCCCAAGACTTCAGCAATCCCTTGTCAGGATAATAACCATTATGCTCAGGACCACGCCATCCATAAGGAGTGACCTGTGCTGCCGCAGTCAAAGCAATAGTTGCAGCAAACAAACTTAATAATCTCTTTTTCATCATGTTTTATTATATTAAGTAATGTGTAAATATATATACAATAAAGTACAAATATATATCCAAAAATGTATGATTTAACATTCCGTTACGACTAAATATAGAAGTCTAGAATATCTTACACATCTAGGACCATACTATTATGTCCAAATATAAGAGTCTAGAAGATCTACAAAACCTTTAAGTTCCAGAAAGTCTAGAACATCTTACACATCTAAGACCATTCTATTATGTCTAAATATAAGAGTCTAGAAGATCTACAAAGCGTATAAGCTCCAGAATCCATAACATCGTACACATCTATGACATTTCTCCTCCAATAAATCAAAAAGGACACTCTCAAGAATAATCCTGAAAGTGTCCCCT
>JAKSLM010000036.1 GCA_024401225.1 Bacteroidaceae bacterium | reverse complement strand
TTCACTAGTGTCTCTTAAAGTTTGTTAATTACCATAGTTATCTTTCTTATGCACAATAAAGTAGGTTCTGAAAAGCATGTCCCACATTTGAAATGCGTACCTTTGTATCCAATTTCAAATTGGAACAAATATGCATTCTGGGACTTATGTGCTTCAACAGATAACCTCGCCTTTCAAACGTCAGTTCAATCGCATCGTCAGCAGATACGACGACCGGACGAAGGGCTGGGCTTTCACTCATTGGAACTTTCTTTGTGTACTCATATTCGGTCAGCTCTCGGGCTGTTCCAGTCTTCGCGAACTTGTAGATATCATTACCGCTCATGCTAAACGTGCCTATCATCTTGGCTTCGGGACAACAACTCCCAACAGGAGTGTTATTTCCAAATCCAATAGTCTCAGAGATTATCGGATCTTTGAAGAGTTTGCCTCCTATATGGTCGGTCAGGCTCAGAAGAGAAGAATCACCAAGGAGTTTGAGCTTCATGGCAGATTCTATGCCGTCGATTCTACTACGATTGATCTCTGTCTTGCAGTATTTCGATGGGCCACTTTTAGAAGCACTAAATCTGGCATCAGAGTCCATACGCAGATTGACATCATTACAGAGATACCTGTTTTCTATAGAATTACCACAGCAAGTGTCCATGATGTTAATGCCATGGATTGGATTGAATACGAAAGGCTTGCATGCTACGTGTTTGACCGTGGGTACTTTGATCTTGCCAGGCTTTTTACCATTGAACAGGCTGGTGCTTTCTTCATTATCAGAGAAAAGTTCCATCCAGACTACGAGATTGAGGATGGTGAAGACCTCCTTGAAGGAGAGGATAATGTACTTCGCGACCAGACTGTTCGCTTCACAGGGAAGAGGAACAAAAGTAATTATCCAATTGCTCTCAGGCGCATTGTCTACTATGCTCCGGATCTTGGCAGAACCTTTACATATTATACGAATAACTTCTATCTCAAGGCAAGGGAAATCGCACTCCTCTATAAATACAGGTGGCAGGTTGAACTGTTCTTCAAATGGATCAAGCAGCACCTCAAGGTCAAGTCCTTCTGGGGTGAAAGTGAGAATGCAGTCCGCATTCAAATACATGTTGCCATCATCACATATTGTCTCATGGGTATCATCGAACATGACCATCAAGTTGGCAGACCAATCGTGGAGGTTATGCGCATCCTTGGACATTCCTTGCTTGTCCAGGACGACATCGATGAACTGCTCAAACCTGCTGCAATGGAGGTTCAAGAAGACCATGACAGGCAACTTCATTTTGATTTTCAATTCAATTAACATTTATTAAGAGACACTAGTGACATTTTTTAATAATATTATTTGGTAGTATAAAAATGAAATCGTACATTTGCGACATCATACCCATAGCTGAAAGCCCATAGGGGCATGAGGGGGGGATGATACATATACATAAAAGGCGTAACTGTACGCTTTGGTTTTGACGTTACTTGAACTTCGCAACTTCAAACTTTCCTGTCAAAAACAAAGCAACGGGAACGCCTCATGGGATGCTTATATACATTCTAATACTCAATAGGTGCATTGTACCTATTGGTAAATGATGCATTATATACATCATCGTGGGGCTTTCAGCGTTGCTCGTTTCGACAGGAAGGGCAATGCGAAGGCCTAAGTAACGTGGAACGAGTGACAGGACTGGCTCCACGTTTTTTGTGCTTATGTAAAAACAAATGAAAAACATCCAATTTGGGGGCCATTGGAAAAAATCAGCGACCAACATATATTCTCTTTATAATTTTGTTATATGCCTTCATAGCTAGTGGAATATTTATTTATAGGAGAACACCTTCCACAGTACACACCATATTTCATAAGACACGCTAAACTATCAAAACTGCGATCATAAGTTTGAAGAGAATAAGATTCAATACACATGAAACATGGGAAATTCTAATATACTATCATTGAACGCATTGTTATCTTCCGATTCCAATTGTAAATTATCGACTCCTGCAACATATGTAGGTATTGACTTCGGTACTTCTACAACAGTAGTATCAATTGCATTAAAAGAGAATGGAGATGAGAAAATCAAAACACTGCCAATAAAATTGACGCAAATTTTGGAAGATGGCACCATTTACCAAAGCGAAAAACTTCCAAGTGTTATCGCTTGGTATAATGGAAGATTGCTCGTTGGCGAGGGTGCTTCTAACCTCAAATATACTCTTACTAAGGGTAAGAATATATGGTTCTCTTTTAAGATGGAAATCGGAGAAGACCTCGGCGCGAAGTACTACAACAGCGAAGTTGGAGGGATGGAAGGTGTCAAAATTCGGAATCCCAAGGACTGCGTCAGAGTATTCTTTATGTACTTGAATATGCTGATAAAGAAGTATTGTCAAGACAATAGTTTGTCTGACAATATAATTTATGCCGTAAGTATTCCTGCATCTTTTGAGGCAAATCAGCGTAAGGAGCTTATGGAAGCATTGGAATCTAACGGCATGAATATTTCTAAGCAATCGCTTATTGATGAGCCAAATGCCGCATTCATAAGCTATATTCAAGACTGCGAAGAATCAGAAAAACCTTTGCTTATTTCCCCACATTATAATTCCAAAGTTCTTGTCTTTGATTTTGGTGGAGGTACTTGCGATATTTCTATTCTTGAAATAGGAAAATCAGCAAATGGCTTATATTCAAAGAACGTAGCGATATCAAAATTCACGAAGCTTGGCGGAGATGACGTAGACCGTTATATCACCTTCAAGTATATATTGCCACGCTTCTTTGAAGCAAACAATGTTTCTGAGGATGACTTCAGAACAAAAGAACGTCAATATATTGCTACGCAGCTTTATAAGGTTTCGGAGCGTTTGAAGATTCTTTTGTGCAAGAAGATTTCCAATCAAATGTATAAGCTGGAAATCCCAAACTACATCAAATCAAGTTCTGATAAAGAATCCATCTCAATTCCTGTTTCTGTACAAACGAAGAAAGGACTTCTCACTCAAACCGAGTTCTTCCTCTCTACAAAAGAATTGGTCGAGGTAATGTCTGTATTCATGAAATCTTCACGCATACCGACATCTATAAAAGGGCAGGAAGAGTATAACAATATCTTCATGCCTATTGAAAGCGCCATCAAAAAAGCAAACGTACGCAGATCAGAGATTGACTACGTATTGCTAATTGGTGGAAGTGCTCAAAATCCTTTTATACAGGAAGCGTTGAAGAAACATTTCGATGATTCTGAAATCCTCGTTCCTCAGGATCTTCAAACTCATGTTTCTAAGGGTGCAGCTATTCATTCGCTTCTTATGAATGGTATGAACAAATGTATTATTCAACCTATCACAAGCGAACCTATCTTTGTAATCACGAAGGACACTACAAATAAAGTTCTGATTCCCGCTGGTACAACTATACCATGTGATACGGTTGTGATTGATGATTTGATGCCTACAAAAGATCATCAAGAAGCGATTGAGCTTCCTATTTGTGTGGGAAACGAAAACAAAATGCTCTTCAATCTAAAGATTACACGCGATGGAGGCTTCCTTACAACAGCTCAGGTTACTCTCGCTTTGGAAATCACTGCAGATAAGTTGTTACTGGCCAAGGCTCATTGCATGGGAGTTAGCTGCATGGTTGAACCTCAGAATCCATTTGCCAACAAAGAACTATCTACAGAAGAACGAATCGTACTCCGTGCAGAAAGAGAAGCAAATATCGAAACCGAAAGAAACGGAGGAATACCTACAAAGAATTGTTTAATTACTCTCCGAAAAGCCTATGAGGATGCAGGAAACGATTTCAAAGCTGCCGAAACTCTCGAACAGCAAAATGAAATCTATCCAAATCCTGGAGACTATAACCTTATCGGCGTTTATTACCACAACTCGGGTAATAAGGATAAGGCTATAGATTTCTTCGAGAGAGCACTTGACCACAATCCTAATGACTATTGGCCTAACTTCAACCTAGGCAATACTCTTTTCTATAAGGATTCGAAAAGGTCAAGAGAATATTTGAACAAGGCTTATGAACTTAACCCTTCTGAGCCTTGCATCAACATTTTGCTGGGAAGGCTTGATAAACGTGAAGGTAAAGAGGCAGAAGCTAAAGAAAAATTCCAAATCGCGTATGACAGGTATGAGCAAAAATGGAAGGCTAATTCTCTTAATAATTCTGATTATGGTTGGTTCGCTTCCGTTGCAGAGGAATTAGGAAAGAAAGACAAGGCTTACGAGATAAGAAGCGCAAAGCCGAAAATTGAGCAAACGGCCTATTACGACGAGGAAAATTTAACTCAAACAAGAACGAAATCTTTAACAACAGTATAAAATAATTATATCAGTGAAATTATGGCATGGCTAGTTCCTGAAAATATGCTGGATGACCAGCAACGTGATTTTGTCGAAAATGTCGACATCAATCAGAGAAACGTTTGGATTAAGGGATTCCCTGGTTCAGGCAAGTCTGTATTGTTAGCATACACCATGAAGCGAATCAAGAGAAAAGAACCCAACGCAAAAGTTGCTGTTGTTGTCTTTACTCATTCCTTGATTGCAATGTTCAAGGCTGCATTTGCAGAAATGGGTGTTTCTGCAAACATCATGACATACTATGAATTTATGGATGGCTCATCTAACTATGACTATGTACTTAGCGATGAGGTGCAGGATATGACTGGTAGAGTTTTGGCTACAATGAATAGTAGAGCAAAACATGTAATTGTTGCCGGAGACGAAAACCAATCCATTTACGAGAGCGATCCTAAATACAGAGAGGCTACAGTTTCTCCTTCACAGATCACTTCGCTTTTGAACTGCCGCGATTTCGAGCTTGGTATCATCCATCGTCTTTCAAGTTCTATCATCGCTGCCGTTGAAAAATTCATGCCTAACATGAATATTTTCACAGCGCGTCGTGATATGACAAAGCGTACTACACAGATACGTTTGTGCTCTGCTAATTCTGCTGAGCAAGAAGCCAAGTACATTATGAAGGAAGCACAAAGAGCTGTTAATATCGGAGAAACTGCAGCTATTCTTATTCCCTCTCAGCAAAAGATTTTGGACTTCTTCCAGATGGCTCTTACGGCATTAGGCAAGAGCCAATGGCCTGTGCAGTTAAACAGATGGGGCAAGGTCGACTACAACAAACTAAACTCTTACCTTAGAACTAATGGCATAAAGCTCCAATATGTGGGTAATGGATATGGTTCTTTTACCGAAGACGGAGGAAAGATTTGTGTTATGACCTACCATAGTTCAAAAGGATTGGATTTTGATAATGTGTTCCTCCCTGGATTAAGTCAGTCTCTATACATCAATAGTAGTGAAAGACTAAGTCGTACACTATTCATGGTTGCAATGACAAGAAGTCGAAACAACCTCTACCTTACACATAGCGGTTCACGTTCTGCATATCTCAGCAACTTTGCTGGCGACTGCAGCCGTATTAACGTTAGTGATGTTTTAAGCGGACAAACAACAACATCCGGAGGCGGAAATATCTTTGGTATATAATTATGAAAAATTATCTTGCTTTAATACGAAGAGCCGATTTCATCGACTTCTTCAAATTCGGGTTTTTCTATTTGAACTCGGATAAGGTTGTTGAATTTGATTGCCCTATTTCTGAGCTTCCTAAGAGAGACGATATTTATGACGCTCTCTTTGCAAGAATAAATTCGTTTGAGAGTTCATTCGCATACCAGATTATCAATTTTACAAAGGCAAATGATGCTGATGACCCTTCTGTTGTCACTATTACAGAAGTGAAGCATATCTTCCCATTAGACCTTGAGGCTAAAAGGGAATATGAATCATCATTTGATGAACATGTTAAAATTGATAATCCTATTTGGCCTGATGCTATCAGTCTTATCAAGAAGAAGCAGCTTTACCAAAGCTCAATGCAGGGAGTAAGAAATATTTTCAACATCTTCAAGTTAGAAGGTATTGAAAAATGTAAGGAACTCATATCAGAAGACACAGTAGAAGAAATGCTTTCTAACGTGTATGATGATATTCGTCCTTCTGGAGACGTTTCCCTTTGGGTATATCTTATGAGATATGAAAGACACTCTTTCTACCCCAAAGAGTCACTTGGCTACTTCATGGACATCGTGCATATAATCGTCAACTTCATGTCAAGGAAAGAAGTGGAAGATTATATAGTCGAATCTACTGACATCTATAAAATACTTGCCACATATGAAGGTAAAGGATATAAGTCCCATGAAATCCTTCATCTTTTGAGACAAAATGAAATGGCATCTGGCTTCCTCACAAAGATTGCCTCATTTGTTCCCGATGTCGATTTTATTCTCGTTGCTGTAAATTACCTCAAAATGAGAGACCTCTATAAAGACGAATTTACATATAACGAGAAATTCATTTCGGCATGTAAAGCCTCTTTTGGAGAAAGCTTCACCATAGCTTCATACATGATTGGTATTGCACTTGGCCACGATAAGACATACGCATGCCTTTACGAATCGCTACCTCTTGCCATATATAAATCAAAGGAGGAAATGGCAGCTATTGTTCTCCGCAAGCAAGAGGAGCGTGAAAGAGCAAAACGTGAAATGGAGCGCATTGAGCGTGAACGTGAAAGAGAACGTGAACTTGAACAGGAGCGTAGAAAGGGTGGCAAAAAGAAGGGTAAAAAGAATACAGAATACAGCCCTTTTGGTCAATCTGGCTACAGTCAGGGAAGAGGTGGCTATCCTACTTGGGGACCGCAGTCAGAAGAATCATTTCCACCATATCAGGGAGATGACCAAGGTTATATCCCTTCTTCAATGGGCAGAGGGTACCAGCATGAAACACCCAAACAAGAACCAAAAACAAAAAAAGGTGTTTCACATGCCGCTACTTCCAATGAAACAGGGAACCTCTTTGGCAAAGAAGAACTTCAGGAAATGGAAATTCAAACAAGGAAACTCATTTCATTCCCTCTGACATTGCAAAAGTACACAAAGTCCGGCAAACCATCTACAGCAAAGAATTCTACCGCCGTTGTCAATAATAAAGAAGAATACCAGAACTTCCTGAATACCCACTCAGGAGAAACTTGGAAACCAAAAAAATAATAAAATATGGAATATACATTTCAACAAAAGATTGCTATAATGCGAATCCTTTTGGACATCATTCATGCCGATGGTATCATTGATGCCCGTGAAACTTTCTTTTTCAATAAACTTAAAGAAAAATTTGAGCTTCAAGACGAGGATCATGAGTTGGTTAAATCAAAGAACTCCCTCATCGCACTCTCTCAAATTAAACTTTTAAGTGATGAGCAGAAAGCTGATTTTGCAGGTCTTATGAGCGATATGATTATTGTAGACGAAGACATCAATGCAAATGAGGTTGCTATATATGACATAGTTGTCGATTTCTGTGGAATTAATATTTCTTTTGAGGAATCTATTAATCCAGAAAAACAAACAAGCAAATATAATAGATCATAGTTTATACTGAGAATATAAAGAACTGTTCTCCTATCCACATAACGCGTGAATGATTTGTAATTACCTTAAGATGCATTTCATACATTATCCCAAGGTGTTCGTACAGCGGACATCTTGGGATTGTTGTTATTTCATATTATAGTCGTATCTTTGCACCGTAATCACAATGAGTTGTAATATTATAACAGAATGCAATAATACGGTTTAATTATGGCTTTTTTCAAATACAACAAAGAACTTATTTCCATGTTTGAGGACACGATGGATCATTTCAGAAGTGGTAATGGGCTTCTGTCTCTTGAAGAATGTGAAGAATGCATCGGCCTTGATCCTGACACGGTGGATGGTATCAATCTGCCCGAGAAAATGGGCGAGTGTAAAATTACTGTCACTCGAAATGATAGTTTTGGCGCTGCTATGGCTAAGGGCGAGGGATGCTTAGTTCTTAATTTCATGAGTGCATGGGTGCCTGGAGGCGGAACTAAGAAAGAAAAAGGGAAGCGCCACTACACGATATCTGATACGTTTCTCGTAGGAGAGGCTACAGCTTTGGCAATGAGAACCAATGTGAAGCGGTAATCACATCCAGTTATAGTTACACAAATATTAACTAGTTATTTTTAAAATGTTATGGGGGTAATAGTCAAATTTACTTGTAAGCAATGTGGTTTCGTTGCTGACGATTTGGCAATAGGACCAAGTATGTTTCAAGATGTTCTTCAGAAGATAGTAAGATGTACGGGGTGTGATGAGATCATGACCATGCCTGTTGATGCTGACAATGTGGTATTAGAAAAATTCCGTAAATGCCACAAATGCGGAGGCACAGACTTCGTTATCTGGGATGGTGTATGCCCAATGTGTGGATGCAAAGATTTTGAGATGGAAGATGTAGGATGGTGGGATTGAAAAAAGGAATGAAATCATGCACGACTTTAATGACGAAGATATATTGAAACTTGAGCGGAACACGTTTCGCCCGCATTTCCTTGGTGTCTATCAGTTTCACAACTCTACTCCCTTGATGGGGACGAAGTATGTGGAACGATTGAGTGATGATGGTGTTCGTCAACATGTTGTGGAGAGCAACTGGCTTTTCTTCGAGTGTAAGATGAATACCGATGAGGCAGCCTTTGCTTCTATCAAGAAGTGCTACCAGGATGCGCTTGATGATGGCATTTATGAAGCTGCTAATAATCTCGGTGTCTTAGCTTATAATTTTGAACAAAAGCATGACGAAGGAAAGGCTTTCTTGCAACTTGCAATTGAGCATGGTTCTCTGAATGCCATGATCAATATGTTCACCATTCTTTGGGTGGAAGATGCAACGGCGGGTATTGATTTCCTACGAAAGAATATGGACACGCCCAATCCTTCATTGCGATGTATGTTCAATCTTGCTTATCTCTACTTTATGGGAGACAGGGAGAAAGGAAATATCCTTACGAAAGACAAAGAGCGGGCTCTCTCCATTTTGACTAAGGTAGCTGAGTTTGAGGGCAATCCAATATATGCAATCGAAAAAGATGCTATAGAGAAAGCTCATAAGTTCATAAAGCATATCAAAGGAGGATATTGAGGTTTCGAAACGAACATAACACAACATTCCCGCAGGTTCATGAGTACGAACCTGCGGGAATGTGTGTTATATAGGTTGTAGCGAATTACTTTACCTCTCCAAAGTACTTGGTGTCTGCAAGTTTGAGGAGGTATTGGCCATATTGGTTCTTGATCATTGGCTGGGCAATCTGTCGGAGCTGATCCTCATTGATCCATCCCTGATGGTAGGCGATGCCTTCGAGACATCCGATCTTGAGACCGGTACGCTTTTCAAGAACTTCGATGAAGGTTGATGCCTCGCTGAGGGAATCGTGAGTGCCGGTATCGAGCCATGCAAAGCCCCGGCCGAGAAGCTGAACCTTGAGGTCCTGCTTGGAGAGGTATTCCTGATTGACTGTGGTGATCTCAAGTTCGCCACGTGGCGATGGCTTGATGTTCTTTGCGATCTCGACTACTGAGTTAGGATAGAAGTAGAGACCCACCACGGCATAGTTGCTCTTCGGATTGGCAGGCTTCTCTTCGATCGAGAGGCAGTTGCCCTCCTTGTCGAACTCTGCCACTCCATAGCGCTCTGGATCGTTGACCCAATAGCCGAACACAGTAGCCTTGCCTTGCTTGGCATTCTCAACGCTCTCCTTGAGCATACCTGAGAATCCGCGTCCGTGGAAGATGTTGTCACCGAGAACGAGGCAAACATCATCGTCGCCTACGAACTTCTCACCAATGATGAAGGCCTGTGCCAATCCATCTGGTGATGGCTGCTCGGCATATTCGAAGTGCACTCCGTAGTCGCTACCATCGCCCAGCAAGCGCTTGAAGCCTGGAAGGTCGTAAGGGGTTGAGATGATGAGTATGTCCTTGATACCTGCAAGCATGAGTACAGATATTGGATAGTACACCATCGGTTTGTCAAAAATAGGTATGAGCTGCTTGCTCACGCCCTTGGTGATCGGATACAAGCGTGTACCACTACCACCTGCTAATACTATTCCTTTCATTATATATAATTTTGGGGTATCACCTACCTATATTTTACTATAACGTGCAAATCATCTTTTTATTGTGAATGTGACATCCACATTTAATGTCTTTGATGCACGTCGATACTGCATTGTGACCGTATGGCGATGAGAGGCAGCGCATTTCTCCGGATGGCAACCATAGCTCCAGGAGTAGAGATCGTCCGACTCTATGTAGACGTGTGCATCGGCGCCCCACTCCGTCGTATCGCCATCTGGACCGAACCATGCACCATACTTTTTTGCGGCAGTATTACGTCCTTCCTTACCATTGGCATTGAGGGGCACAAGACTGGTTGGCTTGCCACCCAGCAATTGCTTGATGGAAGATTCATCGATTTCTATGCGACTGGACTGAGTATAACCACCCGAAAATGTACAATTGACCTTAACATGTATACCTGTGGTGCCTACCACGACCTCAACATCCTCAGCATCTTCCACTTCATCAGTTCCCGCAGGATAGTTGGCTATCACTCCATCAAGGTATGACTTGCGCTTTTTGATCCATGACTCCATCTTTGCCAGTTCCTCGTCAGGTGTGAAGAATTTGCCCCCTCCTGGGCGTGCCGTATCCTCCAGAGGCCACTGGTCTACATCACGTTCGTATGTGCCTTTACGCATTTCATCTATATAGCGGGAGGTTTCCGCCCATGGCTTCACAAACATGGAGTCAGACTTTGCCTTCCATGCTTCTTTGTATTTTGATACAAATGCTGAGTTGGCAAACATCTCACGCCAAAACATGTTGATGCCCTCGCGTGAAGCAGTAGCCTTGTATGGGTCGGAGCCAAGGATGAGGGTACGGTAGCTTGTGAAGAATGTATGTCCTGTATACATATCAGCCCACGAGAAGTCGTAGCCCGCATCCCAGTCCCATACAGGGCCGAAAGTCCATTTACCGCCCTTTGCTCTGAACATATACAAACTACGCGGAGCTGCGATTTCGACATTGCACAGATATTCATGCAGCTGCAGTATGCCTATGAACGACTCTACATCCATCAGCGATTCCACCAAAGCATAGTCGTGAGACTTAACAGCCTTTTCAAGCACGGCAAATTCGCTGCGTATGCTATCAATCTGAGCTGCAGACAGGGCCTCTGGCTCCTTGATACACATAGGAAGGCTATAGACCTTTGACCAGAAATTGTCGGAAGCATCAGGCGACAGGCTTGGACCATCATCCAAGTCGAACGACATAAGCAAACCTCCTTCACCTATGTTCACACGGTTCTTGCCTATTTCAAGCTTCTCTGTCAGCTGATATGTGCCAACGTACTCCTCATTGAGAAAGACCTCAACAAAACGGGTATGATTGGTGAAAGGCATACCCATGTAACGTGCGGTCTCAAATGCAAACACATTCATCATATCGGTGACATCACGCCAGTTGGCCAGCAGGTTCCAGTCCTTCGCCTTTTCCAATCCGAGCAGCTTCGACTTCTCGTCAAGCTTAATCTTGAATGGCTTCTTGTCGTACCATTCCCAGGTGCTGTTGCCTCGTCCCTTTATACGCGCCGTACCGCTGTAGTTGCTATACTCGCCTTTTCCATCTATGGACACATGGCAAGGCGTCCAGTCGTCTCGGCTGATAGCACCAAACAGAGGTGTGAACGCATCCGCATCGCTATCCACCCATACGTGCATGGCAAACACACGGTACTTATTGTGTCCTTTGCTCTCATCATCCAGATTGCTGGCAAATGCTATACTATCAAGATACTGGATGGAGAACGGAATGATCATGTTTCTACCCTCACCTTGAATGGGAAGCGCAAGCGTTCGTTCATCGTCCGTAATAGTCATTTCTCCAGCCTCAGAAGTGCGTATAGGATAGATCCAATCCACCCCCTTGAATGTTCGATGCACATCCATCCATTCCTGTGCTTGCACTGCAACACAAGCCATAAAGGTTAATAATATGGTCAACAGTTTGCTTTTCATATCTGTATTATAAACCTGATTGTAATTATCTATTTTTAGTTTGAATGGCAAAAGTACGACATTATTTTGAGAAAGACAAAGAATATGCAAAAAAAATGGCAAACAATCTCCCGATTGCTTGCCATCGCCATTATCAACAATAATATTATATGTAGTATGTGAATTATTACAAACCTAATGAAAGTCCGAATGCGAAATAGAATTTTCCGTTATCAGGATTGGCTGTCAGCTGACCAAACACTGGAAGTGAGAAGTGGTCAGTGATCTTGATGTCCTTTGTTGCCTTGAGCGAGAGGTTGCTGCAAGTGAAGCCTTCGTTGCCGTAGAAGTCGGTCTTGTAAGGAAGGATACCTGCAGAGAACTGCCAGTCAACACCAAGCTTGAATGGAACGGCGATCTCACAGTATGATGCATAGTCGTCATCGCCTGCGAAGTTGGTGAACCAATTGAGCGAAGCAAATCCGAAGTCATAGCCTACATTGCCTTCAAACACATGGCACTGAGGACCTTTGTCGCCCGACTTGTAGCGGAAGTACTTTCCTGGGGCATTCTCTGCACCCGACACGCAGTAGTAGTCCGTGATGCCGACCGTAAGACCTGCTACATTGTAGGAGAGCGTAAGGTCAAGTTCCTTAATGTCATCCTTATCCACAATGCCGAAAGCGCCCCAAGCACCAAGGCTGAGTCCCTTCCACGAAATGCCCAATGATGGCTGTACTGATGCGCTTCCCAAATCATATCCACGCCATACGTACGAGCTTACCACGTCTGCTCCGAGCGTAGCTTCCACTTTGTCCTGTGCACTAATGGTTGTTGCAGTCATCATTGCCACTACGAGGGCAATACCTTTAAGCAATCTTTTCATAATCCTAAATGTTTTTAGTTAATACTTGGCATACAAGATGCCGTTAATTATTTTGTGTTGTGTTGTTATTTTAATTAGCGCTTTTGATGTCACTTTGTTATTTCTGCTGCAAAGATACGTTACTTTTTGCAAAGAAAACAAATATATCGCTTACTTTTTGCAAAGAAAAGGCATTTTTCCTTCTTTTCCGCGGAATATAGTAAAGAAAAAGGGTAAGTAGGTATTCAGATTCTTGATTACCTACTTAAAAAACGAAAAGCGTCAGTCATCTCGACTAACGCTTCCATATTCTCAATAAGTATTAATTTTTTTTAAGGTAAAAAGATTGTTTTTAGGATGCTGCAAAGGTACGGACTTTTTACGCATTGGCATTGCGAATTGTAATGTTATACAACATGTGTTGCCGCACACAGCACAATTTTATGCATAAAAAAGATAAAAATGTGGTCTCAATACTTATTTTATTTGGTCGAATGAGGGTTTTTCCGTACTTTTGCAGCATAATAGACATTAAGTAAACAAGTATGGAATTAATCATTTTGATAGGTCAGTTTCTGATTGGTCTCCTTGCCATCATCAAGGGAGCCGACTGGATGACTGATGGCGCCAGCGCTGTAGCACGACGCTTCGGCATCTCTACACTCGTGATTGGTATGACCATAGTAGCCATAGGCAGTAGCGCACCGGAATTTGTGGTGAGCGCCATGAGTGCCTTGAAGGGCAACACCGAGATGGCCATCGGAAACGTAGTGGGCAGCAACATCTTCAACATACTATCCATAATGGGAGCCACAGCTCTCGTGGCACCGATAGCAGCTAGCAAGGGCAACATCCGCTACGATGTGCCATTCGTGCTCCTGTCGTCCATCGCTGTGGCCATCGCGTGCCTGGACAATTTTATCGGTGATGGTGGAATCTGTACCATCAGCCGAAGCGAAGGCTTGCTGATGCTCTGCATCTTCGCCATCTTCATCAGCTACACAATTGCCATTGCTAAGAAGGATAGCAACAATGAAGCGACCGACGAAATGGAATCGAAGCCTATCATGCCTGTGTGGAAGAGTGCCATATGGATCGTAGGCGGTCTGGCGTGCCTCATCATCGGAGGCGACATAATGGTAGATGGTGCAAGCGGTATCGCTACCATGATGGGTGTGAGTCAGGCCATCATAGCCCTGACCATCGTCAGCATAGGCACGTCAGCTCCTGAGCTCGCAGCATCGATGATGGCAGCAAAGAAGGGCGATACAGCCATGGCGTTAGGCAACATTGTGGGCAGCGTGGTGTTCAATGTATTCTTCGTGCTCGGCACCTCGGCTGCCATCTGTCCGCTCGAACTCGGCAACATCTCGCTCGTGGACATCATCACTCTCATCCTGGCTTCATGCCTGCTGTGGGTGTTCTGCAAGCATCACCATGCCCTCGTACGTTGGGAGGGCGTAGTGCTCATACTGATCCAAGTCATATACTACGTATTTCTGATTTACAATGAATAGTACTATCGAGATTACAAACCTTTCTACAGGCTACAAGACCAAGAAAGGCGATAAGATAATAAGCCAAGGACTGACCGCAAGCCTCAACACCTGCGAACTCACATGCCTCCTTGGCCCTAACGGCGCAGGCAAGTCCACCCTCCTGCGCACTCTTGCCGGTTTTCAGCCTGGCATGGGTGGAAGCATAGAGATCATCAACCGCAAGTTGGCGGACTACAAGAGTACAGAACTGGCGAAGATCATCAGCATCGTCCTGACTGACAACAGCGGCATAAAGAACATGACAGCCTTCGATGTCATAGCCATGGGACGCAGTCCCTACACCGGATTCTGGGGCAAGCTGGGCGAACGCGACAAGGTGATCATCGAGAAGTGCCTCAACTGGGTAGGCATCAAGGATCTTGCCGAACGCAAGATGCAGACTCTCTCGGATGGTGAGCGCCAGAAGGTCATGATAGCAAAAGCCATTGCTCAGGAGACTCCTATCATATTTCTCGACGAACCTACCGCCTTCCTCGACTACCCAAGCAAGGTGCAGATGATGCTTCTGCTTCATCGACTGGCAAAGGCTCTGAAGAAGACCATCTTCCTCAGCACCCACGACCTCGAGCATGCACTTCAGGTGGCCGACCAGGTATGGCTGCTGGACAAGGAAAAAGGGCTATGTGCCGGATCGCCCGAGGACCTGAGCCGTGAAGGCAAGATAGAGGAATACTTCAACCGCGATGGCATCACCTTCGACCGCTACACTTGCAACTTCGAGATAGAGCACGAGACCTCACGCTCCATAGTAGTCAAGGGCGACAAGCAGAGCATGGACTACCGCCTCACCTGCAAGGCATTGATTCGCAACGGCATCCTTCCTGTCGATCAGTATGAGGACGAAACCGTGACTCTCCTCGTGCCGGGCGATGGCACTTTCCGCTTGCTGGAGCATGGTAAGGAGACCTACAAGGTCAACAAGATTGAGCATCTGCTGCGCACCGTAGTGCCTGCCATAATCAAGAACCACATATCTGCCATTCGTGAGGCAGCTGAAATGGATCAGTATGAATAAGCCGTACGACTCACAGTACACACATCATTCACACAGCAGCAGTACGCAGGTCATACGACTCACGTCACTGCTGTTTTGCCTTTTAATAGGTATCACAGCCTCAGCCGTGCCTGCCAAGTATCTGGAGAAGAAGGTCAGACTGAGGAATGGTGAGGAGATAACCGTCGTCCAGCAAGGCGACGAGACCTTCCGCATGCTCACCACCCTATCCGGCACTCCCGTGCTGAAGAATGCCGATGGCACATTCCGCCTCGCACCCGAAGCATCCGACAGCCTGTTGTCATCGTGGCACAGGCGCCTCGTAAGGCGCAACAGCCTCCGTGCTGCCACATCGCCAGCGGCTATTGTTTCACGCTCCATGCAGAAGGCAAAGCTTCGCGACTCCGCCTCTGACCATCCAAGCGTACTGAGTGGCAAAAGGAGAGGCATCGCGATCCTCGTAAACTTCAGCGACTGCTCGTTCGCACGTTCACATACCAATACGACAGTAAGCCAGATGTTCAATCAGCATGGCTACAGCAACAACAACCACTACGGATCTATACACGACTATTTCCTCGATGCTTCCTATGGGCAGTTCGACCTCGAGTACGATGTTTACGGTCCTGTGACCATAAGCCAGCCTGTCAAATATTATGGGGAGAATGTGAACGACGACGATGCCCGTCCATCGGTCATGGTGGCGGAAGCCGTACAACTTGCCAACGAGCAGTACGACATCGACTGGCACCGCTACGATTGGAATGGCGATGGCGAAGTGGAACATGTAGTGTGCCTGTATGCCGGCTATGGTGAACATGCCGGTGGTAGCGACGACACCATCTGGGCACACGAATGGTCGCTACGCGATGCGCTTCTTGAAAACAACGAAGGCAACGGTCCTGTCCGTTTCGGCGACTGCCTCGTAAACACATACGTGGCATGCAACGAGTTGTCAGGCTCGCGCGGCACCAATATGGATGGCATAGGTACCCTCTGTCACGAGATTTCCCATACGTTCGGCCTTCCCGACCTGTACAACACCGAATACAGCGGCGGCACAGGTATGGCCTATTGGGACATCATGGCAGCAGGATCGTTCAATGGTCCCAACTTCAACGGCGAGATTCCTCCCGGCTATACCGCCTACGAGCGTTGGTTTCTGGGTTGGATGACTCCCATCGAACTCACTCATCCATACAGCGTAACCGACATGCCTCCACTTCAGGATGCGCCTGTGGCATACATTATCTACAATGACCATCATCGCGACGAGTTCTTCCTCCTCGAAAATCGTCAGCCTGAAGGATGGTTCAGCTATGTCCGTACCAGTCCAGCCGGTCATGGATTATTCATCTACCATGTCGATTACGATGCGGAGGCATGGGAAGAGAATGAGATAAACACCAACAGCAAGCATCAGCGCCTTGCCTTCATTCCCGCCTCGGGGCTATTCTCTCCTTCGGCATCGGCCAATGTGCCCACCTATGCGTCCCTCTACGCTTCGCAGCTGTTTCCTGGTCTGCATAACATCACTACGTTCGATGGCGAATCGCACGCATCGTGTGGCGGCACCCTCTTCCATCCCGCAACCGATGGCAGTCCATGGGGAAAGGGCATCTACGACATCCATGAGTTCAACGACCGCATATCCTTCACCTTCACCGCAGCCGAAGCACCAGATGCAATAAGTGCTGCCACCGATGATGACAGCACTCTGCAATATTACTCATTGAGCGGACAGCGCCTTTCGGCTACTTCCCTGCCGAGCATTTATATCGTAAGGAAAGGAGATAGAGTCCTGAAAAAGTCAGCAGTCCGTTGAACATCAGCATCTCATATCCAAACTTATAGCCCGTGTATGCAAACGTGATCTTGTCGATCGCATAGCATACTGCCGGAGCAAGTATCGCGACGCAAGGCACACCCTTCTCCCGCGGTACTTTTTTTGTCAGCATACCGAAGGCAAAGAGCCCGAGCAGCGGACCATACGTGTAGCTCACGAGCGTGTAGATCAGATCCATCACGCTGCCCGATCCCAAGGCATTGAATGCCAACGTGCACAGCAGGAAGAGCACCATCATGCAGAAGTGCACCTTCTTGCGCAGCTTCACGTCGTTCTCCTTCTGCATGATGTCCACACAGTACGATGTGGTGAGGGCAGTCATCGAACTGTCGGCACTCGACAGCGCACTTGCCACCACGCCTATCGTGAAGCATACTATCACAGCGCCTCCCATACTTCCCGAGAGCACCATCTGGCTCAGCAGGTCGTCGCCCTTTGCAGGCACCTCCATGCCGAGCTTCGCATACAGCATGAGCAGCAATACACCGAGCGCAAGGAAGAGGAAATTGACAGGTGCAAACAGCACTCCGTACGTACACATATCCTTCTGTGCATCGCGCAGCGAGCGGCAGGTCAGGTTCTTCTGCATCATGTCCTGATCGAGGCCCGTCATCACTATCACGACAAACACGCCCGAGAAGAATTGCTTCCAGAAGTTCTGCTTGCTACTCCAGTCGTCAAACTCAAACATACGCGAATGCGGATCGTTCCACACCGCACTCACGGCATCGCCTACGCCCATGTCCAACATGCCGCACACCTTCACCAGAATGATGCCGAGCGCCACCAGCAGGCAGAGTGTCTGCAAGGCGTCAGTCCACACCAGGGCACGTATGCCGCTTCGCCTCGTATAGAGCCATATCAGCAGCAAGGTGATGGCTGCCGTCGCTGCATAAGGCACGCCATATCTGTCGGCTATGCACACCTGCAGTATCTGCACCACTACATAGAACTTAGCTGCCGATCCCAGCAGCTTCGACAGGATGAAGAACGATGCACCCGTCCTGTAGCTCACCCTTCCGAATCGCTTGTCCAGATAGGTGTAGATGCTTGTCAGTCCATACTTGTAGTACAAAGGCAGAAGCACGAATGCCACCACCAGGTAGCCGAAGAAGAATCCGATGCACATCTGCATGTAAGTCATATCTATGCCCTGCACCCATCCAGGCACACCAATGAAGGTCAGTCCGCTGATGCTGGCACCCACCATGCCGAATGCCACAAGAGGCCACGGCGACTGCCTGTTGCCGCGGAAGAAGGTGTCGTTGTTGTCGCCACCCGTCAGTCGTGATATGATGTAGAGGATGGCAAAATATATTATTATTGATGCTAACATGAGTGCAAAGATAAGCATTTTTGCACACACGCTTCTATTTTTTCGGTCCATAATTTCAGTTTTTTAATTATATGTGTTACCTTTGCACGTATGAAACAGATAATACTCATCACCGGAGGTCAACGATCGGGCAAAAGCACATACGCCGAGCAGCTTGCATTGTCGCTCTCGCCCACCCCTGTCTACATGGCTACGGCCCACATCTGGGACGACGAGTTTCGGCAGCGAGTGGACCGCCATCAGCAGCGCCGCGGCCCTCAGTGGACCAACATTGAGGAGGAGCGCCATCTGAGTCGTCACGACGTCACGGGGCGTGTGGTGCTCATCGACTGCCTGACTCTATGGTCCACCAACTTCTTCTTCCGTCCCGATGGAGAGGAACCTCCCATCGACGATGTGCTTCAGGAGCTGAAGGAAGAGTTCGACCGCTTCACTCAGCAGGATGCCACCTTCATCTTCGTCACCAACGAGATAGGTCTCGGAGGCGTATCGGCCAATAGGGTCCAGCGTCGCTTCACCGACCTGCTCGGATGGCTCAACCAGTACGTGGCAGAGAAGGCCGATGATGTTTATCTGATGGTTTCAGGCATTAAAGTAAAGATAAAATGATTACACCTACCGACAAGACCCTCATACCACACATTCAGGACAAGATCGACAATCTCAACAAGCCAAAGGGATCGCTGGGACGTCTGGAGTCGCTCGCCCTACAGGTGTGCCTCATCCAGCAGTCGCTCAGTCCAAGCCTGCACCATCCATGCCACATCCTGTTCGGAGCCGATCATGGCATCGAGCGCGAAGGAGTGAGTTTCTCGCCACGCGAAGTGACCTGGCAACAACTCATCAACTACGGCAAGGGAGGTGGAGGAGTCAATATGTTCTGCCGTCAGCACAACTTTCAGTTGCGAGTGGTTGACATGGGTACCGACTACGACTTCGACCACGACCGTTATCCGCACATCATAGACCGCAAGATAGCCTACGGCACACGCAACTTCCTCCACGAGGCAGCCATGAGCGAGGCCGAACTGCATCGCGCCTTTGAGGTTGGAGTCGAACAGGTCGATGCCTGCCACAGCGAGGGATGCAACGTCATCTCGTTCGGTGAGATGGGCATAGCCAACACATCGCCTTCCAGCGTATTCATGCACCTTATGCTCGACATCCCGCTCGACAAGTGCGTGGGTGCCGGTTCTGGTCTGGGAGCGGAAGGCGTGCGTCACAAGTACAAAGTACTCAAGGCTGCGGTCGACAACTACCGCGCCACACTACCACATGCCCTCACTCCGGAATACACCATCCGCTACTTTGCCGGATTCGAGATGGCAGCAGCCATTGGAGCCATGCTGCGTGCAGCCGAGCACCGCATGATCATCCTTGTCGACGGATTCATCATGACAGCCTGCATGCTCTGTGCCAGTCGTCTTGACGAGGGCGTCATGGACTATGCCGTCTTCGGCCATTGCGGCGATGAGGGCGGCCATCAGCTCATGCTACAGCGCATGGGAGCCGAGCCTCTGCTCCATCTGGGGCTGCGCCTAGGCGAGGGCACCGGAGCCATCTGTGCCTACCCTATCCTTCAGTCGGCTGTGGGCATGATCAATGAGATGGACAACTTCGCTCATGCAGAAATCACAAAATACTTCTGACAAATGAAACGCATCATTGCCGCCCTCTCCTTCTTCACTCGCCTGCCCTTCTGGCGCATGACCAACCTGGAGAAGGAGCACTATGAGCATGTAGTGCCCCTATGGCCCCTTGCCGGATGGCTTACAGGTGGAGTCATGGCAGTAGTCTACTGGGCTGCCACCATCGTCTTCACGCCGTCCATAGCCATCATCGCTGCACTCATCTCGCGCATACTCATCACCGGAGCCCTGCACGAGGATGGCTTTGCCGACTTCTGCGACGGGTTCGGTGGAGGCACTACTCGCGAACGCATACTCACCATCATGAAGGACTCCCACATAGGCACCTACGGAGTGCTCGGCCTCATCCTCTATCTGGCACTTATCGGCAGTCTGCTCCACGGCATACAGACCAACATGCAGAGCACGATGGCTGCAAAATGGATAACACAGTCCATGATGGCCATATTCATCATCGCCGACACCTTCTGCAAGTGGGCAGCCTCCACCATCATCTACCGCCTGCCCTACGCACGCAGGGAGACCGATGCCAAAAGCAAGCTCGTCTACACCAAGGCAAGCATCACGGAGAAGGTAGTGAGCTTCCTCCTCGGAGTGCTACCAGCCTGCATGTTGGCATCCTACGGCGGCCTCACCCTCACAACCATGCTACCAGCCTGCTGCGCTTCCTTCATCACAGCCCAGCTGCTGTTCATCTACATGAATCGACGCATCGGAGGCTACACAGGCGACTGTTGCGGAGCCACATTCATCATCACCGAGACCATGTTCTACCTCATCCTCACAGCATTGATATAGAAAAAACAAATTACAATAAGAATATGACAAAACGAATCTACACCACCGTCATGGCTGCGCTACTCCTCTCTGCAGCCCACGCCCAGTACCACTACCAGACTGGCGACCCTTCAAAGTCTGCCTACGACTACCTTAACGACTACGCTGACCTGAAGGAATACATCAACTACGACAAGTACCCCAACTTCAAGCTCGGTGTGGGCACCACCGCATCCGACTACTCAAAGAAGGGCGACGTGTACCGCATGACCAATGCCAACTTCACCGAAACCGTTCCGGGCAACGCCATGAAGATGGGATCGTGCGTCAATAGTAGCGGTAGCATGAACTTCACCACCGTCACCAACTACGTCAATGCAGCAGCGGCAGCTGGCCTCAACATCTATGGCCACACCCTCGCATGGCACTCACAGCAGCCTATCGGATGGCTCAGCTCGCTCATCAAGGACAAGCCAGCCGAACCGCTCAAGGATGGCGATGTGACCGTATACAAGACCATAGGAGCAAAGAACTTCACCACCGACCAGAGCGTAGGATGGCATGCCGACTACACCCAGTACAACTACAACATCACCTTCGACTCTACCAACGGTATGAAGGTACACACATCGAAGAAGGCTTCGCAGAACTATGAGGTGCAGTACATCGCCATGGACAACATCCTCACCGAGAAGGGCGGCACCTACAAGATGATCATGACCATCAAGGGCTCGGCTGCCGGTACCCTGTCGGCAAAGCTGGGCGACTGGGGGGGCGGTCCTTCTACCAACATCAACTTCACCAAGGAGTGGAAGGATGTAGAGGTGACATTCAAGAACTGTCTGGCAGGTAGTTTCCTTCTTCTGCAGAGCGGCAATTTCCTTGGCGACATTTACATAAAGAAGATTGAGTTCCAGACCTCCGTCAAGGGAAAGACCATGACCGAGGATCGTCGCTGCATCATGATCGATGCCGACAAGAAGGTAGAGGAGGCATGGGACAATCAGTTCTGGATCCTTACAGGCAACTTTGCCAAGGGAGCCAAGTACGAGTTTACTGCCGATGTGCGTGCCGACGTGGCAGCCAAGGCATCCACACAGATCCATACCACCCCGGGCACATACGTGCACTACGTAGGCGTGGGCGATGTCAACTTCACCACCGAGTGGAAGACCATCAAGAGCAGCGGCACATTCGAGGCTGCAGGATCGTCGATAGCATTCAACCTCAACGAATACGAAGGTGCCAACAAATACTACTTCGACAACATCAGCCTTAAGATTGGTGGCAAGGAAGTCATCATCAACGGCAACCTGGAAGGCACCGATACCCAGTCGTTCAAGCAGAAGATAGCACGTGGTCAGGTGACCGACATCACCATTGCCGACCAAGTCAAGTACGTATATGTACCTACTGCAACTCCACTCACAGCCGAGGAAGTACACGACACCCTCGTATACGCCATGGACAAGTGGATCAGCGGCATTATGAAAGCCTGTGGAGGCAAGGTCAAGGCTTGGGACGTAGTCAACGAAGCCATCTCAGGCGGAGGCAACGATGGCCAGGGCAACTACACCCTCCAGCACCGCAACGGCTACGTGGCAGGCAGCAACACATGGGATGTGGGAGGCGACGCTTTCTACTGGCAGGACTACATGGGCGACCTCGAGTACGTCCGTCAGGCAATACGCCTGGCACGCAAATATGGTCCGGAGGACATCAAGCTCTTCATCAACGACTATAACCTCGAGAGCGACTGGGACAGCAACAAGAAGCTGAAGTCGCTCATCAACTGGATCAAGAAGTGGGAAGCCGACGGAGTGACCTATGTCGACGGCATCGGTACCCAGATGCACATCTCGTACTACGAGAACACCAACACTCAGACCAGCAAGAAGAACGCCATCACCAACATGTTCAAGCTCATGGCACAATCGGGCAAACTGGTACGTGTCAGCGAGATGGACATGGGATATGTCGATAAGAACGGAAAAGACGTACCTACCAACCAGATGACCGAGACCCAGCACAAGAACATGGCAAACTACTACAAGTGGATCATCCAGCAGTACCTGAAACTCATCCCTGTCGATCAGCAGTGGGGCATCTGCCAGTGGTGTGCTACCGATTCACCATCCAACAGCGGATGGCGTGCCAACACTCCAGTAGGCATCTGGGATCTCAACGGCTACCGCAAGCACGTCTACGCAGGCTTCGTCGAAGGACTTGGTGGCGTCAACATGACAGGCATCGATGACATCCACATCACCGACCAGCCATCCGAGCGCATCATCTACGACCTTCAGGGCCGCCGTGTAGATAGCGTCACCAGCGGCATGTACATCATCAACGGTAAGAAAGTCATCATCCGTTGATCTTCCCCCTCATTGATTTTCCCGTATTTCTACGGTTTGCAATAAAAATTGCCGAGGCTTCAGTTCCTCGGCAATTTTTGCTTTATGTGTTGAAGAGAAAGAAGGCGTCAAAGCCCTTGCAAGGAGTTGCCAGAATCCTTGCAAGGAAACAGCAAACTCCTTGCAAGGAATCAGCAATGTCCTTGCAAGGAGTTTTTCATATTCTTACTAGCGGCTTTATATGCCATTTACCTCTTCATGCTAAACCAATAGGCAGCATAAAGAATGGCGCATACAAACACCGCACAAAGGAGGAAGATCAGGTAGGTCTTTGCACGACCTTGCTCACGTCGTAATTGCCCTAATACGGGACCATAGCATTCGTATGGTTTTTTCCTGGATTTCCTTGCCATTGATGTATTTTCTATTCTATGACTGATACGTTCATGACGATGTCGTCCTTAGGACGGTCGCCTGGAAGGGTGGCAGCGGTCTGTATCTTCTCAACGATGTCGAGTCCTTCGATGACTTCGCCAAAGACTGTGTACTGGCCATCGAGATGTGGTGTGCCTCCAATGGTTGTGTAGGCTTCCTTCTGCTCGGCCGAGAGGCCTGCCTTACCCTGCTTCTGATAGAGGGCATAGGTCTCTGACTCAAGTTCGTTCTGCAGCTCCATGAGTCCCTCACGGTCACGGTCGCGGCGAAGCTGCATGATCTGACTGCGACGCTCTGCCACCAGACGGTTGAAGATGGCCTGCTGTGCCTGCATCTCCATCTGCTTGGCGAGCTGGCCCATCTGTCCCTGATTGTAGGTCTTACCCCACACGATGTAGAACTGGCTGCCACTCGAACGTCGTTCTGGGTTCACCTCATCGCCCTGTCGTGCAGCAGCGAGCGCACCACGCTTATGGATGAGTCCTGGCAGTATCTCTGCCTCGATAGTGTAGTCAGGGCCTCCTGTACCATAGCTGGCGCCTGGCTGTGGGTCACGGCTGTTTGGGTCGCCTCCCTGGATCATGAAGTCCTTGATGACGCGGTGGAAGATGGTACCATTGTAATATCCTTCCTTTGCAAGTTTCAGGAAGTTGTCGCGATGTTTAGGTGTCTCATCGTAGAGCTTTACGATGATGTCACCGAGTGTGGTTGAAATCTTTACGTTTGCCATATTACCTTTTCTAAGTAGTGTACAATGTTTTTTTCGTTTTAATACATTACGAGCGCAAAGATAGCACATTTTGCATTAAAAAAGGCATAACAATTGGGAAAAGTTTTCGGTTTTGAGGCGAGAACGGTCAAAAATGATGGTAAGAACACATACAAACCCCCATTTGGGGGGTTGCATAAATAATATATAAGTTATACCTTTGTCGCGCAAATTATATTGCATACTGCTAATGTTATAAATCCAAAATAAATACTGATATGAAGAAAACAATTATCATGGTACTTGCAGCCCTTCTGTGCTGCAATGCAGACATGAGCGCACAGGGATTTCTCAAGCGCCTGGGCCAGGCTGCCAAGAATGCAGCAGAAAACGCAGTCGAAAACAAAGTCGTAGACAAGACACGAGAGGCCGTAGATGATGCTCTGAGCGGCAAGAAGAAGGACAAGAAAGACAAGAAGAACAAGGAGGTTGACAACGATGAGGTAGAGAATGATGAGCCTGCAGCACAGGTGGGCAATCAGAAGAGTGACTTCGTGCGCGGATCAGTTGTTGTCTTCGAAGATGCCGTAAAGGGCGAGCAGGTGGGCGAGTTCCCAAGCAAGTGGGACCTGGAGCGCGGTAATGCCGAGATTGCCACAGTTAATGGCGAACAAGCCATTGAGTTTGCCAAGGAGGACTCTTGGATCAAGCCTCTCATCAGCAAGAACCCTAAGAACTACTTCGGTGATGAGTTTACGGTGGAGTTCGACCTCATGTACACCGAGGGTGAATTCGAGATTGACTTCATGCATCCTGATGAGCAACGAGACAGCGAGATCTTCACCTTGTCTTGGCGTAATGACTATACCATGACGCTTCACTACGTGCGTCCAGACTCTGAAAGCAATTCTGACAAGCAGGGGAGAAGCGATCAAGCCCCGAAGACTAAGATCAACAACAACCGCTGGCACCACTATGCCATCTCGTTCAACAAGCGTGCCATCAAGTTTTATGTAGATAATGTTCGCTATATCAACGTGCCAAATGCTAAGGCCGGTGCTGGTTGGATGACCTTCTTCTTCCGCGGCGAGAATCCTGCCTACATGAAGAATGTGCTCATTGCACGCGGTGGCGGCGAGCTCTACGGTCGTAATGCTACCGATGCTTCTGATGCTGCAATTGCAAAGGCTATCGCTGAGACCGGTAAGTTCGTTACCAACAACATCCTCTTCGAGACAGGCAAGGCTGACCTCAAGCCAGAGTCGATGGAGGAGATTCAGAAGGTGGCTGACTATATGAAGAAGAACTCTTCGGCTCGTTTCCTCGTAGTAGGTCATACAGACAACGTAGGCAATGCAGCAAGCAACCAGACACTCTCTGAGAATCGCGCAAAGTCGGTAGTAGCCGCTCTTGCAAAGCTCGGCGTTGACGACTTCAACCTCAAGGCTGAAGGCCGTGGTGCTTCTGAGCCTGTAGCTGACAATAAGACAGCTGAAGGCAAGGCAAAGAACCGCCGTGTAGAGTTTATCAAGAAGTAAAAAAGAAAAAGCCCTATGGAGTATGAAGATATGACAGTTGACGCTGTTAAGCTTACATACAGGGTGCTATAGTTCAATAATCAATAACTATTAAATCTCTATTAAGATTATGAAGAAATTTATGATCATGATGGCTGCGATTCTTTGTTTCGCAGTAAGTGCAAATGCACAGAGTGAAAGCAAAATGGCTGCAGGTATCAACCTCAATGTAGGTGTTGGCAATAGCTACACAAACATGGGTCTTGGTGGCAAGTTCCAGTACAAATTTGCAGAACGCTGGCGTGGTGAAGCAAGCTTCAACTACTTCTTCAAGAAGGATTATGTTGACATGTGGGATGCAAATATCGATGTTCATTTCCTCATTCCTGTTGGCGAAAGCTTGGTTATCTACCCACTTGCTGGTCCTACTCTCCGTAATGCAACTGCAAGCGTACTGGGCTTCTCAACCTCAGAATCAAGCTTCGGTGTAAACTATGGTGCAGGTGTTGAATATCCTATCACAGATGCTATCAAGGTGAACCTCGAATTGAAGGCCGTATCAGCTGGTAGCGGTTGGGGCACTCGTGGTGAATTATCGATCGGAGCAGCTTATTGCTTCTAATCTATATTCTGACACAACACATAATGGGTGACGCCTTTCGGTGCCACCCATTATGCCATGTTGATTGCTGATCATTAGACATCATCGGCAAGGCTGCTGCCAAACCGTAATTCATTATGAAGAAACTACCGATACTATTATGCCTTCTATCCCTTTGCCTGTTGATGAAGGCCCAGGAGCCGAAGGACTTGACCATCAAGACCAGGATTGACAGCACATACGTCTTTGCATTCGACTTGCGCGAATCACGCTCTGCCAAGGGTGGCATATGGAATGTAAAGACGGGCAAGGCAGAGACTCCACTTAACTACACTCAAATGAAGAATGACACCATCGATGGCAAACCTGTCATAAGGCTCTATCGCGAGGTGGTGCCAGGCAATCATCCCTTGAACAGATGGGAGGTCTGGGCACAGAAAGATGGCAAGTGGATAAATGCAGAAGAAGCAGAACACAAAACTAAGAAATAACTTTTCAAACTAAATAAACATGAAGAATTTTTACTCTAAAGCATCAAAAATGAACAGACTTTTGGGCAAGGCTCTGGCAGTTCTTGCAATGTCTGCTTTCTCAACCGCGGCTATGGCCGACGGCGTAGTAGTTAATGAGACAAACTTCCCTGATCCGGCTCTTTTTGAATACGTTTCAGGTATAGACTGGGACGGTAACGGCATACTGGAAGGTGATGAATACGATTACCTCAGCTATGTTGACTGCTACAACGTAACCAACTTCAAGGGACTCGAACTCCTCCCTGTCACAGCCATCGGCTTCCGATACACGGGTGACGTTGATGATGAGAGGTGCTATGCAGTGAAGTCAGCTGACTTCAGCAAGTTGTGTCCTAACCTGGAGACTCTCAACGTGCTCAATGCCCTTGGTCTCGAAAGCCTCGACCTTTCAGGCAACACAAAGCTGATTAATCTGCGCCTTTCTGATTGTCCCGTGCTGAAGGACGTCAAGTGGTCCAAATCAATCGAACGCCTTTCTTGCGAAGACCTCCTATGCATTCCGAGTATCAACGGAAGCGATGTGCCCAGCCTAAGAGATCTTATAATTGAAAGTTGGGGTGTGGCATCCTCCGTCGAGAACATCAATTTCACGGGCCACCAGAACATTGTGTCCTTCGACATTTTTGGTTGTGAAGACAATCGACAGGTCATCAATACCTTCCATGTGGAGAACTGTCCCAACCTGACGGACATTAGTGTGCGTTATGCCACGGTTCAGGGTTTCACGATAAAGAACCTGCCCGAATTGAGTGGCTTCAGTCTCAATCTTACTACGGCTGAGAATGTTGATATCCAGGAGTGTCCTGAACTCAGGCGTGTGCTGTGCGAAGAGAATGAACTCGGCACCCTGCAGCTCA
>JAKSLM010000035.1 GCA_024401225.1 Bacteroidaceae bacterium | reverse complement strand
GTGATAAACAAGTATTAACAATAAACTGTCCGACTTTTTAAAGTGGACTCAATATTTTCAGTTTCCGTCAGGCTTTACTGTGTCGAGGAATGGGGAGTCGTTCCATCGGAATGACTGCCATGAGTCGGGCTGCGATGGGTCGAGGTCGATGTAGTCGGCCTTGAGATGCTGCAGTATAGGGAGGTTGAGTGCCTTCATGCCACGGATGATGAGTTTTGATATCTCGTAGGCTCCGAAAGGATTGAAGTGGGTATTGTCCTCGAATGCCTTCTCCTGTCCAGGATATGTGCGGGCAGGGTAGTGTACGAGCAGATGCTTGCTGCCTTCTGGCCCCATGGCCTGATAGAGGGTCTGCGACATTGATGTGAGGTCGATGAGTCCCACCTTGAGATCGTCTGCCACAAAGCGTGCTGCCTCTGGGTAGCGACCATGGGATGGGGTGAACTTGCCATCCTTCAGCATGCGGCGCTCGGTAGGTGTGCAGATGATAGGGATGCCGCCCTTCTCACGCACCTGATCGACATAGGTCTTGAGATTGTGGGCATAGTTGTAGAATGCGCCTGCACCAGCCATCTTGTCCTTCTCATCGTTGTGACCGAACTCGATGAACACATAGTCGCCCGGCTTGAGGAGGGACAGGATCTTCTTGAGACGGTTCTGAGCGTTGAATGAGGTGGAGGTGAGTCCGCTGGCTGCATAGTTGGCTACGGCAACCTTGTCGGTAAACCAATATGTAAACATCTGGCCCCACGATGCCCATGGCTCGAAGTCCTGATCGACTACGGTGGAGTTGCCACAGAGGTACATGGTAGGCACATCGACTGGTTCGATCAGAATGGATGAGCATGCAGGAGATGCACCATTGATCTCGAGAGTGAGTTTGTCGTCCCAGCGTATCACTCCCTTCTCGCGAGGCGTGATCTTGACTACATCCTTCTTGCCATCAGGAAGGAGGATGTCGGTGTTGTGCTTGTTGACTACGAACGAGTAGGTCTTGAATTCGCCCTTGCGCGTAGCGGCATCCTGAATGTATAGGCGTCGCGACTCGGCACGGACGGAAGTGCTGGCTGCACGCTTCTTGCTACCGAGGGTGACTGTCACCCTATAGTTGCCATCAGGCACGGCTACGGAGAAGTAGAAGGTGCCCTCGGAGATGCGGAACGACTCCGTCTGCTGCTTGCGTGCTGCATCGATGACATACTGGTAGTCGTAGCCATAACCTCGTTGGTTGGTATAAGTGTCGGAAGGACGTACCTGTGTGGCATTTTTGTCTCGTCCGTCGAACGAGAACGTCTGTGCCATGCTTTGTGTGCATGCCAGTACAAATGCTAATATGGATAGGAATGATCGTGTCATAATGGTGTTTTGATTATTTCTTTGTTGTGGTAGGTGCATTGAGTGCAGGCTTGAGCTCGTCGGGCGAGTCGTTGGTGAACATATTGACATCGCCTGCCACCTTGGTGAAGAGGTCGGCAATGCGCTCCTGCTCTATGTCCCACTTAGGAAGGAATGCGCTGCTATGCATGTAGTTGAGGATGGACTCCTTCATCTGTCGAGCCACGATGCGATGGTCGAGGTCGCGAGTGATGTCCATCGATGTCATGACGAGCTTTCCCTTGCCTACGTTTGCCTCGAAGAGCATACCGATCTTGCGCGATACGAACCATGTGTCGATGCTCTGTACGAGTGGCTGGAAGTCGTGAGGGAAGTCGGTGAACTGCATGACCTGAGCACGATTGACGAGTTCCCACCACTGCATGTCGGAATGGTAGTCGGTAGGGAAGAGGTCGAAGATAGAGTGTGCGTCCTCAACGAAGATGCCTGTGGTGTGAGGTGGGCGCATCTTGAACCAGGATGTGTTCCAGAACACAGGGGTGAACTGCTGAACTACCTCCTTGCCATAACTCACCTTGCCTGCTGCGCAGATGAGCACCTTCTTGCCCTTCTTCAGGAGTTTCTGTGCCTGCTCATCAAGGCTGTCGGTAACGTAGACGTCGCCTTCGAACCATGTGCCAGGACGCTTGCCATTCTTCACCTTTGCCTTGGCTGTATTCACGTCTTCAGGATAAACCCAGAAGTCCCAGTGGTTGCGTGCCTCTGTGCCAGGGATGGTAACGGTGAGGGTGAGCTTGGTTGGTGCTGTGATGTTGCTGAGCGGTACGCTGATGTTGCCGAGGGCGATGTTGCCTCCTACAGGAAGGTCGCGTGCAGCGAGGCCGCCTGAAGCAAATGATGCATCGCCGTTGGAGATGGTCCAATGTGGAGCGACATTTCCCAGCGACTTGTCAGAGAACTGCGAGAGTTGCATGTCGGCCTCGAAGGTCTCCGTGTTCTTGTATGTGAACTTCTTGATCTTGGCAAGAGGAACGATAGGCGAGCAGAACTCGCGAAACTCAGGTGCTGTCATGTAGCCCTTGTCATCGAAGAACACATCGGTGACGCCTACGAGTGCTGTACCTTGTCCCGAATAGTCATTGAGCGAAAGGAGCTGGAAACCTGCATAGTTTGGAGTGCGGAGCGTACGTTCGATCTCTGCCTTGTAGCAGAGCGCCTGAAGCTTGCCCGAAGCGAGAAGGAAGGAGCGTGCACGGCTCTCCATACCGTTGTCGCGAAGCAGGTCGCGGAATATCTCGAAGTTCTTGGCCTTGTTGACGCCTGTGTATTTGCCTATCTCGTCGAAGTTAGGGAAGGCACACCACTGGCCAGTCTCGTGCGAGACGAATGGCATGGTGATAGGTGTGTTGGGCGCATCCTTGCCGTTGTACATGGCGATGTTGCTTGAGAAGTCGACCACCGACTCAGGAGCACGCTTGGCCCATTCGTTGAGTCCGCGAGCACCAGCCTTTACGGCATATTCGCTGCCTGGCTGCCATGCCCAACCGCCACCTACGGAGAATCCGCAGTAGAGATGGCGAGGATCCCACTCCTTGAGCTGTGCTACATGCTCGGTGGACCAAGGTACCCAGTTGCCGGCAGGCTCGTTGCCGAATGCGAAGAATGTGAAGGATGGATGATTACCGTATTCATTGACGATGGCGATGCTCTCTTCCATCAGATAGGAGTCGATAGGCTCGCCACGACCGAGGCGCACTCCATGGTTAGGCCAGCTTGGACCTTCAGGCTGGATGTAGAATCCTACCATGTCGGCAGCAAGGAAGGCAGCCTCAGGAGGACAATATGAGTGGAAGCGCATGTGGTTGAGGCCATAGCTCTTGCAGGTCTTGAACAGCTTGAGCCACGAGTCGAGATCGGTAGGAGGGTAGCCTGTGTTAGGGAAGTCGCAGTTCTCAACTGTGCCGCGCAGAAGGACCTCACGTCCGTTGACATAGAACATCTTGTCGCGAATCTCAATCTTGCGCATGCCGAATACGGTCTCTGTATGTGTTGTACCCATGGACTTGGTGGTAACATCGACCTCAAGGCGGTAAAGCTGTGGATTGAACTCATCCCAAAGGAGCATGCCATCTCCCATGTCGAGAGTGATGTCGACTGGTATGGCAACCATGTCGCTGAGCGAATTAACCACGCGCTGGGCTGTTACAACGTGAGTCTTGCCTGTATTGAAGGCTGTTGCCCTGAGGGTGATGGTGCCTTTCTCTTCCTGCTGCACTCCCTGCATCTCGAGATGCACACGGGCAGTCTTGCTATCGATGTCGGGATAGACCTCGACATAGTCGACATTGTTGAATGGACGAAGCTCCATCTTACCCACTATGCCATTCCAGTCGCCCTGTGTCTGGTCGGACACGGAGTGGGAGTCCTGACCTACCTTTACGGTCTCAGGATCGTTGTTGACACGAACCACGATGTCATTATCGCCAGGCTTGAGATAGCCGTAGAGATAGTATTTGTGAGGTACGGAGAGCGAATTGTGAGTGTGCTGAATCTTCTCGCCGTTCACCCAAAGGTCGGTAGTGATGTGAGGACGTTCAAGGTATAGCGTGTACATAGGAAGCTTTTCGCCCTTGTCGATATGAATGGTCTTCTTGTACCATGCCACTCCCACATAGTGCTTGTCGGGAGTGAGGAAGAACTGCAGCTTCATATCCTTGCCCGGATTGCGATACTTCTTCATGTATGGATTGAAGAAGTAGCTTGAGTCGTAGAGCGAACCCACCCACTTGGTGTCGACTGAGATGTCGTCGCCCTTGAGCCTTTGAGGCATTGAAGCCGGAAGGGTAATCTTGTCGTTGAAGTTGTAGCCAGGCTTGAACCATCCCTGCTCGATACCGACACCTTCGCGGTCCGTCTGGAACTGCCATTCGCCGGAGAGATCGATCGTTTTCTGAGCAAAGCCCATGAGGACTGCACAGAGGAGAATGGCAAAAATTGTAATACGCTTGTTCATGTGATATAAGTTAGTTAGTAGTTTTCGTGGGCAAAAATACAAAAAAAGAGCGACAAATCTGTTATGATTTGCCGCTTTTCTTTACGAATAGTGTAAAAAAGGATTACTCACCTGGGTTGATAGCGCCTGCAGGACAAGCGTCAGCACAAGTACCGCAGTCTACACATGAGTCTGCATCGATAACATACTTGCCATCACCCTCGTTGATAGCACCTGATGGACACTCGCCTGCGCAAGTACCACACATTACACAATCGTCACTAATTACGTAAGCCATAATGTTTATTCGTTTTTTGAGTGGTTATTGAATATTCTTGATTCCGATTATTGCCTGCAGATAGTCTGCTTTCAGGCATTTTTCTTGGTGCAAAGGTATGTGATTATTTTGTTTGTACCAAATTTTGAGTAAGGAATTTTGAGTTTTTCGGTTAAAATAATACTCAAATGTAGGTATTGTGCTACTTTGAAGGCAATTCAAGCGACTGAAGAGAGGCTTCGAGCTGTCGTATCATGGCACGCTTGTCCTCGGTAGGAGCAAAGACGAAACCTTCGGCAATCAACAGGCGGTTGTTGACGCCATCGGTGAATACGTAGCTCACGAATGGTCCGCCCATCGCATCGTGGCGCATGTCCCACAGGCCTCTAACCTCAATGACGCTCTGTCCGGTCTCCTCGATGGTGCGACTCTTGAATGTCACGGTGCGTGCATCGGTCTCCATCCACTGGTCCTCGCGGTCGCCCGGTATGTTGATCTTCATTACAGAGTCACGTGACGCAACGAAGTCCTCGAGAGTCATGTCGCGCAGAGGCAGCACGTACATGCAGACGTTAGTCTTGAACTCCTGCTTGCTTGCCGATGCCCAGAAGAAGTCCTTGCCTACCTTTATGTCGTCAATGTCCTGCGGAGCCTTTATAGATGCGCCAAACTGCTTCTTTGCCTGGCTTTGCACCTGACCGCTGTATGTCTTCTTGAGCAATAATCGTTCGCGCTTTATCTCCTGCTCATCGAAGTTGTCGAGTATCGTGGCAGCATTTTGGCGGATGATGGTCATGAGCGACTCGTCATCGGGCGCCTCAATCTTGATGATAAGCTGATCCTTGCAGTACACCTCCTTCTGCAGGTAGACCTTTGACTCGGGATGGTCACTTCCTACGCTGACCATGAGTATGTTGGCATAGAAGCGGAATATGCCGTCGAAGTCGTTAGGATTGATAGTGGTGAGGCGGAAGTGTGGCTCAGGCTGAGGCAGTCCCGCTATCGGCGAGTTGAGCACCACCTTAAGCGCCTGTCCGGTCTGGGTGGAAAGCCAATCCTTGTTGGTCACGAGCAGCAGTTCGAATGGAGCCGATTGCGCCTTGCCCAGTCGAGGTGCCTGTTTCTTGTCGCCTGTACAGGCAGCAAGCATCACCATAGTGAGGATGAAGATGATTCGTTTCATGGTGCTGACTTTTTGTTTATGTTATTCAACATTCGCAAGTAAGAACTTGTGTTATGCTATTTGCTCATCATTTTCACGATCTCTGTGCCGCAGAGTAGGAAGCATCCGAGTCCGTAGTCGTCGAAGTCGGGTTCCTTGTCGTAGTCGACAGGCTGCGAATCGCTTGGTTGCTTGCCTGTACCTTGTACGTAGCCCAGGATGCCGTCAGGGTGTACGCAGTACTTCACCATCTGGTTCCATGTTCTAAATATAATAGGTGTATATTTCTTTGCCGACAGATATCCATTGCGCACACCCCATGCCATGCCGTAGATGAAGAGTGCTGTGCCTGTGAGTTCCTTGCCGCCAAAGTCCTTAGGGTCGGCGAGCGAAGCGTACCAGAAACCATCAGGCTGCTGGCACTTGAGAAGAGCCTTTGTCATGAGAAGGTAGTCCTTCTTGTAGTCGTTGTAATGAGGATCGGTAGGAAGAGCCTGCATGGCACGTACCAATGCTGCATAAACCCATCCGTTGCCTCTCGACCAGTAGCACTGGCGTCCGTTAGGAGTGGTGAATGGAGGAACGAAATCCTTGTCGCGCCACCATAGTCCTTCCTTCTTGTTGAACAATCCACCGGCAATGGAGTCGCGCGATGTGCGGTACATCTGCCATCCCTGCTCTGCATAGCGAAGGTAGTCGCTGTCGCCTCGCTTCAGCATCACGGCGCTTAGCTTTGACATGACAGGTAGTCCCATCTGTATGGCATCGATCCATGTCCAGTCGCCAAACGAACCGTTCGAACTGCCGTTGCCTTGCTTCTGAGGCACATTGCGGCAGGCGATGAGATTGTCCATACATTCGATGGTAGGACCTACGTGTCCCATGTCAATGTATGTCTGGCAGCAGCAATAGTCGTCGGCATCGCGTGTCTTTGTGCCGTTGCGTGGAGTCCACTTATGGGCGTTGCCCCATCCCGAGATGTACATGTAGTAGGTGTTGTAATGCTCTCGTGCCAAAAGGCGTTCCATGTTGGCAAGGGCGAACAGACCTTCGAAGTATACGCCTCGTGTCCAAAGATTTGATGGGCGCTCCTTCTTAACGAAGGTTGGTGCTCCTGGATTAGGATATTTGTTGATGAAGTGGTTGTTGGCCAGCTCCATGGTTGACATTATGGACTCAACTGATACTTTGTCCTGTGCGTTAGTCATTCCTGCAAGAGCAAGGAACATGACGATGGTGAGCAATAGTCGTCTCATAGTCTTAGAATTTTATGGATGAGAGAATGTTTTCCAATTCGTTGGTTGCCAGTCGGAGCTGGAATTCACCGTGCTGTGCAACCGATATGGCTCCGGTCTCCTCGCTTACGATGATGGCGATGGCATCCGATTGCTGTGTGATGCCGAGTGCTGAGCGATGGCGCAGACCGAGGTCCTTCGGGATGTTCATGCTGTGCGACACGGGGAGAATGCATCCTGCTGCCACTATCTTGTTGCGCCTGATGACCATAGCGCCATCGTGGAGCGGACTATTCTTGAAGAATATGTTCTTGATGAGTTCGGTGTTGATGCGGGCATCGATGGTCTCGCCCGACTTGATGATATCTCCGAGCGACATGTCGCGTTCGATGATGATCAGCGCACCGACCAGATTCTTGCTCATTGAGTCGCAGGCTCTGATGATAGGCATCACGGTAGTCTCCTCTGCATCGTTTTCGCCCTTCTTGCTGAACAAGCGGAACAGGAAATTGAGCCTTCGCTGCGAACCGAGCGTAAGGAAGAAGCGGCGTATCTCGTCCTGAAAGAGGATGATGAGAGCCAGCACGCCGACCGATACGAGTTTGTCGAAGATGCTGCCAAGCAGTTTCATCTCAAATATCTGCGACACCACAATCCACACGCTGATGAATACGAGGATGCCGTAGAAGATGTTGAGCGATCCTGACACTTTCATCAGTCGGTAGATATAGTAGAGCAGACATGCTACGCAGAATATATCAATTGCATCTTTTATGCCAAATGGAAGAAGCACGGTAGTCTATTATGTTTTTTTATTATGTTCGTTTGTCTTTATTGGTTTTGCCTCATGGCCTGTACTATCCTCACCGTTTCCACAGCCTCACGCACATCGTGCACTCGGAGTATGCTTGCTCCCTTCTGAAGCGAGATGGTGTTGAGTACTGTAGTGCCGTTGAGCGCCTCGTCGGGCGAAGTGCCGAGCAGTTTGTAGATCATGCTTTTGCGGGATATGCCCGACAGTACTGGCAGATTGAACAACTGCAGTTCCTCCATGTGGCAGAGGAGTTCGTAGTTGTGCTCCAGAGTCTTGGAGAAGCCGAATCCAGGGTCGAGTATTATGTCCTTCTGCCCAAGGTCCCTCAGTCGCTGCACCTTCTCGGCAAAGTACATCATAATCTCCTTCATGAGGTGGTCGTAGTGGGGAGTCTGCTGCATGTTCTGGCGCGAGAAGCTGCTGTTGTCAGCCTTCGAGTCGGACTGCACCTTCATGTGCATGAGGATGTAAGGTACCTGCAGCTTTGCCACTGTGGCCATCATGTCCTTGTCCAGTTCGCCTCCCGAGATGTCGTTGATGATGTCAGCCCCCAACTCCTCAACTGCCATCTTTGCCACGCTGGCGCGGAATGTATCGACGCTTACAGGAATGTCGGGGCTTACAGCACGCAGCAGTCGCATGCCGTGGCTAAGGCGTTGCATCTCTTCCTGTTCGCTTACGTTGTCGGCTCCTGGACGCGAGGAGTAGGCACCAATGTCAATCATTGTACCTCCCTCATCGATAATCTGGCGCACACGTTCTGTGATGTCCTCATCGGTCTGCTTCCTCGATCCGGAGTAGAACGAGTCAGGAGTGACGTTGAGTATACCCATCACTTGAGGTTCGCCGAGGTCGATGAGGCGTCCTTTCACGTTGATATTGTATGATAAGTTGGTGTTCAAAATGAAATATGTGGATAAAAGTCCTTTTATGCGTGCAAAGATAAAGATTTTTTTTCGTACCTTTGCAGCAAATTTCAAAAAACTTCAAAAACATGTGCAATAAGACGTGTTTTGTGAGGAAAAACGTATGGAAGAAAATAATACCCCATTTAATATCCGAAAATACTGGTACCTGTTGCGTAGCGCGAGCATGAAGGAACTGCGTATAAAGCAGTTTCTGCAGGAGCGTCGTGATGCTGGTGATGATGTGGAAGTGTACATCCCCGAGTTTACCAGAACCGAGGAGCGTGCTACCACTCGTGTGGTAAGCAAGCAAGTTCTGTCGCACGACCGTTCGCAGGTATTCATTCAGAAGCAGACGTACGATGGACCGAAGCGTACGGTGACAGTCAATCGTCCGTTCCTTCAGGGGTATGTGCTCGTCCATGCTACGTTCGACTATCTGAAGTCGCTCAGCATCTTCAATGATTGGTGCTACGCCATCGTGCGTGCCACGAAGACGGAGCTGCCCATCAATGTGTGCCGCTATGTTACCGTGCCTGATTCGCAAGTCAAGCAGTTCAAGCGCATGATCGAACTCTATCGCCAGGAGGGTGCAACATCCCTTTCGCTCCATTCTGGACTGGTCGAGGGCGACACCGTGCGCATCGTTGCAGGTCCTTTTGCAGGATTCGAAGGCACATTGCAGACCTCGCAGGGCAAGGAGGGTGGACGAGTGGTCGTAAAACTCACCCATGGCATGTTCTACGATACGCTTACCATACCGATGGACAATCTTGAGGTATTGAGTTTTTCCAAGCATTCGTATCATGTGTACAAGAAGTTCAATGCCTACAATGAGCGCATCCTGCGATGCATGGAGAATATCTATGCCCATGGTGCTCCTACTGAGGAGGATCTCGCCCAGTGCATAGCCTTCATCCGTCGCTATTCCAACCTTCAGCTTGACACCGAGAACGGACGTGCACGCCACATGGGTTACATGCTGCTTACCCACGTTGCACTCAATATGACTGACGAAGTCAAGAGTTCTGTTGAGGCATGCCGCAATCAGCTTACGGTGGTCCGTACTGACCTCTCGCGTGCCTTCCTCAACATCTGCCTGTTCATAGCAGTAAACGATGCGCAGAGCCTTAAGGCGGCAGAGGAGATAGCTGCCAAATGGGATCCGGCGCAGGAGGCAAAGTTCAAGGATAAGAAATACCGTGACATCATCAACACCATCGACCGATTCAAGGCAATCGTAAGGTGACAATATAAATAAAAAAGCGACACCATCATGCTGTATCCATTACTATTCGAACCCAATCTTCACACAGTAGTATGGGGAGGCCAGCGCCTTCGCCCCTACAAAGGACTCGTGCCCGATGGGCAGCCTGTAGGCGAGAGCTGGGAAGTGTCGGCTGTGCCAGGCAGTACGAGCGTGATAAGCAATGGTGCTTATAGCGGTCAGCCACTATCCGATGTCATAGCTCTCCATCCAGAAGAGGTGCTGGGTAGATCCGTTGCACGTCGCTTCGGTGGACAGTTGCCGCTGCTCGTCAAGTTTATTGATGCCGAAAAGGACCTCTCCATTCAGGTGCATCCCGATGATACCATGGCGCAGCGTATGCATGGCAAGTGGGGCAAGTCCGAGATGTGGTACATTATCGATGCCGAGCCAGGTAGTTACCTATATGCCGGATTCAAGTCGCCTATCTCACCTTATGAATATAAGAAGAGGGTAGAGGACGGTAGCATTACCGATGTTCTGGCCCGCCATGAGGTCCATCCGGGCGATGTGTTCTACCTTCCTGCAGGACGCGTGCATGCCATCTGTGGCGGCATACTGCTTGCCGAGGTGCAGCAGTCGTCCGATGTCACCTACCGCATCTTCGACTACAATCGTCCTGGACTTGATGGACGCCCACGCGAACTGCACACAGAGCTGGCTGCTCAGGCCATCGACTATCATGTTGAGGACGATTACCGTACGTGCTATCAGAACGATGAGAACCGTGCCAACCCGGTTATCGCCTCGCCTTATTTCAACGTGCGTGTCACCCAGCTCGATTCGCCCTTCCACCGTAATCTGCTGAAGTACGACTCCTTCATCATCACCATGTGTATCAAAGGCGATTGTCGCATCCGGGTCCGTTCTACCGGTTCGGAGATCCTCCTTCGCGAGGGACATAGCTGCCTCATCCCTGCCAAGATAGCCGACTACGATGTCATTCCCGTTCGGGGACAGTCGCGTGTGCTCGATGCCTTTATCGATAACAAAGACCGCAGTCTTGGAAGCATGATTACCCGTTTCCTTCATATCACCGATAAGTAAACTCATACATACATTACCATATATACGATCATTATGAACAACGTAAATACACCCGTTCTCCTTCTCACAGGATATCTCGGAAGTGGAAAGACCACACTTGTCAACCGCATACTCTCCAACAAGCGAGGCATACGCTTTGCAGTCATAGTTAACGATATAGGCGAAGTCAATATCGATGCCGACCTCATCCAAAAGGGTGGAGTGGTCAATCAGGAGGACGACAGTCTCGTAGCCCTTCAGAACGGATGTATATGCTGCACCCTCAAGATGGATCTCGTAGAGCAGCTTCACGACATCATAGCCACTCACAAGTTCGACTACATCGTGATCGAGGCAAGCGGCATCTGCGAACCAGCACCTATCGCGCAGACCATCTGTTCTATACCTCAGATGGAGGAGCAGTACACACGCGACGGCTTGCCACAGCTTGACAGCATCGTAACCGTAGTCGATGCTCTGCGCCTTAAGGATGAGTTTGCCAGCGGCGAGAGTCTCGTGCGCAGCAATATAGAGGAGGATGACATTGAGAACCTCGTTATCCAGCAGATAGAATTCTGCAACATCATCCTTCTCAACAAGGCATCCGACGTCGAACCAAAGGAACTCGAGCGCATCCGCCAGATCATACGTGCCATCCAGCCAAAGGCACAGATCATAGATTGTGACTACGGCGAGGTAGATCTCGACCGCATCATCAACACCGGCATGTTCGACTTCGATGACGTTGCAGGCTCGGCAGCATGGATCCATGAGATTGAACGCCCTAACGAAGAGGCAGTAGAGGATGAACACCATCATCATCACCACCATCACGACCATGATCATGATGAGGAACACGAGCATGAACACCATCACCACCATCATGATCACGACGATGATGATGATGACGACGATCATGAGCATCACCATCATCACCACCATCACGACCATCCAGAGGGATGCACCTGTGGCCACTGCCACCACCATCATCACAACGAAGAGGAAGGTGAGGCAGAGGAATACGGCATCAGCACCTTCGTCTATTACCGACGTCAGCCTATGGACCTCGGACTCTTCGATGAGTTTGTCGCTCGCCATTGGCCAAAGAGCGTGATACGTGCCAAGGGAATGTGCTATTTCCGCACCGAGGAACATCTCTGCTATGTGTTCGAGCAGGCAGGAAAGCAGTTCACCCTTCGCAATGCCGGTCAGTGGTACGCCACAATGCCAAAGGACCAGCTCGATCGCCTTCTTGCAGCCGAACCAGCGCTTCGCCGCGACTGGGATGATGAGTATGGCGACCGCATGCAGAAGCTTGTGTTCATCGGCCAGAAGATGGATCGTCAGGCTATCATAGAGGCCCTCGACCGCTGCCTTGTCAAGTAACGAGCTGATTTTCCCTGTTCACAAAACGATATGTAGACAACACAAAACATGCTCGGCGAAATAATTTCCTTTATAGTTGCGTTGTCGTGGACTGCGACTGCGCTCTTTGCAGAAGTGGCGTCAAAACGTTGGGGCACTCTTCCTTTCAACGTGGTGCGTATGATTCTCTCGCTACTTCTTCTGTCTGTGACTCTATGGTGTACCATCGGTTCTCCTTATCCCGTATATGCCGACGGTCATACATGGATGTGGCTTGGACTCTCGGGCTTCGTGGGCTATGTGCTTGGCGACTACTGCCTCTTCCAGAGTTATGTGCTCATCGGTTCCCGCTTTGGTCAGTTGTTCATGACTCTGTCTGCTCCTTCGGCAGCCATTGCTGCATGGATTATGTTGGGAGAGAAGATGTCGGCACTTGCCATTGTGGGTATGCTGGTCACCATGTTTGGAATCGGACTTTCCGTCCTCAACAAGAATGCTGATAGCGATGAGACAAATCGACGCCGTCGCCTCCAACTCAAACTGCCTGTGCGTGGCGTCCTCTTTGCCATCGGGGCTGGCATGGGGCAGGGCATAGGTCTTGTGTTCAGCAAGGTGGGCATGCAGGCTTATTCGTCGTCGCTTGCTGCCCATGGTGCAGATCTCGGATTCATGATGCCGTTTGCCAGCACTATGATACGTGCTGTCATCGGTCTCATAGGTTTCACTACAGCCCTTTTCCTGTTCACAAGTCACGGTAAGCAGAAGCTCTCGCGTGCCGCACACGATGGTCGCGGTATGGCATGTGCTTTCGGTGCTGCAATGATGGGACCATTCTTCGGCGTAAGCCTCTCGCTTATGGCTACCCTCTACACCAGCACGGGAATTGCCCAGACCATCATGGCCCTCACTCCTATCTTCATCCTGCTTCCTTCGCGCTTGCTGTTCAAGCAGAAGGTGACTGCGCTCGAGGTGCTCGGTGCTTTCATCAGCGTGTGTGGCGTGTGCCTGTTCTTTGTGTAAGAATACAAACTTGTGTAAGAATACAAATACTCCCTTGAAACGTTGCTGTGTTTCAAGGGAGTGTTCATTTTAAAAGGTTGACTTCCCTCATCGTCGCGATGAAGGGAGTCTGTATGTAAGTCAATGTAAAGGGAAGTTGAAAATAACATTTACTTACTTACAAAGTCGTTCAACCCAAAGCTTGTATGCTGCCTTGTAGGCTTCAGCATCAGCAACAGGCTGCTCTGTAGCAATATGCTTGAGTGTCTTGAATGCATCGTCGCTGTCCTTGTAGATTCCTGCACCGATACCTGCTCCGTAGGCTGCACCAACCGAACCATCGGTCTCGTAGAGCTCGATGCTTGCGCCTGTAACGGCTGCAAGTGTGCGGCGGAAGAGTGGTGAGAGGAAGAGGTTGGCGTGACCAGCCTTAATGGTCTTGATGTCCATACCCATCTGCTTCATGATGTCCATACCGTAGGCGAATGAGAAGGCGATACCTTCCTGAGCTGCACGCAGCATGTGTGCCTTCTTGTGGATGTTGAAGTTGATACCGTGAACGGATGCTCCTGGGTTTTCGTTCTGGAGTACACGCTCTGCACCGTTTCCGAATGGGATGACTGAGAGGCCTTCTGCTCCTACTGGTACGCTCTCAGCAAGATCGTTCATCTCGCCGTAGCCGATGCCTTCAGGTGCAACGGTACGCTTCATCCATGCGTTGAGGATACCTGTGCCGTTGATGCAGAGGAGCACGCCAAGGCGTGTGTCAGGCTGGTTATGATTGACGTGTGCAAATGTGTTGACACGTGAGAGTTTGTCGTAGTTGACCTCGCCAAGTACTCCGTATACTACGCCCGAGGTACCGCCTGTAGCTGCAATCTCGCCTGGCTTCATAACGTTGAGCGAGAGGGCATTGTTTGGCTGGTCGCCTCCACGGTAGGAGATTGGTGTGCCGGCTGGGATGCCGAGCTCAGCAGCGATAGCATCGCATACTGTAGACTGTACGGAGAATGTAGGTACGATCTCAGCAATGATGCTCTCTGGGAATCCGAAGTAGTTCATTACGTCCTTGCTGACTTCATTGTTCTTGAAGTCCCAGAACATACCCTCTGAGAGTCCTGAGATTGTAGTCTTCTTGTCGCCTCCAGAGAGCTTCATAGCGATGTAGTCGCCTGGGAGCATGATTTTGTCGATCTTTGCAAAGAGCTCTGGCTCGTTCTCCTTCACCCATGCAAGCTTGGCTGCTGTGAAGTTGCCTGGTGAGTTGAGGAGGTGCTCAAGACACTTGTCGCCTCCGATGGCATCGAATGCTGCATTGCCGTAAGGCACAGCACGACCATCGCACCAGATGATAGATGGGCGGAGTGGGTTGCAGTCCTTATCTACGCATACGAGTCCGTGCATCTGGTATGAGATACCGATAGCCTTGACGTCAGCGAGCGAACCGCCAGCCTTCTTTGCTACGCGAGCAGTTGCCTGCTTGAGTTCGTCCCACCACATCTCTGGCTCCTGCTCTGCCCAGCCTGGCTGCTTGGCAATGATGGATGCTTCTGTGTCTGGGTACTGTGCGCTGGCTACTGTCTGGCCAGTCTGTGCATCAACGAGTGAGGCTTTCACCGATGATGTACCTATGTCATATCCGAGTAGTAACATATTAGTAAGTTTTTAAGTTGTTACGTTAGTTAGTTTTTTCGATTTTTTTCGTTTCGACTGCAAAGTAACAACTTTTTCTTGAATACTCCTAAAATTTTAGCGTCAAATAGTTGTCATTTTTGAAACATTGATATTAAAAATGTATCAAATGACCATTTTTTGCCTTATTTCCTAGTGCATTTTGACTCATCGCCGTAGAGATATGACTTACGATAGCCACCAAGGTCGACTACTATCTTCTGCAGCACAAGACCTGGATCGAGAGGTTTGATGGTGAGGTTGCACACGCCCGATTTGCCAGGCTTGAGACTTGTCTTCTTCTCTATGAGTCGGCGTGCCACGGTAGGGTAGGTGACACGGTACACATTCTCTGGTGCCTCGTTGAGTTCGCCATTGTAGTTGACCTCAACAGCATCCTGGCCTTCGAAGCCTACTGTGTAGCGGTGACCTTCGCTGCGCTTGAATGCAAGGGTTGATGCACAGATGACGTATACATCGACCTTGTCTGTACCTTCAGGAATATTCATGCTGTATGTGATGCTTGCGCCATCGGTCGAAGCATTGTAAGGCTGTACGGAGATGCCACTGCGAGTGCGGCCCATGTAAGGGATGACAGTCCACTCTGCGCCTGCTGGATTGGCGAGGCTGTAGTAGTGCTCTGCATCCATAGCAATGTAGCCGTTGGAAGGTTCGAATGTGTAGCCGCCCTTCATGCTTTCTGGGTTGTCAAATCGGCTTACGCGTGGGCATACATCTGTAGGGAAGTTGTCGTTCCAGTTGCGGTAACCGATGTGCTTCTGGATCATCATGCCGTCCCACTTGCCACCTGCAATGTCCTTGTTGTAGGAGAGGCAGAGCTCGGCATCACGCTTGAAGGCTGCTTCAACACGGTCGGCCCAGAGGTTTGCCTCAGGATTGCCCTCGCGGTAGAGTTTCTGGTTCATGGCCTGAGCGTAGTACATCTGGTACACATTGCCAAGTGCCTGAACAGGGAAGAGGATGAGCTGGCGGTATGCATCATGATACTGTTCTGGGAGGACGGCAAGAAGACGGAGTGCATCGGCTTCAAGGCGTATGAACTCATCAGCCACCTGGCGCCATTCGCCTGTCTCGACGTTGTATGTCTGAGCATCGAGCATCTCGGCTGTCACACGACCTGCATACTGACTGTAAAGATTGAGGATGCGTGCTGCCTCGTCGGCCTGAGCCGCACCAAGCTGCTCTGCGCAGAACTGGCGAGGATGATCGAGGAGGTTGGCTGCATTGTAGCGTGTAGGATCCCAAGCCATGTCCATGAAGAGGGTGATAGGGTACTCCATAGGTTTGAGGTCGCCCACGTTGAGCACCCAGAGCTTGTCCACTCCATACTGGTAAGTGAGGGAGAGCTGATCCCACATGTGCTGGATAGGAGTCACGTTGAGCCACTTGCTGTTGCGAGGAGCACCTACGTAGTCCACGTGGTAGTACATACCGAATCCACCCTTGTGCTTGAGTTCTGTTGCAGAAGGAAGACGGCGCACGTCGCCCCAGTTGTCATCGCTGAAAAGGATGATGACATCGTCTGGCACCTTGAGGCCAAGGTCGTAGTAGCGCTGTACTTCTTTATATAATGCCCATACCTGCTGGCGCTTGTTGGCAGGCTTGCCAGTCTCCTCCTTGATGATTTTGCGCTGATTGGCAATGATGCCCTCGAGGAGACGGATGGTGGCAGCATCGTCTGGCACGAATTCGTCATCGTGTCCTTCCTTTGCTCCCATGGCTGTATCGCCATCACCACGCATACCGATAGTGATGAGGTCCTCTGTGTCCTTGGCACGCTTCATTCCCTCGCGGAAGAAGTTGTCGATGACCTTCTGGTTGGTTGTGTAGTCCCACTCGCCGTATGTTTTGCGGTTACGTGCCCACTCCTGGTGGTTGCGTGCCATAGGCTCGTGGTGGCTGGTACCCATCACGATACCCATCTCGTCGGCTGTCTGTGAGTTGAGAGGGTCGTCAGCATAGAACGACCATCCCCACATGGCTGGCCACATGTAGTTGCCCTTGAGACGGAGAATGAGTTCGAATACGTGAGCATAGAAGTCATGACCTCCGAAGTCGGTACCGAAGGTGTTCTTTACCCATGTGGTGAGACATGGAGCCTCGTCATTGAGGAAGAGGCCACGGTAGCGAACGGCAGGTTCACCATCGGTGTAGCTTCCAAGTTTGGCGTACACCTCGTTCTGACGAATCACTGGCACATCAGCCCACCAGTACCATGGCGACACGCCAATCTGGCGACTGAGTTCGTAGATGCCGTAGATGGTGCCTCGCTTGTCGGAACCTGCGATGATGATACCATCCGCATTTACGCGGATCACGTACTTCTCGGTCTTGCCCTTGAGGTCGGCAGCAAAGCTCTTGTCGATGAGCTTGCTCTTGCCGAAGGTGCCGATGGTGATAGGCACATCGCTGCGGCCTATGACCTTCTGAAGGTCGGCCTTGAGGTTGTCGATGGCTATTAGCACACCTTTGTAATCGTTGTTGTCATACTGGATGCTGCCCTTTTGAGAGGAAAGGCACATGGCTGCATCGGTCTTCGAGAATGACACGAATGTGTCGGCTGCGCTCATTGATAGGGCGAGAAGCCAGAGGCAGATGGCGATTAAATGTTTAGTCATTGTGATATGATGTTTTTAGTTTTGTTTTGTTAAGTAGGTAGTATGGTATTCTGTGTTCTCAGGATGTCCTGAAGGCTCTGTGTGTTCCAGATATTATGGACATTCCTGTAGGTGATACAAAATTTCGTGCAAATGTAGATAATATTCCTATTTTGTACTTTTTCTTATGTTAATAATGCTTTTTGTGGTGTAACATAGGCTGAAAAATGATGAAAAAGCGTACCTTTGCAGCGCGAAAGGCACGAAGCCTTTCCATATTTTTATTATTTTTTATTTATGTTCAAAAAACAATTGAAACTGAAGGCGGATCAGATCCGTTGGCGTCAATTCTCGCGCAAGGGCGATGCTGTGCTGTGCAGTCTGCACAAGGAGATCAGCATCGGAGTGCTCTCAGTCGCTACGCTAACCTACGCTGTTCCTGCATCAGCATCGGCAGAGATGGCCATGCGCCCAGCAACAGCTTGTGGCACCGAATGGACCGACCTGCATGAGGATTCTGATGCCCTTCCTGAGGATATGGATTCCATTATCCTCGCCGGCACCGAGGTGGTCGCAACCCGTGTGCCTATTCCTGCCGCCAAGGCAGCGCGACTAGTACAAGTAATAGACCGCAAGCAGATTGAAGCCAGCGCGGTGCAGAGCGTCAACGACCTGTTGAAACTCTCGGCTGGAGTAGATGTGCGTCAGCGTGGACCGTTCGGCATTCAGACCGATGTGAGCGTGAACGGTGGTACTGACGATCAGCTTACGGTGCTCCTCAACGGAGTAAACATCACCAATCCCCACACAGGTCATCTTACTGTCGACCTTCCGGTCAGCATCGACGAGGTGGAACGCATCGAGATCATCGAGGGCGGAGCAAGCCGTGTGTACGGTGCTCAGGCATTCTCGGGTGTGATCAACATCGTGACACGCAAGCAGCAGGGCAATGATATGGGCCTGTCGGCTCGTGCCGGTTCGTTTGGTACTGTAGGTACTGCGTTCCATGTAGGTGGACGCGTGGCCAATGTGACTAACCGATTGAGTGGAGGCTACGACTTCTCGGATGGCGGAACTGAGAATTCCGACTTCAAGAAGGCGAACGCATTCTACCGAGGCATGCTGGAGACGGCAAAGATGGACCTCAACTGGCAGGCGGGATTCTCATCGATGAAGTATGGTGCCAATACATTTTATGGTACGGGCTCGCGTGCGCAATACGAGGAGAACAATCGCTACACCATGTCGGCCAATGGCGAGTACAAGGGACGTGTGCACATCATGCCACAGCTGTACTGGACCCGTTCGCTCGATCACTATGTGTGGACTCGCAGCAATCCTGAAGCCTACCAGAACTTCCACCAGACTAATGTTTACGGTGCAAGCATCAATGCCTACACAGAGTGGGCGCTCGGTAAGACTGCCGTAGGAGTGGAGTGGAGAAGTGAAGAGATCCTTTCCACCCGACTCGGACGTGAAGTGGCCAACCCTACAGCACATAAGGTACCGGGCACGGACGACAATTACTACAAGTATCAGGATAGCCGCAGCAATTTCGGCATCTATCTCGAGCACGACGTGCTGCTTCGCGACTGGACAGTATCCGTAGGATGCCTTGCCAATTCCAATACATCGGTCGATGGCGGATTCCGTTTCTATCCAGGAGTGGACCTCTCTTACCGCCCTTATGGTGTGGATGGACTGAAGATCTATGCTTCGTTCAATCAGTCGCTGCGTGTAGCCACCTACACCGACCTCTATTATAATGGTCCTGGCATACAGGGCAACAGCGACCTGAAACCAGAGCGATCGACCGACTTTGCCCTTGGAGCATCGTACGCACACTCGTTGTTGTCGGCTCAGGTGAAAGGCTTCTTCCGTCATGGCACGGATATGATCGACTGGGTAAGGTACACGGGCGAGAGTCTGTATACCGTAGCAAACTCGGACATAGACTGTGCAGGAGTAGAGGCAACTGTGGGACTGAATTTCCAAAACCTCTACAGCAATTATACTTTCGTTCGCAATCTGAATGTCTCTTATTGCTTCATCGACAAGTATCGCACCAATCGTGAGCAGTCGGCTACTTATGCTTCCGATCTCAACTATCAGCGCCATAAGCTGGTGGCAAGTCTTGGACATTCGATAGCAGGTCCGCTCACAGCTCAGTGGGACTTTACGGTTCGCCAGCGCAACGGACAGTTTGACAATGTGCTGACAGGACAGCCTCAGGACTATGGCACTCATGCCCTGCTCGACCTGAAACTGCAGTGGACTAAGCCTGCCTACCAGCTCTATCTGCAGGCCAACAACCTTACCAACCGCCAGTACTACGATGTGAGCAATGTACAGCAGCCAGGGTTCTGGTTTATGGGAGGCGTGAAGCTGAATATAGGGTTATAACCCAAGTTTTCAATAGGTATATTAAAATAGATAAGGGCACATGGACGTGAATTTGCGTTCATGTGCCCTGCTTTTTATGTTTATTTCTTAAAAAATGTACTTTTTGCTGTGATTTTTGTCGTAAAATCTTAAAAAGAAAGTACTATGTATTGCAAGGAAGTTATATTTTGCCTAGATTTGCAGCGTAAAAAGGAACTAAAGTAATATATAGGACTTAAAAAACCGAACGGATTATGAACGTAGACAACACCAAGTCACAGATGCGAAAAGGCATGTTGGAGTACTGCATCATGCTGCTCCTTCACCGCGAGGCCTCCTATGCCAACGATATTATTGCACAGCTCAAAGAGGCAAACATGATCGTAGTTGAAGGTACGCTCTATCCATTGCTCACCCGACTTAAGAACGACAAGATCCTTAAGTACGAATGGCAGGAGAGCACTCAGGGACCTCCACGCAAGTACTATGCACTCACAATGGATGGTGAGGAAGCCTTACGCCAGCTCGATGCAAGCTGGGAAGAACTGGCATACACCGTAGGGGTGCTGAAGAAGGCGAAAGAGGACTACAAGCCGGTATCGCCATTTCAATAGTTGCAGATGTTTTTTAACCTATTCTTTAACAAATACTTAATTCGAACTCAAAAATATGAAAAAGAATATTTCCATCAACCTATTCGGTATCCTCTACCAGATCGACGAGGATGCTTACCAGCTCCTGGAGCGTTACATAGAAAGCATGAAGAGCTACTTCTCCCGCCAGGAAGGAGGAGAAGAGATAGCCGACGACATCGAGCACCGCGTGGCAGAACTCATGTGGCAGAAGCAGCAGGAAGGATGTGAAGCCATCGATATCGACATGGTGAAGGAGATCATAGCAAAGATCGGCAATCCAGCAGAGATTGATGGTGCTGATGAGGCTGATGCTTCCGCTTCTCAGTCCGACTCATCCGCATCGAGTGCTTTCACATCCGATAGTGGCAGCGAACCACTTGACAGCCATCGAAATGCTGATGGACAGGGAGGTTACGACCGAGGTGAAGGCCGCGAGAGCGACAGCCTGTTCGATCGTGCAAGAAACAATATGCATGGCCGTCGCCTTTACCTCGATGGTCGCGACAAGATGCTGGGAGGCGTTTGTGCAGGTCTGGCTCACTATTTCGGTGTGGGCGATGTGACTCTGTGGCGCATCTGCACTCTGATACTTGCATTCCTGTTGTTCCAGATTGATGCATGGTGGGTGCCTGGATTCGTAAGCATCATTATTCCTATTACCTACATCGTGCTTTGGATCATAGTCCCTACAGCGCGCACTCCTGAGGATATGCTGCGACGCAATGGTAAGGAAGTTAATCCACAGAACATCAACCAGGAGATCATCAACGAGCAGGAAGAGTACTCGCGCATGAGTCAGCAGGCTTATCAGCCAGCTCCAACCAACAATGGTAGCGGCTGCATCAAGGCTCTGTTCATCTTTTTCCTTTGCATCGTCCTCTGTCCATTGCTTTTCGCTCTTGTATTTGTGATATTTGGAATGACAATAGCGGGTGGTGTGACAAGCGGACTGCTTGGCGGACTCCTGGTCCACACTCCGTTTGCTTTCCTCCCAGAAGTCCTTGCTCCTGTGCAGGGCGTGGCATGGGTTGGCGTGCTTTGCGCCATGATTGTGTGTCTTGTGCCTATCATCTTGATCATCCGTTGGCTTAGAGGTGGTGATAGCAGGATGTCAACTGCATCGATCGTGTTCCTGCTCATCTTCTGGCTTCTTGCCCTTGTGTTTGGTGTTGTATCTATTGCCAAGGCTTCCTACCATGTGGTTACTGAGGTAAGTAAGCTGCCTGATGGGCATATAGGCTGGCGTGTGGATACTGATAGTTTGCCAAATCGCAAGACATGGTATGTGACAGTCAATGGCGATACTGTATTGACGGGCAATGCAACATGGCGTGTGACTTCTAGTGGTGATACGATAGTAGAGGACGTGTCAGACATCATCGATCAGCAGATGGATATACTTGACAAGCAGATGGACGTGCTCGATCAGCAGATGGAGCAACTTGACAAGCAGATGGACAATTTGGACAAGTTGAAGAATTAGAATACCAATAAAAAGACTGCATCCGAAGCATTTTTGTGCGCTAACGCTTTTGAAATCCGTTTTTTCTCCTTATCTTTGCCACATTATTAATATAAAGAAAAGGAAAATCATTATGGATCTTATACCAAGTTTTGCAGTCGATCATACCAATCTTCAGCCAGGCATCTATGTCTCACGACAGGATGCCGTGGCTGATTCTGTTATTACCACCTACGATATCCGCATGACGGCTCCTAACCAGGAGCCTGCTCTTGCCCCGGCAGCCATCCACACCATTGAGCACCTCGTTGCCACTTATCTTCGCAATGATGCCCAGTGGAAGGACTCTGTCATCTATTGGGGACCGATGGGATGCCTCACAGGCAATTATCTCATCATGAAGGGCAACCACTCGTGCCAGGCTATACGCGAACTCATGATTGCTGCTTTCCAGTATGTGGTGGACTATCAGGACGAGGTGCCGGGCACTACTCCTGCTACATGCGGCAACTGCCTCATGCACGATCTGCCTATGGCTAAGTGGGAGGCTGCGCGCTATGTGGACCGACTCACCAACTGCTTCTGCTGCGACTATCCAGGCGTGGAGCGTCCGAAGGATGTCAATGGACTTCAGTTCTTCGATGCATAATCAAGCATCACACAGCTTATTTCATCACAAACTATTTCCATAAAGCATGAGACGGCCATTCATTCTTCTTCTCCTCTTGGTTTGTACCCTTACTGTCAGCGCTCAGCAATCGGCTGAAGAGACTCAGCGTGTGCTGAAGTACGTTCAGAACGCCATGTTGTACAATAAGGCTGTGCCTCAGGAGAAGGTATACATGCACTTCGACAATACAGGCTACTTCGAGAACGAGACCATCTGGTTCAAAGCCTACATCACACGTACCTCATTGCCCATCGGTCCTTCACGAAGCGATGTAGTACCTACCGACCTTAGTAAGGTGCTCTATGTCGAGCTTCTGAATCCAAGTGGCGACATCATCAAGAGCCATAAGCTGCCTATCGACTCGTTGGGACAGGCGTATGGCGACCTGAAGCTCGACTCCCTCTACGGTTCGGGTTTCTACGAGGTTCGTGCATATACACGCTACATGACCAACTGGGGAGTCAATGCTGTATTCAGTCGTGTGTTCCCTGTGTTCAAGGCTCCAAAGGCTGAGGGCGACTTCTCCGACCTCACGCTCAGCACCCGCCTCTATAAGGATCGCAACCCAAACAATCGCGATCAGTCCGATTCGCTCTATACGAAAGCCATCGAGGCAGGCCTCTATTCGTCCAACAACCTTGCAAAGACCGTTTCCGTGCGTTTCTACCCAGAGGGTGGCGACCTTGTGGTAGGCAAGAAGAGCCGCGTGGCTGTACTTGCTGTCGATGATAATGGCCGTCCTTATCAGGGCGAGGGATTCGTGACCGATAGCCAGGGCCAAGTGCTGGCAAACGTACAAACAGACTCACTCGGCAAGGGACTCTTCACCATCATTCCTCCAGCAGGCCAGCTCAACCTTCAGATTCGCAACCTCAAGGACCGCGAGCAGCGCATCCCCCTTCCAGCTGCCAAGAACGAGGGCTGTACGCTCACTCTCGATGCCGTAAGCGATGAGATGCTTGTCACTCTTCAGTCGACCGATGGTGTGTGTGGCCGATTGCTTGGATACACTATCGTGAATAATGGCAACGTGACCTACTGCGACACGGTGGTTGCCTCTCCGCTCATTGAGATTGAACTCGATCGCGCAAACCTCAAGCAGGGTGTCAATCAGTTTACCGTGTTCAATAGCGACGGACAGATCCTTGCCGAGCGCCTCTTCTTCATCTATCCCGAACCTGATCCTGCCGACTCCATCCGCCTCGTATCACGTACTCCGCGCCTCAAGCCATGCGGACTCATTGAGCTCGATGTCAACGCACGCCCTAACACCACCTTCTCGTTCTCTGCCATCGATGCAGTCACCATGACCAATGGCAAGCAGGGCAACATACGCACATGGATGCTGCTTGGCTCGGAGGTGCGTGGCTACATTGACAATATCGACTACTACTTCGAGAGCGATGATGCCGACCATCGCCGTGCAGCCGACCTTCTCATGCTCACTCAGGGATGGCGCCGCTACGACTGGACCATGATGGCAGGACTGAAGACGTTCGATAAGATTCAGCCTATCGAGGATAAATTCTACGTCTATGGTCAGCTTGGTGAATACCGAAAGAAGAACAAGGTGGCAGGTGTGGGGCTTGAAGCCTTCCTCTACAATCGCAGCGGTGAGAGCCTCGTGGGCCGCACCACTTCCGATGCTGATGGCAACTACGCCTTCGAGCTTCCTTTCGTCGATGGTGAATGGGCTATGCAGATCTTCACCAAGGTCGATGATAAGCGCAAGACCTACCGTGTGGGCATCGATCGCCAGTTCTCTCCGACTCCTCGCTACATCACCCCTGTCGAGTCGCAGCTCCGTCCTCCTCTTGCACCTAATCTGCTTGCCCTGCGTGAGAATGAGAACCTCGAAGAGGAAGAGTTCATCCCTATCACCCGCAAGGACATCGTGCTCCAGAACGTGACAGTCAAGGCTAAGCGACGCTACTTCACCAACGACGACTGGCGCTGGAAGAATGAGAACATAGGTCGTGAGTATGCATCCGTCTACTATGATATAGACCGTGAACTTGAAAACCTGCTTGATGATGGTGAGAAGGTGCCTACCATCTTTGAGTTCCTGGTTCGTCGCAATGCCCTGTGCAATGAAGGCAAATATCAGGATCTGCCTCGCCTCGGAGGCGATACGCTTTCCGGTCACTATGAGACCTGGTATGGACGCTTCAGCTATGGAGGCTTGCCTATCAAGTGGTTTGTTGACAATGGTGAGACTCACCTTAGCAAGCCGGAGGGCTACCATAGCAAGTTGCTTCCTCCTGATGATGTGGAGGATGATCTTGACGACAACTACTGTGCCGTTACTACTGCTGCTGGTGCTGAGGGCGATGCGTTTTTCCCTTTGTTTATGGATGAGATAAAGTCCTTGTACATCGTTCCATCCAGTCCGCAGGAACGCCTGCAATGTGTGCGCATCTACATCTATGCCCACCATCGCTACGGCACCGAGAGCAACAAGGGACTTCGCAAGACCTACTTCCAGGGCTTCAACAAGCCTTCTACCTTCCAGATGGAGGACTACTCAGTCATACCTCCTATGGCCGACTTCCGACGCACCATCTACTGGAATCCTAACGTCACTACCGATGCTGAAGGCAAGGCACACATACGCTTCTACAACAATTCCACTTCCACCGGAATCTATGCCACGGCTGAAGGCATCAGCAACGATGGACATGTGCAGATGTTTAGATAAAAGTAAGAAGTAAAAAGTAAGAAGTAAGATTTGGTCCTGGCATTTCGCGCTAAGCCTCTCTTACTTCTTATTTTTTACTTCTTACTTAATTTTACTTCTTACTTAAGACTCAAATAACTGCCTTGAATCGCTCGATGAAATCCTTGGCCTGATCCATTGACAAGCAGAGTGGTGGAAGCAGACGTATCACGTTAGTTCCCGAACAGCCTGTGAAGCAATGCTGCTCCTTGATGAGGCGTGTACGTGGCTCCTTGTATGGGATGTCGAGTTCAACACCGATCATCAAACCTTCACCGCGCACATCCACGATGTGTGAGTTCTCCTTCTGCATCTGCTTGAGAGCATCGATGAGGTAAGCGCCTACCTTGGCAGCATTGTCAACGAGGTTCTCCTGCTCTATGATGTCAAGCACAGCGAGAGCTCCTGCACATCCGAGGTGATTGCCACCAAACGTTGTGCCAAGCTGACCGTATATTGGAGTGAACTTAGGCGAGATGAGTACTCCACCCATAGGGAAGCCATTGCAGATACCCTTTGCCACGGTGATCATGTCAGGCTTCACACCAAGGTGCTGGTGAGCGAAGAACTTGCCCGAACGGCCGTAGCCACACTGTATCTCGTCGCAGATGAGTACTGTGTTGTGAGCCTCGCAGATGGTCTTCAACTGCTGGAGGAAGTCGGCTTCTACCATGCGGATGCCACCTACGCCCTGTATGCACTCGATGATGCAGGCGCACACATCGTCCTTCTCGATCTCAGCCTTCCATGCCTCGATGTCATTGATAGGGAGGTATGTCACGTGGCCGTTGGCATTGATAGGAGCAATGATCTTAGGGTTGGCAGTAGCCTCCACAGCGAGCGATGTGCGTCCGTGGAATGCCTTCTCGATGGAGAGGATGCGAGTGCGGCCATTGTAGAAGGAAGCAAGCTTCATGGCGTTCTCATTAGCCTCCGCACCCGAGTTGATGAGGAACAGCTGGTAGTCCTCGTATCCGCAAGCCTTGCCCAGACGGCGGGCGAGCTCCTTCTGCAGAGGGTTCTGTACTGAGTTGGAGTAGAAACCGAGTTTTGCAACCTGATTGCTGATAGCTTCTACATAGTGTGGGTGAGCATGGCCTACAGATATCACTGCATGGCCGCCGTAGAGGTCGAGATACTCCTGACCCTTGTCGTCCCATACCTTGCAACCGAGACCTTTGTCGATTGCTATGTCGAATAGTGGATATACGTCAAATAGATTCATAATAAAAAGACCCTCTCTGCCCTATCGGGCATCTCCCCCGTAGAGGGGGAGAGCCATCCGGTTTGTCAAGGGTATATTTGTTATTATTTGTTTGTTACTAAATATTATCTTTTGTCTTTCTACGTGCACCCCCCTCCCCCTCCACGGGGGAGATGCCCGATAGGGCAGAGAGGGTCTATTTTTTAAAACGCTGATGCTTTTAAGTTAAGACCACTCCTCTCATCGATGCCGAACATGATGTTCATATTCTGTACTGCCTGACCTACTGCACCCTTGAGCAGGTTGTCGATCATCGAGGTTACCACCACCTTCCTGCCGAACACATCAACATGTACGAGAGCCTTGTTGGTGTTTACCACCTGCTTGAGGTCGAGAGCCTTGTCTGAGTAGTGTGTGAATGCTGCATCCTTGAAGAAGCCCTTGTAGAGAGCAACGATCTCCTCTGCAGGCATAGCCTTGTCAAGCTTGATAGTCTCTGTACAGAAGATGCCACGAGCGAAGTCGCCACGGTAAGGGATGAAGTCGATAGAGATACCCTCCGGCTCCCCCTGTGATGGGGAGAGTGCAGGACAATCAAAACCTTCATCCAGCGTGTCAACAACGCGTGGAGTGCCCTCAGGACGGAGCTCGTTGAGAGTCTGGCAAATCTCGTGCAGATGCTGGTGAGTGAAGAGCTTGTAAGTCGAGAAGTTATTGTTGCGCCAAGAGAAATGAGTTGTTGCACCTGGCTTCTGACCAGCACCTGTCGAACCTGTGATAGCATTCACGCTGATGTCATTGGTGAGCAAACCTGCCTTTGCAAGAGGAAGGAGTCCCTCCTGGATGCAAGTGGCAAAGCAACCTGGGTTAGCAAGATGCTGACATGTCTTTGTTTCCTCTCTGTGAATCTCCGGAAGACCATATACCCAATCTGTTGGGATGCTTCCAGTCTCTTCCTCTGAAGTGGAAGTTGGGAGGGGTCTTTTTATGCGGAAGTCCTGTGCGAGGTCGATGATCTTCACGTTTGCCGGAATCTCATGCTCCTTCAGGAATGCCTCGCTCTTGCCGTGTCCGAAGCAGAAGTACACCACATCCACCTGGTCGAAAGGCATCTCGCTCGAGAACTCAAGCTCGGTCTCGCCTATCAGTCCCTCATGCACATCATATACCTTATTGCCGGCATTGCTCTCTGAGTTGGCGAATACTATCTCCACCTCAGGGTGGTTGAGCAGCAGACGGATGAGTTCGCCACCTGTGTAGCCTGCAGCTCCTAATATACCTACTTTTATCATGTTGTTTCCTTATCCTTTGTTATAGTTATCACCGCGCAGGCGTTCATTCATATCCTCCTTGTACTGCTCTCTTCTGTTTGGTCCCATAGGTCCCTTTGGTGCGAGCAGCGCAAGTACGATGTAGAGCACAAGGCCTGTTCCGTAACCAATGATTAAGTACGAGCATACCTATGCGCACGAGCAGCGAATCGATGTCAAAATATTCTGCCAGACCGCCGCATACGCCTGCAATCTTCTTGTCTGTCTGTGACAAATGAAATGTTTTAGCCATATTCTTCTATAAGTTTAAATTATTATCAAGTGTTATTGTTTTATGCCCTTCGGGCCAATTGGAAAAACCTTAAAGAAACAGAACAAAAACCCAAAAAAACAGTTATTGTCAAAAATAGCTAATTGATTTTGTTTCTGGGTCATAGTAGTACTTCTCACATTCATCCATTACGGGAAGAAAATTATAGAGAATGCCTATTCTGATGTTTGCAGCTCGCATATACGCCCATAATTGTAAGCGTTCGTGAAGCCCTATTTGTTCAATCGCTTTGCATTCAACAAAAACCTTATCCTTACAGAAAAAGTCAACACGCATTTTTGTATTCAAGTCTTCACCTCTAAACTTTGGATGAAACCAATATTCCTTAATAGCCGGAATTCCTGCCTGACGGAATGCGATTGCCAACGATTCCTGGTAAACATATTCTGTCAATTCAGGACCTTGTTCACGGTGAACGTCCTGACAGCAACCAAGTATATCATAAACATACTTACGCAGCTTCTCTGCGAGCGCAGGTTCTAAGTTCTGTTTGATGAACATACAACTGTTTTTTCTTGTTTTTGTTCTGTTTCTTCCTTGTTTTTCTTAACATGGCGCTTGCGCACCACTGATTTTCCAACATAGCACCTACGCATCACTAACATCCCAACATGGCGCTCGAAATACTTGTTTTATGCCCTTCGGGCCAATTGGAAAAACCTTAAAGACACAGAACAAAAACCCCAAAAAACAGTATTGTCAAAAATAGCTAATTGATTTTGTCTCTGGGTCATAGTAGTACTTCTCACATTCGTCCATTACTGGAAGAAAGTATATCATAAACATACTTACGCAGCTTCTCTGCGAGCGCAGGTTCTAAGTTCTGTTTGATGAACATACAACTGTTTTTTCTTGTTTTTGTTCTGTTTCTTCCTTGTTTTTCTTAACATGGCGCTTGCGCACCACT
>JAKSLM010000034.1 GCA_024401225.1 Bacteroidaceae bacterium | reverse complement strand
ATGGAAAGAACATGGCGCTGGTTTGGCAAGAAGGACAAGATCACTCTTGCACAGCTCAAGCAGATAGGTGTAGAGGGCATCGTTACCGCTCTGCACGATGTACCTCTCGGCGAGGTATGGACACGTGAGAAGATTCACGAATTGAAAGAATATATCGAAAGCTACGGCATGAAATGGAGCGTAGTGGAATCGCTCCCAGTGGTGGAAACCCTCAAGTATGCTGGTCCTGACAGGGAGCACCAGATAGAAGTGTACAAGCAGAGCCTCCGCAACCTCGGTGAGGAAGGCATCAAGTGCATCTGCTACAACTTCATGCCTGTGCTTGACTGGGCACGCACCGACCTGGCACACGACAATCCTAACGGAGCAAACAACCTGTACATGGACTGGGGCGTATTCGCATACTTCGACATCTACATCCTGAAGCGCGAGGGTGCTCGCGAGGACTGGGCAGAATTCTCGAAGGTACACAAGTGGGGACGCGACCTCGTGGCTGAGGCTGACGAAATCAAGAAGACTGCAACACCCGAGTTCGATCACGAGATGGTAGAGAACATCATCATCAAGACTCAGGGATTCGTTTCGGGCAACTTCAGCGAGGGCGACTCAGCACCTATCCAGAAGTTCCACGACCTCCTGAAGCTCTACGAAGGCATAGACAAGAAGCAGCTCCAGGAGAACATGAAGTACTGGCTCGAGGCTATCATGCCTATCTGCGACGAATACGACATCAACATGTGCGTTCACCCAGACGACCCTCCATATCCTGTATTCGGTCTGCCACGTATCATCGGCAGCCTTGAAGACATCCAGTGGATGCTTGATGCTGTACCAAACAAGCACAACGGACTCACATTCTGCGCAGGTTCATTCTCGGCAGGTGAGCACAACGACTGCGTTGCAATGGCCAAGCAGTTTGCCGATCGTACACACTTCGTTCATCTCCGCTCATGCCACATCTTCCCTAACGGCAACTTCACAGAGGCATCACATCTCGGAGGCCGTGGCGACCTCATCGAGTTGTGCCGCATCTTCGAACAGGCAGAGAAGGACGGCAAGTGCAATAGCGGACGCAGACTGCCAATGCGAGTAGACCACGGTATGACATTCACCGATGAGCCAGGAGGCGTATTCGATGAGTCGAACCACGGACACAACTCTGGCTACACCTTGCTCGGACGTATGTTCGCAATGGGCCAGATACAAGGCGTCATCGCAACTGTCGATCGCGAACTCGGCATCGAATACAAGCAGCCAGGATTCTACGATTGATGATCCATTCACAACGATAAAAAAAAAGGCCACCCTCTGTTGCATAGAGGGTGGTCGTTATGTTTTATTGAGGAAGGGCAATTACTTGCGAGCTTCAGCAGCCTTCTTTGCTGCCTTTGCAGCCTTATCGGCAGCCTTCTCAGCCTTTTCCTTAGTCTTGATAGCTGTATCGATAGCCTTCTTCTTTCCCTTGATGTTCTTGATCTCATCCTTCTTTGCCTTCATGCGGCTGTTGATTGAGCTTGTGCTCTCAGATGGAGTCTTACCCATCTTCTCATCGAGCTTAGCCTGCTTAAGATCGAGCTGAATCTGCTTGAGTTCGAGTTCGAGACCATCGATCTGCTGCTTGTAGTGAGAACTGAGTTCCTTGTCAGACATCTTTGAAATGTCCTGAGCAAATGCTGAAGTGCCAAGGCTCATGAGAGCGATAAGCAAAAGTGACTTAAGTACCTTCATAATGTTTGTTTTTATTTTTAGAGTTATTGGAACATTCTGTTACTAGTGGATGCAAAGGTATAATTTATTTTTCGAAAAAAAGCCCATCGATAACACTTTTTAAACCAAAAACGGCAAAAAACGTGACATAGAGCGGTTATATACACATAAAAATAGCAAACAACCTTACGAAACGGACGCAAAAGAAGGCACCGAAACATTCACACAACTTCAGTCGAACACATAGCGCACTACCCTGTCAGTCGAACACATCCTGCAACACCTCGAGCGACTTCAACTCCGGAAACTGAGGCACATGCAAGCGGTAGTAAGTGATCAGCACCGCAAGAATGCGCCGGCGCTGTTCGCGGTTCAAGCGCAGCAAATGCATAGTGTAGAGACGGATTCGCATCAACAGGCGCACATACTTTGCCTCGTCAGGTCGCAGGAAATATCGATGGGTGGGCACCAGAGGGACATACGACCCCGCCTGCATGTCAAAGAAGAGGCCTTCGTCCTCCACATTAGGCATGATTCCTATGTAGCGTGCCAACTGAAGCACAAAGATGAGGTGGAAGTTGGCTGCAGAACGACTTGAATCGTACCACTGCAGGGAGGTCTCCATATATTTAAATAAAGGTATGTTCTGTTCCTCCGATCGAAGTGCTGAGGAAAGGAACTCCGCCAGGAACATGGCTACAGTCGACTTAACAGGCGAATATGGCAAATCGGAGTAGTTATAATACAGTCGTACGTCCTGAGGCTGAGGCAAGCGACTGGACATGGGACGGTAATCAGCCAGAAACTCAACCATCGACAGCGGAGCCCAGAACGCAGCACGGCTTTTGGACTGGCGACTACGCACCAATTTTGTCATAAACGACATGCGTCCATGACTCTCCGTAAACATGTCGACAATAAGCCCCGTCTCACCATATTTTACGGTACGAAGTACTATTCCGTGAAAATTTTCTAGCATTTTGGTTGCAAATTTAACAAAATTACATGATTTGAGCAAAAAAAGAAAAAGAAAATTTTGGCAGTCACAAAAAAGTCCGTACCTTTGCAACTGCAAACGAAGGACGACTCCGTCGATTGCTAGGGTTTTACCCATAGGCTGGTCCATTCGTCTATCGGTTAGGACGAGAGATTTTCATTCTCTAAAGAGCAGTTCGACTCTGCTATGGACTACCAGCGAAGGAATCAAACGCAAGTGAGATTCCTTTAATTTTTGGAGAAGGGTGCGAGGTCATAAGCCATACCACATCGAACTCCACACAAAAAAACATCATTTACTAACGAACTATAGAGACTACACAAAGGATCTATAGTAAAAAAAACAAAAAAGACAAATGGCAAATCACAAGTCAACAATCAAGCGCATCCGTTCAAACGAGCGCAAGCGCCTCCACAACCGCTACTACGCTAAGACTATGCGTAACGCTCTCCGCGACATCCGTGCTACAAAGGACAAGGCTGAGGCAGAAGCACAGTTCCCAAAGCTCCAGAAGATGCTCGACAAGCTTGCTAAGCAGAACATCATCCACTGGAAGAAGGCTGCTAACCTCAAGTCAGGTGTTGCTAAGCTTATCGCTAAGCTCTAATAAAGCGGTGCAGATAAAAACACAATGGTCGGATTTCGTAAAGAAATTCGACCATTTTCATTTTTATTACATAATTATTTTGTCAATTCAAAAAAAAGTCGTAAATTTGTAGCGTTTTAGAGAAGGTAGGACGTCGTCCTACCACACAGTACCAAGCGGACATATTTTACCGCCACCAAAAAGAATTGAAAATACATCAATGGATGAGATTATAAACAACGGAGAAAATTATTCTGCCAGTAACATTCAGGTGCTCGAAGGCCTTGAGGCCGTTCGTAAGCGCCCAGCCATGTACATCGGCGACATCAGCGAAAAAGGTCTTCACCACCTCGTATACGAGACGGTGGATAACTCAATCGACGAAGCACTGGCAGGATATTGTACTCACATCGAGGTAACAATCAACGAAGACAACTCTATCACCGTACAGGACAACGGACGTGGTATTCCTGTCGATATGCACGAGAAGGAGCACCGCTCTGCACTCGAGGTCGTAATGACCGTACTCCATGCCGGAGGTAAGTTCGACAAGGGATCGTACAAGGTATCCGGAGGTTTGCACGGTGTGGGTGTGAGCTGTGTCAACGCCCTTTCTACAAAGATGCTTTCACAGGTATTCCGCGATGGCAAAATCTACCAGCAGGAATACTCGTGCGGTAAGCCTAAATACGATGTAAAGGTAGTAGGCGAGACTGACCTGCGAGGCACACGCCAGCAGTTCTGGCCAGATGGCAGCATCTTCATCACTACAACATACAAATATGATATCCTGGCAAACCGTATGCGCGAACTCGCATACCTGAATGCAGGAATCACCATCACCCTTACAGACAAGCGTCTTGATGTCAATGCTGCAGCAGGCATCGAAGGCGAACGCAAGGAGGTATTCTACAGCCAGGGCGGTCTGAAGGATTTCGTACGTTATATCGACAGTACACGTACTCACCTCTTCGATGACGTCATCTATCTCAACACAGAGAAGAATGACACTCCTATCGAGGTTGCCATTATGTACAACACATCGTATGGCGAGAACCTCCATTCATACGTAAACAACATCAACACTATAGAAGGTGGTACTCACCTTCAGGGATTCCGTACAGCCCTCACACGCGTACTGAAGAAGTATGCTGACGACAACAAGATCACAGAGAAGCTTGAGAAGCAGCATATCGAAATCAGCGGTGAAGACTTCCGCGAAGGTCTTACTGCCGTAATCAGCGTTAAGGTTGCCGAGCCACAGTTCGAAGGACAGACCAAGACCAAGCTTGGTAACAGCGAAGTGGCAGGTGCCGTACAGCAGGCTGTAGGCGAAGCATTGACTTACTACCTTGAGGAGCACCCTAAGGAGGCTAAACTCGTCGTAGACAAGGTCGTACTGGCCGCCACAGCACGTGTAGCAGCACGCAAGGCACGCGAAAGCGTACAGAGAAAGAACCCTATGACAGGTGGAGGTCTTCCTGGCAAATTGGCTGACTGCTCAGACAAGGATGCAGCAAACTGCGAGATGTTCATCGTCGAGGGAGATTCTGCGGGTGGATCGGCAAAGCAGGGACGCGACCGCCACTTCCAGGCTATCCTCCCTATCCGAGGTAAGATTTTCAACGTGGAGCGCGTAATGTGGCACAAGGCATTCGAGCACGAAGAGGTGAACAACATCATTCAGGCTCTTGGCGTTCGTTTCGGTCTTGATCCATCAGACTCAAAGGAGGCAAACTACGATAAGCTACGCTACTATAAGACAATCATCATGACCGATGCCGATGTCGATGGTTCACATATCGACACACTCCTCATGACACTCTTCTTCCGCTATATGCCACAGCTCATCCGCGACGGACGTCTGTACATCGCCACCCCACCACTCTACAAGTGTACAAAGGGTAAGGTAAGCGAATACTGCTACGACGAGAACGCTCGTCTGCGCTTCATCGATAAGTATGGTAACGGCGAGGAGAATCAGATCAAAACTCAGCGATACAAAGGTCTTGGTGAGATGAACCCAGAGCAGCTTTGGGAGACTACAATGAACCCAGAAACACGCCTTCTCAAGCAGGTGACTATCGAGGATGCTGCAGAAGCTGATTACACATTCTCAATGCTGATGGGTGAAGATGTAGGTCCACGCAGGGACTTCATCGAGCGTAATGCAACATACGCAAATATTGACGCGTAAATATTTCATTCAATTCTTACATATATTCTCGTGTCGAACACCTAGAAGTGATTTCTGACCGCTTCGACACACATTTTTCTCATTAGCCAAAAGCAGAGAAAAATTAAAGGGAACCACAAACGTGTGGTTCCCTATTTTTATTTTCGGGAGCAGTTGGCGTTTCTTCCACTGTGTGCAAAGAAAGCCAATCTGCTATCATAATCGAAATTAAGTAAAGCTAATGACTGAACCTGCAGTAGGCGCTCCTGCGTTCTTTACGCGCGAGTCAAACTGCTTGATAAGTTCCTTGGTGCGCTTGTAGGTAGGAGATGTCTCAACCATAGAGATGAGATCCTCGTTGTCGAGATCCTCATCGCGGAAGATGTAAGAGAACGAAGGACGGGTGAACGCACGGTTCTTCTTGTCGCGACCATAGATACGCTCACGGCGCAAAGCACGCTCTGCCTCCTCCTCGGCCTTCTCTGCATCACGCTGCTGCTGCTCCTTATCACGAGCCACAAGGCGGCTGCCAAGCTCGTCAGAGTCGATATCCTCAACACCAAAGCCAGTAGCAAGGATTGTTATCTTAACCTGATCCTTGAGATCCTGATCGACAGAGAGTCCCCACTTAACTTCTACATCCTCTGTCTTGATCTGCTCCATGAAGTCATGAACCTCGTTCATCTCCTCCATCATGAGAACATCGCCATTCTCATTAGCAGGGCCAGCAATGCGAAGCAAGATGCGCTTTGAACGATAAATATCACTGCTGTTGAGGAGAGGTGAATTGAGTGCATCCTTGATAGCCTCTGTCACACGACCTTCGCCAGAACCGAAACCAGAGCTCATGATTGCCACACCACCATCCTTGAGGACAGTAGACACATCGTTGAAGTCAAGGTTGATGATACCATGCATAGTGATAATCTCAGCAATTGACTTTGCTGCATTGCAAAGCGTGTCATCGGCCTTGGCAAATGCATCGACGATTGACATTTGCTGATAGATTTCACGAAGGCGCTCATTATTGATGACAAGAAGTGCATCAACATTCTTGGAGATCTCTTCTACACCATCGAGTGCTTGGTCGATCTTGCGGTTGCCTTCCCAGCGGAATGGGATTGTGACGATACCTACGGTGAGGATGCCCATCTCCTTTGCTGTCTTTGCAATGATAGGGGCAGCACCAGTACCTGTTCCACCACCCATACCAGCAGTAACGAACACCATACGTGTGCCGTCGCTAAGCATACGCTTAATGTCATCCAACGACTCTTCTGTAGCCTTGCGTGCGCGTTCAGGACGATTACCAGCACCAAGTCCTTCGGTACCGAGTTGGATCTTATCTGGCACAGGAGAATCCTGAAGTGCCTTATTATCTGTGTTACAAACCACGAATGTCACATCGTGAATGCCTTCATTATACATATGGTTGACAGCATTGCTACCACCACCACCAACTCCAATGACCTTAATGATGCTTGTAGGTCCTTTTGCGAAGTTGAAGTTTATCATATCGTTATTCTCTGGCATATTCTTAATCTTTTATTCGTTATATTATTCAACTTTCGTAAGTTTACAACTTGCGAAACTTGTTTTATATTATCCTAAAAACTTATTTTTAATCGGCTTCGTTTACTATGTCATTGATCCAAGTCTTGAATCGTCCTATTGGGCTATTCTTTTTATTTGCCTCTGTAAGATGGACATCGAGAGCCTCAACGGCACTACCAAGCATCTCTTTGAGCTCAGCACCTTCCTTGATGCTCTGCTTGTACTTATCCTTCTTGCTGAGGAGTTCTACGCCCTTTTCGTAGTCTTCATCAATCACAGACATTGCTGTGTTAACGAGTTCGGCAGCATCGAGGCGAACCTTCTTATCCTTGCCATTTTCCTCGATATTCTTGCGCATATTGCGAACGGCATCAATCATCTTACGAATATCAGCCTTCTTTTCATCGAATGCGATTGCTGCATCTGCCTCAGCCTTTGCTTTTGCCTCAGCTTCAGCCTTTGCCTTTGCTGCAGCCTCATCGTTCTTCTGTGAACTGAAGATGTCCATTCCGTCGAACGCATCGCCACCGCACGACTGATTGCCTGCAAGGAGAAGAGAAACGAGAGTATTTGCACGTCCGCTATCAAGCACAAGGCCTGTAGCACCAGAAGTCTTGACAACAGGCATTACAGTAGTCTTTGCGATACGCACCTTCTCAAACTTATTGCGGGCGAGGAACGCCTTATCGATGTTCTTCATGTTTGAACCACCACCAGTAAGGATGATTCCAGCAAGAAGTTTGCCGCTATAGTTGGAGTTCACAATCTGCGAACTTACGTTTGCTATGATTTCGTTGAGACGAGCCTCAATAATATGCTTAATGTTGGCAACTTCGAGCTGACGGCCATCAGAGGTAGTGTATACCTGGTTCTCTGCATCCTCAGGAATATCAGTCTCATCAGCTATTGCATCACCAAACTTGAGCTTAATGTCCTCAGTCTCTGCTTCATCAATCTGAAGGGTGGAAAGGTCTTTGTTGATGTTGTTCGAACCAAGTGGGATAGTAACGAGATGTCGAACGATATTATTCTTATATACGATAACGGTAGTTGTGTCAGCTCCAAGGTCGACAAGCACGCATCCAGAACGCTTCTCAGCATCTGTAAGCACATTTTTAGCCAACTCGTAAGGAGCAACAAGTTCGTCTGCACAATCAAGGACAAGATTGTCAAAGCAAGTAGTGATATTACCTCTGAGCTTAACGTTCGCAATAACGTTAAGGTAGCATCCCTCAATGTTAGTACCCATCACACCTACAGGATCAGCAATGACATTCGAGTCGACCACATACTCCTGTGGGAAGTTTTCAAGAACCTCACATTCCGAGAAAGGAATCTCATAGCCTTCGAGGCGGATGCTGTCGATAGTCTCGTTGGTAATATAGCTTTGGGTAAGCATGTTACGCTTCACTACCGTATTGAACGAGCGGAGCGATTGACCTCCCACACCCACATAGGCACGGGTAATCTTCGTCTTGAGCACAGTCTCAAGCTTGCTGACCACAGTATTAATGCACTGGTATGTCTTCTCAATGTTGTAGACAACACCACGCTTCACGCAATCGGTTGTCTTTTCCTCAGCATAAGCAAGGACATGCATCGTGCCATCCTTCTTACGACCTGCAATTCCGGCAATCTTCGACGAACCAAGTTCGATCGCCACAATAAAGTCCTTATCCGTTGTCATATATTCGTTTATATTTATTGTCTGGTATATTGTTATTTCTTCTTTTTACACACAATCTGGTTGCCGTACTCGAGACTGATGACCTCATACTTGTTCCAGCCCACAGTACCCATAGCCTTTTCATAGAACACCTTCAGTCTGCAAAGCTTCTTATCATAGTCATCAACACTTCCAAGGTAGACCACATGATTGCCCACTCGAGGAATGAGTTCGATGACAGGCTTCCCCTCGTTGTTCATCTTCACATATATCTGCTCTATCTGATCGTTCCAGAACTGATCCTCACCGATGTACGCGCCAAGCTCCATGAGCGAAGTGGTGGCGTATTTCTGATCGATGGTGCCGGTTGCGGTGATGATGTTGGTGGCATAGTTGGTGTTTGAGATTTTCTTGCCAGTAGCATCAACAAAGTATCCGCTGCGACCATCAGGCAGGATGTAGATGACTGGTTCACGCTGGCGAATCTTCACGCAAAACTTATCGGAAGAACTCTTGTAGCACTCCACCTCAGCAATAAACTCATTGTTGCGAAGCACCTCCTCAATCTTCATCGTGTTCACCTCATCCATCATCTTATCCTTTGGATAGAGTCCAGCATCACGCAACAGGGCTTCAATGCTATTCTCATCCACAAACTTCTGCCCCTTGCTCTTCTCCACAATAAGCTGCACCTGCTTGCAACGGGCCTCTGGATCGGTATGCGACATCTGCAAAGACGCGTACACAAGGTATCCCGCCAATCCCAATACGAGAAGCGCGATAAGTACCAATGTGATTATTTTTCGTATCTTTGCCATATTGAATCAAAGGAAATCAGTTGTTTGACGTTCTATTCAAAAGTATATTTGTGATTTCAGGAACATAGTTCTCGATATCACCCGCACCGAGCGAGATGAGCACATCGAAACCACCAGCCCTTACCACATCAAGGATATCCTCCTTGTGGATGAGATGCTTCTCAATGCCTGGGCGAAGGTTATCATAGATCAACTCAGATGTCACGCCTGGTATTGGGAGCTCACGTGCTGGATAAATGTCACAGAGGAACACCTCGTCAAGCAGCGAGAGGCTATCAGCAAACTCACTGTAGAAGTCGCGTGTACGAGTGTACAAATGAGGCTGGAATATCGCTGCAATCTTCTTGTCCTGATACAATTCGCGAATGGACTTCACGCTTGAGGAAATCTCATTTGGATGATGTGCATAGTCAGAAAGGAAAACCACCTTATCGTTCTTCACCTTGAAGTCGAATCGGCGATCCACACCTCCAAAAGTCTTCATACCCTCACGCAACTCCTCATCGGTAGCACCAGCAATCTGTGCAAGAGCCATGGCTGCGATGCCGTTGTCAATATTGATGCTTACAGGCACACCAAGCTGTATGTCCTTTATCACACCCTTAGGCGACACGAAGTCAAAGAAGATCTCTCCGCCTCCAATGCGTATATTCTCTGCATGGAAGTCACCCTCTGAGCATGAATACTCATAGACGGTAACACCCTGCTGAGGATCGGCCTTCATCTCGAGTCCCTTGTGGATAATCAGTGCGCCACCCGGCTGAACGAGCGTTGTATAGTGACGGAACGACTCAAGGTATGCCTCCTTGGTGCCATAGACATCGAGATGATCAGGATCGGTAGCCGTGATGACTGTGGCAAACGGACGAAGCCAATGGAACGAGCGGTCGAACTCATCAGCCTCTATCACCACATAGTCCGAATTCTTCGAAAGAAGGTAGTTTGTACCGTAATTCTTCGAAATACCCCCAAGGAAAGCATTACACTTCACGTGGCTCTGATTCAGCAAATGGGCAGCCATAGTCGAAGTGGTTGTCTTACCATGAGTACCAGCCACGCAAAGGCCCTTGTGAGCTTGAGTTAGGAAACCGAGCACCTGAGCACGCTTCTGCACATCGAAGCCTTCTTCCTTGAAGAACACCAGTTCCTTGTGATCGGCTGGAATGGCAGGAGTATAGACCACGAGAGTTGTTTCCTTGTCCTTGAAGCAAGGTGCTATAGCATCTACGTTCTCCTCATAGTGAATCAACGCACCCTCTTCGATAAGTTTTTCTGTAAGGTCGCTTGGAGTCTTGTCATATCCTCCTACGTTATATCCCTCGCTGAGGAAATAACGAACGAGAGCACTCATTCCAATGCCTCCTGCACCTACGAAATATACTGATTTAATCATTTGTTTGCGAGTTTATAAACTTCTTCTGCTATGATGTCAGCAGAATTGTGGAACGCCAGTTTCAACACATTCTCAGAAAGCGATTTGAGTTTCGCCTCATCCTTTACAGTCTGCAGAGCTGTCGATACGAGTACGCTTCTTGCATCCTTGTCAGCCACAAAGATGGCAGCATCCTTGGTCGACAGTGCCATTGCATTCTTGGTCTGATGATCCTCTGCCACATTAGGCGAAGGTACGAGGATGCATGGCTTGCCAAGCAGGCAGAGCTCAGAGATCGAACTTGCTCCTGCACGCGACACAACAAGGTCGGCAGCAGCATAAGCAGCATCCATATTGGAGATGAAGTCAGTCACATGAAGATTGTCAAGTTTATCGACCTTTGCCAAAGCTTCTGCTATCTCTTTCGAATAGAACTTACCAGTCTGCCAGATGAACTGCACACCACCCTGTCGTATTTCTTCAAGGTGAGTGAGTACACTCTCATTGACAGTACGAGCACCAAGGCTACCGCCGATGATGAGAACCGTAGGCAAGGCTGGATTCAATCCGAACGACTTCACGGCCTCGTCCTTTGAGATATTTGCATCAAGCAGATTCTGGCGTACCGGATTACCTGTCATGATGATCTTGTCTGCTGGGAAGAAACGCTCCATTCCGCTGTAAGCAACGCACACCTTGCTCGCCTTCTTAGCCAACGACTTGTTTGTCACTCCAGCATACGAGTTCTGCTCCTGAACCAGACATGGCACACCCATTGAATAGGCAGCATTGAGAGTCGGAGCCGACGCATAACCGCCTACACCTACCGCAACATGAGGACGGAACTCACGGATTATCTTCTTCACCATGTTCTTACTCTTGAAGAAATCCATCATCACGCCTATGTTCTTCGGACTCCAAAGCGGACGGATCAAACCGCGCACAGGCAATCCCTTAATCTCATATCCAGCAGCAGGCACGCGCTGCATCTCCATTCGTCCCTCAGCACCTACAAACAGCACCTCTGCATCAGGGTGCTGTTTCTTAATAGCATTGGCAATGGATACAGCAGGGAATATATGTCCTCCTGTACCGCCTCCACTTACTATCACTCTCAATGGTTCGTTGTTGATCATCATTCTATCTATTTAATGAGCAAATATACAAACTATTATCAAATTAACGGGCATATTTGTCAAACAAAATGCTCTTTGCTTACATTTTTTATCAAATTAGGCACCAAATTGCATTCTAAGACTATGTCTTATCACTCTTCAGTTTGCATCTTTATGCCATAGTGCCATCGGTGAGATATTCCGTTGTCTCACCCTCAACCGTAGGCTGAGCCTGCAACTTCTGCGCCTTTGCGCCTTCAGCATATCGACTCACACTGAGTATCACGCCGATGTAGAAACTGGTGATGATAATCGATGATCCACCCTTACTGATGAGCGGGAGAGTCTGTCCGGTGACAGGCATTGCACCCACGGCAACAGCCATATTCACCAAAGCCTGCAGCACCATCATGAATCCGAATCCAAGCACCAGATATGCTGGGAAGAACCTCTGACACTTCTGAGCTATTCGGCCCACTCGTATCAGGAGCGTCATGTAGAGGAAGATGATGAAGAGCGCACCGCCTATACCCAATTCTTCGATGATGATGGCGAAGATGAAGTCCGACTCCGCATGCTGCAGGAAGTCACGCTGGATAGAGTTGCCCGGACCAAGACCTATCACATTCGAATTGGCCACAGCCACCTTGGCATAAGTCTCCTGCGATTTTTTGTCACCAAGCAGTTCGCGAATCTCCTTCTTCTTGTTGTACTCAGCAATGGCAACCGATTCCTCTGTTGATCCAGGACGATACTTCTCACGTATCATATCAAAGAACTTGGCATCTTCGGCCTCTTGCTTTTTCACAGCCTCCGCATCCAGATCATCATGTCCCACCATTCGGTATATACGGTGCTTTGCTGTCACAAGGCGCTTGCATCCTGGTATTGAAGAGAGCGTATCGTCCGGCATTACCATAGCGAATGTTCCCACGAGCAATCCAACCGCCATAAGGCCACCTATACCCTTGAGCATCAAGTCGACTGGTACATGAGCCACGAACATCATCACTGCTACTACGAGGAAGAGCATTCCTGCCGTTGAAATATTATCAGCAAAGATCAATCCGCACATCAGCATGGTCATTATACCGACCACCATAAATGCCCGATACCTGCTGCCACGCGTTGCTCCTACCACGATTTTTTCCTTTCCGTGCACAATCTTACGTTCCTCCGCTTGACTCTTCGACAGTATCACCGCGGCCGACATGATCAGTGCGGCCTTAGCCACCTCCGAAGGCTGGAAACTAAATCCTGCAATGGTCATCCAGCGGTTCGTGCCGTTCAGCTCTCCACCGCCGCCTCCAAGCGCTGTTACCACCAGCAATAGCAAAGCCAAAGGGTACAGCACAATCGGGAACAGCATGAACCATTTGCATGGTATGCGGTGCACAATCATTATGACACCCAGTCCGATGAACAGGAAGAATGCCTGACTCACCATTGGGCCCCAGTGGCTGGTCTTATCGAATGTCATTCGGCTCGATGCGCTGTACACCTCCACGAGCGAAATCATGCATAGGAAGAAGTAAATCATCCATACGCCCTTGTCGCCCTTGAAGAAGTCGCCACGTATCAGTCCTGAAAAATATTTGCCCATCTTTTCAATTCCTACTTATCTTGTGTTATTGATTACAGATTCTTCACACACTCCTTGAACTGCTCACCGCGGTCCTCCATGTTCTTGAAGAGATCGAAGCTTGCACAGCATGGACTCAGAAGCACACAACTGCCAGGCTTAGCCATCTTGAAGCACTCATCCACACAGTCCTTCATCGACTTCACATCAGCGATTGGAATGCCGAATCCGTCAAATGCAGCGTGGAGCTTAGTGTTGTCCACTCCGAGGAACACGAGTCCGATACATTTTTCCTTCACAAGGTCGAATATCTCCGAGTAGTCATTACCCTTGTCCTTTCCACCGAGAATGAGAACCGTAGGCTGAGTCATGCTCTCAAGAGCATACCAGCACGCATTGACGTTGGTAGCCTTCGAATCGTTGACGAAGTCCACTCCACGCACACGACCTGCGTTCTCCAGACGGTGCTCCACACCAGCAAAGCCGCTCAGTCCCTTGCGGATCTGCTCCTTGCTTACGCCTGCGATGTCGGCTGTGATACCAGCTGCAAGCGAATTGTAGAGGTTGTGCTTGCCACGGAGAGCAAGTTCCTCCTGTTCCATGTTGAATGGCACAGGACCTTCGATCACAAACTCATTGTCATCCACATATCCTATCACAGCATCGTTCTTGAACTCTGAGAATGGACATAGGCGAGCCTTGATGTTGTACTTCTTGAGTTCCTTTGCCACTACTGGGTCGTCGTTCCAGAATACGAAAGCATCGTCAGCAGTCTGGTTCTGGATGATACGCATCTTGCTGTCCACATAATTCTGGAATTCAAAGTTATAACGGTCCAGGTGGTCAGGAGTGATATTCATGAGCACAGCAATGTCGGCCTTGAAGTCGTACATATTATCAAGCTGGAAACTGCTTAGCTCTATAACGAAGTAGTCGAAGTTGCCCTCAGCCACCTGAAGTGCCAGACTGTGGCCGATATTGCCAGCCAGTCCTACATTGTAGCCAGCACTCTTCAGGATGTGGTAGATGAGCGATGTGGTGGTAGTCTTACCGTTCGATCCTGTGATACATATCATCTTGGCATTGGTGTATCGACCAGCAAATTCAATCTCCGAGATGATTGGGATGTTCTTTTCCCTAACCTTCACGATCATTGGAGCATTGTCAGGGATGCCCGGGCTCTTGATTATCTCATCAGCGTTGAGGATCAGTTCCTCAGTGTGCTGTCCTTCCTCCCACTGTATGCCATGCTCATCGAGCATCTGCTTGTATCTATCCTTTATCTTCGACATGTCCGACACGAACACATCAAATCCTTCTTTCTTTGCAAGTACTGCAGCTCCAGCACCACTTTCTGCTGCACCAAGAATAACTATTCTTTTCATTTCTTTTTGTATATTGTGTAATTGAGGGTTTATCTTATCTTTAATGTAATAATAGTGATTGCAGCCAAAAGGATTGTGACAATCCAGAATCGGGTTGTGATCATGCTCTCCAGGAGGAGTCCCTTCGGACGAGTGATGAGGTACTTGACACCTGGCTCCATAGGGTGACGGAAATGATCGTGGAATGGTGCCCTCTTGAACACTCTCCACTTCTTGCCGAGCTTATTACCCTTCTTTGCATAGGCAACCTGAAGCATCACCGACACACTCTCCATGAGGAATATACCGCAGAGTATAGGCAGCAGCAACTCCTTGTGAATCACGATGGCAGTCACGGCTATCACGCCTCCGATGGCGAGGCTACCCGTATCGCCCATGAACACCTTTGCCGGATAGGCATTGTACCAGAGGAAGCCCACCAGCGCACCCACGAAGGCACACAGGAACACCACTATCTCCTCCGATCCAGGCACGTACATCACGTTGAGGTAGGAAGCGAATTCTATATGTCCCGACACGTAGGCCAGTATGCCAAGCGTCGTACCTATGATGGCCGAATTGCCGGCACACATGCCATCCATTCCGTCATTGAGGTTAGCACCGTTGCTCACCGCACATATCACGAACGTTGTGACGAACACGAACAGTACCCATCCGCATGCACGCTTCGCCTTTCCGCTTGGTATGAAATCGAAGAATTCGTAGTAGTCCACATTGTTGTTTTTGAAGAATGGCACAGTAGTTACGGTGCTCTTTCTTGCCTCACTCTTGTGGTACACTACGGTCTTCTCATTGATCTCCTTCGACACATTCTCACGAACCACAGCCTGCGGACTGAGCCACAGCACCAGTCCTACGATACCGCCAAACAGCAACTGAGCCAGCATCTTCATCTTTGGAGGCATACCGTCCTTGTTTCCTCCCAGCTTGATCTTGTCATCGATGAATCCTATCAAGCCGAAGAACGACACGGTTGCAATGAGGAGTATCATGTACACGTTGGTCAGTTTGCCAAGCAACAGGGCTGGCACTATCACAGCAGCGAGTATCACGATGCCACCCATCGAAGGCACGCCCTTCTTCTGCACTCCGTATGGGTCGATATTAGCGTCGCGTGCACCCTCTATGATCTTCTTGCGGCGCATGTACTTGATGAAGTATTCGCCAAACCACATTGAGATGACAAGCGACAGAATCAGAGCCATCAACGCTCTGAACGACACATACCCGAACATTCCCAGGCCTGGAATGTCAAGTTCCTTGAGATATTGAGATAGATGATAAAACATTGTTTCCTTATTATATTCTATATGGTGAGATTATATCATTCGCTTTTACATAGATGGAATTATATCATTCGCTTAAAAACATGCGCGAACCTCTTCCTTATCGTCAAAGTGGTGCTTCACACCCTTCACTATCTGGTAGTCCTCGTGTCCTTTTCCAGCTATGAGGATCACATCGCCCTTCTGCGCCAGCATGCAGGCAGTCTTGATGGCCTGGCGGCGATCCACGATGGTCAGCACACCTGCCATCTGCTCCTGTGTGAGTCCTGCCTGCATATCCTTGAGGATATCCTCCGGCTCCTCAAATCGAGGATTATCGCTGGTCAGTATCACCTTGTCACTCTGCCTTACGGCCTCCTGGGCCATCAGCGGGCGTTTACCCTTGTCGCGGTTGCCTCCGCATCCGCACACGGTGATGATCTTGCCATCCTTGCCCTCCATCACGCCGTGAATAGCGTTGAGCACATTCTCCAGCGCATCAGGAGTGTGGGCGTAGTCCACGATGGCTGTGTAGCCCGACGGACTACGCAGGGCCTCAAATCGGCCGTTGACAGGCTTCATGGCACTCAAAGCCACGAGTACATCCTGTGGATCCTTGCCCAGCATCACTGCTGCTCCGTATACGGCAAGGAGATTGCTTACATTGAACTTTCCGATGAATTGCACACCGACCTCACGGCCGTTGATCTCCAGGTACATACCTTCAAAGTGGCATTCGATGATCTTAGCCTTATAGTCGGCTGGACTCTGCACACTGTAGGTCTTGACCTGTGCCTTAGTGTTCTGAAGCATCACCATTCCGTTCTTGTCATCAATGTTAGTGATGGCGAATGCATCAGCAGGCAGATTGTCAAAGAACTGCTTCTTTGCCTTTATATAGTTTTCGAACGTTTTATGATAATCCAAGTGATCGCGTGTGATGTTGGTGAACATACCACCAACAAATCGCAAACCGCCGATGCGGTTCTGCACCACGCTATGGCTGCTCACTTCCATGAATGCGTACTCGCATCCTGCTTCAACCATCTGCGCCAGGAGGCGATTGAGAGTCACAGGATCAGGCGTGGTATGCTCCGTAGGCACAGCCTCTCCGTCTATGTAGTTGCATACGGTCGAGAGCAGTCCGACCTTATGTCCCATGGCTCTGAACATATTGTAAAGCACAGTGGCGATGGTAGTCTTGCCGTTTGTACCGGTCACGCCCACCAGCTTCAGCTTCGATGTTGGATCGCCGTAGAAGTTGGTTGCTATCTGTCCCACGCTCTGCTCCGTATTCTCTAGTCGTATGTATGTTACCCCGTCAACCTTCTCCTCCGGCATGTCCTCACATACTATTGCCTTCGCACCGAGTTCTATTGCTTTGCCGATATATGCGTGTCCATCGGCAGCAGTACCTTTGACGGCAATAAACATGTCGCCTTCCTTCACCTGTCGTGAATCGATATTCACGCCCGTGATGTTCAGTTCGTCGTCTCCGCACAAATCCAGGAGATTAAGCTTGCTAACGAGATCTTTAAGTTTCATATTTCTCTTATTTTGTTTTTATGTTTTTTTAGTTCAGTTCTATCTGCACCACCTGTCCTGCGTTGATCTTACCGCCTGGTGCTACGCTCTGATGTGTCACCTTTCCGCGTCCCTTGATGCGTGCCTTCATGCCTCGGCTTTCGAGGGCGAAGATGGCATCGCGTGCGCCCATTCCAACCAAGTCAGGCACAGCTGTATCCGAGTAGTAGAGCTTCGAGAAGTTCACGTTGCCGCCCTGTATGCTGGCAGTTGCCCAGTCGGCAGTAATGTCACCCATCGCCTTCACGTTCAGTTCCTTGAGCACATTGCTTGCAGCAGCCACATTACCTGTCTTCACGTCCGGAACGAATACCGAAGTCGAGTCGGCTGCCTTGCGGATATCGCTTGTCACATTCTTAGAGAATACGCGCTGCGAGATCTTCGAGAACACCGGACCTGCCTGTCCTCCACCGCTTGCCACGTAGTATTCATGACGAATGGCAACAATGCACGTATACTTAGGATCCTCCGAAGGAAAATAGCCGCAGAAGCTCACGAGGTGCTCCGACTTGCCGCCCTTGTATCCGCCCTTGCCTGCAATCTGAGCCGTACCGGTCTTTCCGCTCACGTGGAAACTGCTGTTGCCAGCGCGCTTACCCGTACCGTCCTTGTCGTTTACCACTCGCATCAGTATTTCTTGTATCTGTTCCAGGGTGGTCTTCTTGCATATCTGCTTCTTTATCACCTCCACAGGGTATTCCTCCACCAGTTCGCCATTACGGCTGATGCCCTTCACGAAGCGTGGACGTACCATCTTGCCGTTGTTGGCTATTGCGTTGTAGAATGCCACAGTCGATATTGGAGGTATCTGAGTCTCATATCCTATCGACATCCATGCCAACGCTGTGCTCGACCAGTTGTCCGACTGTGTGTAGCCGCCCTTCCTGTCCTTGTGAGGCGTACGGATGCGTGGATCGGCACCTCCCACGAAAGGCAATCCAAGCGGAGCACCTATGCCTACGCGACGCAAGCCCTCAACAAACTTCTCAGGCTGATTGTGGTAGTGCATATCGATGAGTCGGCTCACACCCACGTTCGATGAGTACTTCAGACAGTGTGTCACGTCGATGTTGTGATATCCGCCTCGCGCCCAGTTGTGGTCCTTCATGAACGAACCGTGCATATTGTAGATACCGCTGCCGGTCTCTATGCGCGTGTTCTTATTTATATATCCATCATCGATAGCCACCATCATGCTGGCAGTCTTGAATGTCGATCCCGGCTCCATGAGCGAGGCAAGCGCATAGTTACGCGCCTCGTAGTAGTTGCCGTCATCGTACCGCTGCAGGTTTACGATTGCCTTCACATCGCCCGTCTTCACTTCCATCAGCACCACCACGCCCATCGAGGCGTTCAGTTCTTCGAGCTTCTCGCGCAGGGCGCTCTCGCAGATGTCCTGCATGCTCACGTCGATTGTAGTGACAAGATCGAAACCATCCTCTGGCTCGAGGTCTATGATGTCCAGGTATTTGTTGAACACTTTCTTGTGATGCTTCTTGCCCTCCTTGCCTCTGAGCACGGAGTCGTAAGCTAGTTCGATGCCCGAACGTGCAGAGTCCTTCGCACCAAACATCTCGCCCAGCGTACGGCGAGCCAGACTACCGAATGGCTTGTTGCGGTTGTTACGAGGCACGACTACCAGTCCGCTCATGTTCCTGTTCTTCATGTTGAACACAGGCAACTTGATGATTTCCTTATACTGAAGGTAGTTGAGTACCTGTCGAGGACATATCTCGTAGTATCGGCTGCCCTTGCTGCGTCCCTTGTTGAGATGCTCCTTGTACTGCTGCGGAGTCAGCACGTTGCATATCTGGCTCAGTCCCGTACAGATGCTGTCCATATTGGCATCCCATATCGAGTCCTTCTCAGCCCTCACCACGCTATCCTTGTCAGCACCTCCCGATAGGAAGTCCACATACAGCTTATAGTCAGGCAGACTGCTTGCCATGAGGCGACCATCGGCCGACAGTATGTTGCCTCGCATAGGCTTCATTGGCAGGGTGTCCGATACGCTCACGTTACCTATGTCCTGCCACTTCTCCCTCTCCACTACCATGGTGGTCACTGCATTGTAGAGTATCCATCCCACAGCAACGATAGCGATTATTACCACTATCGTGAATCGTCCTGATATGTATGACTTCTCGAATTTCATCTTATTGAGTCGGTTTTAATTAAGTATGGAGGTGTTGTTGCCTCTTTGATGAGGCTGTCTCTTGTGAGTCGCAGAGTCTTTTCCACGTTCGACTGTCGCGTGCGGTTCATCAATTCGCTGTTTTGCGTCAGCACGTTGTAACGCGTATCCAGCAGCTTCGTTCGCAGACTGTCTATCACTATGGCGTCCTGCTGGCTCGAGTAGCGGTTGCCTGTGTAGAGCAGCGCCAGGGCTACGCAGAACATCACGAACAGCACTTGGTTGCGTATGAACTTACTCTGCAGAATGTCGCCTCCGAGCATGGCTCGCAATGAGATTTCGCCCAGACCGTCATCCTCATCCGTAAATTCCTTGATGGCTTTTATCGCCTCCTTTTTCTCCGACTCCGCCTGTTCCTCCTGCGTCCGTTCCCTTTCTTCTGTTCCGGCATCATCCTGTGCGGCTACCTGCTGCATCTCATCCTGTAGGGGCTCCTCTGCTATGTTGTCTTTCTCTGTATTCACGTCGACCTTTGTGTTATCAGTTTGTTTTTTACTTGTCTTAATCCTCGTCACCTATTTTCTCCGCTATTCTCAGTTTGGCGCTTCTGCTTCGCGGATTGCGTTCCTGCTCTTCGGCATCAGGCACGATGACCTTGCTGTTGATGAGTCTGAATGGGCTGTTCACCTTACCGAAGAAGTCCTTCTCTGCATGCCCCTCTGCATTGCCCGTCTTCATCACGTTCTTCACTATCCTGTCCTCCAGCGAGTGGTAGGTGATCACCACCAGTCGGCCTCCCGGCCTCAGCATCTCCGAAGCGGCAGCGAGCATCTCCTTCAGGGCTTGCATCTCGTGGTTCACCTCTATGCGGAGTGCCTGAAACACCTTTGCCACCTCCTTCTTGTCAATCTCCTCACCCTTGCGCCCGCGGAACAGCGGCTTGATGATGTTCAGGAATTGTCCTATCGTCTGTATCTTCTCTCCCTTTCGGGCATTTACCAGAAGCGAGGCTATCTTACGGGCGTTCTTCAGTTCGCCGTAGAGGTAGAACACATCGGCCAACTGGCTCTCGCCGTACGTATTCACGATATCGGCTGCCGTGGCTCCTGCCCTCTGGTTCATTCGCATATCCAGCGCTCCGTCGAATCGGAATGAGAATCCACGCTCGCTGTCATCGAAGTGGTGTGAACTCACACCCAGGTCGGCAAGCAGTCCGTCTATTCCTTCCTCGCCATAGTAGCGCATCCAGTTCTTCAGGTATCTGAAGTTTGAGCGTACGAAGGTGAAGTTGTCCAGCGGTTCCTCTCCCTCGTGGTTTCCGAAGGCGTTCTGTTCGGCGTCGGCATCTTGGTCGAAACTGTACAGGTGTCCCTTGCCATTCAGTCTGCGCAGTATCTCGCGGCTGTGGCCTCCTCCACCGAATGTCACATCGACATACACATCGCCCCCGTCGATGTTCAAGCCGTCCACGCTCTCATTCAGCAGTACCGGTACGTGATATATTGTTTCTTCTGCCATAACGTTCGTCTGTATTTGTTAGCCTTCGTTGTTACTCTTGGTTTTGTCAGTCACTATGTTTCAATTGCCGAGCAGACTTTCGAGTTCAGCTCCAAGTCCGTCGCTTTCTGTCATCAGGGCGTCCAGAGCCGCCTTGCTCCACACCTCGATCCTGTCGTCCATGGCCAGAAATCTCACATCGGCCTCAATGCCGGCATACTGCAGCTTGTTCTTGCCTATCAGTATTCGTCCGTTGCTGTCGAGCTCCACCACGTCGGCATCAGCCACAAAGCGTCGCAGCATCATCTGCTGCTGGGCGTTCCATGCGTTGAGTCGCGAACGCAGCTCGTCGAGCGTTGCATTCCACACCGATTCAGGGTAGAGCACCAGACACTTCTGGAACACATCCGAGCGGATCACGAGGCGGCACTCACCAGCCTCGGCCAGAATCTTCCTGAACGAGGCAGGAAGGAACACACGTCCCTTCGCATCCGTCTTAGCTGTATAATCTCCGATGAATCTCATGTTGTTTTTTTACTTTCTTTTTGCCTTTCCAAGGAAAGGAATCATTCAATTCTTATCATTTTTTTTGCAAAAATAATAAATTCCCCACATTTCCCCACTTTTTATTCAAAAAATTTTCAAAAAAAAATAATTTCTGGGGCCAATAATGACATTACATGCACTTTTTTAGCTATTTAAGTTACAACTTAAGTGGTGGGGGGAAGAAGAGTAAAGGGGGGAGAGTTGAGAGTGAAGAGTGAAAAAATGAGGCGTTTTATTTGCTAATATACCCAAAACATCATATCTTTGCACGCAAATACTACAAACCAGACAAACCAATAGGCATTATGAGACGTACTATTTCTATCATTATCACAGTCTTTGCATTGATGATCAGCCAGACTGCCAGTTCTCAGATCCGCTTCGGTATCAAGGGCGGTCTTAACATGACAAAAGCATCCTTCAAGTCGTCCGACTTCACATCCGACAACACAGCCGGATTCTTCATCGGTCCTACCCTCGAAGTCAAGTTTCCTGTCGTAGGCCTCGGAGTCGACGCATCCCTCCTCTATGACAACCTTAAGATGAAGACTATCGACGCCAACGGAATTACCGATACTCGCACCTTCAACGGCGTCGACCTCCCTATCAACGCCAGCTGGACCTTCGGTACCAAGTTCTTCGGAGTGTATGTAGCCACTGGTCCGCAGTTCTCATGGAACCTTGAAGGCCAGAACAGCAAGACCGTCTTCTCTACCAGCACATACAAGTTCAAGAGTTCCGTATTCTCATGGAACGTGGGCGGTGGTTTCTACTTCGCAAAGCATTTCCGCCTTGCCTACACCTACAACATCGGTGTTGGCCCTACTGCCAATGTCGAATCGTCAAAGGTACAAGATGCCATCAAGGAGAACAACATCAAGAACAACACTCATCAGTTCCATCTCACTTACTTCTTCAAGTAAATTCTGCGCACACCTGGCGCCAACTATTTCATTTCGCACACATTGCACTACGTAGACGTCATACTTCCCCTACCTCTTCAGGACACCTACACCTACGCCATCACCGATCAGATGCATGACAGCGTAAGTCGTGGGTGTCGTGTTGTTGTGCAGTTTGGCAAGAAGAAAGTCTACACGGCCATCGTAACCCGTGTACACAACGAACCTCCACCTTTCGAAGGCGTGAAGTACGTCACCGAGGTGCTCGAGAACCATCCTATAGTCAACGAGCGCCAGATGCAGCTGTGGGAATGGATTGCCAACTACTACCTCTGCCCTATAGGCGATGTCTACAAGGCTGCCCTTCCGGGTGGACTCAAGCCTAAGGACGACAGCGCCCTAAGGGAGAAGAACAAGCGCCGCCGCCTGCACCTCGACTCCAGCTTCACACTTGGCGAGTCGACCATCCTGCGCCCGCTCAGTCCTGCGCAGCAGACTGCCTACGATGACATTCTCACCTCCTTCACCGATCACGACACCACCCTACTCCATGGAGTCACTTCGAGCGGTAAGACCGAGATCTACATCCATCTCATCGAGCACTACATCGCACAGGGCAAGCAGGTGCTCTACCTCCTGCCAGAGATAGCCCTTACCACCCAGATCACCGATCGCCTCGAGGCTGTCTTCGGCGACGATATGGGCGTCTACCACTCCAAGTTCACAGATGCACAGCGCGTGGCAGTCTATCAGAAGCAGTTGTCCGACTCGCCCTACCGCCTCATCCTCGGCGTTCGCTCATCCGTCTTCCTACCCTTCCAGGACCTCGGACTCGTCATCGTTGATGAGGAGCACGAGCAGTCCTACAAGCAACAGGAACCTGCCCCTCGCTACCATGCTCGCAGCGCAGCTCTCATCCTGGCACGTATGTTTGGTGCCAAAACCCTCCTCGGCACAGCAACCCCAAGTTTCGAGGTCTATCACTTCGCTCGCAAGGGGCGCTATGGCTACGTACAACTCACACAGCGCTATCAAGGTATGCAACTGCCTGACATACACATCGTAGACATCAAGGAACTCAAACGCCGCAAGCAGATGATAGGAGCCTTCTCGCCCCAGCTTGTTGATGCCATACGCGAGGCTCTCGCACGCCGCGAGCAGGTCATCCTGTTCCACAATCGCCGTGGTTTCTCCCACTTCATCGAGTGCAAGCAGTGTGGATGGGTGCCACGTTGCTCCCATTGCGACGTGAGCCTCACCTATCACAAGAAGACTCTGCAGCTCACCTGCCACTACTGCGGATACACCTATCGTCTGCCCGACACCTGTCCTGCCTGCGGTGAGAAGAACTTCATGAGCAAGGGCGTAGGCACCGAGAAGGTGGAGGATCAGATAGCAGAAATCTTCCCCGAGGCCAGCGTACTCCGCATGGACCTCGACACCACTCGCTCGCGCAACTCGTACGAGCAGATTATCAACGACTTTGCCGATCATAAGGCAGATATTCTCATCGGTACGCAGATGGTTACCAAGGGTCTCGACTTCGACAATGTGAGCATCGTGGGCATACTCGATGCCGATACCATGATGAACCAGCCCGACTTCCGTGCCTACGAGCGCACCTTCCAGACTCTCTCGCAAGTGGCTGGGCGTGCGGGACGCAAGAACCACACGGGCCAAGTGTTCCTGCAGACCAAGAGTGCCGATTCGCCTACCATCCAGCACGTAGTGGCCAATCGCTACTGGGACCTCTTCTACACCCAGATGCTCGAGCGTGAGCAGTTCCACTACCCACCCTTCCATCGCCTCATCTACGTCTACCTGCGCCACAAAGACGCACAGCTCCTCGATCACCTCGCCGCTGAGATGGCCGATCGCCTGCGTGCAGTATTCGGAGCTCGCGTCCTAGGTCCCGACACCCCACCCGTGTCGCGCGTCCAGTCGCTCTATATCCGCAAGATAATGATAAAGATAGAAAACAGCGCATCGACCGACAAAGTTCGTCAAGCCCTGCTCACCATTCAGAAGCAGATGCTTAACCAACCTGTAGCCAATGCGCTAAGTATATATTACGATGTAGATCCGTTGTAGGTGAAAAGTCTTCACTTTTCGCTTACTATCCACCCGTCCATATCGAATGTCATCGGACGAATGAACAGCTTTGCTGCACCATTCTTATTTTTCTCGTACGCGTGCGAGATAAAGTAGCACTTGCCGTCCCATTCGTATGCACTACTGTGTCCGATACCGAAATTGTTCTCATCCGGTCCGTAAAGCAGCGTACCTCCGCCATACCTCATCTCCTTGCCATTCTTATCCACGTAAGGTCCCTCCACCTTCTTCGAGCGGCCGTATACAGTCTTGTAGGTTGAGTTCTGGCCTCGGCAGCAGTAGTCGAAGCTTACGAACAGATAGTAGTAATCGCCGTGCTTGAAGATGAATGGAGCCTCGATGGCGTTCTCGCCAGCCTCGATAGTGTTGTTGCCCTCTATGGTGAAGTTGCTCTCATCGTTCATCTCCTCGAGAGTCACCTTCTTGCCCAGTCTGCGAGCTATGGTCACAGGCTTGGTTATAGGAGTTTGAAAATCCTTCTTCGATAGTTTAACCAATTGAATGCCATCCCAGAACGAGCCGTAAGTCAGCCAAGGCTGTCCCTTCTTGTCCACTATCAAGTTAGGATCGATGGCGTTCCAGTTGTCCACCCTGCGGTGCGAAGCGATCACCATTCCCTTGTCCACCCATCCGAAGTCAGGCGACTTAGGATCGAGCGTCTTGTTCACAGCAAGTCCTATAGCGCTGCCGTTCTTGCCGAATGTAGAGCACGAGTAGTACAGGTGCCACTGTCCGTTGTGATAGCTGATGTCCGGAGCCCACGTGTGACCTCTGTATCCAGGCACCGTGTCCATAGCCCATGCGGGCGTCTCCTTCAGCGCTCCCGGTTCGCGTCGCCAAGTCACCATGTCGGCACTCGACATCACGCCCACGTTCATTCCAGTAGTAAAGCAGTAGTAGCGTCCGTCCTCGCCCTTGGCCATCACAGGGTCGTGAGCATCAGGATCGGTAGTCTCCATACGCATGCTGCGGTTGCGGTTAGGGCGCTGCTGATTGTCCTGTGCCATGGTGTTCATGCCTACAAGGAGACACAAAGCAAATAATAGATTTTTCTTCATAGGTTATTTTTCTTTAATGTAAATTAGGTTGTTTTGTTCATTCGCTGCAAAGGAGTTTGCATCGTGTTTTATTCCGCATGCAAATATACAACCATTTTTCCATTTTGCAAAACTTTTCAGCACAAACTGTATAAAATATGCAAAGCAAAGGACGCTAAAGTGCGCGCGCATAAATAAAATATGTACGCGCACAAACGTTTTTCTTGTTCCGCATACGTTGCAATCCGATTAAAATGCATACCTTTGCAGCAACTGAGATTGCGACATTTCAAAATAGACATGATAATAGACAAAGCGAAAAAGAACGAGTTCCTGCGCTTTTGCTGCGTGGGATGCATAGCGGCAGCCATCGATGTCGCCGTGTTCAACATATTCAAGTTCTTTGCCATCTACCAGATTTGTGTGGTCATGGGATTTGTCATAAGCTGGCTGTGCAACTACTTTCTCTCGGCCCGATGGACCTTCCGCGAGAAACCTACGAAGCAGAACTTCGCAGGCATGCTCATTGCCCACCTGGTCAACCTGCTGGTGGTCCGCATGGGCCTGATGTACCTGCTGGTCGATGTGCTTGGCATCAATGAGCGCATAGCCTATGTGCCTACACTGGTCATTGCGGCTGTCACAAGTTTCATAATGGTGAGGTTCGCCTTCAAGAATCATATTACATCACGCACATGAAGAAAGTTACCATATTATTGCCTGCCTACAATGAGGAGCAGTCGTTCGGACTCATACGCGAATGCATGAGTCAGGTGCTCCGCGACAATCCAGGCTACGAGTGGGAGTTCCTGCTAGTCAATGATGGCAGCACCGACCACACCCTGCAGCAGATGATACGCCTCCACAGCGAGGATCCACGCTACAGCTACATCGACCTCTCGCGCAACTACGGCAAGGAGATTGCCATGATGGCGGGATTTGACTATGCTCAGGGCGATGCCCTCATCATCATGGATTCCGACATGCAGCATCCGGTGGATGTCATTCCCGAGATGCTGCGATGGTGGGAAGAGGGCTACGACGATGTGTACGCTGAGCGCCAGGGTTCGAAGGAGACATGGTTCAAGCGCCGCACATCACAGTGGTACTACGGACTGCTGCAGTCGCTCACGCGCATCCCTATCCAGAAGAATACGGGCGACTTCCGCCTCCTGGACCGTTCGTGCATCGAGGCATTGAAGCGTATGCGCGAGACTGAGCGCAACACCAAGGGCATGTACTCGTGGATTGGATTCCGAAAGAAGGGCATCACTTACATACAGAAGGAACGCCAGGAGGGCGAGACTAAATGGAGCACATCATCGCTGCTCAACCTTGCGATGAACGGTATCATGAGCTACACCACCGCTCCGCTGCGCATCGCTTCCATCATTGGTCTCCTGGTGTCGGTAGTGGCATTCCTCTACCTCATCTACATCTTTGCCACCACCATGATCTACGGCGATCCCGTGGCTGGCTATCCTACCATCATGGTTACGATGCTCTTCCTTGGAGGCGTGCAGCTGCTCGGACTCGGCATCATAGGCGAATATCTGGGACGTGTGTTCAACGAAGTGAAGAACCGCCCAGGCTATTTCATTAACTCATACAACGGCGAACGACGATGATCTTACTTAGCTTTGATACCGAGGAGTTTGATGTGCCATGCGAACAGGGCGTAACCTACGATCCTGTGGCTCAGGGCATGAGCGTGTCGCGCTACGGCATAAACCGCATACTCGACGTGCTGAAGGCAGAAGGCGTACGCGCCACCTTCTTCTGCACCTCCACCTTCGCCACCCACGCCCCTGAGGAGATGCAGCGCATCATCAGCGAGGGCCATGAGGTGGCAGCACATGGATGCGACCATTTCCGCCCCGTGCCCGAGGATGTACGCAACTGCAAGGAGGTTCTCCATCAGCTCACAGGCATTGAGGTGAAGGGCTGGCGCCAACCGCGCATGTTTCCCGTTGACATCGACGATCTGAAGCGCCAGGGCTACACTTACAATTCAAGTCTCAATCCAGCCTTCATACCTGGTCGCTACATGCATCTCTCCGAGCCGCGCACCCCATTCGTTGCTCCCAACGGAGTGCTGCAGATACCTGCCAGCGTGACTCCCTACTTCCGTTTTCCACTCTTTTGGCTCGCCATGCACCTGCTGCCTATGTGGCTCTACAAGTCGTGGTGCCGATGGACATGGAAGCACGATGGGCAGTTTGTCACCTACTTCCACCCGTGGGAGTACTACACGCTGAAGGAGCACCCGGAGTTCCGCCTGCCATTCATCATCAAGCACAACTCGGGCGAACCGCTTGCCCAGCGCCTTCAGACACTCATACGCATGTTCAAGGATGAGCATGCCGAATTCATAACCTACACCGAATATACACAACGACAATTGTCCAACAACCCACGCCCATGAACCTCATCAAGGCCATCTGGAGTCGCACCACCGCGTTCTTCTCCAACCAGCGCAACGTATTCCTCCTCGGACTGCTCGTGACGCTCGTTGCTACCTCGCTCGAGGTGTTCCGCGGCCGAGCATCCAACTACTACGTCTACAGCGATGCTGTAAAATGCTTCTGGGACGGCATCAGTCCCTACACCATGCAGTTTGTTGATGATCACGGCCGCTACTTCCTCTACCTGCCACCCTTTGCAGTCATCTTCGCACCCATACTGCTCCTGCCCCAGTACATCGGGGCATTTGCATGGAACGTAGGCAATTACGTCCTCATGTACCTCGCCGTGCGTACCCTACCGGAGCCTCTCAGGCAACATCGCGACAGGATATTCCTCTTCCTGCTCCCCATCCTGCTGCAGAGCGTGTTCTGCTATCAGTACAACGTGGTGGTGTGCTACATCTTCCTCTTCGCATTCACACTCCTTGAGAAGGACAAGCCCCTGTGGGCCATCCTCCTCATCATGGTGTCAGCCTGCACCAAGATATACGGCGGCATAGAGCTTGCGCTGCTGTTCTGCTACCCTAAGGTGTGGCGCAACATGGGCTTCGCCATCCTGTGTGGTGTAGTGCTCATGCTCAGTCCGCTGCTCAACCTCGGTTTCGACCATCCGCTGGGCCTCTATCAGGAGATGGCTGACATCCTTGCCACCCACAACTCCACAAGCGACTGGGCAGGCATACTCTACACCCACCTCCTGAAGCCAGTCCTCCTGCCCAACTCGCGCCTCGTGCAGGCCGGCGTGCTGGCTGTGCTGGGAGCCGTCTACCTCTCGCTCATCAGGCAGCGCAACAGCTTCACCTTCCGTGTGAGTGCGCTCGCTATCGTGATGGGATTCATCATTCTCTTCAGCGATGCTCCCGAGACTCACACCTACATCATCGCCCTGACAGGCTATCAGATGGCATTCTGGCTCATGCCTTCGCGCAGTCGTTGCGACTGGACGCTCTACTGGTTTCTCTTCGCCTGCTTCTGCATCATCCCTATCGATGTGCTCTGCCCTCCTGCCGTATGGCACTTCGTGCGCGACACACTCAATCTCGACACCTACATCTTCACCCTCTGCTGGCTCTACCTCATCTGGATCACCATTAGAAGGTCACATGATGTGAAAGATGCGCATACATTATGAAATATAACTTACGCCCCATGAAAGCCACATCCATCCTACTCTCTGTTGCTGCGATTCTTCTGGCCACTGCTTGTACTAGTCCCGCATCCGAGGCTGCAAGATTTGTCGATGAAGAAGGTGTGTCACTCCAACTCGCCCAGCTCCGTCATCGCACCATCAGCGACCTACGCTATGAGCTCACTTTCCATATCCCTGCTGATAAGGACAGCGCCATCCTCGGCGAGGAGATCCTCCGCTTCCAGCTCGACAG
>JAKSLM010000033.1 GCA_024401225.1 Bacteroidaceae bacterium | reverse complement strand
ATCTGCGCCGAGGGTATGAGCGACGACGGCAGAGTGCTTATCAATGAATGATGATTTATATACGAAGAAGTGGTTCAAGGTACTATCCTAGAACCACTTCCTTTTATTGTGAGGGCAAAATTTTAAGCGTATGCCATACATACAATGACTCCCAACACCGTTTGCGATGCTGGGAGTCCACATTTATTATGAATATTATTAACCTATGTGCGGTAGGGATCAGATGAGAGGCATGCCTGCTTCTTCACACTCCTTGCGCATCTCGTCAGGCCAGATACTTGCCTGAATCTCACCGATGTGCGCCTTGTGGAGAAGTACCATGCAGAGACGGCTCTGACCTATACCACCACCGATGGAGAGTGGGAGCTTGTCCTCAAGGAGCTGCTTGTGGAAGAAGAGCTGCTTGCGCTCCTCCTTGCCGGAGATGGTGAGCTGGCGCTCGAGTGCTTCCTTGTCCACACGGATGCCCATGGAACTGAGCTCGAATCCACGGTTGAGCACTGGATACCAGATCATGATGTCGCCATTGAGACCAAGGAATCCATCCTCGTTTGGCGTAGACCAGTCGTCGTAGTCAGGTGCACGGCCATCGTGTGGTTCGCCATTGCTGAGCTTGCCACCGATACCCATGATAAAGACTGCTCCGTATGCCTTGCAGATGGCATCCTCACGCTCCTTTGGAGTCTTGTCAGGGTACATCTTAAGGAGTTCCTCCGAACTGATGAAGTGTATCTCCTCAGGAAGGAATGGCTTGATCTGTGGGTATGTCTCACATACGAGATATTCTGTGCGACGGATGGCGCTATAGATGCAGCGTACTATCTTCTTGAGGAACTCGAGGTTGCGATCCTCCTTGCGGATGGTGCGGCACCAGTCCCACTGGTCCACGTAGAGTGAATGGAGATTGTCGAGTTCTTCATCGCCACGGATGGCGTTCATATCGGTATAGAGGCCATAACCTGGCTGGATGCCATATTCTGCAAGCATCATGCGCTTCCACTTGGCAAGTGAATGTACCACCTCTGCCACTTTCTCGCCCATGTCCTTGATAGGGAACGATACCGGGCGCTCCACTCCATTGAGGTCGTCGTTGAGTCCGAGTCCACGAAGCACGAAGAGTGGTGCTGTGACACGGCGGAGGCGCAACGCTGTGGAGAGGTTGGCCTGGAAGAAGTCCTTTATCTGCTTGATGCCTTGTTCTGTCTGTGTTGGATTGAGAAGTTGAGTATATCCTTCTACCTTTATCAATTTACTCATGATTTTTGTTGTTTTTGAACTTATTTGCGTGCAAAGGTAGCACATATTTTTATATTGTGCAACAAAAATCGTAATAATATTTGCAAAATGTCACATATTTCTTGTCATGCAACGACATTTTGTCACAAAACACACTATTCGTAGCGCATTGTCTTCGCTGGTTTGCTGATGCTGATGAGGAATGACGAACCGAAGATGACCAGCGCTGAGATGAGCAATGTGGCTACGTTGACCAGCACGACGGAGAGCCAGTTGAGTTCGATAGGCACGGAGTCGATGTAGTAGACCGACGGATCGAGCTTGACTATGCGCAACTGATGCTGCAAGTAGCATAGCAGGAGCCCGAGCACATTGCCTATGAGCATGCCCTTGCCCACGAGCATCACCGAGAAGTGGATGAACACACGGCGCACGGACATGTTGGTTGCGCCCAATGCCTTGAGAAGTCCTATCATGCTGATGCGCTCAAGCATGATGATGAGCAGACCGCTGACTATGGTGAACGATGACACGCACACCATGAGCACGAGGATCATGATGACGTTCATGTCGAGCACGGCAAGCCAGGAGAAGGTATGGGCTGCCAGTTCCTTGATGCTGTACACTCCATAGATCACTCCATAGCGATCCTCACGCCCGCCGATGCGATCGCGGAGGCGAAGGGTGAGGTCGTCGACCTGATCAAAGTCCTTCACGGTAAGATAGTAGCCAGAGGACATCTCGTCTGTCCAGTTGTTGAGTTTACGGACCGTATAGATATCGGTGAAGCAATAGTTGCGATCGTAGTCGGTGAGATTGGTCTCGTAGATGCCTTGCACCTTGAAGCGGCGCGCACGAAGTCCGCCTTCGCCCATGAAGTAGGCATAAATCTTCTCGCCTGCCTTCACTCCGAGGTCGGAGGCTATGCGGCGGCTGATGAGTATCTGATTGGTTGATTCCTTGCTGGAGAAGTGTGGAAGGCTGCCTTCCTGCAGGTTTTTAGCAAGGAAGGTGGTGTCGTAGTCCTCCCCTATTCCCATGAATGAGAGACCGCAGAAGTTGTCCTCGGTCTTCAGCATACCCACCTTGGTAGCAAAGCGCGACATGCGATCGATGCCACGCACCTTGCGTACCGCCTTTGCAAGGCTGTCGTTGGTAAGCACAGGCAGCATCTCATACTCCATGGTCTGGGTGAGGCTGAGCACCTGTATGTGGGAACCGAATCCGATGACTTTCGAACTTACTTCACGCTTGAATCCCATCACCACGGCAAGACTGACTATCATCACCATGAGGCCGACAGCAATACCTGCCGTAGCTATACGAATAGCAGGGCGAGAAAAACGTTTCCCGCCCTCACTGTCCGCATATATGCGTCGTGCTATGAATAGTTCGAATGACAAACTTGTTTTGAATTAAGAATTATGTTATCGTCCGTAGGACGCTTGTAGCGAAGCGGAAAGAATTATGAATTAAGAGTTATGATTAGACGATTAATCGATTAAACGGTTAAACGATTAAACGGTTAAACGATTAATTCCCGCTCTAACCTCTCAACTCTAACCTCTAACCTTTAACCTTTAACCTCTAACCTTTAACCTCTAACCTCTCAACCATCAATACGTCCAGGATAAGCCTCAAGTGCCTTGCGAAGCACGAAGAGTGCGCGTACCAGGTCGTCCTTCTTGAGGACATAGGCTATACGCACTTCGTTCTTTCCTGCTCCAGGGGTAGTATAGAATCCGCTTGCTGGTGCCATCATGACTGTCTCGCCCTCGTAGTTGAACTCGGAAAGGCACCATGCGCAGAATTTTTCACAATCGTCGACAGGAAGCTTTGCCACGGTGTAGAAGGCTCCCATAGGTATTGGCGAATAGACGCCAGGGATGCGGTTGAGTCCGTCGATGAGGCACTTACGACGCTCCACGTACTCATCGTAGATGTCGCGCGAATAGTCGTCAGGTGCATCAAGGCTTGCCTCGGCAGCTATCTGTCCGATGAGTGGAGGAGAAAGGCGTGCCTGGCAGAACTTCATCACAGCCTTGCGGATCTCTTCGTTCTTTGTGATCAAGGCTCCGATGCGAATGCCGCACTCGCTGTAACGCTTACTTACCGAGTCGATGAGCACCACGTTCTGCTCTATGCCTTCAAGGTGACAGGCTGAGATGTATGGGCTTCCTGTATAGATGAATTCACGATACACCTCGTCCGAGAACAGATAGAGGTCGTACTTCTTCACGAGGTCGCGGATCTGATTCATTTCGCGGCGAGTGTAGAGGTAGCCTGTAGGATTGTTCGGATTGCAGATGAGGATGGCACGGGTGCGCTCGTTGATAAGTTCCTCAAACTTCTCAACCTTTGGCAAGGAGAATCCTTCCTCGATGGTAGTAGCGATGGTACGGATCACGGCTCCTGCCGAAATGGCAAACGCCATGTAGTTGGCATACGCTGGTTCAGGGACGATGATCTCATCGCCCGGATTGAGGCACGCAAGGAATGAGAAGAGCACAGCCTCCGAACCTCCGCTTGTGATGATGATGTCATCAGCTGTGAGGTTGATATCGAACTTACGGTAGTAGCCAACAAGCTTTTCACGATATGAGCGATAGCCCTGCGATGGACTGTACTCAAGAATCTGGCGGTCGATGTTCTTAATGGCATCGAGCGCTACCTGTGGCGTAGGAAGGTCTGGCTGACCGATATTGAGATGATACACGTGTACACCTTTCCTTTTCGCTTCTTCTGCAAGCGGAGCGAGCTTGCGGATAGGTGAAGAAGGCATCTCGGTGCCGCGTATAGAGATTTTTGGCATCTATTAATTTATTTTACAAATAACTATTTACAAATTACGAATTACCTATTACAATTTGACTGCACAACGAGCCATAATAGCATAATTTTGCGCAAAGTTACGAATTATTTGCTATCTTTTCGATATAAAACCAAAAAGTTTTTATAATTTTGCAGAAATAATACCTTTATATGACATTGAAAGTAGCAATTATACAGCAATCTTGTACTGCAAACATTGATGCCAACAAGCAAAAGCTTGCACTCAACATCATCAAAGCAGCTAAGCACGGCGCCCAGTTGGTGGTGCTTCAGGAGCTTCACAATTCGTTATATTTCTGCCAGACGGAGAATACGGATCTGTTCAATCTGGCTGAGCCTATACCGGGTCCTTCGACCGAATACTACGGGGCATTGGCACGCGAATGCGGCATAGTGCTCGTCACTTCGCTCTTTGAGCGCAGGGCTGCTGGTGTGTACCACAACACGGCAGTAGTGTTTGAGAAGGACGGAAGCATAGCCGGCAAGTACAGGAAGATGCACATTCCCGACGATCCTGCATACTACGAGAAGTTCTATTTCACACCGGGCGACCTCGGCTTCCACCCTATCGACACCTCGGTAGGCAGACTAGGCGTACAGGTGTGCTGGGACCAATGGTATCCGGAAGGAGCACGACTCATGGCCCTGCAGGGAGCAGAACTGCTCATCTACCCTACTGCCATAGGTTACGAATCGACCGACACGCCTGAGGAACAGGAGCGCCAGCGTGAGGCATGGACCACCGTACAGCGCGGACATGCTGTAGCAAACGGCATACCTGTGATAGCCGTGAACCGCACCGGCTACGAACCAGACCCATCGGGACAGACAAATGGCATTCAGTTCTGGGGCAGCAGTTTCGTATGCGGCCCACAGGGCGAGTTCCTATACCGTGCACCTATCGACGAGGAGGTGGTGACGCTGATAGACATAGACATGAAGCGCTCCGAGAATGTGCGCCGATGGTGGCCTTTCCTTCGCGATCGCAGAATAGAAGAGTTCGCGCCATTGCAGCGCAGATTCATTGACTAACAAGAGACTCCATCATGAATGCAGAAGAGACTCTAAGGCATCACGGCATACGCCCTACCCCCGTCCGTATCAAGACATTACAGGCGCTCCGCCACCAGACCGAGACGTTCACTCTGGCTGATGTGGAAGGCTGGATGCCCGATACGGACAAGTCGACCATATTCCGTACGCTGCAAATATTCTCTGAGCACCAGTTGCTGCACACCATCGATGATGGGTCGGGATGCACGAAGTACTGCGTGTGCCGATGTGAGGATCACAATCACCCTGGCCACATACACTTTGCATGCACGAAGTGCGGAAAGACCTACTGCATAGAGGACGAAGCCATACCGAGGGTGCAGTTGCCAGCAGGCTTCACGACCCACGAGGTGGAATACATCATCAAGGGCATCTGCATCAATTGCAACAACAAATAAGAACAAATCTCTCACATAAGGACAAAAACAAATCATGCCACCAGAACTAACTGATGGCATGATTTGTTTATTATAGTCTAAGCGGTACTTTATCCGAGGAAGCTGAGGAGAATACCCGCTGCAACTGCCGAACCGATGACACCTGCAACGTTAGGACCCATGGCGTGCATGAGAAGGAAGTTGCGAGGATCTGCCTTCTGGCCTTCAACCTGTGATACACGTGCTGCCATAGGAACAGCCGATACGCCTGCAGAGCCGATGAGCGGATTGATCTTCTCCTTGAGGAAAAGGTTCATGATCTTAGCCATGATAACACCTGATGCAGAACCGATACCGAAGGCTACGATACCTACACAGAGGATGGCAATGGTCTGCAAGTTGAGGAATGCCTCAGCTGAAGCAGTAGCACCAACTGTGACACCGAGCATGATGACTACGATGTTGTTGAGCTCATTCTGTGCAGCCTTTGAAAGGCGCTCCACTACTCCACTCTCCTTGAAGAGGTTACCAAGCATGAGACAGCCGATGAGTGTAGCTGCTGAAGGAACGATGAGCGATACGATGACTGCAACAACGACTGGGAATACGATCTTCTCCTTCTTTGATACGGTACGGAGCTGGCTCATACGGATCTTGCGTTCAGCCTCAGTAGTGAGGGCACGCATGATAGGTGGCTGGATAACTGGTACAAGTGCCATGTAGCTGTAAGCTGCTACGGCGATAGGACCAAGAAGCTCAGGAGCAAGTTTCGATGTAAGGAAGATTGCTGTAGGACCGTCAGCACCACCGATGATACCGATAGAAGCTGACTGAGCTGCTGTGAATCCGAACACATCAATCTGAGTTACAAGGAATGTAGCAAAGATACCGATCTGAGCTGCGGCACCAAGGAGAAGGCTCTTTGGGTTGGCAATCAGCGGGCCGAAGTCGGTCATTGCACCTACACCAAGGAAGATAAGACATGGGTAGATACCTGCCTTAACGCCAATGTAGAGGATGTCGAGCAGACCACCCTTCTGCATCACGTGGCCGTAGCTGTGGTAGTACTCGCTATCGTGATTGAGGAACTCATTGTTCCACAGATTGGTGTCAAACATACCTGCGCCTGGAAGGTTGGTCAGGATCATACCAAAGGCGATAGGCAGAAGAAGAAGTGGTTCATATTCCTTCTTGATAGCAAGGTAAAGGAGGAAACATCCGATACCGATCATCACAAGCTGCTTAAGTCCCTGCTCCGTAGTGAAAAGGGCGATGATGCCCATCTCATTCAAGAAGTTCTGCAATCCGGAAGTGATGTCGAAATCATTTCCTGCAGCCATCATTGGAAGAGAGCAAAGGAGAAAAAGCGCTGCGAAGATGCTAATCTGTTTTTTACTATTCATAAAATCACTAAAGTTTGTAAAATGTCAGTTAATAAACAGATTAAGCAAGTTCGATGAGTGCCTGTCCGCTCTGAACCTGAGTTCCAGCTTCAACAAGGAGAGCCTTTACAGTACCTGCAGACTCAGCTGTGATGCTGTTCTCCATCTTCATTGCTTCAAGCATGAGAACTGTGTCACCAGCCTTGACTGTGTCGCCTACCTTGACGCAGAAGCGAGTCACTGTACCAGGAAGTGGTGCAGTAACAGCATTGCCTGCTGCTGGCTTAGGAGCAGCTGGTGCTGGAGCAGGAGCTGCAACTGGTGCTGGTGCTGCTGGAGCTGGCTTAGGAGCGATCTCTGCCTTTGCAGCAATGAAATCAGCAACCATCTCAACGAGGAGGTCGCCCTGATTTACGCTCTGACCCTGAGCTACAGCTACGTTCTGTACTGTACCGTCTACCTCGCTCACGATGTCATTAGCCATCTTCATAGCTTCGATTACGAGGAGTACATCACCACGCTTAACGTGCTGTCCGTTAGTCACATTGATCTTTGTTACTGTACCTGGGAGCTCAGAAGTGACATTCTTTGGACCGCCTGTCTGAGCAGCTGGGTTGGCTGCAGGAGCAGCAACACGTGGAGCAGTAGACTTCTTCTGAGGTACCTCCACATCGTATGTTTTGCCATTGACAGTAACCTTGAAGTTGCCACCCTTGAGGTCATCTACGGTAGCTGTGTAGTCCTGTCCAGCAATTTTGAACTTATATTCTTTCATTTTTGTTTAATTCTATTAGTATCTTGGGTTAAGCTGTGCACCCCAAGGTGAATTTGGTGTTGGTGTAATAGTAAGAACACGGCTTTCGCGATTCTCCTTCTCCTGGAGATAGAGATAGAGAGCCATAGCTACGGCAGCAGTATCGTCCTCACTCTTATCGAGAGTCTTCACTTGCTTGTCAACCAGTCTATTCTCCTTGATGTTGCTAACCTTGGCGTTAGTCTTCTTTGCTACTGCAGTAAAGATGCCGAGCACAGCAACCAGGATGAGAAGAATGGCAAACACGACAAGGATTGACATTCCTGCCAAGTACCAAATATTCGCGTCTGATATTGATAATAAAACCATAATGACTTATTTTACAATGGAATATTTCCGTGCTTCTTAGCTGGGTTTACGAGTTTCTTGTTCTCAAGCTGAGCAAGAGCACGAATAACACGGAAACGAGTGTTGCGTGGCTCGATAACGTCATCGATATATCCGTACTTAGCTGCCTGATATGGGTTGGCGAAGAGCTTCTCGTACTCTGCCTCCTTCTCCTTAATGTAAGCTGCTGCTGCCTCTGGGCCCTGCTCTTCCTTGATAGTCTTAGCATCCTTGGCATAGAGAACTGATGCTGCACCGCTTGCACCCATGACTGCGATCTCAGATGATGGCCATGCGTAGTTGAGGTCACCACGGAGCTGCTTACATGACATAACGATGTGTGAACCACCGTATGACTTACGGAGTGTTACTGTTACCTTTGGCACTGTAGCCTCACCGTAAGCGTAGAGGAGCTTAGCACCGTGGAGGATAACTGCATTGTACTCCTGTGCTGTACCTGGGAGGAAGCCTGGCACGTCAACGAGAGTCACGATTGGAATATTGAATGCATCGCAGAAGCGAACGAAGCGTGCACCCTTGCGTGAAGAGTTGCAGTCGAGTACGCCTGCAAGCTGCTTTGGCTGGTTGGCAACGATACCAACCGACTGGCCGTTGAAGCGAGCGAAACCTACGATGATATTCTTAGCGTAGTTTGGCTGAACCTCGAAGAACTCACCATTATCAACGATACCTGCAATAACCTGGTACATGTCGTATGGCATGTTTGGATTGTCAGGGATGATCTCGTTGAGGTAGTCCTCCATACGATCGATAGGGTCTGTGCACTCTACGCGTGGAGTCTTTGAAAGATTGTTCTGTGGAATGTAAGAGAAGAGCTGCTTAACCATAGCGATCATCTCTTCCTCGTTGGTAGCTGTGAAGTGAGTTACACCCGACTTTGTAGCGTGAACCGATGCACCACCGAGCTGCTCCTGAGTTACGACCTCACCGAGCACAGCCTTAACTGGACCAGGACCTGTGAGGAACATGTATGAAGAGCCTTCAACCATGAATGTGAAGTCGGTGAGGGCTGGAGAATAAACTGCACCACCGGCACAAGGACCCATGATAGCTGAGATCTGTGGAATAACACCTGATGCAAGGATGTTGCGCTGGAAGATCTCTGCATATCCTGCGAGGGCGTTGATACCTTCCTGAAGACGTGCACCACCCGAGTCGTTAAGACCAATGACAGGAGCACCTACCTTCATAGCGATGTCCATCACCTTACAGATCTTGCTTGCAAGCATCTCAGAGAGCGAACCTGCGCTTACTGTGAAGTCCTGAGCAAAAACATATACGAGACGGCCGTTGATTGTACCTGAACCTGTTACTACACCATCACCAAGATAGTGCTTCTTCTCCATTCCGAAGTTTGTACAACGATGCTCTACGAACATGTCAAGTTCTTCGAAGCTGCCCTTGTCAAGGAGCATGTCAATACGTTCACGTGCTGTGAACTTACCCTTTGCGTGCTGCTTCTCGATAGCCTTTTCACCGCCACCGATACGTGCCTTAGCACGCTTGTCCATTAATTCCTGGATACGTTCTGTTTGCTTACTCATCTTCTTACTTGTTCTGTGGTTCACAAAGTTCTGTCAAAATACCAGCTGTGCTCTTTGGGTGAAGGAATGCGATCGACATCTGCTCAGCACCTGGGCGTGGAGTCTTGTCGATGAGGCGGATTTCCTTGCCTTCGCACTCTACGAGAGCCTCAGCAACACCATCTTCTACAGCGTAAGCTACGTGATGAACACCCTTGCCGCCCTTCTCAAGCCACTTAGCGATAGCTGACTCAGGTGATGTTGGTTCGAGGAGTTCAAGCTTTACTTCACCAACCTTGAGGAATGCAGTCTTTACCTTCTGGTCAGCAACTTCCTCAATAGCATAGCACTTGAGACCGAGTACGTTTTCATAATAAGGGAGCACAGCGTCGATGCTCTCAACACCTATACCAAGGTGATCGATACGAGAAATTTTCATAAGATGTTTTTAAGTTTTTATGTTAGTTAAATAATAATATCAGCATGCCTCTCGTGTGCGTACATAATATATAAAGCACGCAACAAAAAACGTACAAATTTAACATATTTACAGTTGCCAACAGTCCGCTCATACAAAAAAAACGACCGTAATCAGCAATTTGCTAATTACAGTCATTGTTTTGTATAAAATCGTCAAGTTGACTTTACAATACGGCACAAGCCTTAGTTGGCCATCTCCGAGAGGAATTTCACTCTTACGAGTCGTATTTCCTCCTCGCTGTAGTCGCTTCCGAGCTCCTTGAGAGCGAACGACATTCTGTCGGTCTCTGAGTCGCGGAAATAGTCAAAAATCTCTTCCACGCACTCCTCATCGAGGATTTCCTCGAGGAAGTAGTCGATGTTGAGCTTCGTGCCTGAGTATACGATAGCATCAAGTTCGTCGAGAAGTTCATCAAACTCTATACCATTAACCTTTGCGATCTCTTCAAGGTCCACCTGGCGGTCTATGTTCTGGATGATGCTCACCTTCACCTTCGACTTGTTGGCAACGGTACGCACGCGGATGTCGGAAGGACGAACGATATCATTCGCATCACAATGGCGCTTGATGAGTTCACAAAACTCCTTGCCGTATCTCTTTGCCTTTCCTGCACCCACGCCAGGGATGTTCTGCATCTCCTCCATGGTGACTGGATAGAGGGTCGACATGGCTTCGAGCGAATTGTCCTGGAACACAACGTACGGAGGCACATCGTGCTGCTTGGCAACCTTCTTGCGGAGGTCGAGAAGCATTGAGTAGAGCTGCTCATCAGCTACGCCTACTCCACCCTGCTCGTTAGCGTCATCGTTCTCATCAAAGTCATTATCTTCCACAATCTGGAAGGTTGCAGGCTTCTTGATAAACTTCTTTCCTGCCTTGGTAAGCTTGAGGAGACCATAGTTCTCCACTTCCTTTACAACATATCCTTCAAGTTCGGCCTGATGGAGGATGGCATTCCACATCTTCTCCTCCACATCTGCTCCCGAACCGTACTCTTCGAGGCGGTCGTGCTTATGCTGCAAGAGCATCTCGCTCTCGTTGCCTCGGAGCAGGTCGATGATATAGTCGATCTTGAAGTTTTCCTTTACTGCCTGAATGGCCTTGAGGGCCAACAGGAGGTTTTCTGTAGCGTCCACTTTCTTCTTCGGATGTAAACAGTTGTCACAGTTTCCGCAATTCTCCTCTCCATATTCTTCTCCAAAGTAGTGCAAAAGCAAGCGGCGTCGGCATACGGACGACTCAGCGTAGGCAGCAGTCTCGCGAAGCAGCTGGCGGCCTATGTCCTGTTCGGCAACAGGCTTGCCCTCCATGAACTTCTCCAGTTTCTGGAGGTCCTTGTTGGCATAGAACACGATGCATTTGCCCTCACCTCCATCACGGCCTGCACGGCCAGTCTCCTGGTAGTAGCCTTCGAGCGACTTAGGTATGTCATAGTGGATGACGAACCTAACGTCCGGCTTATCGATGCCCATGCCGAAGGCGATAGTAGCAACGATGACGTCGATGCGCTCCATGATGAAGTCGTCCTGCGTGCTGTTGCGCAGCGGAGTCTCCATGCCGGCATGATAGGCAGCGGCCTTGATGTCGTTAGCCTTGAGCACTTCAGCCAGTTCCTCCACCTTCTTGCGCGAAAGGCAATAGATGATACCGCTCTTGCCCGGATTGCTCTTGATATACTTTATGATGTCCTTATCGATGTCCTTTGTCTTCTGGCGTACCTCATAATAAAGGTTAGGACGGTTGAACGACGACTTGAACTCCGTAGCATCAGGGATGCCAAGGCTCTTCTTGATGTCGCCCCTCACCTTGTCGGTTGCCGTTGCAGTAAGAGCTATCACCGGTGCCTTGCCTATCTCGTTTATGATAGGACGTATGCGGCGGTACTCAGGGCGGAAGTCATGCCCCCACTCCGAGATACAGTGTGCCTCATCGATGGCATAGAACGAGATGTTGACCGAACGCAGGAATTCCACGTTCTCATCCTTCGTAAGCGATTCAGGTGCCACGTACAGAAGCTTAGTCTTACCATCAAGGATATCAGCCTTGACCTGTTCGATCATGGCTTTTGTCAGAGACGAATTTATGAAATGCGCAATGCTGTCCTCTTCGCTGATATGCTTTATCGCATCGACCTGATTCTTCATCAAGGCAATGAGTGGGGAAATGACTATCGCACAGCCATCCATGAGAATGGCAGGCAACTGGTAGCAGAGAGACTTTCCACCGCCAGTAGGCATAAGGACAAAGGTATCCTTCTTCTCAAGGAGATTGCGGCATATAGCCTCTTGATCGCCCTTGAAAGTGTCAAATCCGAAATAGTATTTTAAAGATTCCTGAAGAGACGTTTGCTTTTCCATAAATTTAGTTTCTGTTAAACAACATCACAAAGTTATGAATCACATTTTAATTTAACAAGAAATTTGAAGAAATTTTTTACGAAAACCAAAAAATTTATTCATTTCTCTCTCTCAAGACGCTCATATTTGCCTTTTCAACCTGTGTCTTGGCAAATTCAAGAGTCACTTCGTACGATTTCACTTTCTTCGAAGGTATCTCGAACTGAGGCTCCATCATGATTGTCTCGACCAGTGAGCGCAGACCTCGTGCACCAAGGCTGAACTCTACTGCCTTATCGACGATGTAGTCGAGCACCTCATCGGTAAACTTCAGTTTCACGCCATCGATTTCAAACATGCGTATGTACTGCTTGATGATGGAATTCTTCGGTTCGGTGAGTATGTTGCGCAATGCCTTGCGGTCGAGCGGCTCGAGGTGAGTAAGTATAGGCAGACGACCTATGATCTCCGGGATGAGGCCGAACGACTTGAGGTCCATAGGTGCGATGTACTGCATCATGTTCGACTTGTCGAGCTGTGCCGAGTTGCGCGAAGCGTCAAATCCTACCACATGAGTGTTGAGACGCTGTGCGATGCGCTTCTCGATGCCATCGAACGCACCTCCGCAGATGAAGAGTATGTTCTTCGTGTCCACAGGTATGAACTTCTGCTCCGGATGCTTGCGACCTCCGTATGGAGGTACATTGACCACGGTGCCTTCGAGCAACTTGAGCAGTCCTTGCTGCACACCCTCTCCGCTCACGTCGCGCGTGATGCTTGGGTTGTCGCTCTTGCGCGCTATCTTATCAATCTCATCGATGAACACGATGCCTCGCTCTGCCTCCTTTGGATTGTAGTCGCACTCCTGAAGCAGGCGCGACAATATGCTCTCCACATCCTCGCCCACATATCCTGCCTCTGTGAGCACCGTTGCATCCACGATGGTGAATGGCACCACGAGCATCTTGGCGATGGTCTTGGCCAGGAGGGTCTTGCCCGTACCTGTCGATCCCACCATGATGATGTTTGACTTCTCTATCTCCACATCATCCACAGCACCAGGGTTGTTCAGTCGCTTATAGTGGTTGTACACGGCTACCGACATTGCCTTCTTGGCATCGTCCTGTCCGATGACATACTGATCGAGATACTCTTTTATCTCCTTTGGCTTAGGAAGGTCCTTGAGTCCTTCAGGCTTCTTCGCCACGCGATTGGCACTCACGATGTCTATCGCCTGTGATGCACACTCATCACAGATGCATCCTTCGATTCCTGTGATGAGGAGCCCAACCTCGCTATCCTTCCTGCCACAAAACGAGCATTTTCTATATTTTACTGCCATCTACTAATTCTTTCTTACCAATACCTCATCAATCATTCCATACTCCTTTGCCTCCAGAGCAGTCATCCAGTAGTCGCGGTCTGAGTCAGCCCACACCTTGTCGAATGGCTGGTGTGAATGGTCGGAGATGATAGTATAGAGTTCCTTCTTCAACTTCTGGATCTCGCGTGCTGTGATCTCAATGTCACTTGCCTGGCCCTGAGCACCGCCAAGAGGCTGATGAATCATCACGCGCGAATGTGGCAAAGCAGAACGCTTGCCCTCCTTGCCTGCAACGAGCAGTACTGCTGCCATCGATGCAGCCATGCCGGTACAGATGGTCTGCACATCCGAGTTGACAAACTGCATAGTATCGTAGATGCCGAGTCCTGCGTACACGCTTCCGCCTGGGCTATTGATGTAGATTGAGATGTCCTTGCTCGAGTCGACAGAGTCGAGATACAGCATCTGAGCCTGAAGCACGTTGGCTGTGTAGTCGTTAACCTCTGTGCCGAGGAAGATGATGCGGTCCATCATGAGGCGTGAGAACACGTCGAGCTGAGTGACATTGAGCTGACGCTCTTCAAGGATGTATGGGTTAAGGTAGCCAGCCTGAGCTGCCACGCCTGACATTGAGTTGTTCTGAGCCTTGATCACATCATCAAGCACCATGCTGTTCATACCAAGATGACGGGTTGCAAATTTCTGAAAGTCATTCATGTTTTCTTATTGTTTTTCGTTATTCTTAGCTATTCTTTATATGCTTCCGCCATTCAAATTAGCGAAACATAAGGCAAAGGTATAAAAAAAGTGGTAAGAACACAAAATTCTTACCACAATTTTTTCTTAAATATTTATAAAAGGTGAATTATTCAAACATCTTGTTGAATTCCTCAGCTGTGACAGTCTTCTCTTCGAGGGTAACCTGAGCCTTGAGAGCAGTACCGAGCTTGAGCTCGATGCAACGGTCGATGAGGTTGTCAACAGTCTCGCGCTTCTTGAGCATCTCCTTTACTGAGTTCTCAAGATACTCCTCTGGGATGTTGAGCATACCGTACTGTGCGAACTGCATGCGAGTTACTTCCTTAGCCATGTTCTTGATGTCCTCATCGTCAACCTTAACCTCGTACTTAGCAACGAGCTGCTCCTTGATGAGGTGCCATGTGAGTTCCTCGATTGACTTCTCGTAGTTCTCATCAACCTTCTGCTGATCACCCTTCACGTTAGCGAGCATGATGCGCTTGAGCTTCTCGTCTGGGAATTCGAGTTTGCCAACCTTCTCTGTAACGTACTGGCGAGCGTCGATGATGAACTTATAGTCAGAGTCCTTAGCGAACTGGCTTGCGATAGTCTCCTTGATGCGAGCACGGAACTCATCCTCGCTCTTTACCTCACCACCTGGGTATACCTGGTCGAAGAGCTCCTGGTCGATTGGACCGAGAACGAAGCGAGTGATCTCTGTGATCTGGAGCTTGAAGTTGCCCTTGTGGTTGAGAGCGTCAGCCTTGTCAACCTTGAGGAGCGATGCGAGCTCAGCCTCGTTGTTGTCGTAAGCTACTGATGGGTTAAACTCGAGTACGTCGTTCACCTTGCATCCGTTGAAGAGAGCCTTCTGGTCCTCGTTCTTCATGTACTTAGGGAGAAGCACTACATCCTCAGCTACGATGCCGTTCTCAACGTCGAGTTCCTGAATGTGACCCTTGATCATGTCATTATCCTCGTAAGTCTGGTCATCAGCGATCTTCTCGTACGAACCGCCACGCTGACGGTACATGTTGATCTGCTGCTCTACCATCTCGTCAGCTACTGCAACGTTGTAGTATGGTACCTTGTCGTCCTTTGTGAGTTCTGCGTTGAACTCAGGAGCGATAGCGAGGTCGAACTTGAATGTCACAGGCTCACCGTCTACGATGTTGATGCTGTTGTTCTCCTCCGATGAGAGAGGTTCGCCGAGCATGTTCACCTTGTTGTCGCGGATATATGTGAAGATTGCCTCCTGAAGGATCTTGTTGATCTCCTCTGCGAGGATTGAAACGCCATACTGCTTCTTGATGAGTCCCTGAGGTACCATACCTGGGCGGAAGCCTGGCATATTGATTTTCTTTGCTGCGTCCTTGATTGCCTTCTTGTAGTTATCAGCGTAGTCTGCTGGCTCGATAACCACTGTAAGTTCTGCATTGAGCTTGTCAATGTTGTTAAGAGAAATATTCATCTGTAATTTTGTATTATTTATTTGTTTTTTTCTATATTGTTACATAGGCATTTGCACTCCCTTCCAACGGAAGTTAGCGCAAATCGGCTGCAAAATTACTAAAATCTTTGCACACGACCAATTTTAATGCCATTTTTATCGTCTATTTTATTATTTTTTCAGAAAATCGAACATTCCTAGTTCATTAGCGAAGATCATAAAGATTAAAACCGGAGCTACAAAACGAATGATAAATCTGTACACAGGATAGAGTGGCTGACGCAGCACACCTCCGTTGGTCAGCTCGTTTCTGAGCACGCGCTCATCCACCACATAGCCTACAAATACACACATGAGGAATGAGCCCACAGGCATCATCAGCTTAGCCACGATGAAGTCAAACAGGTCGAAGAATCCCATGCCGAACAATGTCACTTCCTGCCATTCTCCAAACGACAGCGCACAGAAAGTGCCAAGCACCACGCAAATCGCACCCACGCTTCTTGCAGCCACAGGTCTTTTCCATCCGAATCGCTCCACGAAGAATGCCGCTGCCATCTCAAGCATCGAAATGCTCGAAGTCAAGGCTGCCATCACAAGCAGCAGGTAGAATACGAGCGAGAACGTGTACGCTACAGCTGGCACGCTGCCAAATGCGGTCTGAAACACGTTAGGCAACGTGATGAACACAAGCGATGGTCCTGCATCAGGCGCAAGTCCAGGAATGGAATACACGGCAGGGAAGATTATGAGGCCCGACATCAACGCCACCATCGTGTCTATGATAGCCACGCTGAATCCGTTCTGCACCAGGTTCACGTCCTTGCGGAAATAACAAGCATACGTGCAGAGGCAGCATATACCTACCGAGAGCGAGAAGAATGCCTGTCCCATGGCTGAGAGTACCGTACCACCTGTCACCTTTGAAAAGTCAGGCATGAAGAGGAACGACAGTCCCTTCGATGCTCCTGGCAACGTGAGCGAGCATACTACCAGCACCACGATGAAGATGAAGAGCAGAGGCATCATGATCCTTGCAGCTCGTTCTATGCCTCGTTGCACTCCGAGAGCAACAATCTCGGCTGTCATCACGAGTATCACCACCATCCACAGCACCGAGGCAATAGGATCGGCCGAGAACGCGCCGAAGTCCTGAGCATACTGACCAGCATCCTTGCCCGCAAAGCCGTTGATTGCAGCCTCGTAGGCATAGTACATGGTCCATCCTGCCACTACGGCATAGTATGAAAGCACGAGCAGTCCGGCTACCACAGGTATCAGCCCCATCAATCGCCAGCCCTTACGGCCGCCGCTCATCTTCTCAAACGATGTCATCACATCCTTCTGCCCGTGGCGTCCTATTGCGAGCTCAGTCAGCATTACTGGCACGCCCAATATGAGCATAAAGAATATGTAAATGAGGATGAAGGCCGCGCCTCCGTTAGCGCCAGTCTCCGTTGGGAAACGCCACACGTTGCCCAGTCCCACAGCCGAACCTGCTGCTGCAAGTATTGCGCCTATCTTTGAGGCAAACACCTTCGTGTCCTTTGATTTTGTCTCGTTCATCGTGCTTATAATGTTTTATAACTTTAACCTCTAAAATCTAAGCATTAACGGTTAACCTTTAACCTCTAACCTTTAACCTCTAAACTCTAACCTAAAAAATCAATTCCTAAGTCTGATCTTCCATTCGCCGTTCGTGCGCACCATCTTCTGGCTTGCCACTTCGCTCGTGCTGTCGGCATACGTCACCTGATAGAACAGGCTGCACACCGTGTCCGACTCCATGTCGGCATCGATGATGGTCACATCCACGCTGCGGCCTCTGGTAGCTTCCATCCGGTTCTGGTACTGCACCAGCGCCTTGTGCACGAAGTCCACCTGCAGCGTGTCCATTTCCTCGCCCAGGTCCACATGCTGCATGTAGCGACCGTAGTCGTGCTGCTCCATTGCCGTAAGGGCATCCATCAATACCTCGCGCGCTGGCTCTGACGGGTCGGTAAACTTCTTGCCGTTGCAACCCGACAGAATCAGCACGGAGATAGCCATAATAGCCAATCGTCTCATCGTTACTTCTGACGTATATATATATTAATAGGTGTACCGGTAAACTTCCAGTGATCGCGAATCTGATTCTCAAGGAATCGGCGATAAGGCTCCTTCACGTACTGAGGCAGGTTGGCATAGAACACGAACGATGGCACGCGTGTCTCCGGAATCTGCATACAGTACTTGATCTTGATGTACTTGCCCTTGATCGATGGTGGTGGAGTAGCCTCGATGATAGGCAGCATCACCTCGTTGAGCTTGGCAGTAGATACCTTGTTGGTACGAGTCTCGTAGACCGCCTGCGCCTCTTCCAGCACGCGGAATATGCGCTGCTTCGTAGTAGCCGAGGCGAAGATGATCGTGAAGTCTGTGAACGGAGCGAAGCGATCACGAATGGCCTTCTCGAAGTATTTGATGGCCTCATTGCTCTTATCCTCCACGAGGTCCCACTTGTTCACTACCACCACAAGTCCCTTCTGGTTCTTCTGTATTATCTGGAAGATGTTGATGTCCTGTCCCTCAATGCCTCGAGTAGCATCGACCATCAGAACGCACACATCAGCATTCTCAATGGCACGAATGCTTCGCATCACCGAGTAGTACTCCAGGTCCTCATTCACCTTGTTCTTCTTGCGAATACCGGCAGTATCCACGAGGTAGAAATTGAAGCCGAACTTGTCATACTTCGTATAGATGGAGTCGCGCGTTGTACCAGCGATGTCAGTCACCACATTGCGGTTGTCATCGAGAAACGCATTCACAATCGATGACTTTCCAGCGTTAGGTCGGCCCACCACAGCAATACGTGGAATGTCCTCCTCTATCACCTCTGCCATCTCCTTTGTAAAGCTGCCTACCACCATGTCAAGCAGGTCGCCCGTGCCGCTTCCCGTAAGGGCTGACACGCAGAAAGGTTCACCGAGTCCAAGGCTGTAGAACTCAGCAGCATCGTAGCGCAGCTCGTTCGTATCAGTCTTGTTCGACACTAAGATTGTAGGAAGCTTGCTGCGGCGCAGAATGTTTGCCACAGCCATGTCAAGATCGGTTACTCCCGTCTTGACGTCTACGAGAAACAGAATCACGTCACACTCCTCGATAGCGATGAGCACCTGACGGCGTATCTCCTCCTCGAATATATCGTCCGAGTTGACCACCCATCCACCGGTGTCAACTACCGAAAATTCTTTGTTACACCATTCGCACTTGCCATACTGGCGGTCGCGAGTTGTACCAGCCTCGTCACTTACTATGGCGTGACGTGTCTTGGTCAGTCGATTGAAAAGCGTAGACTTACCCACATTAGGGCGTCCCACGATAGCTACAAGATTTCCCATTGTTACGTTTCTTGTCTTTGTAAAAGTAGTTCTCACGAACTGAGAGCCATGATCACCTTTTGGGTTAATACTTCCGCCCATCCCCGATGGCTCTCCCAATCCTTCAGACTGGGCGAAAAGGGCGGTTCTTATTTTTTGTCAAGAGATTAGAGTGAAGCATCAAAGTCATTACGATTTCTATCTTCACTCTTCACTTATTTCGGATTGTAGCCGAACAGGTTCAGTTCCTTTTCCGAACTTCTCCAGTCCTTGCTCACCTTCACATAAGTCTCGAGATACACACTCTTGCCGAAGAACTTCTCCAGGCTCTTTCTTGCTTCCGTAGCCACCTTCTTCAAGGCGCGTCCGCCATGACCGATGATGATGCCCTTCTGCGAGTCACGCTCCACATAAATCACGGCATTGATGTGGATGTGAGTATCATCCTCCTTGAAGCTCTCCACGCCAACCTCAACCGAGTATGGAATCTCCTTGTCATAGTAGAGCAGAATCTTCTCGCGTATAATCTCAGTCACGAAGAATCGGGCAGGCTTGTCAGTCAGCTGGTCCTTGTCGAAGTATGGAGGGCACTCAGGCAGCAACTCCTTGATGCGCTTAAGTACGGGTTCGACGTTAAACTTGTTAGTTGCCGACACAGGTACAATCTCAGCCTTAGGCAACGTAGCGTGCCATTCCTCCACAAGTTCGATGAGATGCTTCTGGTCCGTGAGGTCTATCTTGTTGATGAGCACCAGCACAGGCACGTCCATCTTTGCCACCTTCTGGATGAAGTCGCTGTTCTTGTCCGTCTTCTCTACAGGATCAGTAACATACAGCAGCACATCGGCATCCACCAGCGCACTCTCCGAGAAGGCGAGCATCGACTCCTGGAGCTTGTAGTTTGGCTTCAGCACTCCCGGTGTATCAGAGAACACGATCTGTGCCTCATCGTCGTTGATGATGCCCATGATGCGGTGGCGAGTGGTCTGAGCCTTGAAAGTGGCGATGCTGATGCGCTCTCCAACGAAGAGGTTCATCAGCGTAGACTTGCCCACGTTAGGGTTGCCTACTATGTTTACGAATCCTGACTTATGCATTGATGATTAGATAAAAAACAGAAAGCGCACCGTACACGAGTACGATGCGCCTATATTCATTATTACTTATTGCGTTTAGCGTACCATTCCTCACGGCTGATTGCGCCCTCCTTGTAGAACTCGGCAGGACTCTTAGCAGCCTCGGCAGCACCATCGTAGCCCCAGATCATGTAGCTTGCGCCCCATGTGAAGCCAGCACCGAAAGCTGTAAAGATGATCTTGTCTCCCTTCTTCAACTGAGGTTCATACTCCCAGAGGCAGAGAGGCAGCGTACCACCACTTGTGTTAGCCATGTGGTCAATGTTGATCATCACGTGTTCCTCTTCCACACCGATGCGTCGAGCCACAGCCGACTCGATGCGCACGTTAGCCTGATGAGGAACCACCCATGCGATGTCGTCCTTAGTCAGGTTGTGACGCTTAGCGATAGTCTCCACAGCGTTCGACATGTTAGTTACAGCATGCTTGAACACTGTGCGTCCTTCCTGATATACGAAATGTAGACGCTGATCCACTGTCTCATGGCTTGGCATGTTAGCCGAGCCACCAGCAGCCATGTGCAGAGGGTCGTAACCCTTACCATCCACGCGCAGGTAGCTGTCGATCAAGCCAACCTCCTCAGTCGTGCCTTCCATCATCACACACGCAGCACCATCACCGAAGATAGGGCAAGTGTTGCGGTCCTGATAGTTAGTCATCGATGACATGTGGTCGCCTCCGCACACGATGATGCGCTTGTGACGTCCCGAAGTGATCATGCCTGCACCTACCTCCATAGCATAGAGGAATCCGGCACATGCAGCCTCCATGTCGAAACCGAAAGCATTCTTGAGGTCGAGATTGCCAATCACGAGCGAAGCTGTTGAAGGGAAATGATAGTCAGGCGTAGTCGTAGCAACGATTACCGCCTCAATCGAGTCAGGATCAACCTGAGTCTTCTCCAGCAACTGCTTTACCGCACGTGTCATCATATATGAAGTACCAGAGCCCTGCTCAGGCTTCAGAATGTGACGAGTCTTCACACCAATACGTTCCATGATCCACTCATCGCTTGTATCCACGATGGTCGACATCTCCTCATTGTCGAGGATATAGTTAGGGACGTAGCCACCTACACCCGTAATGACAGCATTTATTTTTTCCATATTGATTCAAAAAAAGAAAAAAGCCTTAGGGTACGTTCTCCTGCGCAAACTCATCAAGCGTAGTACGACGTCCGCTAAGGCTATTGTGATTTTTTAGATAGCAGCTTCTACTTCGATAGCCACCTTGCCGCGGTAGTATCCACAAGCCTGGCAAACAGTGTGGTAAACATAGAATTCGCCACAGTTTGGACAAACTGCGAGTGTTGGAGCTACTGCAACGTCATGAGTTCTTCTCTTTCTTGTACGAGTCTTCGACTGTCTTCTTTTAGGATGTGCCATTTCTTTCTAAATATTTTAAAATCGTTTATAAATCAATATTACTAGGCCATCAGTCATCGAACTTAAGGCCCTTGAGAGCAGCGAACGGAGAATTGTTGTCTGCATCGTCGCCTATCTCGGTCGAATCGTTGCTCTCATCATCCTCCTGACCGCTTCGGGCGGCCTGATGCTTGACCAGTTCAGCCATCATCGCGTCGTCACATTTCCCAGGTTCGTGACAGCACGTAATCGGCATGCTGAGAGCAATGTATTCATAGATGTACTGCGCCATGTTGATCATACCCTCTGATTCTGGCACAATCACGCAGTCACCTTCATCGGAATACTCATCACCCAGCTTTACCATCAGTTCGTCAGTAGTATCGATCCGCAATTCGAGATCTGACAAGCATCGGTCGCATGGTACGATGACCGTTCCTTCTGAATGTATCTGGAACCTAAACATTGTACCCACGCTCAAGCACTTCACGGTAGAATCGATGCTACCCTTCTGAATAAGACCCTCAATCGATGCAAACACATCGTCATCGAGGTGCATTTCAAAGCTTTCGCCCTTCAGTTGCTGGCTAAGCAGGTCAATATTATATGTATCCATTTTGCCCATTCGGGGTGCAAAGGTACGAATTATTTTCTTATCCCACCTAATCTACGGCCAACTTTTTTCGTTTTTTATGCAAAAAAGTCCTTATTCCAAGAGCAAATGCACTTCTCTACCCTATTTTCACATCAAAACGAAGGCTTCAGGAAGGTCTACACCCTAAAAGTTATGACCTCCCCGTCGCGGGTGTTTCGCATGGCTGGGATCTCTCCGTCCACCATGCCCAGTTCGTACGTATCCATGCCCGTTTCCGAGTAGAGCGAATCGGTCCCAATGCCTATGGTTCTGGCATCGTACGCAACCACATCCCTTCCCGGATACAGCGTCTGCAACTTGTCCATAGCTCCGCGGAAGCAAGCATCAACCTCTGCCCCATCCTCATCGGTCATGAACTTACGAAACACAAACAGTTCCTCACCTTTCTCCATACCTTTATTTGTTTTTCATGCAAAGATAGAGAATAATGGGCAGAATAGCAAACATCCGCCCACTTTTTTCATGAAAAGCGCAATCGGTTTGACCTAACGCCAAACTCCTTGCAAGGATCGAGGCAAACCCTTGCAAGGAGTTGACGAAGTCCTTGCAAGGAAAAGGCAAACTCCTTGCAAGGACTTTGCGATGTCCGTGCAAGGAGTTTTTTACGTGTTAACTAAGGCATCAAAATGCGGATGGACTTAGAATGCGTTGCCCTTGAAATACTCCTCAATCTCGCTGGTGAGTTCGGCATAGTCCTTGTCGTAGTCCTTGATAATCTTGCCATGCTCAAGGAGGGTGACACGTGTACAGATGTCGAAGGTGTGAGTGAGGTTGTGGGACGAGACGAAGATTGTGGCTCCGGTCTCTTTGTTATACTGTTCGAGGATGTACTTCATTGCCATCTGCGAGGATGGATCGAGGAAGTTGAATGGTTCATCGAGAAGCAGGATCTGTGGATTGGCAAGCATAGCACCAATGATGCCCACTTTCTGCTGATTGCCGGCAGAGAGGTTGCGGATGAGCTTATCCTGACCAAGCACCTCACCGTTCATGAAACTTTCGAAACGATTCACGCGTTCGTTGAGTTGCTCGTCGTTGATGCCGATGACCTTGGCAAGGAAGCGGAAGTACTCCTCAGGGGTAAGGTAGTCGATGAGGAAACCGTTGTCGATGAAGGCACCTGTGTAGGCTTTCCAGTCTTCTGACTGGGATGAAATGCACTCTCCGAGGCATACGGTGCCACTATCGGCTTTGAGAAGGTCGAGCATGATGCGGAAAAGGGTTGTCTTGCCTGCTCCGTTGTTACCTACGAGGCCAATGACCTCGCCCGAATGCACGATGTACTTATCTATATCGAGGGCGACCTTGTCGCCGAATGTCTTCTTTACGTTTTCTACTATGATATCCATAATATGATGTATGTTGAGTGTTTTTTACCGTGAATTTCTGAATCCGTCCATATTCTTATAGCGGCGAGCCATGAATCGGTTGTAGACATTGCGAAGCCACCATGGATGGAGAGCGGTGCCTACGACGCCGATGATAAACATGCACCAGGCTGCTATGTCCTCCGTGAAGCATGCCATGAGAGTGTACATGACGATCATTGGAACGAAGAGTCCAGCAAGGGAGAATATCATCTGTGCCTTGGTGCTGGTGCCCGACTTGGTGAGCTTAGCGTTGAGATGAACGGTATTGTCGTTGTAGACCGCAAGCTGGAAGAGGAATGGGAACACGACACCCGAAGTGAAGAACATGCATCCAAGCACATCGACCACGGTAAGCTTACCCTTGAACACAGGCATGAGGGAGAAGAGCAACGGTACAAGAAGCATGATGAAATTGAAGTAGTACTTTGCCTTGAGGAGGGAGAGCACCGACTCCTTGCGTGCCATGAGTCCGTCGATATAGTTGCCCTCTGGACACATGACCATGGTAAGCGTCATGACTCCAAGACATGCAAAGCAATATGTGCAGATGTAGATGCGCATAAAGTCGTTGTCGTAGATGTCGGTAAAGGCAAAGATGGAACAGAAGAGGGTCATGCAAATGACACCCGTTACAAATTGCTTTCGAATGGCTGCATTACGCTGTGTAGACTTGATCTCGAGCTTGAGATACTCGCCTATCTCGCCAAACTTATCAAGCCACGTCATCTGATTGCTCTTCACATTCTTCACTACCTCAGCCTTTGATATCTCGAAGTATATCGATTTACCCTGGAAGTAGCGGTTGGCAAAGAAGAGCGGCAGGATGGCTGCAAATACCGTGAGCACGCCACGGATATCCCACTGTGCAAACCAACGCATAAGGTAGAGACAGCCGTAGAATAGCGGTTGCAGATGATTCGCGCCGAGAATCTGACGCGTATATTCATCATCGACCAATCCGAAGTATATGCCTGCCGCATACAGAAGCACAGGCGGTATGAACGCCAACATATTGCGGTTGATGAATGTACGCCACAACAAGTACCAGTAGCTGTTGAGCACAAAGACGAGCCAGATGCCTAACAGATAGCCTACAAGGCCCCAAAGACCGTAGAACTGAGGTATGGCCAAAATACCGAACGGTACGAAGAAGAAGAACCAAAAGAGGTTGTAGGCACGGAGTCCCATGCGTACGAGGAACACATTGAGCAGGAAGTTCTGCGGGATGGGCAGCAACTTGTATGGCTTGATGTCCTGTGCTGGCGTTTCCTGCATACCGAAGCGGGTGAGGAAGTCGAGCGTAAGGAAGATAATAAGGCCACCATCTACCATATCAAAGGCTTCGAGCGGACCTCCATCGAAGATGTAGAAGAAACTGACGCCGAAGGTGATGAAATAGAGGGCCCAGAAGGCTACGAAGATATAGCCGAACACCTTCATCGCCATGTTTTTCTCAAACATAGGATGACGGCGTTCTTGCAATCGTTGATTGTGCGAGATGAGTCTGTACAGCAATCTCGCTCGTTGAAAGTTCATTTTCAGATAGTTGTTTTATAATACATTGAATGGAGAGGCAACTACAATTCTGCAAGATACTTCTCAGCCTCCATGGCTGCCTTGCATCCGCTGCCTGCTGCCACGATGGCCTGGCGATAGAGAGGGTCAGCAACGTCGCCTGCTGCGAAGACACCAGAGATGTTGGTCTTTGGTGTAGCGCCTTCGGTCTTGATGTAGCCTATCTCATCAGTCTCAATCCATGGCTTGAAGATCTCGGAGTTTGGACGATGACCAATGGCGAGGAAGAAGCCATCGATAGGAAGATCGTACTTGCGCTCGTCAGCTTCACCTTTTTTATATATAAGGTGTGCACCTTCCACTCCGTTGTCGCCATAGAGGCCGAGGGTGTTGGTCTCGAAAAGGATTTCAATCTTAGGATTGTTCATGACACGGTCCTGAAGGATCTTGCTGGCGCGAAGGAATGGTTTGCGAACGATGAGGTAGACCTTGGATGCGAGTCCGGCAAGGTACATGGCCTCACCACAGGCAGTATCACCTCCACCCACTACAGCTACGACCTTCTTGCGGTAGAAGAAGCCATCGCATGTAGCACACGCAGAAACGCCCTGGCCCATGTACTTCTTCTCATCGTCGAGTCCGAGGAACTTAGCAGAAGCGCCGGTAGCAATGATAACGGCATCGGCCTCAACCTCTGTGTCATCATCAAACGTAAACTTGTAAGGGGCCTTTGAAAGGTCGGACTTAACGCAGATGTGCTCGCGAATCTCAACGCCGAACTTATCCACCTGCTCACGCATGAGGTCCATGAGGTCTTGTCCAGACAGGTCCTCTGGATGGCCAGGGAAGTTCTCAATCTGATCGGTAATGGTGAGCTGTCCACCTGGCTGAATGCCTTCGTAGAGCACAGGGCTGAGGTTAGCACGCGATGCATAGATGGCCGCAGTATAGCCTGCAGGGCCAGAACCTATGATAAGGAGTTTGATATGTTCCATGATATTTGTTTTTAGTTATATTATCGACGCAGTCGCTGGGAGCGAAGCGAAAAGAATTATTAGTTTTAAGTTATGAGTTTGTGATTTGAGTGTTCTATCGTCTTCCTCATTTGAGGTAAAACGATTAGGAGTTATCTCAAGTCCACTATCTCGGCGTTTGGATAGTCCTTCTTATTGAAGCGGAAGGTGGCGTCGGAATAGTTCTGATTCTTGAGGAAGGAGTTGACCTTGATCTCTGTAGAACGGCGCGAAGTAGTCAGCTTGATGTAGGTAGGCTGATAGGACGTCTTATTGATGTGCACCTGAATCTCCACATAGGCAGCCGACTTGTTCTTGCCTGTGAGGGTGATGTAGTGTTCGGACGATGTGCTCTTGGTGAGTTTGACATCGTAGCCCTTCTTGTAGAGAGTGAGGAAGGAATATGGGTTCATGCGTGCCACCTCGGCTGCAGTAGGAGTGGTGACGTTGACTTCCTCGTTGTCCTTAACGTAGTGCCACATGGTGGTACCGTTGAACCATGTCATGGTGTTGCCCATGGAGCAGCAGAAACGGTTGCCAGAGAGTTTGATGTAGCCCATGGTGGACTGGCCTTCAACGGTGAGGTTGAAACCAATGTTGACGTTGCCAGCCTTCTTGACCATAGCGGCAGACTTGTCGAGTATTGTTGTTGCCTTATCGGCTGCATTTGCCACCTGCGATGTGAGGAGGAGGGCAAAGAGTGTTATAAAAGAAAAAATACGAGACATATTATGAATTTGTGAGTTCTTAAGTTTGTAAGTTCTTAAGTTTGCGAGTTTGTAAGTTTGTAAGTTTTTATGTTTGTAAGTTCCTTAGTTTGCGAGTTTGTAAGTTCTCAAGTTTATGAGTTCTCATATTATTGAGTTCCTATCATCCAAGCGTGTTGAGCAGTCCTTGCAGGGTGAGCGGATCCTTGATGAGCACTTCGCGAGGCTTGCTGCCTATCTGTGGACCTACGACGCCCATCTTCTCGAGCTGGTCCATGATCTTGCCGGCACGATTGTAGCCGATGGAGTAGTTGCGCTGAATCATGGATGTTGATCCCTGCTGACTATTGACCACAAATTGTGCAACCTCGGCAAAGAGTGGATCAAGACGCTTTGGATCCATGCCACCTCCGCCTGCCTCTGCATCACCACCCTCTGCTACCACCTCTGGCAGATAGAGCGGATGGAGGTATGCTTGCTGCTTGGATATGTAGTTACAGATATTGCTGACCTCTGGCGTATCAAGGAATGCACATTGCACACGGACCGGCTGGTCGCCTGCAAGGAAGAGCATATCGCCTCGGCCAATGAGCTGCTGGGCACCTGGTCGGTCGAGCACGACGCGCGAGTCCATCATTGAACTAACCTTGAATGCCATGCGGGCAGGGAAGTTGGTCTTGATGGCTCCGGATATGATGCTGGCCTGAGGACGCTGAGTTGCGATGATCATGTGAATACCCACGGCACGGGCCAACTGGGCAATACGGCAAATAGGAAGTTCGACTTCCTTACCAGCTGTCATGATGAGGTCACCAAACTCATCGACCACAACTACGATGTAAGGCATGAATTCGTGGCCATTCTCTGGGTTGAGCTTGCGTTCCTTGAATTTTGCGTTATATTCCTTGATGTTGCGGCATCCAGCCATCTTCAGAAGGTCGTAGCGCGTATCCATAAGCTGGCAGAGCGAGTTGAGAGTCTTGACAACCTTCTGCACATCGGTAATGATACATTCATCTTCTTCCTCAAGACGAGCAAGGAAGTGGTTCTCGATAGGAGTATAGATGCTGAACTCAACCTTCTTAGGGTCGACCATAACAATCTTGAGCTCGGCAGGATGCTTCTTGTAGAGAAGTGAGGCGATGATAGCATTAAGACCTACTGACTTACCCTGACCTGTAGCACCTGCCACGAGGAGGTGAGGTGCCTTGGCGAGGTCGAACATGAATACCTCGTTGGTGATGGTCTTACCAACGGCACAAGGGAGTTCCATGGTACTCTCTTGATAGACGCGGCTATTGAGCACGCTCTCCATCGGCACAATACACTTCTTCTTGTTTGGCACTTCAATACCTATAGTACCCTTACCTGGTATTGGGGCTATGATACGGATACCCTCGGCTGCAAGCGAGAGGGCGATATCGTCCTCAAGGTTACGAATCTTTGTAATACGGATACCCTCCAACGGCACAATCTCATAGAGCGTAATGGTAGGTCCGATGGTAGCCTTGATGCTGCTGATCTCGACTCCAAAGTTGCGAAGCACCTGAATGATGCGGTTCTTGTTGGCGTTCTGTTCCTCTGGATCGATCTGCTGTTCCTCCTTGCTATCGCTCATGATGAGTGAAAGAGGTGGATACTTATACAGTTCAAGGTCGCGCTTTGGATCGTAAGGAGTATTGATGTCGCCACGATCGATGTTGCCATCGCCCTGCTCGGTAGCGTGCTGAGTGATCTCGAGCGAGAGGTCGCCATCCTCCCCTCCTACCTCTGTGACCTCTTCATCTATTGGGGCAACTGGGGTATCAGGCACGTTTGCGATATCGTCGGAAGTGAATGTGAACTCAAGTGGATTGGTTGTTAGGCTGTCCGGTTGCTCTGTTGGTGTTTCAACTGTGTCGGCAATAGTAGGAGCAGCAAGCGGTTCATCCTCCGTCTGAGCAGGAGTCTCCGCAACGAGAGGTGCGGAAGTGGCTGCAGGTTGACTAACTGGAGTTTCAGCAACATCCACGTCCGGAGTCTCGGAAGGATCGGTATCATCCTTTGTGCGGCGCAAGTTCTTGAGATAACGCATACGGAGAAGGTCGCGAACGTACTCGATGGTCTTCACGCTGACATACATAAGATAGAACACCGCCGTAACGGCAAGCACAGCCATCACGCCAGGTGTACCAGAGACATCGGTGATGCTCTTCACCACGTTGTAGCCATGACAACCTCCAATCTTGAGGAAGGAATTGTCGAGCAGAGGAATCATGCTGCTGACAAACGCAAGGAACACGCTGAGCCACACCATGAGCAAGGACATGAGGATGAACTTGCGAACGAGGGTGATGCGGAATATGTTCATCATACGAAGTCCGACCATGATGAGATAAGGAGGAATGAGGAAACTTGCCAGTCCGAATAGGTTATCGAGGAAGAAGTAGGCCAATGTAGCACCCCACGAGCCACACACGTTGTGGTAGCGGCGCTCTTCATTGGCGAGGTCGGCCATCTGCTCCATCAAGTCGTAATCAGCAGCGCCGGTAAAGATGTAAGAAATAAACGTGACAAGCATCAGAACAGCAAAGACTACGATGAGGAAGCCCACCGAGAAGAGCGTGATGTCGCGAGTGCCAATGCCCGACACCACATCGAATGTGCCTGTGCTTGACTGAGGCTTTCGCTTTCCTCCCTTTGCCTTGGAATCTGCTTGCTTCTTATTTGATTTATTCGCCATTGTTCGTTGTTAAATTGCAATTTGAGGTGCAAAGATAAGGCTTTTTGATGAAACTATACACCTTATTTATAAAAATTAAGTGTTTTGAGAGATTTTTTACGATTAGCATAAAAAATAATTAGAAAATTTAGTTCGTAATTCAGAAAATGTTCGTACCTTTGCACCCGATTTATGCCGAAGGGGCTCAAACAAGTGACCTCGTGATGGTTTGGCGCATGCCGAGCTTTAGGTTCGCCTCCCGGTGGAAAACCCTAAAAATTCATTAAACAAAATGTACGTAATCGTAGAAATTCAGGGTCAGCAGTTCAAGGCTGAAGAAGGCAAGAAGCTCTTCGTTCACCACATCAAGGATGTTGAAGCAAACGCAACTGTTGAATTTGAGAAGGTATTGTTGGTAGACAACAATGGATCAATCACTGTAGGTACTCCAGCTGTTGAGGGTGCTAAGGTTGTAGCAGAGGTAGTAAGCCCACTCGTAAAGGGTGACAAGGTGCTCGTATTCCACAAGCGTCGTCGCAAGGGTTACCGCAAGCTCAACGGTCACCGTGAGCAGTTCACAGAGATCCTCGTTA
>JAKSLM010000032.1 GCA_024401225.1 Bacteroidaceae bacterium | reverse complement strand
AAATATTATCACCAACAAAAGTAACAATTATCTTAAAGAAACTGTCACATATTGTAGTGAATCGGAAAAATTGTAATTGGCATTATCAAAGGTGTTAGGAGATGGGATACGGATTGGAGAACGAGGGAAATCGTCTCTTTGATTATTGCCTGATTGAACATTAGGATCAATCAGGACAGTCTTCTTTTCTGCATGTACAGATACAAATGCAGCTAAAGAAAGTAATGAAATAAATAAGTACTTTTTCATTTTCTTCTATGTTTTTTGTGTGAAACAATGATGCAAAAGTACTATGTTTAATCGATTTTCTATGTAAGAAAGCCAAAATAAAAATTCACGAAAAATTCACGTCTATTCATAAACAGATAGTAAGACAATGTTAATCAAGGTTATATAGAATAACAATAATTAGGGAAAAAGGGATGGCTTAAGCAAGAATTAAGTTGTCATATAGTTTCTTTGCCGATGAGTCAGAGAATAATTTTTGATTGATACATGTTTTGATGTTGGATATATTTGATGCGGTAGTATTTAGTAATATCGCTATATTGTTTGTGTTTATTCCAAGACTTGTTAATACTAATGTCTTACGCTCCCTATCACTTAGCTTATGATTATTGATGTATGTGTTATATAGTTGTGGAACTTCTTTTTCAAATAAATTGTAAAGATCATTCCATTGCCTGACTGAGATTTCAGAACGATGGTTGTGACCAATATTCTCGTTTTTGAGTATCTGTTTTACGATATCATGTGAACAGAGCGATGTAAGTATATGACGGCGATTGGTATGCTCATATGTAGTAGAAGCATTACGATTTAACTCTCCCAAAAGTTCAATTTCTTTTGCTTTCTGTGCCTTATATTCTTCAAAGTCTTTTTCCATGAGAGTATAATCCACAATAGCTTTTTTATAAATTTGCTTTGATTCTCTGTATTTCAAAGATATGGCTTCTATCTCTCTTTTTTTTCGTTCCTTATATCTTATTAATGTCATTACTCCTAAAATCATAAGACATAGTCCTATTGAACCTATTGTTAGCGCTCTTGTGCGAATATGTTCCTTCTCAATCTGCAATCCCATTGCTATGCGCTGGTTACGGGTATAGTTGAACATCCCATCTGCATTGAACATGGCTTGGGTATGGAGTTCTGTATATTTCATTATGGATGCCTTATCTTTCAGCTTTGAGTATTTGTAGACAGAATCCATACACATTAGTTCTGTATATATGTCAAGCAATCCACAACAAGCATCATACTGATACCCATATTTATATAGTTTTCTATAATAAAGTTCAGCAGAGTCTAACCTGTTTGTTTTTTCAAAATATTTGGCTTTCGCACAATAATAGAATTCACGGCCTTTAATAATATCACCATTGATAGTGAAAAAGTTTGTGTCTTTTTCGAAAATTTTAATTAAATGTTCAGCCTTTGTGACTTCTCCTTTTTCTATATATATGGGTATGAGAGTTGACAGGACAAAGGTGGATTGTGAATGTCTTCCTAGTTTGTATAGTAGATTGCTGGCTTTCTTTGTATATCTAATAATATTCGTAGTATCATGTAAAAGCGTGTACGCATTACACTTTCGTTCCACACCAATGGCATAGCTAACGCTATCATTGCATTTTATTGCTAAGTTTTCATATTCTTGTATTGCCTCCAGTTCCTTATATGGCATAGCCTGTCGGTCAAACTCATTTGCTATCTGCCCCCATACCCTCATCAGCATACCGTAGTCGCAATCAGCGCTCAGGGTGTCAGCCTTCTCGGTGGCATCGAGATAGCATTGGAGTGCCATAGGCGACTCCTTGAGATCGCGGTACACGCATCCCAGCAGGTAGTGCGCCTCCACCTGTTCGTTGGCTGTGCCGTGGGCATCGTAGTACGCCACGACCTCCTTCATGATGCTGTCGGAGGTGAAATCGACGTATGCCTTGTTCTGCGCCTTGGCATGAAGCAGTTCGTAGCGTATGCGCAAAGCTTTTGAGTATGTACTCTTCTCGCTTGCCATACTATCGAGCATGGTAAGGGCCGAATCAGGATTCTCGTCCATCAATGACTCTACTCGTGCAAACTGTTCATGGCTCTCTCTGCTTACACATGAGACGAGCAAAAAGGTTATAATCGATGTGATGAGAAGTGACAGGTGTTTCATAAATAGTATGCCATTATGCTTTACTAATACATTAAGCGACTGCAAAGATAGGCAATATGCTCTTATTGGCAAAGAAAAAAACGAAGAAATAATTCACGAAAAATTCACAAGTCATTAAATTGTTTGATATTGTGCGGATTAAAATCATAACGGAATTCCCCCTTTACATTGTCATAAGATTTTTGTTTTTATAATACCCCCTAAATTCCACTTTCCCCACTTCTTCATAGTCGTTTTGCAACACGCGCACACGTGAAAAAATAACGTTTTCACTCTACATGCTCTACATGGTAGGCACAAACCACTATGTTTCAGTACGCTATACTATGTAGAGTAGTATGTATAGACCATGTATGTATGTAGAGTGACTCTACATGCTAAGTAAGGATTTAACGATAAGATATACTATTATATTCGGTAAGATAGTATATCTTCTGTGATAGGATAGTATATCTTATTCCTTTTCGTCAATAAAACAAATGCTGCACGATTATAGCGCCTTTACGTGCATATTGCGCCATAATATGCCGCATTCAGGCATGATGAGGCCGGGGGAAGTGTCCTTTTAGGGCTTTTTGAAAACAATAAAGAGTCGTGCTGCATGGTGCTGCACGACTCTTTGTGTATTGGGCTGTCCCCAAGGTGGGGGTGAGGTCGGATTAATAACCTGGGTTCTGGTAAGCTGCCTTTTCCTGATCGCTCATCTGGAGAGCATCAAGCATGCCGCTTGGGATAGGACGGAGGTAGTAGTGCTTCTTGATGTCGCGCTTTACTTCCTTTGGCTCACGGCCGTTAGCATCGCTGATGTGGTATACGCTTGCGAGCTTGTCCCACATCTGTGTGCGCACGAGGTCGAACCAACGGTAGCCTTCACCCCAGTACTCGCGGAGACGCTCGTCGAGGATGTACTCGATGGTGATGTTCTCTGGAGTTGCGTTGATCATATCCTGGCTGTAGTCCTCAACGACCTCAAGGTCTTTGTAGCCTGTACCACCTACAAGGTATGTGTAGTCGTTGAATCTTGTCTTCCACTTACCTGCACGTGCACGGATCTGGATGATGTTGTCGTATGCTGCCTTGTTGTTGCCAAGCTTGACTGCAGCCTCGGCTGCGATGAAGTAGAATTCTGAGAACTTAGCGATAACGAATGGACGTGGTGACGATCCGTTAGGGTTACCGAGCTCTGTAGCCTCACCACGGTCGGTACGGTGGCCGATGTGCTTCCATACGCCTGGGTATGCCTGGCGGCTGATGTCGCTGATGTTGATTACGAATTCTGGATGACCTGGGAGTACGCCGGCGTTGATGTTACCGTTCTTTGGGTCGTACTTGACGTTAGAATCGTCGTACGAGAGGAACTGGAGGAATGTCTCGCCGTTTCTGATTTCTGCGCCGTTAGCACCCTTTACATAGTCGTTCTTGTTGCCGCCCTTTGCGAAGTTACAACGATACTCAGTAGTGAATGTACCGTCCCAGCGAGAGTCCTTGTCAACGTTGGTGAACTTCTTGAGTGCATCAGGGATTGGAGCCATACGTGTCCATGGACGACCGAGTGCCTGGCATGCTTCACGCATTACAGGGTTGCCGTTTGAACCATCGGCGAAGTCACCGCGCATGTCACCACAGTAGTTCCACTGTGTGAACCATCCTGCGAAGTTCTCAGGTGCGCCACCGCCACCCCAACCGAGACCACCACCATTGTAGAGGTCGTTGTTGACTGTGTGGTCAGCCCAGAGGAGCCACTCGGCGTTACGGTCGTTCTGCCAGAAGTTTACGTCAAGATATGTGTCCTGAAGCTTGTAAGTACCATTCTTGGCGTTTTCGGCGATTGCTTCTGTTGCAAGTTCATAAGCCAACTGGTAGTACTTTGCTGCCTGTGACTTGTCGCGCTTGCTTGTAGCTGGATAGGTAGCGATGTCGTTTGGATTTTCGAGCCACCATGCGTAAGTAAGGTATGCCTTGGCAAGATAGAGCTGTGCTGTGGTGCGTGATACGGCACCTACTACACGTGGGGTGATAGGAAGCTTGACTACTGCCGAGTCGAGGTCAGGGAAGATGGCCTTCTCGTATACCTCATCGACTGTGTTACGTACTGATGTGCGCTTAGGTGAGTCGTTGGAGTGGAGCTCGCCGCCTCCGAGATCGAGTGGCACACCTCCGAATGTCTGCACGAGGTTGAAGTAGTAGAATCCACGGAAGAATCGTGCCTCGGCTACGAGTGACTCGTCGATACCTACGGCGCTTGCGTTTTCAATAACGGCGCAAGCTGTGTTGATCTCTGTGAATGCCTGGCCCCAGAGTGCGTCGGAGCGTACTGATGTGGATGTGAGGTTGCCGACTCCTGACATGTCGATGTCCTTCTGGTTGCCATCGGCTGAGTGGCCCCATGTGTACTCGTCGGTACCTGCCTCACATGATGTGAAGTAGTATGCCTGACCGTAGAGGTTGCGAAGGTGGGCATAGAGTGATGTAAGACCGCCCTTTACGCCGTCCTCTGTAGTGAAATATGTTGGATCGTAACCGCTTCGTGGCTGCTCCTCAAGTACGTCTGAGCATGAAGAAAGCGCCATGGCTGATACAATTGCTAAACCGCAAAAGCGTAATATATTCTTCTTATTCATTGTTATCAAGGTTTTTTTAGAATGACAGATTAAGTCCGATCAGATAGTTGCGAGTGCAAGGTGCGTTGGTACCAACGACTGGAAGTGCGTGGCCGCCCATTGTTACTGCGTGGAACTGACCCTGGTTAGACATTGAGTTTGGCTCTGGATCGAGTCCGCTCATGCTGTAGTACTTTGAGTAGATGACGAATGGGTTCTGTACTGTAGCGTAGAGGCGGAGGTTGTTGATACCAGCCTTCTTCATCCACTCGCCCTTGAAGTTGTAGCCGAGGGAGATGGTGCGGATCTTAACGTAGCTGCCATCGAAGATGCCGAGAGTAGAAGAGTACTTAGGGTTATCGCCCGACTGGATGCCACCTGGCTTAGGGAACTCTGCGTTCTTGTTCTCTGGAGTCCAGAAGTCAACGTCTACCTGACCACGACGGCCTGTGAGCATGTTGAGGTAACCGTTGCCGCTGTAGAGTGTAGAGATGATCTTACCGCCACACTGGAAGGCACCGATCACGTTGAGGTCGAAGTTCTTGTATGCTACGCGAGTGTTGAATCCACCTACGAAGTTTGGCTCGAGGCTGATGATCTGACGGTCGTAAGTGTTGATAGCACGACGGTCGCCTACCTTGCTGCCTTCTGGGATGACACCAGCGTCAGCTTCTTCCTGAGTGTAGTATCCACCCTTAACCTTGATCATACCTTCGTTACCACCTGGCTCGAAGATGTCGAGGTACTGGAATTCTGGATCTTCGCTGTTCCAGAGGCCTACCTTCTCGTAGTCGTAGAGTACGTCGATTGGGTGACCTACGAACCATCCGTTGGCTTCGTCCTTCTCGTTGCCATCAGCAAGTGCAACGAGCTTGTTGCGGTTGGCAGAGATGTTGATGCCTGCTTCCCATGTCCATCCGTTCTTGTTCTCGATGATGATACCGTTGATTGTAGCTTCGAGTCCCTTGTTGCGAGTCTTACCTACATTGGCTGTATAGCTTGATACACCTGCAGAGCTTGGGAGGGATACGTTGAGAAGGAGGTCGTGAGTGTTCATGATGTAGTACTCGAGGGTACCTGTCAAGCGACCCTTGAAGAGTGAGAAGTCAAGACCGAAGTTGTATGTCTCTGAGTACTCCCATCCGAGTTCCTTGTTGGCGAGCTTGGTTGGATAGTAACCTGTGTCGTACGACTGGTCGCCGAGGTCACCGAAGTTATAAGGAGTAGTACCGAGGTTACCGAGTGTAGTGTAGGCTGCGATTGCCTGGTTGGCTGTCTGTCCGTAACCTACGCGGAACTTGAGGTTGTCAACGATGTCCTGATTCTCCATGAAGCTTTCCTTTGCGATGTTCCAACCTGCAGAGATAGCTGGGTAAGTGTGCCACTGATGACCCTTTGCAAGGCGTGAAGATGCGTCGGAACGGAGTGCTACCGATGCCATGTAACGGTTGTCGTAGTTGTACATCACACGACCCATCCATGACATGAGACCTGCCTGCCAGTAGTTCTGGTAGTTAGGGTTGACAGTCACATCCTGCTTACCTGCACCGATGTTGTAGTACTGGAAGTACTCTGGCACACCGCGGCTGCTCATGTGGTTGCTTGAGTAGCGTGTCTGCTCAACTGAGTAGAGACCTACGGCGCTGATGTTGTGCTTTTCGTTGAATGTACGGTCGTACGAGAGTACGTTCTCAACTGCGTAGTTAGTGTACTCGCTCTGCTGAATTGACTGAGATGAGAGCTCGTTTACATTGACTGTGTTGATACCCTTGCCTGTGAAGCTACCAGTCTTGTTGCCACGGTAGTTGAGACCGAGGTTGACGCGGTACTTGAGACCTTCTACCCATGGGCATGAAACCTCAGCGAAGATAGTGTTGAATGTACCGAGACCTGTGTTGTGCTGCAACCAGCTGTCCTTGTTGTCAACGATGCGATCCTTAGTAAGGAACCAAACGTCGTCCGATGCCATGTGAGCTACACGGCCTGAAGGGTCGGAAAGGTTGCTTGGATCAACGAGTGGAGTCATCTGGAGAATGCCGTACATACCAAGGTGCATACCGTTGCGCTTGTTGTATGAGTTGATTGATGAGAGACCTACCTTGAAGTAGTCGCCGATGCGCTGCTCGATGTTGGCACGGAGTGTGATGCGGTCGAATGCCTGAGTAGGGATGACGCCCTCATCGTGGCTGTAAGTACCACCGAAGCTGTAGCTACCACCATTGGTACCGCCCGAAACTGTGAGGTTGTGGTTGTGCGAGATACCTGTCTGATAGAAGTCCTTCTGCCAGTTGTAGTCGTTGCCCTCGTGCTCGTCAACACCGTTGCCGAACTTGCCAGCAAGCTGACGCATCTGTGAGTACTTCTCGCCCTTCATCATTGGATATTCGTTGAAGAGAGTCTTGAATGCTACATAACCATTGTATGTCACCTTTGCAGGCTGAGCAACCATACCCTTGTTGGTAGTGATCATGATCACACCATTGGCACCACGCGAACCGTAGATGGCTGTTGCCGATGCATCCTTGAGGATGTCGAGCGACTTGATGTCGGAAGGATTGATGTCGGAGAGGTTGCCGAGGAATGGAATACCATCGAGCACGATCAGAGGATCGTTGGATGCAGAGAGTGAGCGCTGGCCACGGATGCGGATCTGCATCTCAGCACCTGGCTGTGAATTGGTCTGCTGCATGTCGACACCGGCGATGCGGTTCTGGAGAGCCTGAGTGATGTTGGATGATGGGTTCTCCATGAGCTTCTCTGAGCTTACCGAAGCTACCGAACCTGTAACGGCTTCCTTACGCTGAGTACCGTAACCGATCACGATGACGTCGTTGAGGTTGCGTCCCTCTTCCTTGAGGACTACGTGTACGGAAGTCTTTCCGCTTATCGATACCTCCTGAGTCACATAACCGAGGTATGATACGATGAGGGATGAGTTTGGATTGGTAAGCTTGATGGTAAAGTTACCGTCAACGTCGGTTACTGCACCATTTGCGGTACCCTTCTCAATGACAGCTGCACCCATCAGCGGACCTGCCGCGTCGTACACACTACCCTTGATAACTTTTTGCTGCTGTTGAGCCTCGACCGAGGTTGCAGCCGAAGCAGTGATCTGAAGGGCTGGGCACATACCGATGCATGCTGTCAGTCCGAGAGCTACTGCTGTCTTCCTAAAGTTTCTTTGCATAATTAATAAAAGGTATTTTAGTTAGTAAAATGAAGTTTTGTTTCGCTTGACGAAAAATTTCGCTGCAAAAGTACAAAAAACGTTAAATACCCCGTTCGGTCGCATATTACAAATGTTTCATCGTATGTTACATTTTGATATAAATTGATGATTTCGTGGTTAAATACTGGTAAAAAGACTATATTCGCATACCGAATATGTGAAAAAACAACGATGCCTCCAACTGTGCGGTCGGAGGCATCGGAGGGGTATGAATTGATGCTATTCTGCTGCCTGAATGCCTATCTCGGCTACTGCGGTCCAGGCGCGGTTGCGAATCTCGGATTTGGCTACGAACTTGAGGTAGCGCCCGTTGGTGGTGCGGGCGAGTTTCAGTACGCTGGTGCTCGTGTTGCGGCGGAACTGACCTGATGCTACTGGTTCGCCCCAGCTGGTGCCATCCTGACTCAGGTACACCTCGTAGTCGCGTACCATCCCATTGTCCGCTCCATCATTGCGGGCTGTGTAGGTGATGGCAGTAACGGCATACGACTTTGCCATATCGATGATGAGGGTGTGAGGGCACTTTGGCTCGGAGCCCCAGTACTCGGTGTGCCAGAAGGTAGAGGTGTTGTTGTCGAATGCCATGGTTGCCTCATTGCCACTGTGCTGGCTGTCTACGCTGACCACCTTCCATGCACTCTTGTCAACAAACGTATCGAGAGCATACTCCAGAGTCTGGCTATCGGCAAGTCCATCAGCCTTGGCATAGGCCTTGATGGTGCACGAACCATTGTTGCGGATGGCATCAGTGTATTTCTTGTACTTGCTTCCGTTGAGGCTGTAGTAGATTGTTGAGCCTGGAGTAGGGCATGTGAGTTGGATGGTGCCATCCTTGCCGCGCTGGCAGTCGACGGCATGGCTGATAGGCATGTCGATGCGTGCTGCCTGTGCTGCCGACATTTGGCTGGTGAGTGGCATGATGATGAAGCGGAACTCGGTGTTGGCAGCCTTGAGCTCGTACTGTGGGAGCACGTCAGGTCCGCAGCTGGCATTTCCTATGCCTCGTGTTCTGGCATCGAGCGATACCACGGTCTGCTTGCAGTTGACGAACTCTGTAGGATGCTTGGCACGCTCGCCGCGCTTGGTGTAGTTGTCCTCTGCACGGTAGTGGAGCGCTGATGATGACATGAGCTGTGGGCATACGAAGAGGAGTCCGCGACCCTTGCTGTCGCTGACTGACATCCAGCGCACTTCCTGCTTGGTGCCGTGCTCCTGAGGAAGGATGTAGTCGGTCTGCTGGTCGGTGACGGTGCTGTTGTAGATGCCTGGGAGACATGCTTCCTTGCGATCCACATAGCTGTCCCACGGACCGCGTCCGAACCATGAAAGCTGTTCCATGCCCTCTGGCATCTCGAAGCGGAATCCCATCTTAGGGAGTATGGCGCCGGTGGATTCAGGGGTGATGAAGGCATTGGTCATGATGACTCCGTTGCTTACTACCATGAAGGTGAGCTGAACGTCGAACGATGTGCCCTCATTGCCGCTATAGGTGCTGCGGAGCGTGATGTTGGCAGTCTTCTTGTCCTTGCTTATGCTGTAAGTCACATCGCCCGCCTTGATGCTCATGTCGCGAAGCTTCATGGCATCCCAGCTGCCGCTCTTGGCACCATCATTGTCGGTAGGCAGACGGAAGGCATTGAATCGCATAGGCGATGATATGAGGTTCACTCCTTGGTATGAGTAGCTGCTGAGTGTGCCTGCTGTCTTGCTGAACACCGCCTTGAACAGACTGTTCTGCATGGTGATAGCCTCGTCGGTCACTTCTACCTTAATATCATCGGTAGCAGTAGCCTGAGCCATGTCGTACATAGGCTTCACCGCCTGCTGGATAGGCAGTTTCTCTTCTGCCACCACATAGCCGGCATCAGCCCAGAGTGTAGGCTGCTTGAGGCGTGCCTGGAAGTATATGAAGGCTTCCTTGTCGGCATCGCAGCGGATGGATGAGAGGGCGCTGCTGAGGTTCACCACCATGCTGTCGCCTCCCTCTACTGCCTGGTTGAGGGCTCCCTGAGCGAGGATGTTGCCTTCCTCGTCCATTGCGGTGAAGGTGACATCGTACACGTTGCTTGGGAGGAATGCTTGCTTGTTCTTCAGAAGGAAGGATGTGGTGCTACTGCCTATGGCCTTGAAATCCAGAGGTTGGTACACCTTCTTTGTATTATATGACTTGGCTGTTAGGCTCCAGTCGGGGCGTACGAGTCCGTTGATGCAGAAGTTGCCATCGTTAGGATTGTCGCCAAAGTCGCCTCCGTATGCCCAGAAGCTCTTACCATTGGCATCGGTGGTGAGGATGCCCTGGTCCTTGTAGTCCCAGATGAATTCGCCTGTGAGCGATGGGTACTTCTCGTATAGGTCGAACATCTCGCGTACATTACCCATGGAGTTACCCATGGAGTGGCTGTTCTCACACTGTATGTGAGGACGAGGATTGGCTTCCTTCAGGCGCTGCTCACCGATGGAACGGATGTGGTCGTAGCTGCCGTACATGGTACTTGACACGTCGGCATAGTCGCTGTTGCCTTCATAGTGAGTGAGGCGTGTGGTGTCGAGTGCCTTGATGGCATCGTTGACATATTTGAAGTTGTCGCCTCTGCCCGATTCGTTACCGAACGACCACATGAAGATGCAGGCATGGTTGCGCATCCAGAGCACATGGTTCTGCGAACGCTCCACCATGGCTGGGCGGAACAGTTCGACGCCTGAGAGATGTGTGGCTGCATGGCACTCTACGTTCGACTCAGCAAGTACATAGATGCCGTACTTGTCGCAGAGATCGTAGAAGATAGGGTCGTTAGGATAGTGACTGGTACGGATGGCGTTGATGTTGAGCTGCTTCATCACCTTGATGTCCTGCTCAATCTCAGCATCGCTGATGGCGCGACCGTTGATAGGGCTGAAGTCGTGGCGATCCACTCCGTGGAACACCATGCGCTTGCCATTGATGAGCAGGGCGCCGTCCTTGCGTACACTTACCTCACGGAAACCTACCTTGCCTCCACGAATGTCGATAGCCTTGCCCTTCTTGTCCTTAAGGGTGAGCACGAGGTCGTAGAGGTCGGGAGTCTCGGCACTCCACTTCAGAGGGTTCTTGACATCCATGCTGAGGCTGACTTCGCCTGCTGTAGCAGCTGGTGCTATGGTTGAGGCGATGAGTTTGCCGTCCTTTTCGATGCGTGCCTCGATGATAGCCCCCTTCATATCCTTGCCTGTTATGGTAGCCTTCACGCTTGCCTTGGCATCGATGTAATCGTCATCGAGATCGGTGGTGAAGAAGTAGTCGCGAATCTGAGTCTTTGGTGCTGACCAGAGGAAGCAATGGCGCTGGATGCCCGTAAGGCGCCAGTAGTCCTGACACTCGAGCAGCGAACCGCTCGTGAATCGGTAGACCTGCAGCGCAATGGTGTTCTCACCCTTCACGAGGTAGTCGGTGATGTTGAATTCCGATGGCACATACGAATCCTCGCTGTAGCCTATGCGCTTGCCGTTGATCCAGAGGTAATAGCCGTGGCCCACGCCGTTGAAGCGCACGTAGACATCGCGTCCCTTCCAGTCGGCAGGTATGGTGAATGTGCGTCGGTATGTACCCACGGGATTCTTCATGTCGTTGCCGTAGGTGAACCACGAAGGACGGTCGGCCATGATGCTGAAGGTCTCCTTGTCGTAGGCAAAAGGGTATGCCACATTGCAATAGAGTGGCTTGTCCCATGGCTTATTGTTGTGAAGACCATAGATCTGCCAACTTGCTGGCACATCGATGTCGCTCCAATCGCTGCCATCGGTGCTGCCAGTGCAGTCGGCATCGCTGACAGATGATGGATCCTTCACCCAGCGGAAGCGCCATGTGCCTTCGAGCGACTGGTAGTAGGCAGAGCGAGTCATGCCGTTCATCTCCACCTCCGTCTTGTCGGACATAGGGATTGATACGGTGTGAGCCTTTTCGCGGTTCACACTGGTGGTCTTCGGATCGTCCCACTCGGTGCCGGTTTGAGCCACAGTGATGAGCGATGCTGTGGCAATGATAGTAGTCGTAAGTAGTCGTTTCATATAGATTAAATCAATTTTTGCAAGTTTCTTTGAAAGCGCTTTGCGATAATCAACTTGCTCAGTTAGCATTTATTTTCCAATAGGCTTGAGAATCCAGCGTACGGTCCAGTTGAGGCTCTCGCCTGGATGAAGGAGGGTGTAGGCACCCTGCTCCTCGAGTTCGCAGTAGAGCTTGCCTTGATGCACGTAGAGCTGGATCTCATCCTCGCCAGGTGCTGCCTGTCCTGCCTTGAGGTCGGGGAAGAGTTTCAGAAGCTGCAGTCCCTTGTTCTCGTAGCGGAGCCAGCCTGTACCATTGGCATTGATCTTGCGCTGGTTTTCGGACGAATCGATGGTGTACTTTGAGTTCTTGCCATCCTGCTTGAAAGCCATGAGACCTGCAGGCCAGACGCTGTCGGCTGGTGCCTCGAAGATCACGGTGCCTTCGCCCGGAACACGTGTTACCTCCCAAGGTGCTACGCTGCGGTCGATAGTGCCTTCGTTGATGATGGTGTAGGTGATAACGATGCTGCCCTCCTTCTTGTCGGTCGAGAACGCCTTGCGGATGCGGAGTGGAATCTTCTCGGAGAGGGGACTGGTCATGATGATCTTGCCATCCTTCTGCTCCACGGTGTAGCGAGCCATGTCGTGCTCACGTACTGGAGGCCAGTTCCATTCCTTCTGCGGACTGGTCCAGAAAGTGCTGCCATACATGTTTGGTGCAGGATTCTGCGATATGACTTCTGTAGTGTCGTACTTAAGCGACATGATGCGTGCGCCATTGGCAGCATCGATGACCATTGTCATCTTGCCAATCTTCAGTTCGTAATTTTTGGCTGGTTCTTTTGGGGTGCGCATGCGTCCCCATTGTGCCATGCTGCTCATGGATACGAGCAATAACAATGCAAGAAAAGATAATTTTTTCATGGGAAGTTTTTTTTGAGTTTTATATGGTTGTTGTTTTTGTTTTATTGGAGGCTAGATGTTCCAGACTTTCTGGATATTCTAGATGTTCTTGAACCTTTAGTTGTTATAGAGACTTCTATACAGAGGCTAAGCTTTGACCGTTGATCTTGCGGTAGAGATCGAGGGCAAACACATCGGTCATGCCGCTGAGGAAGTCGAGTACTGCCATGAGACGCTGATAGACATCGGGTGCATCGACCTCGTACTGGGAAGAGATGCGGTTGAGTAGCATGCGCGAATAGGCATGATCGGGACTCATCACAGCCTCGGTGAAGTGCTCTATGAGGGTAGAGATGATCTTGTAACCTGCCAGTTCGATGTCAACCACCTCACGGCTTTTGTAGATGCGACTGAATGCCACCTTGCTGCAACGCTCGTAGGCATCGCGAACCAGTGGACAAGTATGGTTGATGAGTGATCCCTGGAAGGTGCCGGCAAGGATGCTCTCCTCATTTTCAATAAACACGCGCACGCATTCGCGCTCAAGGGCTCCGATGGCACAGGAACGATAGTAGACTATCAGTTCGTTGCGATCGGTAACATCGACACTATGGTCGAAGATGCGCTGATGGTTTTCGCGAGGCACAAAGCCGAGCATGAGGTCGCGAGTCTCCTCGAACGACAGGATCTTCAGCTTGTGGGCATCCTCGATGTCCATGATCTCGTAGCAAATGTCGTCGGCAGCCTCTACAAGGTACACAAGCGGATGGCGCATGCCTACGGATGTGTCGGCCGAGAGCAGTCCCAGTTCGGATGCTATGCGCTGGTAGACTTCCTTCTCCTGTTGGAAATAGCCGAACTTCTGCTTCTTGGCCTTGGTGGCAGGAAATGGGTACTTGACTATGCTGGCGAGAGTGGAGTATGTGAGTACAAAACCGCCTTTGCGACGCCCCTTGAACTGATGGGTGAGCAGGCGGAAGGCATTGGCGTTGCCATCGAAATGAGTGATGTCGGCCCATTGTTCATCGGTGAGCATGGAGCGGTATTTGATGCCCGGTCCCTCGGTGAAGTAGGTCGCGATGGCCTCCTCACCGCTGTGGCCGAACGGAGGGTTGCCCATGTCGTGAGCCAGGCATGCCGTGCTGACTATGGTCCCAATCTCGGAGATATGGGTGGATGCCAGTTCGGGATGGATGCTGATCAACTGTCGAGCCACATCGTTTCCAAGGCTGCGGCCCACGGATGCTACCTCGAGCGAATGGGTGAGGCGGTTGTGGACAAAGACGCTGCCCGGAAGCGGAAATACCTGAGTCTTGTTCTGCAGGCGACGGAAGGGAGCAGAGAATATCAGACGGTCGTAGTCGCGGTTGAATTCGGTACGATCGTCCCTCCTCTCAAGGTGCACTTCCTCCTGTCCGAGGCGTTTATTTGATATTAATTGACTCCAATTCATTTGTTTTTAACCATTTTTCAATGCAAATGTAATGCAAATCCACCAATAAATCACTAACTTTGCCGAAAATTTTGAAAAAAACATGAAAGTACAAATAATAAACAAGTCACATCACGCCCTTCCAGCGTATGCAACAGCACAAAGTGCAGGCATGGACCTGAGGGCAAATATCGATCAGTCCATCACTATTGCTCCGCTTGAGCGAAAGCTTATTCCTACCGGACTCTACATGGCTCTCCCTGCCGGATACGAGGCTCAGGTACGCCCTCGAAGCGGACTGGCAATCAAGAAAGGCATCACCGTGCTCAACTCGCCTGGCACCATCGATGCCGACTATCGAGGTGAAGTGTGCGTGATACTCATCAACCTCAGCAATGAGCCTTTCGAGATTCAGGACGGCGAACGTATAGCACAGATGGTGATAGCTCGCCACGAGCAGCCAGAACTGGTAGAGGTGGAGACTCTCGATGAGACTGAGCGAGGAACAGGAGGCTTCGGACACACCGGAGTGTAAAGGACAGACTACGTACGTAAATGCGACGAATACTATACATATTAATTATATTCCTGTCAACGAGCCTTGGCATCAACGCCCAGGTGACTGACTCCACCATCTGCCTTCAGGAGGATGAGCGACTGTACGACCGCTTCTTCTACGAGGCAGAACAGAGCATGCTGGCTCGTAAGTTTGACGAGGCATACGACCTGTACACCCACTGCCTGGATTTGAATCCAAACTCGGGAGTGGCACTCTATCAGCTCTCTCTGCTCAACCGCATGATGCGCAACGACTCCATTGCCATCAGCCAGATGGAGAAGGCCACAGAACTCTATCCCGACAACTACTGGTACAAGGACATGCTCGTAAAGCTGTACTTCACCAACGGTAGGAAGGACGAGGCCTGCAAGGTGCTTGAGGCCATGTCGGTACAGTTTCCGAAGAACAGCGAAGTGCTGATGATGTTGCTTGACCTCTATGCATCCAACAACGACTATTCTAACACGCTGAAGATGCTTGACAAGATAGAGGTGAAGGAGGGCAAGAGCGAGCAGATATCGATGGAGAAATTCCGCATATACGCTCAGATGAAGGACATGGATTCCGCCTTCAAGGAGATGGAGTCGCTGGCAAAGGAATACCCTAACGACCTGCGCTACCAGGTGCTGGTGGGCGACCTCTACCTCGATCAGGAGAAGACAGCCGAGGCAAAGAAGGTGTACGATGAGGTGGCACGAAAGGATTCAACCAATGTCAACCTCAACCTGTCGCTTGCCACATACTATCAGCGACAAGGCAACGATGACATGTACCAGAAGCAGCTCAGCAAGGTGATAGTCAATCCATCGCTCGATGGCGACACGCGCTACCAGCTTATGAATGCCATCATGTACGAGAACATCAACAACCATAAGGACTCGACCATACTGCTCAACATCTTCGATGACGCATTGGCACTTCCGCAGGAGGACATCCGCCTGACAGAACTCTATGTGCGCTATCTCTTTGCTCTTGAGATGCCAAAGCAGAGCATCATACCAAGTCTTGAAAAGATGCTGGAGATGGAACCAGAGTACGACATGGCTCGCAATCAGCTGCTGCAGTATGCTATGGAGGACAACAACGCTACCGAAGTGATCCGCCTGTGTACGACCGCAGTTGAATACAATACCGCCAATCCTGTGTACTATTATTATCTGGCAGTCGGATACTACCAGCAGGACAGTCTGCAGAAGGCAGAACCAGTGATCAGGAAAGGCTTAGAGCGTGCAAAGGCAGAGTCGAACAGCAACATCGACATCATAACAGGCCTGTACGGCATGTTGGGCGACATCTATCACCAACAGGGCGATGATGTGCGCTGTTTCGAGGCATACGACTCATGCCTCATCTACCGCTACGACGATGCAATGGTACTCAACAACTATGCCTACTACCTCTCATTGCTGAAGAAGGATCTGAAGCGTGCTGAGGATATGAGTCGCCGCTCGAACGAACTGGAACCGGACAATGCTACCTACCTCGATACGATGGCGTGGATACTCTATCAGCAGAAGCGCTACGATGAGGCAAAGGAAGTGATGGATAAGGTGGTCAAGATCACTCCTCCAGAGGAACTCAAGGAGGATTCTGACGTCCTCGAACATATAAAGAAGATAAATGCAAAGGTAAAACGATGAAGAAGATACTATACATACTGATGTGCGTGGCTCTCGTAAGCTGCCACTCATCCAAGAAGGGTACAAAGCAGAATGGCACAAACGTTCCCGACTCAGCCCTTACCACTATCAACACTCCGGTGAAGAAGGCAGATCCTGTACCGGAGAAGAAGGAGGTTTATATGCCTCAGGATATGAACTTCACCTCAAAGGTAAAGGCAAAGGTAGCTGCCAACGGGCAGGACATCTCTACTTCAGGTTCGCTTCGCATGCGTTGGAACGATGTTATCCAGCTCTCGCTCGTGGATCCTATACTTGGCATTACGGAGGTGGGACGCATCGAGTTCTCACAGGACAATGTGCTTGTCGTAGACCGTATCAACAAGCAGTATTGCCAGGAGTCGTATGAAAAGATAGCCAGCCTCACCAAGCAGCCGATATCGTTCGATGAGGTACAGACCCTCGTATGGAAACAGGCAGAAGCCAACGTAGGCAATACTGTCAACATCACCATTCCTGCCAAGAAGAAGGTGAACATCGAGCTTCGCCTTACAAACCGCGGTACATCGTCCGACTGGGATGCTCACACCACCGTCAGCTCGCGCTACAAGAAGGTGGATGCCGAGACCCTGTTCAAAGCCCTCATGCAGTAATACACATCACACTCCCCCACACATAGTCCTTCAGCAATCATGGCTCGACTACGCTACATAATCCTACTCATCACTTTCATCCTGCTGCCATCGGTGGATGGAAGCCACTTGGTGTATGCTCAGAAGAAGACAACCACCACCAGAAAGGCTACAACAACGACGCAGAAGAAGGCTACCACCACGACAAAAAAGTCCACTACAACCACAAAGAAGACTTCCACAGCACAGAAGGTGGACAAGAAGACTCAGTTGAGAAATGAGAAGGCAGCAATGGAACAGAAGCGTAAATTGTCGCAGCAGCAGGCAGCACAGCTCAACAAGTCGATAAAGTCGAACCTTGACTCCGTGATGATACTTGACAACCAGATTGGCAAGCAGAAGGCTTCAATCGATAGTCTTAGTGGCGAGATCAATCACCTTACAAAGGACATAGTGCGCATGCAGGAGGAGATCGATTCGCTCCAGCAGCAGTTGGAACTGAAGAAGAAACGCTATGCAAAGGCTATCACCTATCAGCGCAAGAACCGTTCCATACAGCAGAAGCTGATGTTCATCTTCTCATCCGACAATTTCTCACAACTCATTCGCCGTATGCGCTACGTTTCGGAGTACTCCACCTTCCAGAAGGCACAAGGACTCATCATCAAGGAACAGCAGGCAGAGATAAAACAGAAGAAGAACCAGTTGCTCGAAGCCAAGACTCGCCTTGAGGCAGGGCGCGTCACTATGCAGAACAAGCAACGTGACATGGAGCGCATGAAGTCATCGTGCCAGACCAAGGTGACTTATCTCAACAAGAACCTTGCCACCGTACAGCGACAGATCAAGGAATATCAGGATCGTGAGGCAGCGCTCAATGCCGAGATTGACCGTATCATACAGGCCGAGATAGAAGCCGCTCGCCGTGCAGAGGCAGAACGTAAGCGCAAGGCAGAGGAGGCTCGCCGCAAGGCAGAAGAGGCCGCTCGTGAGAAGGCGCGCAAGCTTGCAGAGGCTAAGGCTGCACAGGAGCGTGCCCGTCGTGCCCAGGCTGAGGCCGAAGCTCGCCGCAAGGCTGCTGATGCTGCCCGTAAGGCTGCCAAGACCGAGGAGGAACGTGCTGCTGCAAAGGCTGCTGCCGAACAAGCAAAGGCCGATGCCGAGAGGGCTAGGGCAGAGGAGAAGACAGCAAAGGCTGAGATACGTGTGGCTGAAAAAGAAGAGAAGGAAGCATCAAAGACGGTTGCCAACTGGAATGCCAACAATAGCGACGTGAAACTTTCCACCTCGTTTACAGCCAACAAGGGCCGTCTGCCTATGCCTATCACGGGCAGTTATCAGGTTGTAGGCCATTATGGCAAATACAGTCCTCCTGGACTCTCAAAGGTAGTGCTTGATAATAAGGGAATTGACATTCGTGGCCAGCAGGGCTCTCAGGCTCGTGCTGTGTTCGATGGTGAAGTCAGCTCAGTATTCTCGCATGCAGGTCGTTACATCGTAATGATTCGCCACGGCCGCTATATATCTGTGTATTCTGGACTCGCTTCGGTATCGGTATCGAAGGGACAAAAGGTAAGCACCAAGACTTCACTTGGAGTGATAGGCACTAATACTGATGGCAACTATGTGCTCCACTTCCAGCTTCGCAATGAGGCAGCCAGACTCAATCCGGAACAATGGGTTAGGTGATTGTTTAAGTAAGAAATAATAAGTAAGAGTAATGAAAAGGAAAACTCCTTGCAAGGACTTCAACGTTTCCTTGCAAGGAGTTCGATGTTTCCTTGCAAGGAGTTGTTCGATTCCTTGCAAGGGCTTTAGCCTTCTATCTGTTTGGTCATCGTTAGCACATTGCAGTCGCCGATGCGCTGGTAGGTGACATCTGTCATTATCTGTTTTACGAGGAAGATGCCGAGGCCGCCTATCGGGCGGTCTTCTGCTGATAGTGTAATGTCAACATCGCCCCCGGTAGTAGGGTCGAATGCCACGCCTTGATCGCGCAAGCAGAATACAAGGGTGTCGCCCTCCTTTGTGTAATCAAGAGTGATAGGCATATCTTGCTGATCTGGGTAGGCGTACATGACTACATTGGTCATAGCTTCCTCCAGAGCAAGGTTCAGATTGAACACAAGACTTGTGTCAAGACCGTCTTCATCAGCTATCTCGTCCAAGAAGAACGCAAGCTTTGGAAGCTCTTCGACATTGTTTGTAATACACAGAGTCTTCATGGCAATATACAGTATGTTTTGTTTGTTATCAGAATTTGAATCTTAATTTTCCTATGAGGTTGAATCCCTGCTGAGGTACTCCCTCACGACTCAGTCCACCCACCTTGTAGCGTGTGTTGAACAGATTGTGAGCATCGATGGCTGCTGCGAGTCCGAATGGCAAAGCCCACTCTACTCCCGCTCCAAGTATGGCTACTGACGGCTGATGCAGATAGAATACGGTAGGTGATGCATTTTCTTCCTCGAGCATGGCGATAATGATCTCCTCTGTTCGCATGGCGAAGAGATCGCATGACGACTGTGCATGCAGATTGGCTCTAAGCCACACCTTGCCAAGTCGCTTGCTGTCGACCACTTGCTGTGCTGCTGTGAGGTTTGCCACAAGGTGTGGCACATTGACAGCATTGTGCGATCCTGCGCCAAGATAGTTCTCGATACGCAATGGATACTGATAGGTGGTGTTGAGGCTGATCAGCGTACGAGGTGCTGCGTACTGGATCATCTGTTCCACTCCGGCCACTTCAATCGTACCGGAGTTCATGAATGTGGCTTCGGACGATCGCAGATTGTAGTATACGAGGTCGCTTGCGTGGTTGTAGAATGCTGTGGCTTCGTATTTCATGTTGATGGAAGGCCAGTCGAAATTGGCTGATATGTTGTAGGCATCCATCTTCTCCGGTTCGAGGTAAGGGCCAGAGAACAGTGGAATCTTGCATGCGCGGTAGACGTAAGGTGCATCAACGAACGAATGAGAATAGCCTGCCTTCAGATTGAGCACATCGTTTGTAAGCCAGATGAACGACACTCGGGGTGCAAAGGTGTTGATGTGGTCGTTGTCGTATCGTGTACGATGGTCGCTGCGTACGCCTCCGTTGAAGATGAGACGCTTGGTCAGATGGTGCTTCAACTGAACGAAGCACGATATGGAATGCTCTGCTCCATCGTGAAATTGGCTGCTGCTGAACACACGTGTTGTGTTGTAGTCCGATCCGAGTTTGAAGTTGGCGTAAGCAGGCACAAGACATTCGTACTGAATACCTACGAGGAGCGATCCATCCATGCCGTAGCGTGGCATTGCGTATTTGTAGGCACCACTTATCGATCCGCCGAAGGTGTAGGTCTTCATCTCGATGCTTTCCCATAGTCCTACGGTGCGTGCATCCGATGCTCCCGTCTCTACTCCCGCGTACTGCACCAAGGTGCTTGCTACTCGTGGGTTGATGGAGTCGCCTACTACGTTGTAGATTTGTGTATTTTCCAGGTTGCCAAACACGGATGCTGACACCGAGAAGGCATCCCACTTGTGGCTGTAGTCGATGTCGAAACGAATGTGAGTGTGCGACTGGCCCGGTGCTTCACCGTTCTGCTTGCCATACTTGTCGTACGAATAGCCTCCGGCATCGATGATGTTGTAGAATGGTACTGGCTTGGCATGGCGTCCTGCCACGCGGAGCGAGAAGTCGTCCCAGCGTATCTTGAGTCCGAGATCGAAGGCTGGATTGCTGTTGAATCCGCCTATGTAGCGTGGATACTGACCGTCCATGTATCGCTCGCCTTTGGAGTTGTACATGGAAATCCATGCAAGGTAGTCGGTGCGCAGGTTGCCTCGACCGTTAAGGTAGCTGAGTCCAAAGGTGTTGTTCTTGTCCGTAAGTCCTGCTGCCATGTTGCCATCAAAGTCGCCTCCCGACTTGGTGATCACGTTGACCACAGCGGTGAGGGCCACGTTGCCGTAGAGTGATGATGCCGGACCTCGCAACACTTCCACCTGCTTCACCTTATCGAGATTGATGCGGTAGTCCATAGGCTGCGTGTTGGTGCTCTGGCTGTTCAGCCGGTGGCCGTCCTCAAGTACCAGGATCATTTCCTGTCCCATGCCGTATACACCTCGCATGGCTACATTGTCCTCTCCGCCTGCCACGCGGGACATGCCTGGTACGAATAGCAGAAGCAGTTCTGAAAGGGTTTGCACTCCCGATGCGCGTATCATGTCCTCCGTGATGAGGGTGGTAGGCACAGGAACCTCTTCGAGGGTCTCTTCCTGCTGCGAAGCCGTGGTGATGGTGGTCTTGCCTTTCTTCAGACGTTCGAGAAGGTCGGAGAATCGTGGAGAATCGTTGTAGGCGGTATAGAATGGATCGAGAGCAAGAAGCTTTGTAACATACGCTTCAGCCATGTCGGTATGGTCCTGATAGAGCGCACTAAGTGCCAGCAGTCGGTAGGCATTGATGCGGTTCACTCCCTTCAGTCGCTTGACGTTACTGGTAAGGAGTGAGTCGACCTGTGCGAAGTGTCCGAACTCATAGGCCTTCTCTGCTGCCTGATAGTCATCGTCGGCGGTTTGTGCATGAACGGCGAGTACCGGGCAGGCAAACAGCAAAAGCATGAATATGTTACGAAGCGTGATCATTTACATTATCGGTATGATTGATTTACGAAGCGTGATCATTTACATTATTAATATAAATAAGTTACGAGGTGTACTCGTCTTTACTTTATGGTCTTGACTGGTATGATGAATGTGAATGTGGTTCCCACTCCTTCCTCCGAATCGACGATGAGTTCGCCATTGTGCCGGCTTGTGATGATGTTGTGGGTGATGGATAGTCCGAGTCCGGTGCCTTGTCCTACTGGCTTGGTGGTGAAGAAGGTCTTGAAGAGCTTGTCCTTTATCTCCTGCGACATTCCCATGCCGTTGTCGCTGATGGAGATGCGCAATTTGTCATCGTAGCTCACCTTGACGCTGATGGATGGAGTATAGTCGGCCGACTCGGTTGCTGTGCGCTCCCTGACTGTGTAGCAGGCGTTGTTCATCACGTTGAGCACAGCACGGCTGAGATCCTGCGGGATGACCATCATCTTTGGCATGTTTGCCTGACACTCCTCATGGATGGAGATGTTGAAGTCCTTGTCGTTGGCACGCATGGCATGGTAAGAGAGCCACACGTATTCGTGTACCAGATTGCCGACATCGGTAGGAAGGAATTCGCCATCCTTTCCGCGGCTCTGGAGCAGAATGCCTCGGATGATGCTTATGGCACGTTCGCCGTGTTCCTGTATCTTATGCAGGTTGTCCTTGAGGTCGGTCGATATCTCCTCCAGTTCCTCTGCATCATCCTGATCGAGTCGGTCGGCACAGTCGCCTACTATGTCCTCAAGGTCGTCAAGGAGTTTTGCCGACATCTTGCTGAAGTTGATGACAAAGTTGAGAGGGTTCTGTATCTCATGGGCAATACCAGCGCTAAGAAGACCCAACGAGGCCATCTTCTCCTGTGTGTGCAACTGTTCCTGTAGGGTTGCAACCTGCTGCCTTAGTGATTCTAGTTCCTGTTCCATGTATATAGATGATTAGGGAAGCGAAATGGTGAATTCCGTATACTCGTCCTTAGAGGATTTTACTGTTATTGTTCCGCCGAAATCCTGGATGGTCTGCTGGCTCAGATAGAGTCCGACTCCAGGTGCTTCAGCCGTTGGCTTGGTGGTGAAGAATGGGTCGAAGATCTTGTCAATGATGCTTTCTTCAATACCTATACCATTATCGTATATGCTGATAAGTGTTGGCGATCCGTTGGCACCTGGCGTTATTGCAAGTCGGATCACAGGCTGATAGCCAGTTTGTCCTGCCTTTTCGGCCTTCTTGTTTACTGCAAACACGGAGTTTGCAAGCATCGACATGAATGTTCGGCTCAGCAAGTCGGCATTTACGTTTGCCATCACCGGAGCATCAGGACGGTTCCACTCAATGCTGATACCCAGCCTGCTGATGTCGTCCTTGAAGTAGTTGTGCACCATGTCTATGTTCTGCTGGCAGATGGCAGCTATGTCGAGCTTGTCAATCTTGTTGGAACGATCCTTGAGCATCTCTTCCATAGCCTTCAACGTGCGGGTAGTCGAGAGGCCGTGCTGCTCTATCTTCTCGAGGTTGGTGCTCATCATCTCAATGACATCCATGCTGTCCTCAAAGTTGTCGGGAGTCATCTTGTCCTCATCGTCCTCAAGGTTCTCCTTCAGGTCCTTGGCCAGTCCGATGGTGAGGTGCGAGAAGTTGTTGATGTAGTTCATCGGGTTGAGGATACGGTCGATGAGACCCTTGGTGAGTTTGCCGACCGTGGCTTCGTGTTCCTTGCGGATGAGTTGCTGCTGAGTGGCGCGAAGCTCCTTGAGAGCGTCTTCCAACTCGTGCGATTTCTGTTCTATCTCGTTCTTCTGAGCCACGATCTCATTCTTCTGCTTCACCACTTCCTGAGTGCGCTCCTTGACCACCTGCTCCAGATGCTTGCGCTCCTTGACCAGACGCTGCATACGATAGCGACCGATGGCGTATAATGCCAGTCCTAATAATAATAGGTAAAGCAGGAGGAAGTACCATCGTACAAATATAGGGAATGGAATCTCAAAGTTCTTGGTCTCCGATACGGAAATCTGACCATAAGGATCCATAGACCTTACCGTGAGCTGGTAGCGTCCATAGGCCATGTTGCTGAGTTCGATGTCCTGGTCAGTACGCCACTTGGACCATTCGCCGTTTTCCTTCAGACGGTAGCTGTAGAGCGTCTTTCCCAGTATGTTGACATTGTCGTTTGCTACGCAGAAGTTGACAAGTCGATGGCTCTGCATGAAGTAGCGTATGTCGACCTTTGGAACGAAGTGCTTCGACTTCTTGCTTTTGCCTATGTCGAAGCGATAGAGACCGAAGTTGCCGCCTATCCATGCCACATCGTCTGATACCATCATGGCTTGAACGATGCAGTCGTCGAATGGTCTCAGCCAACTCTCCATTTCGTCTGTGGTGCCGGTGCGTGTCAATCCATTACCGTTGTTTCTCGTTTTCCACTCCACTCCGTTGTCATCGGTGTAGTTGAGCATGAGGGTGAGATTGTCGTTCTGCTTCTTCTGGAAGCTGTTGCCATCCTTTGGCATTATGTAGGTTTCGCCGTAGAGCGTGAGAGCCCAGATGTTGCCCTTTCCGTCATCATCAAACTTGACTACATTCTGTATCTTATTGATGAGCACGTCGCCCTTGCCTGCTGTGTGTCTGTAGATGCCGTCGAGATTTCCCATGAGGAAGGAATTCTCATCCTCCACATAGAGTGCAAGTGTGTGCTTTGTAGTGATCTGTACGGGGGTGCTGCCGTTCTTGTATTCGAACACACCATCCGCTGTGGCTGTAAGGGCTGTGTGCCTTTTTGTCTCCACAATCTTCCAGCACGCCTGATCCACTCCCGGCACCTTGTGGAAGGTGGCATCGCTGAGTTCGTAAAGTCCTTGAAGCGTACCAACGAGCAGTTTGCCGTCAACCTTAAGTATGCTTGTCACGTGTCCCTTCAAGCCTTCCATCTCTCCGTAATGGGTGTAGATGGACGATACGTTGACTACAAAGATACCATTGTTGGTCGTGCACCATACGCTTCCCTTGCCATCGTATGCAATGGCAGAGATTATGTTGCTGCACAGGCCGTTGGCTTCTGTGATGTTGTATATTTGCTGACCATCCATGTCGGTGATGATCAAGCCGTGATGGACTGTGGCGTAGACTATCATGCCAAGGTCCTTGATCTCCAGACGCTCGTTGATGTCTATGCCGTTCCATACTATTTTCTCATCTGGATCGTCGTAGAAGTCCTTCATGAACTTTACCTTGCCATTGGTATAGGTGTAAGCGCTTCCCTTGGCTGTGGTGAACAGGACTCCCTTTCCACCTTCCTCGATGCGGCGCACCTCGCCGAAGTTGAGCTGGCGGTTGCTTTCATCGGTCACGAACACGGGCTTGATGCTGTCAGCTACGCTCACGTATCCAAGCACGTTGTTTCCACCAAACCATATCTTGCCGCTCTGTCCCTTGTGCAGGCTTGTGACTCGCGAGATGCCCGGTGTATGCATCACCTCCCATTCCTCGCCATCGTACACCAGAAGGCCCTCAAAGTTGGCTATGTATACTCGTCCCTTGGAGTCGCACAGGATGTCGAAGTTGCGGCTGTGAGCACCGTATTCCGTTGCGGAGAATGTCTTGAAGAAAGGTATACCAAGATCCTTTGCGCTGCTTGTCTGAGCTTCAATGGCTACGGCAAACAGGGCAAAGAATAATGCTGATAATATGTATCGTATACTCTTCTTCATTTTAACGTATCTAATACTTCTTCTTTAACTTGATTTATGCAGTATACTTTATTTCATTTTTACGTAAGGAATAGCGGATCCGACGTATCTGGTCCATTCGCTCTCGCTCAGGCCTCGCTTCATCTTGGCGTGCAGGATGGCAGCCATGTCCTTTGTATCTGCCATCATGCGTACCACCTTTCCGGTCGATGTACCTGCCCATACGGTTCTGTTTCTGGCATCACCGCAGAGCGACAGTATCCATCCGTCAAAATCCAACTCTGCAGGCACTACCCATTCCTTTGGCAAGTTCGACATGCGCTCAGGAGCCTTGGCTGATTTCTGAAGCGCAAGTTCCTGGCGGAAGTTCAGTCCCGACTCGAAGTAGAGATTGTCCATCTGCCACACAAATGCCGACTTGTCGTAACCTCCGGTGATGAGTATCGATCCCACATTGGCAATGCACGTAGGCTGTGCTACATGGGCGTTCAACAGCTCTACCTTGCGATTGTATCGGTTGAAAGGGTAGACAGGTCCGTCCTTTGTTCCTAAATAGAAGCAGTCCAGCTCCTCATCGTAGTGGGCAACGGTCACAATCTCCTTTGTGATAGGAGTTTTCTGCACTATCTTGTGCGCCTTGTCCACCTCTGCATATTTTCCATCGGCAAAGAACACGCTGATCACGTCCTTGCGCTTGGCAACAGCCGACATCTGGCTTTGGAAGTTCAGCGGTTTGCTCACCTCGCCTGTGGAGAATGTGTACCAGCACATTGACTTTCTGCCTACGGCAGCAAGCGTGTTGCTGTCTACATGGATGAGTCGGACGTAGGTGTCAGCAGGGAGTGTCACGGTGTGAATCTTTGCTCCGTTGTAGCTTACCACGCAGAGTGTTCCCTTGACGCTCAGAGCATAGATGCCTTTCTGCCCTGCCCATACGTCGCGGAAGTCGTACGCGTTGTCGGATAGCAGCACCTTCGATGCTATGCGATCGCCCTTGTCTGTCAGCAGTTCTATCTCTCCGTAGTTCGATACGGCCACGCATTGCTTTGACAGGTTGGGAACTACAGCCACTCCATTGACAGCTCCATGCTTCTGCATCGTGCTCTGGTACATGCTGCCTGTTGCTTTCTGCAAGGCACGGAAAGTGGTGGAGAAGAAGTCGTTGCCTTCATATTTGTTCAGGAAATACCAACTCGTGTAGGCCAACGCATCGGACACATCGAGATCGTTGGCATCGCGCTGTATGAGCGATGTGGAAGCCAATGTACGTCCTTGCATTCGGTAGTTGAGGGTGTCGGCCCTGTTTTTCGAACGGGTGGCTTGGTCGCGCTGCTGCTCAGCCACCAACTGCTGCTGGCGGGCATTGTTGCGCTGTGCTTCAGCCTCATCGAGAGCTTCCACAGCCTTGCCTTCTGCCTCGCGTGCTGCACGGCTCTCCTGTTCGGCCATGTCGCGCATCTTGATGGCGAGTTTCGACTGCTCCTCGGCGTGCTCGCGCTGCTTGTCCGATACTGCCTTTTGCTGATAGGCAATGTCCTCCATCTGCTGGCTGACACGCTTCACTATCGCTGCGTCCATCTCTCCCTTGCGAAGCGAGTCGACCTGCTCGGTAAGCGACGCGATGAGGCTGTCCGACTGGCTTTTGCCAACCTGATAACTTATCACCGCAGTGGCTGCGATTACTGCAAGTCCTGCTAAGGAGTATATGTTCGCACGTGGTATTTTCACTTTCTCTTGATTACGAGTTGAGTCACATCATCACTCTGAGGAGCTTCGCCGGCAAAGGCCTTTACCTTCTGCTCTATGTCAGCGATGATGTCCTTTGGCGATGCACCCTTGAGCTGTTCCAGCGAACTCTTAAGATATGCTTCTCCAAACTGTTCGTGGTTCATGTTCTCTGCCTCTGTTACACCATCGGTAAACATGTAGAGCGTCTCGCCTGGCTGGAGGGTGATGCTGCCTGAAGTGAAAGGTAGCCCCTCAAATGCTCCCAGCACGATGTTGCCGGCTACAGGCAGAGCCTCCACGCTGCCGTCGTTGTGCAATACGTAAGGTGGATTGTGGCCGGCATTGGTGAAGTCGATCACACCTGTCTTGGCGTTGTATACTCCGTAGAACACGGTGACAAACATATTGTCTACGCTCTCGCCGCTCAGCATATCGTTAGCCTTGCACATACATTCGGCCGAAGGCACACCCTGCATTCCTGTGGCTTTGATCAGCGTGCGGCTCACAGCCATGAAGATGGCAGCCGGCACTCCCTTGCCGCTCACGTCGGCTATTGTGAATGCAAAGCGCTCATCATCAATCTTGAAGAAGTCGTAAAAGTCGCCGCCCACATCCTTGGCAGCATTCATCGAGGCGCTTATCTCCACTCCGCCCTCATCAGGCATCTTGAGTGTGAAGTTGCGAGGTAGTATGGCCTTCTGGATTTCTCTTGCTACCGAGAGGTCTCCTTGTATGTCTACCAGCTGCTTGTGCTCCTTCTGTGCGCTGCGTATGTAGGTGATTTGCTCTATGGCCTTGTCGATTGTGACCTGAAGGTCATCGAGGTCAATAGGCTTTGTGGCAAAGTCGAAGGCGCCGTTGTTCATGGCGTGGCGTATGTTGTCCATATCGCCATAGGCACTAACCATGATGCACTTGAGAGCAGGGTTGCGCATCTCGTTTATCTTTGTGAGCATGGTGAGACCGTCCATCTCCGGCATGTTGATGTCGCTCAGGATGATGTCGATATCAGGATGCTGGAGGAGCACCTGCAAGGCTTCCAAGCCATTGTGGGCAAAGAAGAACTCGTATTCGCCCTTGCGTATTTTTCTGCGAAAGTATTGGGTGAGGAGGAGCTCAAGGTCCACCTCGTCATCAACACTTAATATTTTTATTGCCATTCGCTTTTCTTACTTAGACAAACTTAAAGAGAGGGAAGAATCCTGTGATGGTGAACACCTGACGAATGTCGGCGTTCATGCCTGTGATGGTGATGTCACCGCCCTTTGCGGTAGCAGCCTTGCGCAGAGTGAGGAACAGGCGCAGACCAGAAGAACTGATGAATTCCAGTTTGTTGCAGTCCAGTACGATATGCTTTCCTGCATTGTCAACTAATGGCTGCATATCTGTTGCAAACTGAGTTGAGGCAGCTGTGTCGAGGCGTCCTGACAATACACCAGTGATGGTGTCACCTTCGTTTTTGATGATTAATTCCATATTATCGTGATTTGTGGTGGAATCCATGACCGTTTCCACCGGTATAATTTTAATGAATAATAATTGGCGGCAAATATACATATTATTTATCAATTAACAATGATAATTACAGAAAAAAACACCTTATTATGCCTGCCTATGTATGACATTTTGCTGTTTATTGTAAAAAAAAGTCTCTTTTCGTCATGAAAATCGTAAAAAAGATGTAACTTTGCCACCAAATTCGCAACTCAATGAAAAAAATAGTAAGAATTGTTGGTCTACTCATCATGCTTTGTGCCCTTGGAGCGGTATATGCGGGTTACCTTCTATTCTCATCACCCTACCAACTGTCCGAGACATCCTTCATCTACGTAGATGCCGACGACTCAATGGACTCCTTGATGGCAAAAGTACAGGATGCCGCACATGCGAAGAGCATGGATGGTTTCCAGTTCATGTCTACCCTCAAGCGGTTCAAGACTCCACGCACAGGCAAATATGCCATCGAACCGGGAGTCAGCAACTACGACCTGGTGCGCAGTCTTGCCAACGGCCACCAGATACCAGTCAAGCTTGTAGTGCCAAACGTGCGCACAGTCGATAATCTCGTGGAGCGTATAGCCGAATCGCTCATGATCAGCGCTGACGACATCCATGCCGTACTGCATAGCGATGAAGTCATGGGCGACATGGGCTACACAGAGGCATCACTTCCATGTCTCTTTATTCCAAATACATACGAAGTGTACTGGAACATCTCGGCCAAGCAGCTCATCAACCGCCTTCAGCGTGAAAAGGAAGCATTCTGGAACAAGGAGCGCCTTGCAAAGGCAGAATCGATAGGCTTCACACCCGAAGAAGTGACAACGATAGCCTCAATCGTGGAAAGCGAGACCAGTTATGGACCCGAAAAAGCCACCATCGCAGGCCTTTACATCCATCGCCTTGAGATAGGCATGCTGCTGCAGAGCGATCCAACCGTCATCTTCGCCATCGGCGACTTCGGCATCCGCCGAGTATCACTTGAGCAGACACGTTACGACTCCCCTTACAACACCTACGTGTACAAGGGACTACCTCCGGGACCGATACGCATCCCAACCGTGGCAGGCATAGATGCCGTGCTCAACTATGACCATAACTCCTACCTCTACATGTGTGCCAAGGAAGACTTCTCCGGCAGCCACAACTTTACGTCCAGCTATGCCGAGCACCTGCAGAACGCACGCCGCTACCAGCAGGCACTCAATGCAAGAGGAATAAAGAAGTAAAACAGAGTCGTGAGTGAAGGACTATAAACAGCATAGAAAACGCAATACACATAAACAACCCAAAATAAAAAAGATTAAAGAACTATGGCAAAAATCAGAGCCGCCATTGTCGGATACGGCAACATTGGCAAGTACACTCTTGAAGCACTCTTGGCTTCACCAGATTTTGAAGTAGCAGGCGTAGTACGTCGCAACGGCGATGCAGACAAGCCAGCAGAACTCGCAGGTATCCCAGTAGTAAAGAACATCCAGGAACTCGACAACGTTCAGGTAGCCATCCTCGCTACACCTACACGCAAGGTCGAGGAATATGCAAAGCAGTGTCTTGCTCTCGGCATAAACACAGTTGACTCGTTCGACATCCACACACAGATCGTAGACCTCCGTCGTTCGCTCGATGCAGTAGCAAAGGCAAACAATGCAGTCAGCATCATCTCGGCAGGTTGGGATCCAGGTTCTGACTCAATCGTACGTTCACTCATGGAGAGCCTCGCTCCTAAGGGCATCAGCTACACCAACTTCGGTCCAGGCCGCTCAATGGGACACAGCGTATGCGTACGTTCGAAGGAAGGCGTCAAGGATGCACTCTCAATGACCATCCCAGTGGGTGAAGGCATCCACCGCCGCATGGTATACGTAGAACTTGAGGAAGGTGCCGACCTCGATGCAGTTACAGCAGCAATCAAGGCCGATCCATACTTCGCAAGCGATGAGACACACGTATTCCAGGTACCATCAGTCGATGCACTCAACGACGTAGGCCACGGTGTCAACCTCGTACGCAAGGGCGTGTCAGGCATGACACACAACCAGCTCTTCGAGTTCAACATGAAGATCAACAACCCTGCCCTCACAGCACAGGTGCTCGTCAACGTAGCACGTGCATCATTGAAGCAGCAGCCAGGAGCCTACACAATGATTGAGATTCCAGTCATCGACATGCTCTACGGCGATAAGGAAGAACTCATCCGCCACCTCGTATAAGCATTAAAATGTGCGTAAACATAAAAATAATCGGTTCAAAGCTTTGTGCTTTGAACCTTTTTTTGTTACTTTGCATCAGCTAAGCAAAACAACTTATAACGATGAAACTCTTACGATACCCCCTCCTGCTCCTGCTTCTGCCTTGCATCCTCTATTCGTGCAAGGGAGGCAACAAGACCGACGACGGCTCTGACACCATCATCATCAAGACCCTCGACTCCATTCCCGACATCGTCGAAACCATAGGCATCGTGGGCGATGGCACAAGCATGAACGTCATCGAAGTCATCAACGAGGCGGGCGACACCATCTACGTCAACGCTCCCGAGAGCGTGGTGGCAGGCAGCGTAAGCGTGGGCGACAAGATCGACATAGTCTACGCCTCGGCATCGGGCGAGAACGTCATAACCATGGCAGTCAACCTCACATCCCTTGCCCACCTCTGGAGCCAGCGCGCAGCCGATGGCCACGAGCAGAGCCTTGAACTCAACATCAACGGCACAGCCAGCACCTACGGCATGAACGTCGACTACGAGCGCTGGAGCATCAGCGACGGCCTCCTCCTTCTCCAGTCACCTCGCCGCATCGGCTCTGAGGCACCCGCTCCAGTCGACACCTTCGACATCCTTGCCCTCGACGATGAGAACCTTGTCCTTGGCCACGGCAACGTAGAGAGCATCTTTGAGCGCAGTAACTGATTCGTGTAGAAAGTGGAGCATGGTACCTCGTCCGTGTATTTTTTTTGATGATACTTATCACTTATTACCATTCTTCTTGTATCGTGCGGATATATAGTTTGTTACAATGGTGGTGGCGGTGACGCCTATCACTTTTTATCACCATTATTTCACCAAAAGATAAGACTCCCGACATCATAAACGTGTCGGGAGTCTTATGCGTACTATCGTGATCAACATGAGCAGGAGCAGAGCGAGTGCCACCATATAGTTGAAGCTCACCTGCGTGCTCGGTTGATCCCTCGCCTTATGTGTAGATTCAACATTCGACTTGTAGTCATCGTACGAGAGTCGTGCCTCGCTCGTCTGACTATTCAGTGTACCATTCCTGATGCGAATGTGCTTCACACCCTGCCCTGGCAGCGCAGCAGAGTCCATATCGCTGCACACGCCATCCAGCCAATAGTCCAGCTCATCAAACTGAAGGTCAAGAGTGTGCACCACGCTATCAGCTGAGCATGCCACATGAGCCACCAACGCA
>JAKSLM010000031.1 GCA_024401225.1 Bacteroidaceae bacterium | reverse complement strand
GGTTGCTTCATGAGAACTTGAAGTATCTCGGTTGGACTCATCCAACGTCCTTCGCTGGCCTTGATTGGGCGCATGAACGATGTGAGTAGCAGTTGCTCCAGAGGCGACTCCTCTTCGAAGTCTTTGTTTGATATGCGTATCAATGCCTCGTCCTCATCGTCGATCCAGTAGCGGGTACCCTTGAGGATGAGAGTCCTTGCCTGTGCATAGAGCTGGCTGTAGTTGATTGGCGTCTCGGTGTTGATAGACGCGGTGACCTCCACGCAGATGTAGCGGCGGCTGCCGGTAGGGTCGCGAAGCACTTCCTGCATGTTGCTCGTTCCGATGAAGCTTGCATAGCGCCTCTGCGAACCGATGGTCTCGCTGTACATCCTTCGTATGTTGGTCTCTGGCTTCTGGAAGAGATGCTTCACGAAGGCAAACTGCCTCTCGCTCAACTGATCGAACTCATCAATGTTCACGAGCAGGAAGCGCGACAGGCAACGCTGTGCATCCTTGGCGGATGTGAAGTCGATGCTGTCCGTGAAGAATCCCTGCAGCTCGGGCGGAAGGATAAGGCGGCAGAAGGTGCTCTTCCTGTATCCCTGTGCGCCGATGAGTATAGGTGCCGTTGCATTGGCATGCACCTTGTCGCTATTCATCCAGTGAGCAACCATGGAGAGGAACCACTGAGTGAAGAGGCGCTTCCAGTATGGATTGTCGGTCGGTACCATGTCGGCAAGTGCACCGATGCGGTCCACGCCGTCCCATGCAGGCAAGTTGCCCATGTATTCGTCGATAGGGTTGTACTTCTTTACAAAGGTGGAATGTATCAGTTCGTCCACCTCGCCGAATGTAGGTTCGATGCCCTCCATGCATGCTTCGTGGTGGATGGTGTTCAGTTCGCGGCGATCGAGTTCGCGATACATGAAGCACAGGCTCTGGCGAGGTCTGAATTCCGTCATCTGCTGCACTTCGTTGAAACGTATATCGTACCTGCGGTTCAGGAACTCGCGCAACTTGAATGCCACAATCTGATGCTTTGACATCATGTTTCTGAGCGGGATGCCGTCAGCGTAGTTGGAGTATATGTTCTTTATCGTGATGTAGTTTGTAAAATATCTATATACACAAAACTACATGGCACCAAACAATGGCATGTAGTTTCGTGTATATAGCAAAATGCCTATGTACATACTTATATACATAGTGTAGTTGTTGGAATACAAATGATTATGCATACCATGTATTTAATGTATATTGAAAATGATTTTTTCGCATGTAATGCAAAGATAACGATGTTTTCTTAGTCGAAGAAGGTAATAGGATAGTATATGTTACAAAATAAGATAGTATATGTTGTGCGATAACATATACTATCTTATTTGGCATTTCTTATAGTGAACCGTTGCTTTTCTTTTGACGGAAATGATTATTCCGAAGAACGTAACGATTCACTTATTGCTGTTGTAGAGTTTCAATAGCCATTCGTAGAACTCGGGGAAATAGTCCTCAATAGCGACAGGGCGGCCATTGCGATCGAGGAAGCAATGCTGCGAAGTGCCAAGGCAGACGACCTTGTCATTGCAAGTCATGCGATAGGAGAACTTGGTTTTCAACTTGCTCAGCTCTGCCACCGAGATCTCAACTTCGATGATGTCTGGGAATGTGGTAGGACGCTTGTAGTCGCAAGTGACACTCATCACAGGCGAGAAGACGCCAACTTCCTCCATACGTTCATACCCAAATCCCATACGCTCCATGGCATCAACTCGTGTTTCTTCCATGATGCGTATATAGTTTGAATGGTGTGTAACACCTTGTTTGTCGGTTTCGTAATATTGAACCTTGTGCTTGTATGTCATAATGATTCTATTGCTGTATGATTGTAATACGATGGTTTGTTAAGTTGAGGGCAAAGGTACGATTTTTTATTCGTACGAAGAAACTATGTACGCGAAATCTTACGTTTTTTTATGAAAAGCACTTTATGTTTCAAATGAATCGGAAATGATGTTTAATGGGCATTATGTTTAATTGTGCAAATAACGGAATGGCAAGTGAGGATGTGATTTTGAAACAAATTGTTCTATAAGTGGGTGAAAAAGACCGATTGACCACAATAATTCTCACATCAACTAATAAATATAAAATAAATATAGTATATTTGTAACATGAAAATACATTTTGACACAGACTATATGGAAGGCGCGCATCCTACGGTGATGCAGCGTCTGCTCGATACCAACCTGGAGCAGACTCCAGGATATGGTACAGATAACTATTGCACAGAAGCAAAGGCGAAGATACGCAAGGCATGCGGAAACGATAATCTCGACGTACACTTCCTGGTGGGTGGCACACAGACCAATTCGACTGTGATTGATGCTCTGCTCTCGCATCATGAGGGTGTGCTGGCTGCTGAAACTGCGCACATCAATGTACACGAGTCGGGAGCGATCGAATCGTGCGGTCACAAGGTGCTGACTCTACCTTCGCACGCTGGTAAACTGGCCCCAAAGGAGGTAGAAGCTTACATCAAGGATTTCTATGCCGACGAGACATACGAGCACATGGTTGCTCCGGGCATGGTGTACATCAGTTATCCTACTGAATACGGTACTCTCTATTCGAAGGAAGAACTGCAGACGCTTCATGCAGTATGCAAGGAGGCGGACATTCCGCTCTACATCGACGGAGCACGTCTTGGATACGGTCTTTCGAGCGATGCTGCCGATTTCACTCTCGAAGAACTGCCAACGCTTTGTGACATATTCTACATTGGCGGAACAAAGGTGGGCGCCATGTTTGGTGAGTGTGTGGTTGCACAGCCAGGATTGCTGAAGCATTTCTTCCCTCTCATCAAGCAGCATGGTGCACTCATGGCTAAGGGACGCCTGCTTGGAGTGCAGTTTGGAACTCTCTTTACCGATGGACTCTATCTGAAGATTGCTCGCCACGCTGTGGAGATGGCCATGATCCTGAAGCAGGGATTCATAGCCAAGGGCTTCACGCCATTCATTGATTCCCCTACCAACCAGCAGTTTTTCACCCTGCCTAACGATGTGATGGATCGCCTTGCAGAGAAGGCTACATTCGAGGTATGGGGAAGCCGAGGCGCCACTCATACCAATGTGCGCTTCGTGACAAGCTGGGCAGCAAAGCAAGAGGATGTAGAAGTATTGATTGCAGCCATTTAATCGATGTAATACAATTGCTTAACAAACTTCAGCAAAAGCAATACTTGAATAAAACCATATCATGGCAGAAGAACTGAAGATTTCAAACGGAACGAAGGAAGAACGCTACATGGAGCTTCTTCCTCAGATTAAAGCTGTGGTGGAGGACGAACCTGATGCCGTAGCCAACATGGCCAATGTGAGTGCCATGCTTTGGGAGACCTTCGGATGGTGGTGGACAGGATTCTACCGCGTAGTAGACGGTGTGCTGGTCTTGGGTCCTTTCCAGGGGCCTATGGCTTGCACGCGAATACGTAAAGGAAAGGGCGTGTGTGGCACAGCGTGGGCAGAAAACAAGACTCAGGTAGTGCCTGATGTCGATCAGTTCCCGGGACACATAGCATGTTCGAGTGCTTCGCGTAGCGAGATAGTGGTGCCACTCCACAATGCTGAGGGTGAGGTGACTGGGGTGCTCGACATCGATAGTGCCGAACTTGCCACATTCGATGAGACCGACCGCATCTGGCTTGAGAAGATTGCCGAACTTATCGTACTTTAGTTCCATTCCCACTACAAAATGCAATTTTTCGCAAAATCGTAAATTCGTAACAACAAACAATGTTGTAATATGTAAGAAGTAAGGTATTAAAGGCATATCAAACTCGAAAACTCACGAACTTACAAACTTATAAACTTACAAACTCATAAACTTATAAACTGACAAACTCAAGAACTTACGAACTCATAAACTTAAAATAACGACAAAAATACCATGTTTAACGTAGGAATTATCGGAGCAGGATGGATTGCTGACAAGATGGCCATTTCTCTCGCTCCTCTCAGCGACTATCAGGTGCTTGCCATTGCATCACGTTCGCTCGAAAAGGCTCAGGCATTTGCCAGCCAATATGGAATCCAGAAGGCTTATGGTAGCTATGAAGAACTTGTGCAGGATGCTGACATAGATCTCGTGTACATCGCTACCCCACACTCTCACCACTACGATCATGCTTTGCTCGCTATCAATGCCGGCAAGCCAGTATTGGTGGAGAAAGCATTCACAGCCAATGTGCGCCAGGCAAAGGAAGTGCTTGAAGCTGCTAAGCAGAAGGGCGTATTCATCACAGAGGCCATTTGGACTCGCTACATGCCTCTATCGCACAAGGTCAAGGAACTCATGGACAGCGGCATCATCGGTGAGCCACGCGTGCTCACGGCTACCCTTTGCTACATGATGGAGAACAAGGAACGCATCGTTCGTCCTGAACTATGCGGAGGTGCCCTGCTCGACCTCGGCGTCTATTCGCTCAATTTTGCCCGAATGTACTTCGGAACCGACATCGTGAAGACTGTCACAAACTGCATCCTCGGTCCTACAGGCATGGATATGCAGGAAAGCATGTCGCTCACCTATGCCAATGGTCGCATGGCCAATCTGCAGTCGGGTGCCCTTTGCCTTAACGATCGCCAGGGCATCATCAGCGGTACTGAGGGTTACATCCGCGTGGACAACATCAACTGCCCAGAACTCATTGAGGTGTATCGTAACTACGAACTGGTGGAGCGTATCGAACGCCCTGCCGACATGGTGACTGGCTACGAGTATCAGGTCATGGAGTGCAAACGTTGCATGGACGAAGGACTGCTCGAATCGCCTATGATGCCTCACGAAGAGACCATCAGCATCATGCAGCAGATGGACGACATGCGCAAGGAATGGGGCGTGAAGTATCCTATGGATTAAATTGTTAAGTAAGAAGTAAAAGTAAATAATAAGAATTATAAAGTAATAAATAATAAAGAATAATAGACATGAAAAACTTCAATTACTATGCACCTACGCAGGTGGTATTCGGGCGTGACACAGAGGGTCAGGTCGGACAACTCGTAAAGAAATACGGAGGCACAAAGGTGCTTCTCCACTTCGGAGGTCAGAGCGCCATCAAGTCGGGATTGCTCGACACCGTTGAGAAGAGCCTCCAGGCAGAGGGCATCGAGTACGTTAAGCTGGGCGGCGTAAAGCCAAACCCACGTCTTTCGCTCGTGCGCCAGGGCATCGAAGTGTGCAAGGCTGAGGGTGTAGACTTCATCCTCGCAGTAGGTGGCGGTTCGGTCATCGACTCTTCAAAAGCCATTTCATCAGGTCGCTTCTTTGAGGGCGACGTTTGGGACCTTTATCTCCACAAGACTCATGCAACAAAGTACCTACCAATCGGTTGCGTACTCACCATTCCTGCTGCAGGTTCGGAGATGAGCGACGGTTCGGTCATCACTAACGATGAGGTGGACGGATGGCTCAAGAAGGACTATTGCGTCAACGAGTTCCGTTGCAAGTTCGCCATCATGAACCCTGTCCTCACTTATACTCTCCCTGCTTGGCAGACAGCATGTGGTATCACCGACATGATGATGCACACCATGGAACGCTACTTCAGCAAGGACGATGACATGGAGATCACAGATGCCATTGCAGAGGCTCTGCTTCGCACTTGTATGAGCGAGGGCCACAAGGTGCTTGAGAATCCAACCGACTATGCAAGCCGCGCTCAGATCATGTGGGCAGGTTCGCTGGCTCACAACGACCTCACTGGTTGCGGTACTTCAGGCGACTGGGCTACTCATTGCCTTGAGCACGAACTCTCGGGTATGTTCGACGTAAGCCACGGCGCAGGCCTTGCAGCCGTTTGGGGCAGTTGGGCACGCTACACTCGCGAGGAGAACATGCCACGTTTCGCACGTTTCGCTCGCAACGTGATGGGATGCGACACTACAGGCATGACCGACCTCGAAGCTGCTGAGGCAGGTATTCAGGCCATGGAAGCATTCTTCCGTTCTATCGGAATGCCAACCAACATCCATGACCTTATCGGTAAGGAGATCAGCGATGCTGAGATTGAGGACATGGCCGACAAGTGTAGCACAGGCGATACTCAGACCATCGGCGGACTTAAGGTGCTCAAGATGGCAGATATGATTAACATTTACAAGATGGCAAGATGAGCAAACAACGAATTATACAGCCGCAGCAGCATTGCTGATGGCTACGTCGTCAATCATGGCACAGGTGAAACTTCAGTCAGACAATATCGATGAGGTCATCAAGTCGATGACCGTAGAGGAAAAGGCTCGTCTGCTCGTAGGACGCAGCAACAACAGCGCAGCCAACAGTTCGAACGGACTTATTGGCGCCCATGCAGAGATAGTACGCGGAGCTGCAGGCTCTACGTCGGCTATCGATCGTCTGGGCATCCCTCCTACAGTTCTTACCGACGGTCCTGCGGGAGTGCGCATCAGCCCTACCCGTCCTAACGATTCGCACACTTACTATGCTACAGGTTTCCCAGTAGGTACAGCCTTGGCATGTACTTGGAACACCGACCTCGTGACTCGCGTGGGTGAAGCCATCGGTAACGAGGTTCTTGAATACGGATGCGACGTTCTGCTCGCTCCAGGTATGAACCTCCATCGTTCCCCTCTCTGCGGACGCAACTTCGAGTACTATAGCGAGGATCCATTCCTCACCGGTTACATTGCAGCAGCTTATGTCAACGGCGTTCAGAGCCAGGGCGTAGGTACAAGCATCAAGCACTTTGCCGGCAACAGCCAGGAGGTCAACCGTCTCGAGGTCGATGAGGTCATCAGCCAGCGTGCGCTCCGTGAGGTCTACCTTAAGGGATTTGAGATCTGCGTGCGCAAGTCACAGCCTTGGACAGTAATGTCATCGTACAATAAGCTTAACGGCCCTTACACTCAGGAGAACGGCGAACTTCTCACCACCATCCTTCGTGACGAATGGGGCTTCAAGGGTGTGGTAATGACCGACTGGACAGGTCTGCGCAACACAGCTCAGCAGATCATGGCCGGAAACGACATGATGGAACCAGGCGAACCAAACCAGGTGAAGGACATCGTAAGCAAGGTGCAGGAAGGCAAGCTCAGCATGGAGGCTCTCGACCTCTGTGTACGCCGCACACTTGAGTACATCGTGAAGACTCCACACTTCCGTCAGTACAAGTTCAACAACACTCCTGACCTCAAGGCTCATGCTGCCATCACTCGCCAGAGTGCTACCGAGGGTATGGTACTGTTGAAGAACAACTACCTCCGCTCAGCATCCAACCTCAACGGTTCCACTACCGCTCTCCCACTCTCGGCTGACATGACTATCGCCCTCTTCGGCGTTACATCTTACGACTTCATTGCCGGTGGTACAGGATCGGGCGATGTAAACAAGGCATACACAGTCGACCTCATGCAGGGCATCAAGAATGCAGGCATGAAGGTGACAGAGGACCTCTCGAACGTGTATTCAAATTATAAAATGTACATGCGCGCACGTATGGATGCTGAAAAGGATCCATCTGAATGGTTCTGGGGCACAAAGAAACTTCCTGAGATGGACCTCAACTATCGCGCCATCGCAAAGCAGGCAGCCAAAGCCGATGTGGCACTCATCACTCTCGGCCGTCAGGCAGGTGAAGGCGACGACCGCTACATCGACGACGACTTCAACATCACAGCTACAGAGCGCCAGTTGCTTCAGGATGTCTGCCAGGCATTCCATCAGCAGGGCAAGCGCGTCATCGTAGTTCTCAACATGGGTGGCGTCATCGAGACAGCCTCATGGAAGGATCTGCCTGATGCCATCCTCATGGCATGGCAGCCAGGTCAGGAAGGCGGCAACTCGGTAGTTGACGTGCTTCTCGGCAAGGAGAACCCATCAGGACGCCTCTCAATGACATTCCCTCTCGCAGCGATGGATGTGCCAGCACTCCTCAACTACCCTCACGTAGGCATGGATACTGGTGGCCGCCGCGGACAGAAGCGCAACACCGACTACACTCTCCACGAGGAAGGCATCAACGTAGGTTACCGCTACTTCAACACAGCCAACGTACCTGTATCGTACCCATTCGGCTACGGTCTCAGCTACACTCAGTTTGCCTATAGCAACGCATCGGTTAAGGCTGTGAAGGACGGATTTGAAGCTCGCATCACTGTCAAGAACACAGGCAAGGTTGCCGGCAAGGAAGTCATCCAGCTCTACGTGTCAGCACCTTCAGGTGGTATGGAGAAGCCAGCCAACGAGCTCAAGGCATTTGCCAAGACAAAGAACCTGAAGCCAGGCGAGAGCGAAACCCTCACCATGCACGTTTCTGCCTACGATCTCGCATCCTACAACGAGACAACTCAGGCATGGGAAACAGCACAGGGCAACTACTCCGTTCGTTTCGCAACCAACGTTGAAGACATCAAAACAACAGCCAATTACAAGCAGGCAAAGGCTCAGAGCGTGAAGTGCCACGACGTCTTGAAGCCAAGCCGTCCGCTCAATGCAAGCAAGTAATGCCTCGACTTTAACTACAATTAAACGATACAAACTGAACTTATGCAAGAGATATTAATGACTCCCGACGTATGCATGCGCTTCCTCGTATGGTCGTACTACTATCATGGCATCACACCCGACCGGAATGTGAGCTACGGAACGTACGGTCGCTTCACCGATGCCGATGTGCAGCGTCTTGACCAACTGAAGGACATGCTTTTCAAATGCTTTGAGGCCCAGTCGGTACTCAATGCCTGCCATCAGTTCCAGCTCGCCAAGGTACGTCAAGAACCATGTCCGTTCCCACAGCAAGAACTCGATCAGATGTTTGCTGCCGAAATCAGCAAGTAACCACTCCCTGAGCACTCGCGCCGAGAATGCGACCTAATCCGGCTCAGCGACATTCAATTCGACTCATGGCAATTCAAATAGAAAGCTTGACTGCATGAATGCAAAAAAAGGAAAGCACCAAAATGGTACTTTCCTTTTTCTTTTATCATAGTCACGAAGCCCTGCGGACTTGATGATCTAAGCGTTTCTAAGGTGATCCAAGGGTTTCCAAAATGATCCAAGCGTTTCTAAAGTAATCCAAGGATTTTTGTAAAGCTAAACCATTACCATGGATCCTCTGCGAAGTACTCGTTGTTGTAAACGGAGCTTGGGCAGAGCTCGATGAAGTCGAAGTTCATCTCGTTGTCGCCCGATTCCATCTTCTGCTGGAGGCGGAGGTAGTGGTCGGACTTTCCGTCGGTGTAGAACGTACCGAGCACCTTGCGCACAGCTGTTGGGATGTCGCGGAGCGAAGTACCTGATGTGTAGCTTGTACGGGCACCGAACTCGTATGCCTTAGGGCCACGCATCCATCCGAGGTTGTGGATCGACTTATCGAAGGCTACGATAGCATCCTCATCGCCAAGGTCGCTATCGGTTTGGTAACCGAAGAGCTCAGTACCGCTTGGACGCATATCGAATGGGATGCCCTGTGGAATGCCGTCAATGTAAGCCTGCATGATACCACGTGATGAGAATCCTGTACATGTGAACATACGGACCTCGTAAGTGCCCTTTGGTACTGGAGGAAGCTTGACTGTGAGGTCGAACTGTCCCTTGACTGTAACCTCATCACCTTCGTACGACCAGAAGTCGAGTACCTTCATACGCACGTGCATATGAGTAAGGTTTGTATAGCTGAAGTTACGTACATAGCCAGCCTTGAAACCGATGCAAGTGTTGACGTTGGTTGCTGCCGAAGCACCCTGGTAGCTATCGCCGTAGCGGCCATTGTCATGACCAGAGCGAGTGAAGTGTCCACGCGCTGTTTCACCATCCGAGAGCTTAGTCATGAAGTCAGGCGAGAGTGTAGAACAGTCGATACGCATGCGCTCATTGAGTACCACTTCCTGAGTGTTTTGATCGTAAGCGATGATGTCGTCGATGTAGTGATAGATACCGTTGATGGCTGTCTGGTCAACTTTGACCTTGTTAGGGTCGGTGACCTTAGCTCCGCGCACGAAGACGCCACGCTCGTCCGAACGTGACTGTACGCCACGGCGGTTGATGTAAAGTCCTGATGCCGATCCTGAAGGGAACGAGAACTTAGCGATAGAATGAGGCATCATTGTCTCATACCAGTCGGCCATGTCCCACTTACGACGATTGAAGTTGTACTGGTTGCGGTCGCCATCGAATGGTGAAAGCGAATAGTACGAACCGTAGCGGTTGAGCATGTGGTAAGAGATGAAGCGGTTGAGGTAGTTGCGACGGTCAGTCTTCAAATCCACTCCTGCATCCTCTGGATATACTGGCTGATAGAGTTCGATTGCCTTCTTTTCGAGGTCATCAACATTTCTGATACCATACTTCTCTATGAGGATTGAGTCAGGGCAGATGAATACGGTAAAATTGAAGTAACGCTTCTCTGGGTAAGCCACATTATCGTACTCCTGAGCCGTGAAGACGCAGAGGGCATCGTTGGTCCATGTGCATGAGTCGATGCGGTCGCGCTCTGTAGCAAACCCGTATGTGTCGTCGATGTATGCCTCAAGCGAGTCGAGCATGCCAGTAGCCTTAAGTGCATCGTAATAAATACTACAAGCACTGTCCTTTTCGATTATTGTGCCGAGGAGGTCGTTGCTTGTGTTTACGACCGAGCTCATGGTGTGAACCACACCGTTGCTCACCGAGTCGTCAGCATGAGTCATGAGAGCCGTCTGGTTGATGTACATGGAGAGTACAGAGTCCTTCTTGACGTCATCCCATTCCTGAACCGACTTCACACTCATGATGTGCTCAAGCATGTTGGATTTTGGATACTGACCCGAGCTGTAGTCGGTAGTGAAGTATGCACGTTCGATGATGGAGTTGAGGGCGATGGTGTCGCAATCCTCCTTCGAAAGCTGATTGATCGATGTCATTCCTCGTCCGTTGAGATACTTCTTTACAGCATCGTTGGTCGGAGCGAAGATGGTGTACGATCCGTATGTACCAAGGAGGTCAACAAGACGAAGGTCGCCACGCTCACCAGTGGCACGCTGAAGAATCTGAACATAGTCAGAGAACTTGTCCTGACGCTTCAGGTAGTCGGACGCATATTCACGGGTTGCGGTATAGTAGTTTTCCACACCCGGATCGTCATTACAACTCACCATTCCCACCTGGAGGGCAGAGAATGCAAGTAGCAAGAAGGTAAATAGTTTGAATTTGTTTAGGTTCATATGGTAGTAGTATTTATATTCTGGGCGCAAATTTAGTATTTTTATTTCATAAAAACATCACAAACCCGCATATATTTTATGGGCGTGATGCATTTTTTCACCTTTTCAGAGCCTTACGCTCTTTCTTTACAGCCTTCAATACCTTTGCTGCGATGATGCCGGCACCCTGCTCGTCAGGGTGAATGCCGTCAGGAAATCGCTCCTGCTTGCCACTCGTTGCGCGGTAGAGGTCGACAAGACGCCAATGGTTGCGCTTTGCCATGCTCTTGATGGCAGGAAGCTCTTCGCCTGCTATGATGTCGTCATGGATGTCCCATCTAACCTCGTACGCCTTGGCTGGCAGACAGATGATGATGCGTGGATGCGATTCGAGTGCAGCAAACTCCTGTGCCAGGGCTTCGAGGTCGCGGATAAAGCGCTCATTTCCCGTCCAGTTCTGAGGTTTGCTGTCGTTGGTGCCGAGTTTGATAACAGCTATCTCTGGCAGGAAAGCCAATGCTGCCTTATACTCGTTAGTGCTTACCCAAGGGAAGTCGCCCTCCTTCTGGGCAGTAGTGCCACTCACGCCGAAATTACGGACATCGTAGTCATCGCCAAGAAGCGCTTGCAACTGAGCCGGATACGTATCCCTGGCGCGATCCTTGATGCCGTGGCCATAGGTGATGCTGTTGCCTATGCAAGCCACGCGGACCTTCTGGGCGATTGCAGCCGTGAAGGTGAGCATCAGGTAAAGGAATAGAATAGTAATCTTTTTCATGTTAGTTTTTGTTGAGTTAGACATTATTTCGTGCAAAGATAGTAAAAATAGTCATCAGTTCACTAAGTTTTTTCGCTAATTAATGCATTACACGATAAAAATCATCTATCTTTGTGCACAAAATCATCATAATGAGACATCTCGTACTACTCTTACTTCTTGCTTCGTCGGTGTATGCCGCTCATGCAAAGATCGACCGCCGCGCCCTTCTGGAGCGCAACAATCCTCACATCAACTCAATCGACACCCTCGCTTCCCTGTCAGTGGGCAACGGAGAGTTTGCCTTCACCTGCGACGTGACGGGCTTGCAGACATTCCACCAACAGTATCGCAACGGAGTGCCACTCGGCACCATGGCGCAATGGGGGTGGCATTCGTTCCCTAACACGGAGGGGTTCACCGCCAGCGACGCCCTTCGCAGCTTCGACTTCGGGCGAGGCAATGAGGAGTGGTACTCGTGCCAGTTCAAGACAGGAAGGGAGAAGGATGCGAGCGACTATCTGCGCTGCAATCCTCACCGTCTCCACCTCGGCATCATTGCCTTCGATGGCATTGAAGCAGATGATATAACTGACATAGATCAGCAACTTAAACTATTTGACGGAATCATCACTTCATCATACCGATGCGATGGACACCCGATGCGAGTCGTCACCTCGTGCCATCCAGAAAGGGATCTTGTAGTGGCTCAGATCAGCGATCCCTCACGCCACCCCGTGTCCCTACTCTTCCCCTATCCTACAGGCAAGCATAGCGACGATGCATGCGACTGGTCGGAGGGCCTCTCGCACCATCTTGAAGAGGTCAGTTCGTCATCGAACTGCATCATCATCCGCCATGTACTCGACGGTCAGAGCTACTGCATACGCCTCTCATGGCAAGGTGCCAGTCGCCCGTCCATTCGGGGCAATAGAGTCAGCATCAATCCTGTGAGCGACAAGTGGGTCCTTGAAGTGGAATTCACGCCGTCCGTACCTACTCACCCCATCCCAAGCGCCAAGCAATCCCTGTCCGCTACCACGGACTATTGGCATCGCTACTGGCTCACAGGAGGCATGGTCGACATGAGCCGCTGTACCGATCCGCGAGCTGCCGAACTCGAACGCCGCATAGTGCTCTCCCAGTATCTGCTTGCCATCCAGTGTGCCGGCACTACACCACCACAGGAGACGGGCCTCACCTACAACTCATGGTTTGGCAAGTTTCACCTCGAGATGACATGGTGGCATCAGGCACAATTTGCTCTCTGGAGCCATCCCGAGCTCCTGCTACGCACCCTACCGTGGTACCACAAGGCGGCACCTATGGCACGACAGATAGCTGAGCGCCAGGGCATGGAGGGCATACGGTGGATGAAGATGACCGACCCATCGGCTGGGGAAGCTCCATCCAATGTCGGTTCGTTTCTCATCTGGCAGCAGCCACATCTTATATATTTATGCGAACTCGCCTACCGTGCCACACACGACGAGAGCATCATCAGCAGCTATGCCGACCTCGTGGAGCAAAGTGCCCAATTCATGGCATCCTTTGCCACCTACGATGCAGCCAACGATCGCTATACACTCCGTGGATGCATCCCTGCACAGGAAACCTTGAAAGCTGCCGAAACCATCAATCCACCATTCGAACTCTCCTACTGGCATTTTGGGTTACAACTCGCACAGGAGTGGCGCATCCGTGCCGGCAAGCCACGCAATGCCTCATGGGACAAGATAATCGATCGCCTTTCCCCTCTCTCTGCCAAGGATGGGGTATATGCTGCTGCCGAGACAGCTGAAAGCTACAACTCGCCAATCCACAAGCCCGACCTCGCCCTCTACAGCGACCACATGGCCGTGCTTGCCGCGTTAGGCGTCCTGCCTCGTTCGCCTCAGATAGATACCGAAACCATGCGTGCCACGCTGCAATGGGTCATGAACCACTGGAACTGGGACAAGACTTGGGGATGGGATTACCCTACCACATGCATGAATGCCACCCGACTCCTCGAGCCGGAGCTTGCCATCGATGCCCTCCTTATGCCAAAGCGCACCAACACCTACCTGCCTAATGGACACAACTATCAGGACGGCCGCCTGCGCTGCTACCTGCCAGGCAATGGAGGACTTCTCACCGCCGTGGCCCTCATGTGTGCCGGATGGGATGGATGCACCACACCTCTGCCAGGATTCCCGAAGGATGGGAAATGGGATGTGCGCTATGAAGGCATTTTGCCGATGCCATGAAAGTTGAATTAAGAATTTTGAATTAAGAATTTTGAATTAAGAATTTTGAATTAAGAATTTTGAATTATGATTTAGAAAAAAATGAGTGAAGAGTGAAGAAAGTGAGAAATTGATTAAACCATTTAATAATAGGCAAGTCATACCAATAGAAAGCAGCTTTGCTACGCTCCCCTTATAACCTTGTAGCCCTCAGTTGCATATCATCACGTTATTTCAATTCAAGTACTAATAAATACAATTAAAAACTACCTATTATGAAAAAAATCATTCTCGCAGCACTCGTAATGCTCACATCAGTTGCAGCAATGGCTCAGATGCCACAGTTCACACCAGAAGACATGGCTACTCGCCAGGCAACTCAGATCAAGGAAGCTTGCAAGATCAACGACGATCAGTACAAGGCTATCTACACTTATCTCCTCGATCAGTCAAAGAAGATGATGGCTCAGATGGATTCTATCCGCAACGCAGGTGGCAACGGTGGCCCTGGTGCATTCAACCGTGAGGCTATGCAGAAGCGTCAGGAAGAGCAGACAGCAAAGATCAAGTCAATCCTCACTCCTGAGCAGTTCACAGCTTACGAGGAGATGCTGAAGAAGCAGAGAGAGCACAGAGGCCAGTTCGGTGGTGGTCGCCCTCGTCAGTAATTCGATTCTCCCCCAGTTTAGGACAAAAAGAAAAATCTCCCACGAAACATCCGCGTTTCGTGGGAGAATTTTTTTATTTATTATTTCAACTTAGGTTTATACGCAAGTGTAACCACCATCTACTGGCACCATGATGCCGTTCACATAGCTTGATGCAGGACTTGCGAGGAAGAGGGCTGCTGTGTCAAGCTCGCCTTCGTTGCCGTAGCGCTCCTGTGGGATGGTGTCGTGAGCATACTCGGTAAACCATGGGCTCTTGAGTGTCGACTCTGTGAGCGGAGTGATGAAGTAACCTGGGCAGATGCTGTTGACTGTTATGCCGTGCTTGCCCCATTCAGCTGCAAGTGCACGAGTGAGGTTGACCACTCCACCCTTAGCTGCGTGATAAGGTGATGCTGGAGCAACCTTGTTGCCTACAAGGCCGTACATGGATGCGATGTTGATGATGCGTCCATACTTGGCAGGGATCATGGCCTGCTTTGCTACTGCGCGTGCCACCTTGAACGAACCGAAGAGGTCGATGTTCATCTCGTTGGCAAACTGCTCGTCGGTGATGTCCTCGGCTGGTGCAACGGCTCCTGTGCCGGCATTGTTGATGAGCACGTCGATGCGTCCGAACTTTTCCATCACTTCCTTTACGGTAGCCTCGACTACTGCGGTGTCGGTGATGTCGCACTTGATTGGGTAGGCTTCAACGCCAAATTCATCCTTGAGCATCTGTGCTACTTCCTGAAGCTTGTCGAGACGGCGAGCGATAGGAATGATAGTACAACCCTGGCTTGCAAGTGCACGTGCCATCTGAACTCCAAGTCCAGTGGAACAACCTGTGACGATAGCTACTCGTCCAGTGAGATCAAAATAATTTTTCATAGGAACAAAAAGTCATTAAAGTTATTATTATTTATTGTAAACCAAAAACCTCCAGCCCGTAAGCTGAAGGTTTGGTTCAGTTGCAAGATTTGGGGATAAAAAGTGATGAATCACTTTTTCTTCTTTGATGTCTTTGCTGCCTTTGACGGTTCGATGATGCGGTATTTTCCGCTGAGGTGCATGAACGAGAAGAGGCGGAGCAGGCCATCGTAGTAGGCATCGTAGTAGCCGTCCTCGTAAGGCTGATGGCTTGAGTTCCATACGCGATCTACGAAGTCCATGCGGTTTGGATGGTCAGACACGATGCTGGCAGCAGCGAGTGTCGATACGAGGCCGAGCGAATGGCGAAGCTTAGTGTAGCCGCCTGCCGAGAGGATGCGCTCAGGTGTTGTGCCATCCACGTTGAACTGATCAACGAAGGTGTCGATGCCCTGGTTGTAGAAGAACCTCTGTATTGTGGTAGTGTACCACTTCTGCCACTCTGCGTCCTTGCCGCCCGACCATGTGTAGTCGAGAGTCATGTTCATTGGCACGCGCCAAGAGTCGTAGCGGAAGCAGTCGCCGATGATGCCGCGTGAGTTCATGAGCGAACCGTCGTAGTTGTTGTAGTCAGGGTTGAGACCTGTCTCTGGGTGAACGCTCTTGTGCATGTAGGCACGGCTTGCCTTGGCACACTCCATCCAGTAGTCGCTGCGTCCGTCCTGTCCATACTTTGCCCATATCTCGTAGAATACTGGCAGATGATAGGATGGGTCGGTGTAGTTGGCACCTGGCACGAAGGTGATGAGGTTGGTGGTAGGGTCGATGAGCGACTGCTTTACGGTACGAGCAGGACGACCGCCCCATGATGGCATTGTGACTTCCTTTGGCTGAATGATGTCGAGCAGGTACTGTGCCTCCTTGAGGTAGTTGATGCCTGTGTCGTTGCCCCAGCGGTTGGAAGCGAAGAGGAGCGAAGTGATGTAGTACAGCTCACCATCGGATGCAGGGCCGTTGGCGCGGCGTGAACCGTCAGTTTGGATGCTCCAGCCGAAGTAGCCGTTCTCCATCTGCATGTATTTCTTGCCCCAGCGCCATATGCGGTCGAAGATGTCCTTCTTGTCGAGCTGAACGGCAACCATGAGTCCGTACGACATACCCTCGGTACGCACGTCGTGGTTCTTGAGGTCGGATACGTAACCCATTGAGTCGCCTACCTCAAAGTAGATGCGATCCTTGCCGAAGAAGAGGGAGTCGAACACTGCCTCTACCTTCTTGTCGATTTCCTTCTGTGAATGTCCGGCCTCCTTGAAGAGGTTGCGATAGTTTTGTGCACTCATTGCTGTGGTCATCATCAATGCGATGACTGAGAAAATAAGTTTTTTCATTTACGAATTAGTTATAAAAATGTATTAGGATCCTTATTTATTTTTATAACATTGACAATGCAGAGCACAAAAGGTTTAATTCCTTCATTCAAACTTTCGCAAAAATCGACTTGCTGAACCTGAGTACATGAAATCCTTTTGACCTTAATGACCAATGACCTTAATGACCACTTTTCATGTTCAGGAAATACTCGTGCACACGGGTGTCGTCGGTCAGTTCCGGATGGAATGAAGTGACGAGCTGACGGCCCTGTCGTGCAGCGATGATATGGCCATCGAGCACGGAGAGCACTTCAACGCCCTCACCTACCTCCTCGATGTAAGGGGCACGGATGAATGGCATCTTTACATCCACCATATCGGCAAATGCCGACTCCGTGTAGAAACTGCCCAGCTGGCGGCCGTAGGCATTACGCTTCACCTCCATGTCCATAGTAGCCAGATGATTACGATCCAGCATTATCATTCCGGCACATGTACCGAACACGGGAAGGCCCTCACGGATGGCATCCTGCAGAGGTTGCCACATGCGTTGGTCGTGCATGATGCGAGTCATGGCCGTACTCTCTCCTCCCGGTATTATCAACCCATCCTTCTGCTGCTGCCAGTCGGCCAGATTGCGCACCAGGAATGTCTCCACTCCAAGCTTGTGGAGCATCTGCTGATGTTCAGCAAATGCTCCCTGTAGTGCTAAAATAGCTATTTTCATTTTCCTCTAACCTTTTAACCTCTAACCTCTCAACTCTAACCTTTAACCTCTAACCTCTCAACTCTAACCTTTCACTTCCCCCTCTCAGCCATGAGCAGCTCGATCTCGCTCTCGTTGATGCCCACCATTGCCTCGCCGAGGTCCTCGCTGAGCTCAGCTATGACCTTAGGGTTCTGGTAGTTGGTCACAGCCTTCACGATAGCTTGTGCACGCTTCACCGGATCACCACTCTTGAAGATACCACTGCCTACGAACACACCCTCTGCTCCAAGCTGCATCATGAGGGCAGCATCAGCAGGAGTAGCCACACCACCTGCAGCGAAGTTGACCACTGGCAACTTGCCATTCTCATGCACATACTGCACGAGGTCGAATGGTACGCGCAACTGCTTTGCTGCCTCGTAGAGTTCATCCTCGCTCATGGATGTGAGACGGCGTATCTCGCTCTGCATCATGCGCATGTGGCGTACTGCCTGAATCACATCGCCAGTACCAGGTTCGCCCTTGGTACGGATCATGGTAGCACCCTCATTGATGCGTCGCAAAGCCTCGCCGAGATCCTTTGCACCGCACACGAATGGCACGTTAAATTGGCGCTTGTCAATGTGATACACATCGTCGGCAGGCGAGAGCACCTCGCTCTCATCGATGTAGTCGATCTCGATGGCCTCAAGTATCTGAGCCTCTACGAAGTGGCCAATGCGGCACTTAGCCATTACAGGTATGCTCACAGCCTCCTGGATGCCCTTGATCATCTTAGGGTCGCTCATGCGGCTCACGCCACCTGCGGCGCGGATGTCGGCAGGGATGCGCTCAAGGGCCATTACTGCACATGCTCCGGCAGCTTCGGCTATGCGAGCCTGCTCAGGGGTTGTCACGTCCATAATCACACCGCCCTTCAGCATCTGTGCCAGGTTGCGGTTCAGGGTTTGTCTGTCTTCTTTCATGTCGTTCTTTATATTTGATTATACAAGTTTTGCATCTAAGTGAAAATTGATTTCCGCTGCAAAGTAACGAACTTCCGCTGACACTTGCAATAGGCAGTTCCAAAACGTACAAACACTCCTTACATATTTACAAACACTTGCCCCGTCTCGCATCCAAGAATGACAAAGATGCGACGCAAACGGAACGATTTTGCCATTTTACGACACTTTTTGCCCTTATTTTTTACTTTTATTAATATAAATGAGAGAATATGACACCTTGTTAGATACTTTTTTCATAAATTTGTGGCGTAGAATCTTTGCATTCTAATCAATTAACCATAGTAAATACTATCAAACAAAAATGAAACTATTCAGAAATTCATACATCATCAAAACGATACTCCTCGTACTGATGCTCACAGGCACACCACTCCTTCATGCCCAGAGCGACTCGCTCCAGGCCGACAGTATCGACGACACAGCCGCGCTTGCAGCCATGGCCGCTCAAAACGCTGCATGGCTCGAACAGGAGCGCATGGAGAAGGAAGAGATACTTGCCGACCGCAAGTGGAACTACGCCCTCACGGCATTCGTGATTTTCGTGGCCCTGGTGTTCATCATCATCTACTACTACCGCTCGAAGTCACTCCAAAAGGTACGCATACACAATCAGGAGCTCATCATCTCGCTCGAGCAGGCAGAGCGCGCCAGCCAGATCAAGACCGTGTTCATCCAGAACATGAGCCACGAGATCCGTACGCCGCTCAACGCCATCTGCGGATTTGCACAGATACTCTCCGACCCCGTCATGTCAACCCTGCTTGACGACGCCGAGAAGGAGGAGTACCGACGCATCATCACCAACAACACCTCGTTCCTCTCGGTGCTCATCGACGACATCCTCGACATCAGCGAACTCAAGACGGGACGCTACAAGATGAACATCGCCGCATGCTCGCTCCACGACATCTGCCAGGACTCTATGGACCTCGTGAAGCTTCAGGTGCCTGAGGGCGTACAGCTCGTGTACAACAACCCTCTGCGCAAGGACTTCACCATCAACACCGACTACTACCGCACCAAGCAGGTGCTCTCCAACCTCCTCACCAACGCCTGCCACCACACCAAGCAGGGTACCATCGCCCTCAACGTGGAGTCAATGGCCAACGGCGTCCGATTCATCGTGGAGGACACTGGTAACGGTGTCGACCCATCAAAGGCAGAGGAAATCTTCGACTCTTACTCACGCATCGACACCTACCGACAGGGTTCAGGACTTGGACTTACCATCTGTCGCAACATCGCCAATGCCCTCAAGGGTCGCGTATATCTCGACACAAGCTACACTACAGGTGCACGCTTCGTATTCGAGATCTGATCCACCCCCGACTTTTCCCGACAATAAGCCACATAACAAGCAAGTGCTGCTACGCCATGTAGCAGCACTTGCTTTTTTATAAGGACGAACGATAGAATACTAACCTATACACAAAAACAAAATCTGCAACATGAGACTTTTACGACGACTATCGATGGCAGCAGCCCTCAGCCTTGCTACCACAGCCATCAATGCCCAGGATGCAGCCCTCAGCAAGTCCATCACCATCGACAGCAGCCGCCCAAGCGGCATGATCGACCCAATGCTCTACGGCCAGCTGTTTGAACACATATACTTCTCGGCCAACAACGGCGTATGGCAGGAGCTGCTCTTCGAGCGCTCGTTCGAACCCGAGCACTATCCAGGCATCGCGCCTCGTGACGGATACTTCGACGGATGGTTTGCCGACGACGATCAGGTGCTTCACTCCCCTACCCGCTACGAGCAACCCATCAGCATCACGGCCATCGATGGCGACGACTACGACATCACGTTCGACGTCAACTGGCGCTCCTATCGTCTGGCTCGCAGAGCGTGGAGCGGCGGACTTATGGACATACGCTTTGCGTTCAAGAACAAGGCCGATGGCACACCCTACTTCTTCCGCATGCACAATCCATACTACGAGGTACGCTCGCTCGCCGTGGCACAAACCGAAGAAATGCGCCGCAACGAAGAACTGGCCAAGGCACGCGAAGCCTTGATGAAGGGCGAGAACGCCCCCAACTTCTCCATCTCTACCATGATTGAAAAGGAAGTGGACATGCGCGGGCGCACACGCAAGTTCAAGACCCTCGAGCCTCTCGTGAAGACCATAGCCAACCAGAAGCAGATCAACGAGAACCAGGATTGGCACAAGGTACGCATCAGCTGCCGGGGACGTGTAGCCAAAGTATACTACGATGGCAAGCAGATACTCTCCTACAACAAGCTCGATGCTGCGGGCAAGAACGACATCACCTTCTGGGTGAACTACACAGAAGCCCTCTACCGCAACATCAAGGTCACATCGGCAGGCGGCAAGCAGACACTCTTTGCCGGATTGCCAAAGGACGTGCAGATACCAGCCGTCGCCCCACAGTGGAAGAGTTTCGGCCATGGCGAGTTCCAGATGGTGAAGGGCGATGCCGTCAATATGAACTACTCACAGCGCATCACCTCGCAATCCGTATCAGGCCTCACCCAGGGCCCTGTGGCGCGCATCGTGGCAGGTGAGAAATACCTCGGCTACATCCATGCCAAGGGCAATGGAACACTCACCGTGGTCCTCCGTAGTGGCAATCAAGTCATTGCACAGCAGGTGCTTGGCACCCCAGGCAGCGAATGGAAGAAATACGAGTTCGAGCTTACATCCGACACCTACAATGGCGATGCCGACTTCGCCATCTGCGTGGAGGGCGGCACCATCCAGGTCGACGAGGCAAGCATGACTACCGCATCGGGCAAGGCCCTCGGTGGCTTCCGTCCCGACATCTTCAACACCGTCAAGCAGCTCCACCCTACCTGTATGCGATGGCCGGGAGGCGGCTACGTGGCACAGTACGACTGGCGCTGGGGCATCGGGCCTCAGGAGCAGCGTCGCCGCTGGGATCACTGGATGTGGATGGATTACGACCAGAACTGCTTCGGAACCGACGAGTTCCTCCGCTTCTGCCGCGAGGTCAACTCCGAACCGGTACTCGTCGTCAGCGTAGGATTCGAGCGCCCCGACAGCGAGGCAGACGCCATCATGGAGAATGCACTCAACTGGCTCCGCTACTGCAACGAGCCATCCACAGGCGTGTGGGGAGCCAAGCGTGCAGCCAATGGCCACCCAGAGCCATACAACGTCAAGTACTGGGAGATCGACAACGAGATGTGGGAGATGGGCATCGAGAAGTATGAGAAATGCGTGCGCCGCTACTCCGAGGCAATGCGACGCATCGACCCATCCATCAAGATCATAGCGTGTGGCGGATTCCAGGAGGACGAAGCATTCATCAACCGTTCGGGCCACTACTTCGACTACCTCAGCCTCCACCACTACGAGCAGCAGAACGGCTACGCAAGCGGCCCTATCAACCTTGGCAAGATGTACGACCGCTATGCCGACATGATAGCCAAGAGCCCAAACCCCAACATCAAGCTCTTCATCTCCGAGTGGAACCTCAACAGCCAGGATTGGCGCACCGGCCTCTTTGCCGGAGGCTTCCTCAACATGTGCGAGACAAAGGACGTAGTGGCAATGGGCGCGGCAGCCCTCTTCATCCGCCGCACCGACTCGCCCGACTGGAACAACGCCTTCATCAATTTCGACTACAAGGACGTTTACGTCGCACCTAACTATCAGGTCGCCGACCTCTGGTACGACCACTTCTCCCGCTACCTCCTCTCCTACACGGGCGACACAGGCGAGCTCAACGTCGTCACCACCATGTCGGAGGACGGCAAGCACGTCATCGTGAAGGTCGTCAACCCTACCGACAAAGCCTACACCCTCGCCCTCCACAGTACATGGCCAGCAGCTACCGATGCCGCCTACGACTACTTCGCCCCAGGCGACCTCATGATCGGCAACACGATGGAGAAGAAGGATGCCGTATCGCTCAAGCACCTCACCCTGCCACCTACCGGAAAAGCCTACAACCTAAGGGTCGAACCTTACTCAGCAGGAGTACTGACCATCGTCAGATAAAACCAGAAACGGGAAGCACCATTGCTTCCCGCTTCTTTTTTCCAGACAATTATATACAATTTGGCACCAACTCACAAAAGAGAAAAGCCCCCCTATCACTGGGTTCTACTTTTTATGCTATTAGCAAATTATCTTTAAACATGGAATTAATTACCTCTTGAGTTGTTAATTGTTTATTATTTCATTTTTTGTGGTCTAAAAGTTTCTATATCTATGTTTTGGTTATAACTTTTGTTTATAATCTTGAACTTTGACTTTTTCCTATTTGCCATAACATGAATCTCTTTATTATTTACTTAATAAATAGTAACTTTTCTATAAAATTTCAAATAATTTCTTGAAAAGTAAAACATGTATACGTATAATTTGACGTGAAGTTATTTATAGAAATTGTATATGATTCTAGACTTTTTTCGGAGCAATTATAGTAAAAATCGTTTGTTTTCTTGTTTTTATCAGATTTTTTATATATATTTGCAGTAACATTACTATGTGAAGCATTCACAATATACATTACCATGAGTTACGAATATAAATATCCAAGACCAGCGGTCACTGCTGACGCTGTGGTCATAACGCAAAAGGAGCCACGCAAGGTTCTGCTCATAGAGCGGGGTGGCGAGCCCTTCAAGGGCTGCTGGGCCATGCCCGGCGGATTCATGAACATGGATGAGACAACGGAGCAATGTGCGCTAAGAGAACTGGAGGAAGAGACGGGGCTGCTGTTGAACGAGGCGAAGCAGATCGGGTGCTACTCGGACGTGGATCGTGATCCACGAGGCAGGACGCTGTCAGTTGCCTACCTGATGATGGTGGAGGATGAACTGCCAGTAAAGGGACAGGATGATGCCAGGCAAGCACGATGGTGGGATCTCCGTAATCTCCCCGATCTTGCTTTTGACCACAAGAAGATACTTGAAGATGCATTGAATATAATTACATAGTTATAAATCCTGACATAATAGATTTATACATCATAATTCATTAACCATTTAGGACACAGCATGTTTACCAAACAACATTGATATGAATAAGATCAAACATTTGCTGCTATTATTTTTATTCCCTATGATGGCATACGGTCAGCAGATCTATGACCGTTCAGGGGCTTCAATAGGGAAATATGACAATGGGAAGTTTTACAATCGTTCCGGCTCGTACGAGGGCAAAATAGAGTCGGACAAATGGTACAATCGCTCCGGCAGCTACATGGGCTACACGAAAGACGGTAAGTTCTATGACCGCTCAGGTAGCTACATGGGCTATGGCAAAGATGGACGATACTATGACAGAAGCGGTTCACACATCGGTAGCATCAGCAATGAAACCATCTATGATAGGTCAGGATCGATGATAGGCAGAGCGAAGGGTGTACCAAACAATATACTTGCATTGGTGTTCCTATACGGAGTGTTCACTTTGAGATAATTTCTTGAATATGGATGCCGCTATGCTTCCCGAGAAATTATGCCACGTGGAGAAGATGGCGCCTGGTACTGCTGCGAGAGGGAACATGGCGAAGTGGGTGGCAGCAAGTGAGGAAGCAAGTCCTGAGTTCTGCATGCCTACCTCGATGGAGATGGCTATCCGCTTGTCATGTGGCAAGCCCAACAACCTACTTGCAGCGTAGCCAAGAGTGAGGCCAAGGATGTTGTGAAGGATGACTGCAACACCTACCAAAAGACTGCATGACAGGATATTGGCAGAGTTGTGCGACACGATGGTGCCAATGATGGTTGCGATGGCAAGCGTGGAGACCATAGGCAGCAGCGGTGTAACTCGTTCGGTGAAACGGCTCAGGTACTTGTTTGCTGCCAATCCCAGGACAATCGGAACGATAACCACCTCTACTATGCTGAGAAACATACCCATCATGTCGACGGCAACTTCTTTGCCTGCAAGCAGATATACGAGTGCAGGAGTAACGACTGGTGCAAGGAGTGTGGAGACACCTGTCATGGCTACGCTGAGTGCAATGTCGCCCTTGGCAAGATAGCAGATGACATTGCTTGCCGTGCCACCAGGACAGCACCCTACGAGTATGACTCCAAGGGCAAGGTCGGTGGGTAGCTGCAGCATTTTGCACAACAGCCATGCTACCAATGGCATGACAAGGAACTGTGCCAACTCGCCTATGATGATGTCCTTAGGGCGCATCAGAACGGGCTTGAAGTCGCTGGGCTTGAGGGTCAATCCCATTCCGAACATTACAACACCCAGCATGGGCGTGATGCTTGAGGAGCTGATCCAGAGGAACGAACTGGGAACGAACAGCGCCATTGCCGTTACCAGCAACACGACTGCTGTGATATTGGTTGCGATGAATGATGAGAGACGATAGAGTTGTTTCATTACTTAATAGGAAGCGACAAGTGTTTCACTAATGGAAGATTGCTGTCCACCCCCCGGCAGGAGCAAGATGGATGTTAAGCTTCTCGGTGGGAGTGACCTTGCGACTCACATGCTTGTAGTCGGTAGCCTCACGCTGGGCATTGATGCCATCGGCGAAGCTGTCCATGGCCATCTCGGCTGTGAGAAACTTCGAGAGGTCGATGGTGAGGTCGCGAGCCGTCCAGTTGTTCATGGCTGCTACATACCAAGTGCTGCCCTTGCGTCTAGCAATGGCCACGTATTCGCCCATCTCGCCTGCCAGAGGAATGGTCTCGTCGAAGGTGGTAGGCACGGCAGCTATGAAGGTGGTGCACTCCTGGTTCCGCTCATAGTGCGTAGGACTGTCAGCCAACATCTGCAAAGGGGCTTCGAAGATGGTGTACATCGCCATCTGGTGTACGCGGGTTCCCTGGCTCATAGGGTGACTATTATTGCCGAAGAAATGATCGCGTGTAGCATTGAGCATGGCACCAGGAGTATAATCGAGTGGTCCTGGGAGCATGCGCAGGTAAGGGATGGAAACGTCGTAGCGAGGCATGTCGTGCACAGGCCCATTGCCATCGCGAGGCTCCCACTTACAGTTTTCCAAGCCCTTGACACCCTCGAAGTTGACTACATTAGGATAAGCACGCTGCACACCGTTAGGTTTCAAACCATGATAATCCACCAGCAGATGGTGCTTGGCTGCTGCGGCAGCGATCTCGTAGCTAGAGTGGATGACTTCGTAGTCATCACGATCGAAGAAATCAATCTTGAAACCTTTGACTCCTGCAGCAGCATAATGACTCATGTTGCGCTCAAGATCCTTGATCAGATTGCGCCACGAGCTCCACAGTATCACGCCCACATTGCGCTCCTTGCCGTATGCCACGAGCTCAGGGATGCTGAGTTCGTCGTTGCTGTATTGCAGCAGGTCCTCCTGGCTGCTCCAACCTTCGTCCACGATGATGTACTCCAGACCATTCTTCTGCGCAAAGTCGATGTAGTGCTTATAGGTACGGGTATTGATGCCAGCATGGAAATCGACACCCGAGATGTTCCAGTCGTTCCACCAGTCCCATGCCACCTTGCCGGGGGTGATCCATGAGGTGTCGGTGAGTCGGCAGGCAGGAGCCAGACAGTAAGGAGTATCGGTATTGAGCAGTTCGGTATCGGCCTTAGTGACTAGTACCAGTCGCCAAGGCAGCGCCTGTTTCTTCTGTATGCGGGCGATGTAGTCGGCACGCTTGGTAGGAACGAGATTGAGTCGGTCGAAACCGCCAACAACCGTTTCGAGGGGGAGCGGTGCGAAGTCACTCTGCAGCGTATTGGCAGGTGACTGATTGCCACGATATAGGAACATGCCTGGATAGTCCTCCACGCTGGTTTCCATCACTACGGCCTTCATGCCACTTGGCAGGCAGACGGCAAGGGGCGTGATGGCAATCGAGTCGGGATACATGGCTGATAGCTTCTGCTCATCATAGTATGACTCAAAACTATAGCAGTATCGCTCGCCTCCACGGTTATCATTGACATAAGGTATGAACGCCTTGTAATCGCCTGTGAAAGAGAATTCGGGCGATTCGCTGACAACAGTCAGCATCTTGCCAACCTTGCTGACGAGACGGTAGGCACAACCATCGTCGTAAGCACGTACTATGAGGTTGAATTCACCATTGCAGTCGAGCGTCAACTCGTTGCAACGATGATTCACTACAGCACGTTTGTAGGCCACCGTGGTTATTGTCTCGTTGATGCTGCGCTGGCGAGCCTTCTGTACACGTGTTTTCACGCCCCAGCTGCCTGTTGTGGTGCGGATGCTGATGGCAGAAGGTGCAAGTACGGTCACATCGTCGCGTGTGATTGCCCATTCGATCCGTTCGTTGTCACTTACTGTGGCCTTTAGATGGCCATCAGGAGAGGTTACTACATAATCCCTGGCTTGTGATGCCATGCATACAAGCGAGCAGAGGAGCAATGCTGCTATTCGATTGTAGATTTTCATTTTTATATATGTTTCGTGTTTCATTTCCCAAAATGGTTGAACAGGAAGAGTATGATGCCATCAAACCATCGTGCTGGCAACAGGGTGTGAAGGATTCGCATGGATGCGTTACCGACTCCAAAGGCATAGCGTGCTCTTGGATGGCGCGAGGTAGCAGCCTTACATACATGCTTGGCAGCCTTTTCGGCCGAGGTCATGAGGTTGTAGGGATTGCGTCCGTACATCATCTCGAATACGCTTGCCATGCGTCCTGCCTTCTCCTCGTAGACGGTAGCAGCCGATGCTTTGCGGAGCTGCTCAGCGGCTATCCTACCCCAGTCGCTATATACGCCACCTGGTTCAACGATGGCTACATCGATGCCGTAGCGTTTTACCTCCATGCGTGTAGCATCGCTCAACGATTCGACTGCGTACTTGCTGGCATTGTACCAACCTGCAAAGCAGAACGTGATGTGCCCCGCTATGGAAGCCACATTGACTATGCGTCCGCTCTGCTGGCTGCGCATGTGTGGCAGGACAAGCTGAGTCATACGAGCCAAGCCAAGCACATTGACATCCAGCTGTCGCTGTGCATTTTCAAGGCTTGTAGTCTCCATTGGTCCCAGTTCGCCGTAACCAGCATTATTGATCAGGACATCGATCCTACCCTCTTCGTGCATGACATGATCGACTGCCCCCTGGGCCGAGTCGTCGGAAGTGACATCAAGCGCAACGGGTGTCACACCATACTGGCGAAGGGATTCCATCCTTTCAGTTCGACGAGCCGCACCATACACCTTGTGCCCTTGTTCGGCAAGCATTCTGGCAGCCTCGTAGCCAATGCCGCTACTTGCTCCTGTGATAAGTATTACGAGTTTGTTCATATTGTCATTAATGAGTGTACGTATTTCTATTCTTCGCGCTTTGCGATAGTGATGGCCAAACTTGTGGTGGCAAAAAGAAGGCCAATGACGCATATACCGGTCCATCCAGCTATGTGCCATCCCTGGCCAGCACAGAACGTTCCCATACTTCCACCTATGAAGTAGGTTGTCATGAAGATAGTGTTAACTCTGTTGGCGGCTTGCGGCACCTCCTGGATGCATGCGCTCTGATTGCTGAGCTGCAAGCATTGGAGGCCCGAATCGACCAGTATGAGGGAGATGATCAGTCCCAGATAGGTATAGCCGAAAGCGTATGCCACGATCCATGCCACGATCTGGCATATCGATCCAACGATGCAAAATCGCCTTGTACCATAACGGGGAATGTATTTTCCTATGCCGCTCGCTACCATCGCACTTGCCACGCCGCAGAGTCCAAGATAGCCAACGGCATCGCTACCCGCATGGAATGGATCGCCAGCCAGGTGGAACGCCAGGCAAGCCCAAAAACTCAGGGTGCTACCAAATCCGAAGGCTGCACGCAGAGCATTAATCCTTATTTTGGGATGATCGAGGAAGATGCGCCCTACGCTCCGCATCAGACCTGCATAGTTGCCGGAATAATTCGTTTGCATCTGAGGCATCGTCCATAGTGTAAGGGCAAGGCACACAATCATGATGCATCCAGCGATGTAGTACATCATTCTCCATCCCATCCACTCGCCTATCATGCCGCTTATCACACGCGCTGCAAGGATGCCAATGAGCAGACCGGAGAGCACGAACCCCATGTTTCGCGACTTGTTCTCGGGTCTTGAGAACTGTCCTGCTACGGGGATGAACAACTGAGGCACTATCGAACATGCTCCCATAGCGAGCGATGCTGCCCAGATGGTGTATACATTGCTCGAAAGTCCTATCGTGAAGGTCAGAAGCGATGCCAGAGTCATGCACACCACGATAATCTTCCGGCGTGAGAACAGATCGCCGGTTGGCACAATGAGCAGCAATCCTAATGCATAGCCCACCTGTGTCACCACCGCTATTATATTAGCCAGGGAATCGGTCGTGCCGAGGTCGGTACGAATCATCTCCAGTAGTGGCTGGACATAATATAGGTTTGCAACGGTAAGACCTGCCATGGCTGACATCAACAGGATGATGTGGCGGGGTATTCCCTTGTCTGGTTCCAACTTCATGCTTCTATCTTTTACAAAAGATTTGAATAATGGTGCAAAGATAACGTTTTTTTCATGAAAATGACAAGTACGCACCATTTTCTTTGATTTCTCTTTTGCAATCCGTCAATTATCATTATCTTTGCAACCAAATCCACTACCTAAAGTACAGATAAGAACATGAACGACATTACAAAAGGTGCAAAAGAAGCAACATATATTGGCTATGATGTGTATAAGGAACCAAAATTGTATTAGCACTCTCTTGGCAATGTGAGGGCTTTGCTGCCGAAAATCATGTCAAAGGGGCTTATCTACCTTTGTTTTACATCATTGTTCCTGAACTTCCAGCAGCCTTCCAGATGTCCATTTATCACACCGATAGCCTGCAGGTAAGAGTAGATTACCGTACTGCCAACAAACTTCATGCCTCGTTTCTTCAGGTCCTTTGAGACAGTATCTGAGAGGGGTGACGTCGTTCTGATGTCGCATGGCTCGTAAATCACCTTGCCATCGGTGAAGCTCCAGATGTACTTGTCAAACGATCCATATTCCTCTTGTATCTTAACGAATGCACGGGCATTGCTGACGCTCGCCCATATCTTCAACCGATTACGGATAATCTTCGTATTAGCAGCAAGTTCTGCAAATTTACTCTCGTCATACTTTAACACCTTCTGCACATCAAACTGATCGAATGCCTCACGGAACGCCTCACGCTTGTTCAGCACACACTCCCACGACAATCCAGCCTGAAATCCTTCCAGTATCAGCATCTCAAACAGCAGCCTCTCGTCATGGCAAGGCACGCCCCACTCTTCATCGTGGTAGGCGATATAAAGCGGATTTTTCGGGTTTGCCCAGAAGCATCTACCATCAATAATCTTATCATCCATGTTATTTAATCTTTATGTCACATTGTGATTTCCGTTGCAACTCCATTTGTAGCATGCTGCAAAGGTACAGAAAAGATTTTAAATCCAAGTCCAAACACCATTGCAACCCATCAATTCACTTCATTTTTATAGAGTTTTAACCACTATGGCTAGTAAATATGCACAATGTTTGTTGAGTATGACAATTATAAAAAGAAAATTTGTATCTTTGCCACAGATTTCGTACGTGTCAGTCGATCTATGATAGAATATAAATTTATTTCTAAATACAATCACTTAACTAACTTGAACAAAATGAAAAAGATTTTCACATTATTCGTGCTGATGGCATTTACAGTCATCGCCTCGGCACAGGTCAAGAAGGTATCCGTTCTTGGCGACTCGTATTCAACATTCCAGGGCGCAAATCCTGAAGGTTATGCTCCTTTCTACCCTAACGACCGTAATGATGTGACCAAGGTGGAACAGACTTGGTGGAGCCTCTATATCAAAGCTATGGGTTATGAACTCGACAAGAATAACTCGTGGGGAGGTACTACCATCTGCAACACAGGCTACGGACGCCGAGATGTGACTTCCTCATCGTTCAACGCACGTGCAGGCATGTTGGGCAATCCTGACATCATCTTCCTGTTTGGTGGTACAAACGATGCCTGGGCAAACTCTCCAATAGGTGAATACAAGTATGCCGACTGGACCGACGAAGACTGCAAGGCTTTCCGCCCTGCATTGGCTTGCCTGCTCAACAAGCTCCATACCCTCTACCCTAAGGCCGTGATCTATTCGATACTCAATTCCGAGCTCAAGGAGGAGATCAATGAGTCAACCCGTGAAATCTGCAAGCACTATAATGTGCAGCTCATCGAACTCGTTGACATCGAAAAGCAGAACGGACATCCTTCGATCAAGGGCATGCAGGCCATCAGCGATCAGCTTATCAAGGCTATCAAGAAGTAATGGCAACACCTCAGAGTCTGCATCACCCTTCATGACAAAGCTCGACTTCTCTGAGGGTTACAAATTGCTTTACTGTATTGTCCTCGGCTATCCAGACGAAGCTCCTGATGCAAAGCCTCGCAACGAAGAAAAGGTGCGCTACATCGAATAAGCAATCATTAATAGAGTAGATGAACACAACGCTAATTTGAGTCGTTAAACAACATGAACAGTCCACATCGTCCGTCTATGGTCGGAGGACAATATCTAATTACTCCTATGAGAACAATCCTATTACTCATTTCCTTATTTATCTGCATGGCAGGTAGGGCTCAGGACAAGGTACTCCGTATACCTTATTCCTCTGAGAAAAGCATCTACGGCATTATCAGCGAACCAGCATCCGACGCTAAGAAACATGGCATCGCCATCATCAGCCATGGATTCAACGGCACGCATCATTTCGGACGCGACTACTTCAAGACACTCAACGACCTTGGATATGCGGTCTATACATTTGACTTCCCATGTGGTTCTGTAAACAGCCAGAGCGACAACAACACCATGAACATGTCCGTCACAGACGAGAAGGAGGCGCTGAAGACCATCGTGAAGTACTTCCAGAAACAGAAAAACATAGACAAGAAGCGTATCGTACTCATCGGCGAAAGCCAGGGAGGACTCGTTTCCGCTCTTGCAGCAGCCGAACTGAAGAAGAAGATCAGCAACCTGATACTCATCTACCCTGCCCTATGCATTCCTGACAACTGGAATGAGCGCTATCCACGTGTAGAGGACATACCAGAAGTATCTGAAATCTGGGGCGTGAAGCTCGGCAAGAAATTCATGATGGACATCCGTCCTATGAAGCCATTTGAGACAATAGGCAACTACAAGGGCAGAGTGCTCATAGTTCATGGTACTGACGACAAGGTCGTACCACTCGACTATTCCGAGCGAGCCGTTAAGACCTACCAGAATGCCACAATAAAGATAATAGACAAGGCAGGTCATGGCTTCAACCCAAAGGAGCGTACTTTATCCAATCAGTATGTAAAAGATTTTCTTGACGTTAAATAAACAACTCTAAAGAATTACTTATACTTCCAAAAATCCAAACTATTATGCTAAAGAAACTACAGATCCTTGCCATTTCGCTCTGCGTGTGCGGAGCTGCAAATGCACAGCAATCGAACGTAAACCTTAGTCACAATCCACAGAAGGACACAGAAGGACTCATCCCTTTCAGCGCATCGCTCAACTCTCCACAGGTAAACGACGACCACACCGTCATCTTCCGCATCAAGGCACCTCAGGCCAACGAAGTGAAGCTGTCGGGCGCTATGCTTACCGTGATGCACGAGAAGAATCCACTCCCATTCACCAAGGGCGAGGACGGCATCTGGACACTTAAGATTGGTCCGCTGCCAGTGGATATGTATCAGTACAACATCGTCATCGATGGCGTGAGCATGGCCGATCCAAACAATACGTATGCAGCATTCACAGCAATGCCTCCATACAGCGAACTCATCATCCATGGCGACGAGCCACAATGGTACGATGCCAAGCCTGTTCCACACGGATCCATCACACGCCACATCTACACAAGCTCCGTGACTGGAGGCGAACGCGACATGTACGTCTACACCCCTCCTACATTCGATCCTAAGAAGAAGTACCCAGTACTCTACCTCATGGGAGGTAGCGGCGAACTTCCTTCAAACTGGATGTACGACGGACGTGTGAACTTCATCATGGACAACCTCCTTGCAGAAGGCAAGTCAACCCCAATGATCATCGCCATCATCAACAACCAGGTCGTACACCGCAACCATCCAAAGCATGCCGACCTCACCTTCGATGTCATGGCTCGCGAGCTTCGTGAGGTCATCGTCCCATTCGTTGATAGCCATTACAACACCATTGCCAACCCACACGGCCGCGCCATCTCAGGTCTTTCCATGGGTGGACGACACACCATCTTCAGCGGAATGGAGAAAAACCTCGACCTGTTTGCAAACTTCGGAGTGCTGAGTGCAGGCGACAACAATCCTGAAAAGACCATGCCTACCTTCATGAACACCAAGAACGTAAACGACAAGATCGACTACCTGTTCATTGGCCAGGGCACAGAAGAGGAAAAGGGCATGTTCAACGTTCGTGTCAAGGGACTCGTCGATGCCCTCAATGCTCATGGCATCAAGCACGAATACTACGCAGGCGGATACGGAGGCCACGACTGGTCTACATGGCGCCATCTCCTCTACTACCGATTCCTCCCAAACTTGTTCAAAAAGACAAAGTAAAGCCTCGGCAAAGACAATACACCGATTGTGCAAAAGGCACATGTCTCATTACACACAAAGGCTACCGACTCATCAAGGGTCGGTAGCCTTTGTTCTTATATTTTATATTTCCCCTAAATCTTAATTCTTTCCGCTGCGCTCCTCATCGCGTAGCGCCTGGCTTGCCAAGAACCGTCCTGCGGACGATAACATAATTCTTAATTCTTTCCGCTGCGCTCCAAGCGCTTCGCGATAACATAATTCCCAATTCACTCCTCGTCAGCGTAATTGCCGTACTCATCGTACCCCTCATCATCTATGCCTTCCGAATCGTAACCCTCCTCATCATATCCATCTCTGTCATAACCATCCCTGTCATACCCATTACGATCATACCCCTCCGAATCGTATTCGCCATATTCATATCCATCGTAGTAGTAACCACCCTTATGGTAACGAGAAGGTGACGAAGAGTGGGATGATGATGCCGACGGGTAATCCTCATTCATTGCTGGGCGGTCGAACGAATCGCGTCTGATGCTCCTCTCATATTCATACAACCTCTCATATTCATCCCATGCATTCATCACCGAGTCGCTATACCTCTGTTCGTTGCGTAGCCAAATCTCATGTTCTTTTGCATCCTGCACATCCCTGCAGCACTTCATGCCCCAAGCAAGCAGCGACAAAACGATGAATATGAGGAGGCATCCACCGCATCCCCCACCATCGCTATTGCCTCCGCCTGATGAACCACCGCCACCAGACGAGAACAAGTCAAACAATGAAGCATCCATCACAGGATCGTCAGAAAACATTCCCATACCTACTCCTCGTCATCGTTATCCGCATCCTCGCTGTCGTACTCCTGTTCTCTGCGACGCTCTTCCTCATATTCGCGTTCGCTTTCTTCAAAAAAGATGAATTCGTTTAGATCCATAAGTTTACAGATATAGAATATTGATATCTTCGTGCTGCAAAAGTACTAAATATAAGTCAATTACGCAAGTATTATTACACAAATCAGTGGGAATATACATCAAAAATCTACACTTTTATGAGGGATCACCCATACTGAATCCACATTTTTATGAGGGAATGGCAACTACTCAGTTGACCACCTGGGGCCTTTCCATGAGCGAAACTATAAATAACAAA
>JAKSLM010000030.1 GCA_024401225.1 Bacteroidaceae bacterium | reverse complement strand
AGTTTGCACCAGGAAGTACCTCTGCAACCTGTCCGATACGCGGATCTTCTACAACCGCAAACTTCTTGCCGACCACAAAGATGCTTACCGCAAGGATAAGACCTATGAGTCCCAAGACAGCTACAGCAATTAGAATTACGTTCATAAGTTTGTTAGTTAGTGTTTATTTATTGATTAATTATTGTATTTTTCAATCCAAAAGGTGAGTACCTTCTTCAAGTAGCGCTTCTCGACCTGATGCATAACCACAAAATAGATGGCAAGCAGGAGGAACATGATGCCGCAGGTAAGCAGCTCGTGGAGATGCAGCACCAGGGTGCCGACGAACGCCCACAGGCAGATGATGACGAGAGGACCACCAAAGGCAAGCCATACGGCAACCTTGCCCGCGGTGAGGGTGCTGCACACCAATACCTCCTCCCCAACCGCATAGCGTTCGGGGAAGGACACATTGACATCAACATACTTCTCCTTCTGTTCGGAAGATGTGCACATCGACTTGGCCTTGCAGCCAGAGCATGCGGCAGCTTGCAGTATACGAACCTTTACATCATTGCCGACAATGGACACTATGGTGCCCGAATGCTCTATCTTGTCCTTCATTTTGCAAAATATAGATTACAATCAACATGCAAATTTATCATTTATTTTGCACATAACATCTATTTATAGTGTTTTTTTTTACGGTTTGGAGCGAAAGTTTCTCGTTTTTCATTAAAAATGAAGAAAAAAGTCGTAACTTTGCATCGTCGTTACGAGATAGCGACACCAATTCACGTCACCACGAGCTGGTGACACAGTCATTAACCCATTGAAAGTGCAGAAGGATAATTGTATCCTCACGCTTTCGATAATAAACTTTTTTCAAACAAAATGGCAACAAGAATTAGACTTCAGCGTCATGGTCGTAAGAACTACGCTTTCTATTCAATCGTAATCGCTAACGCAGACGCTAAGCGTGATGGTAAGTTCATCGAGAAGCTCGGTACTTACAATCCAAACACTAACCCTGCAACTGTAGACCTCAACTTTGAGCGTGCCCTCTACTGGGTACTCACAGGTGCACAGCCAACAACTACTGTTAAGAACATCCTCTCAGACGAGGGCGTATACCTCAAGAAGCACCTCCTTGGTGGTGTAAAGAAGGGCGCATTCGACGAGGCTGCTGCTGACAAGAAGTTTGAGGCATGGAAGTCAGAGAAGGCTGCTAAGGCTGCTAAGGCTGCTGACAAGAAGGCTGCTGACAAGAAGGCTGACCTCGCTGCTCGCCTTGAGGCTGAGAAGAAGGCAAACGCTGCATTGGCTGCTAAGGTAGCTGAGAAGAAGGCTGCTGCTGCCGCTGCTGCTGCTGAGGCCGCTGCTGAAGCTGCAACTGCTGAAGAGGAAGCTCCAGCTGAGGCATAATCTTCATTCCGAAGCAAACAAGACAAGAGGACGTCATTACGACGCCCTCTTTTTTATATATGACTGAAAATCATCAAAAACAATAACACTTAAAAGGAAGAACATCATCTTTCCCCTCCTCTATCAAAACAGGATCCGGTAGACGGTATAGAAGCTATACCTATTCTTCATGAAGGATGCAAATGCGTGACGATAATCGAAGGAGAATCCAAGAGAATAATTGTGAGTATCGAGAGCATCGTACGAGAATCCGCATCCCAGCTCAAAGCGTGTCTGCGAATCAAGTTGCAGCTCAGTAGCATCGCGCATGAATGTCATGCCCGAAGTGGTACGCACACCTGCAAGGATGCGCACTCCAGCCCTATCAGGAAGCATGAGCGGAGCAGACAGCTTTGCACCCACATCGAAATGATAGATGGAGAAGTTATCGCCCGTGAAATAGTCGTCCTCACCCGTTGTCGCACCGGCAGCGCCTCCAGCGGTCATCACCTTCGCCTGGCTATCGGACATGAGTGCTATGGCCTCAAGCGAGAAGTTAGGATTGATGAACCACGACGCTTCGACACCTGCCGAGAGGCATGAACCAAGCTTCACCCGATGATTGGCAATGTCGATCATGCGGTTGCCAAACTCCGAGCCGGAAACGAACGAGATGGCAGAAGGACAATTGTACATCTTGTTGAGACGAAAGAGGTCGCGCTTGCGAAGTTCGAAGGTATTGATGTCGCCATCGCCAAAGATTCTGTCGCTCAGGAAGTAACCAATATTAGCCGAAAGCATTCCTATGCCTGCTCCGATGAATGAGTCGTGCAGCCAATGTCGATTGGAACGGATATCAAGAAACTGCGTTCCCGTAGCAGCCACATAGCTGCCTATCGACACCCAAGGCGACAGATGCCCATACTCGCGCGAGAGGATTGTAGCTGAGGCAAAGGCAAGAGCACTCTTGACCGATGGCATGGAGTGGCGATCGGTGCGGTCGGGACGTATCTCGCTGACAGAGTATTTGGTGCCGAGCGACAGTCCCTCAACCAAGGCATAGGTCATAAGATTGGCAGTAGCCATGCGGCGAGCAGAACTGCGACTCTTCACTCCCGCCGCTTTCAGCGCCCAATTGATAGCCAATGGAGCAAGGGCAGCGGAGTAGGATGCGGCGTCCATATTGTGGGTAGCGAACTGTGCCTGCTGCCTGATGTAACCTCGCTGAGTGATGAGATGGACGGAGCCTTGAAGCAATGGAGTGACCGAACGGATGTCAAACGTCTTCTCTTCGTCTATCTGCTGGTATTCAATCTTCTTGATGAGGTCGCGTACCATCTTTTCTTCTTCATAGACCTGCATCAGCGAATCAATCTTTGCAAGATACTCAGGAGTGAGGTCGCCATCATCGGTGGTGCGTGTCACATCACCAATCTCATAGTCAACGCCTCCATCCGCATTCCTTTCCTGTATCTGAGCATTGGCAGACAGCGCAAATGCAAGCACATAAGTATAAAAAATACTAATGCACGCACGTGTGTAAGGAAAATTGCTTATCTTTGCAGAAAATTTAGATGTTATCATGAAGAAAGTATTATCAATATTCATATTTGCTGCCGCTTCGCTCTGTGCTAATGCCCAGACAATGAGCGATGTGCTGAAGACGCTTCCAGACAGTATCACTCCCCTACTCACGCTCAACAACCGCCTTGACCTGGTTGACTACATGGAGGCAAAGATGAAGGCCGAGGTAAAGAACAAGCTCGGAGGTGCTACTGTATTGAAGGAACTGACCGACACCACAGCCATACTGGCGCTGAGCGAGAAGTCGGAGCTGCACCTTGAACTCATGAAGGACAACGGCGAAAGCTTGGTGAAGGCAACCTACACTTACCGCATCAACGGCTTAGAGAGCAAGAAAGTTGTCATGTTCAAGCCTTAGGACACGGTCACTTCAGACCTTGAACGAACGCTCATTACACCCCTTAGGCCAAAGGTCACTTCATGCCTTCAAGCTCCTGCAATTGCTTTCCAAGGTTCAAGCGGTAGTATACATCGCGAAGTCCATTCTTCCACAAAGCCGTAGCTGACGGCTGCAACTGGCGGGCAGATTCGAATGCCGATTGTGCCTTCTTGAATATGTCCATGATGGCAGAGCGCTGCTTTGAGTATTTCGGATGCGAGAGCGGAAGGTTGAACGACTGGTAGGCCGCCTGTCCCTTCGACAAGTAGATGTTGCCTATTGCTGCATACGACTCAGCATCATCGCCCTTCAGCTCTATAGCCTTCTGGTAAGAGACAAGTGCCGAATCAGGTTGGGCAAGCATGTCCTGCACCTTGCCTCTGATATAATAGAGGTTGCGGTTAGGCTTAACCTTCGATAGCAAGGAGTCGGTGAACTGCAGCGATCGGGAATACTTTCCCTTCTCATTATAGCTATTGACAAGAGACATGTAGAAGAACTCTGTCTCGGGATAGAGCGAGAAGCCTTCCTTCAGCATCTTCATAGCACTAACGGTATCATTAAGTGCGAAATACGACTTCACTCCTATCTCCATAAGCTGAGCACGGAGAGCGGTATCCATTACAGCCACATCAATATACCTCTTCACCCCATCGTACTTCTTTGCTCCGAAAGCGCTGACAGCACATAAGTATGCATATTCGACCGAATCGTTCTCATCCGTGATGCGGTACTTGCCCTTGTTCAGGATAGGTGACGATTTTGTCGTATAGTAATAGTCAAAATATTTATAGGCATTGGCATAGTCCTTCTTTCGATAGAAGAAACGGCCCGACATGCCAAGATTTTTGCGAAACTCTATCAGCTTGGCTGCATGAGAGTCGCGATAGTGATAGTCGACCTTACCCTTCTCGTTCGGAATCGACTCAAGCGAGTCGCAATCCAGCGCACACGCGTACATATTATAAATATAAGAAAAGTAAGTAGCTGTATCTGTCTTGTTGTTCAGATACATCTTTTTGTTTTCAGCCAAAGCCATCTGGTAGAGGCAATTGAGCTGTAAGCTGTGGAGTGTAGTGTTTTGCTTTGCTTCTTTGTGTTGCTTGAATGCCTTGGCAATCTCATCGTTTGCCTTTGAATAGTTTGCCGCCTTGATAAGTGTACGGGCAGACTTAATGGTGGCAGAGACCTTGTACTGAGGAGCCTTGGCACCCTTCTGTCCCTGACCAGCAGCCTTGTTATCCTGTGAAAAAGCAGCACTGCAAATACACAGTGCTGCCATAAAGAGTATAATAGATTTAAATTTCATCAATAGAAAAAACTTTATTTAACGTTATAGTACTTCTTGTACTTATCACGCTCCTTGAAGTTGCTTACATTGTTGTAGAGGATGTAGAGTGGCTCACCCCAGAAGTCAGAATTGTCTGGGTACTTCTCCTGAAGTTCCTTGAAGAGGTCGATAGCGTGCTGCATATCCTTCTTGTCCTGAGTAGTCTGAGCCTTCATCCAAGCTGAACGTGCTGGCATTGGGATAGCCTGCTCCTCGTCTGGGAACTTCTCAACAGCCTCGCGGAACAACTTCTCTGCCTTCTCGAAGTCCTTCTTCTCGAAGTAGATCTGACCCTCCATGAGGTAAGCACGTACTGTGTTGTCATTGTCTGGGCACTTAACCTTGATATCCTGGATAGTCTTCAAGCAGTCGTCCTTCAATTCGTTCTGGAACTGGTACATCATAAGCTGGAAAGCGAATGTAGGATAAGCCTCGTCACCACCCTTTTCCATACCGAGCTTAAGATACTCAACGAACTTGTTCTTGTCCTTCTCCTTATAGAAGTTAGCAAGTGCCTGATATGCTGTAGCCTCATACTTTGTGCCCTTGAGCTGCATGTATGCGTCCTCAACCTTTGCAGGATCAGCACCTTCTACATTAACGAGCGACTGAGCCTTGAACACCTTAGCGTAGTCAATCCACTCAGCCTTGTTGTCGTGAGTGAAGTCCTTGAAGAGGCCTGACTTTGTAAGAGCATTAACAACTACATCTGCATAGCCTGCTGCTGACTTGATTTCTGCCTGATCATCGCTGTTAGACTTTGTCTGAGCAGCCATGAGGAGCTTGAGGATTGGGTTGATACCGATAGTCTGATAGAGAGTGTGAGCAGTCTTGTACTCTGGTTCCTTCTTCTTTGGATCGAGATTATAGAGCGAGTCGTACTTCATGCAGTAAGTAGCAACCTTCTGAGCAGTACCGAGGAACTCTGGCTGCTTGCTCTCGTCGGCAGCAACTTCCTTCTCGAGCTTGCTGTAGTACTGATTATAGATGTCGGCAGCAACCTTGTAGAGCTGAACATTGTCAGTGAGGTACTTGTTGCCAAGTGCCTGATCGATAAGGTCACGAGCACCATCGAGCTTTTCAAAATTAGTCTCCTTACGGCCCATCTGAGGGTTGGCAATGCAACCATCAAAAGTGCTCTGAGCCTTCTTGACAAGCTGTTCAGCCTCCTTGATAGCCTTCTTCTCGAGCTTGAGAGCTTCCTTGTCCTGTGCGCTTGCAGAGAGTGCAATGAGACCTGCAGCTGCGATAAACATTAATTTCTTCATACTTAGTAGAATTATTTGCTTCCGTCACATCCACCTGCCATAAGCAAGCGGACGATCGGGAAAGCGGTTAGTTATTTTTGTTTTGTTATCTTAACTTTCTGACGCTGTATCCTCAGTTGCTGGTTCCTGCGCTGCCTCGGTCGAAACGATTGGGTTGCCATTCTCATCGAGAGGGATGATAGGATTGCCATTCTCATCGTACTCTGGCTCATCCGGTTCGTCAACATGCTCTACTACGCAGACGCTTGAGATGACGTCGTTGCGCTTAGCAATGTCGATGAGCTTAACGCCCTGAGTGTTACGGCTCGACTGCTTGATGTCTGTCACCGCAAGACGGATAGTCACACCGCTCTTGTTGATGATCATGATATCGTTCTCCTCTGTAACCTTCTTGAAGGCAACGAGCTTACCAGTCTTATCGGTGATGTTGATAGTCTTAACACCCTTACCGTTACGGTTGGTGATGCGGTACTCATAGAATGCTGTACGCTTACCAACCCCCTTCTCTGAGAGAGCGAGAATGGTTGGGATGACAGGATACTTCTCCTTGAGTGCGTCGAGCACGGCATCGCGTTCCTCTGCGCTTTCGGCAGCCTCGAGCTTGACGAGGTCGTCATCAATGCCTTCTGGCTTGCGGAGAGAGATCATACCTACTACCTCATCCTCATCATCATCGAGACGGATGGCATGAACACCAGTAGCACCACGGCCCATGTTGCGGACAGTATTCTCGTTGAAGCGGATGGCACGACCATTGCGGTTGGCAATGAGGATTTCTTCCTCGCCATTGGTGAGCAATACCTCTACTACGCTATCGCCCTCATTGAGGTTGATGGCAATAAGTCCGTTTGAACGTGGACGTGAATAGTTCTCGAACGATGTCTTCTTGATGATACCCTGGCGAGTACAGAAGATAAGGTTGTGGCTATTGACAAACTCCTCGCAATTGATGTTTTCAATACAGATGAATGCTGTTGCCTTATCATCGCTGTCGATGTTGAGAAGGTTCTGAACGGCACGTCCCTTGAATGTCTTGTCGCCTTCAGGGATGTCGTAAACCTTCATCCAGAAACAACGTCCCTTCTGAGTGAAGAACATCATTGTATTGTGAGTCATAGCAGGATAGATGTGCTCAATGAAGTCGCTCTGACGAGCAGAGCCACCCTTTGAACCTACACCGCCACGAGCCTGAGTGCGGAACTCGCTGAGCGCTGTACGCTTGATGTATCCAAGATGGCTGACAGTAATAACCACTGGCTCATTTGGATAGAAGTCTTCTGGGTTGAAGTTTTCAGAAGCAGTATAGTCAATCACAGTGCGACGCTCATCGTTGAACTTCTCCTTAACCTCAAGAAGCTCGTCCTTCATGACCTTCTTGCAAAGCTCAGGATCGTCAAGAATCTGCAGGAGGTACTGGATGAGCTTCTGGAGTTCATCGTACTCAGCATGAAGCTTCTCCTGCTGCAGGCCTGTAAGCTGGCTGAGACGCATCTCAACAACATACTTGGCCTGTGGCTCATCGAAGCCGAAGCGAGCCATGAGTTTCTGCTGTGCTTCCTGAGGATTCTTTGAACCCTTGATGATCTGTACTACCTCATCGATATTGTCGGATGCCACGATGAGAGCTTCAAGAAGATGAGCACGCTCCTCTGCCTTACGCTTCTCGTAGCGAGTGCGACGTATAGTAACGTCATGACGATGGTCGACGAAGCACTTGATCATGTCGCGAAGTGACAACTGCTTTGGTCGCTTGTTGACAATGGCAATGCTGTTTACTGAGAAGCTTGACTGCAACTCTGTGAGCTTATAAAGCTTGTTGAGGATAACATTGGCGTTGGCATCGCGCTTCACGTCGATAACGATACGCATACCCTCACGGTCGGACTCATCGTTGACATTGCTGATACCATCGATACGCTTTTCGTTTACGAGGTCAGCAATCTTCTTGATGAGTTCTGACTTATTTACATTATAAGGAATCTCGTTTACAATGATCTTGTCGTGCGAACCATCGTTCTCGATCTCAGTCTTTGAGCGAACGACCACACGTCCACGACCTGTCTCATAAGCCTCACGAACGCCATCGATACCACAGATTACACCACCTGTAGGAAAATCAGGAGCTTTGATGTAGTGCATCAACTCTGTGCTGGTGAGTTCGGAGTTGTCGATGAATGCAACGCATCCGTCAATTACTTCGCCAAGGTTGTGTGTAGGAATGTTGGTTGCCATACCTACAGCAATACCTGTAGCACCATTAACGAGGAGGTTAGGAATACGGGTAGGAAGAACTGTTGGCTCCATCTCCGAGTTGTCGAAGTTTGGTTCCATGTCTACAGTCTCCTTATCGATATCCATAAGCATTGCCTCACCTATCTTGCTAAGGCGAGCCTCGGTGTAACGCATGGCAGCAGCACCATCACCATCGACCGAACCGAAGTTACCCTGACCATCTACGAGCGTGTAACGCATAGCCCAAGGCTGAGCCAAACGTACGAGGGCACCGTAGACAGACGAGTCGCCGTGTGGGTGAAGGTGACCGAGCACATCACCGACGATACGAGCACACTTACGTGTTGGCTTATCAGATGTGATACCATTCTCATCCATGCTGTAGAGAATGCGGCGATGCACAGGCTTGAATCCGTCTCTGACATCAGGAAGGGCACGTGAAACAATTACCGACATTGAGTAGTCGATATAAGACTGTTTCATGGTCTCGTTGATGTCAACTTTAATTATTCTGTCTAAATCTTCCATTTAATATATTTGTAAGTTTCCTATTATTTTCATGCAAAGATAATAATAAATATCATTACAACAACGCACAAAAACCTTAAAAAAGCGAAAACGGGGTCAAATTTGCCCATTTTCGCTTTTATATCATCATTTCGAGGGGGTGTCGAAATCAACCGTAGAACGTAACAGAGGCGAAATTAGACGGCAAAGCAACGTTTTTGCGTTTTCCGCCTCGATTGTCATTTAGTGCTTGGCAATAAGATTTTGGAGATATTCTTCTGCACGAGCCAAGTCGTCGGGAGTATCAATGCCGATAGTTTCAATCTCGCTGATGCCAACCTTAATCTTAAAGCCATTCTCCAACCAACGCAACTGCTCAAGCGACTCTACTCGCTCAAGAGTACCCTGTGGAAGGGATGTTATCTGGCGAAGCACGTCCGACCGGTATGCGTACAGTCCTATATGCTTATAATAGGTGTGGTTTGGAAGCCATTCGTCATGTTCCTTTCCTCTCATGTAAGGTATGATGCTTCGTGAGAAGTAAAGGGCCTCCATATTCTTATTCACCACAACCTTTGGCGAATTCACGTTCTCAAGTGCAGCAAAGCCATCAGCTACAGTAAACGGCTTAACCAACGTAGCAATGTCGACCGAATCGTCAGAGAAGCAATCACGCACAGCCTCGAGCTGTTGTGGCTGGATGAACGGTTCGTCGCCCTGTATGTTCACAACGACATCGAAGTTGTCAGCTCCTACCTTCGTCAGCGCTTCGTAGCAGCGGTCCGTACCACTCCTATGTTCGGTAGATGTCATAACAACCTTTCCGCCGAAAGCCTCAACGGCATCGAATATGCGTTGATCGTCAGTTGCCACGACAGCATCGTCAAGCACACCATTCACCTGTTCATAAACACGCTGGATGACTGGTTTGCCTCCAAGTATTGCCAATGGCTTGGCAGGAAAACGGGTTGACGCATAGCGTGCAGGGATTATTCCTATATATTTCATATTTGTATCCTTATTTAATTAGATTAGAAATCAAATGCTTCTGGCTCGTCTTCCTCAACATCAATCATGCTCTTGGCCGACTGCAAGCCATCAAGTTCTGAGACACAAGGGCTAAAGCTACGAGGAATGTCGAACGAGTCGGTCTGGCAGATGCCAAGAAGATTCTTCGAATAGATCTTATTCATCAGCTTTCCAAACACAGGTAGAGCGGCACGAGCACCTTGTCCGTATGCCATGCTGCCGAAGTGAATATCGCGGTCCTCACCTCCTACCCAGCAAGCAACAACAAGCTTAGGGCAGAAACCGATAAACCAACCATCGGCATTATCGTTCGTAGTACCTGTCTTTCCACCAAGGTCGGCTGTAATATTGTATCCACTTCCACGGAGTGCACGACCTGTACCATTGTTGATCACCGAGCGCAGCATTGTAATCATTTGGAAAGCCTTCTCCTTGCTCATCACCTCATTCACCTGAGGAGAGAATGATGCGATCACATTGCCTTCCGAATCCTCAATGCGAGTTACGAGCAATGGCGAGTAATGCACACCCATGCCAGGGAATACTGTATAAGCACTTGCCATGTCACCTACACTTACATCGCCCGATCCGAGAGCGATGGTAAGATTGCGGCCGAAGGAATAGGTGCTTACCTTTAGGTCATTCTCCAAGTAATCGAGGAACGACTGAGGTGTGAGTTCATTAAGCAATGCTACCGAAGCATGGTTGTTGGAATGAGTAAGCGCTGTAGTAAGCGACACATAACCGAGTGCACTACCCTTTGGGGTCCAACCTCCATAGTTGTGAGGGCTGGCATTAATGCCGTCGCAAGGCGTCCATCCATTCTGAATGGCAAGGGAATAAAGCAATGGCTTGATGGTTGATCCTACCTGACGATGTCCTACAAAGATATTGTCGTACTGGAAATAGTTGAAGTTCAATCCAGGCACATAGGCAAGCATGTGTCCGTTTGTAGGATCGATGGCACAAACTGCACCACGCAGGAATTTCTTATAATAGATAATGGAATCGCGTGGCGACATGGTCACTTCCACTTCTTCAGGATTATCATAGCGCGTACCATATTTAAATACAGACATCGTTATAGGAGTGTTGAATGCCTTCATGATTTCTTCATCCGACATTCCATCAGCCTTCATCACACGATAACGTTCGCTCTGTCGTACAGCACGGTCGATGATCTTATTGACCTGAGAAAGCTTAAGGTTGCGATAAGGTCCAATGGCAGAGCCCTTTATCTCGCGTTCGAAATTAGGCTGCAGATAGGTTGCCACATGTTCGAAGAGTGCATCCTCCGCCATCTTCTGCATGCGAGTATCGATCGAAGTGTAAATCTTCAAGCCATCAGTATAGATATTGTAGTTGGTACCATTCTTCTTGCGGTTCTTGTTGCACCATCCATAGATAGGATTCGTCTCCCATGCCACAGAGTCGTCATGGAACTGTTGTCCCTGCCAACTTGCATAGTTCTTGCGCTCCGGTTTCTGAGCCATCATTATGCGGCGAAGGTATTCACGGAAGTAAGGAGCAGGACCTTCCTTATGGTCTTCAACATGGAATGCACCAACCTCAAGAGGCTTCTCCTTTGTCTCCTCATATTCCTCCTTTGTTATGAAGCCAGCCTTAAGCATCTGGGCAAGAACTACATTACGGCGCTCGCGGCTGCGCTCGTTGAATCGCTTAGGGTTGTACAATGATGGATTTTTGCACATACCAACGAGTGTTGCACACTCTTCAAGTGAAAGGTCAATAGTGGTCTTGCCGAAGTATGTCTTGGCAGCATTCTTGATGCCCACGGCATTGTAAAGGAAATCAAAGTAATTGAAATACATCGTAATGATTTCCTCCTTTGTATAGAATCGCTCCAGCTGCACGGCGATGTACCACTCAAGCGGTTTCTGCATGATACGCTTGCCGGCATCCTTGGCTACATCTGTATAGAGCTGCTTGGCAAGCTGCTGCGTAATGGTCGATCCACCACCGGCTGATGCCTGACGCAGTATACCTCTTTTAATAATAGCACGACCGAGGGCCTTGATGTCGACACCTGAGTGGTCATAGAATCGTACATCCTCCGTAGCCACAAGTGCATTGACCAGATTATCCGGTAGCGAATCGTAAGGTACAATAACACGGTTCTCCGACGCATAGCACCATGTACCTATCAGTTCACCATCCGAAGAGTAAACCCTCGAAGCATACTTATTGATTGGGTTCTGCAAATCGCTCACAGGAGGCAAGTCCCCAAGCCATCCCTTTGAGATGGCATAAACGAAAAATACTGCTCCCAGAATGAAGCATAAAGTAAGACTCCAAAGTATGGTAAGTACAAGTCTAAGGTGTGACTTGACTGGCTTTATTTCTTCCATATTGTCATTGAATGATTAAAATTTGGTGCAAAATTATGAAAAAAAATTCATTTAGGTATCAATAATTTCAAGTCTTTTCGTATCTTTGCCGAAATTTTTACATATACACCCAAAAGTTATGTGCGGAATTGTAGGATATTTAGGTAAAAGAAATGCATATCCAGTACTGATAAAAGGTCTGAAACGACTTGAATACAGAGGATATGATAGTGCTGGCGTCGCACTTTTGACAGACGAACACAAACTCAACGTTTACAAAGCCAAAGGAAAGGTTGCAGATCTTGAAGCTTATGCCTCGGATAAGGACATAAGCGGAACTGTTGGAATCGCACACACCAGATGGGCTACTCATGGTGAACCTAACACCGCTAATGCTCACCCACACATGTCCAGTTCTGGATCGCTTGCAATGATCCACAATGGTATCATTGAGAATTATTCGGTTCTCAAAAAGCAGCTTATTGAGAAAGGTGTGGAATTCAAGAGCAGTACCGACACAGAGGTTCTTATCCAGTTGATTGATTATATCAAGACAACATCGAAGGTTGACCTCCTCACCGCAGTACGTTCAGCCCTTCGTTCCGTAATCGGTGCATACGCAATTGCCATTCTTGACAAGGACAATCCTGATGAGATAATCGCAGCCAGAAAGAGTTCGCCACTCGTAGTTGGTATAGGTGAAGAGGAATTCTTCATCGGAAGCGATGCTTCTCCTATTATAGAATATACTAATAAGGTAGTATACCTCGATGATGAGGACATTGTAGTTCTCAATCGCAACAAAGAGCCACAATACGTGGATTTCGACAACACAAAGGTTGACCACGATGTCACAGAGGTCGATCTCAACCTCGCACAGATAGAGAAAGGTGGTTACCCACACTTCATGCTCAAGGAGATCTATGAGCAGCCAGACTGTCTGAAGGACTGTATGCGTGGACGAATCAACGTTGAAGCCAACAATGTGACTCTCTCTGCAATCATTGACAATCGCAAGCATCTCATCAATCCACGACGCATCATCATCGTTGCGTGTGGTACAAGCTGGCACGCTGGCCTTATCGGCAAGCAGTTGATTGAAGACTTCTGTCAGATTCCTGTTGAGGTCGAATACGCAAGTGAATTCCGTTACAGCAATCCTGTCATCAACAATCAGGATGTTGTGATAGCCATAAGCCAGTCGGGCGAAACTGCCGACACTCTTGCAGCCATTGAGTTGGCCAAGAGCAAAGGTGCTTTCATCTACGGCATTTGTAACGCCATCGGCTCAAGTATAGCTCGTGCTACTCACACCGGTTCCTACATCCATGTAGGTCCAGAAATTGGTGTTGCAAGTACAAAGGCATTTACTGGACAGGTTACGGTGCTCACGATGCTCGCTCTTGCACTTGGAAAGGAGCGTGGTACTGTCGACCAGCAGCGTTACACTACTGTCATCAGCGCTCTCGAAAACATCCCTTCGCTTATGCTGCAACTCTTGGAGCAAGGCGACATGATCAGGGACATCTCGCGAGTATTCACTTACGCTCACAACTTCCTCTATCTGGGCCGCGGCTACAACTATCCAGTTGCACTCGAAGGCGCTTTGAAGTTGAAGGAGATCAGTTACATTCATGCAGAAGGTTATCCAGCAGCGGAAATGAAGCATGGTCCTATCGCCCTCATCGACGAGGAAATGCCAGTTGTCGTTATTGCTACTCAAAACGAGTTGCACGATAAGGTGCTTAGCAACATTCAGGAGATCAAGGCACGTCACGCTCGTGTTATCGCTATCATCTCCAAGGGTGATGAAACGGTCAAGAAGCTTGCTGATGCTACTATCGAGTTGCCTGAGACAGAGAAGTGTCTCGAACCGTTGCTCGCTTCTATTCCTCTTCAGATGCTTGCATATTATGTTGCAATTGCTAAAGGAAAGGATGTTGATCAGCCTCGCAACCTTGCTAAATCAGTTACTGTCGAATAGTTTAAATATAGGAGCCTCGTTTTTTTCGATGGCTCCTTTTATTAAAATATATAATGAGTTCAATTAAATACAAACATCAAAATAACTACAAAAAACTGTAAGAAATATGCGAAACGTAACACTTATCCTCGATGATGGAACAAAGTTTCATGGACAGTCTTTCGGTTATGAGAAGCCTGTAGCAGGCGAAGTTGTGTTCAACACAGCCATGATGGGTTATCCAGAATCACTTACAGACCCAAGTTACGCTGGTCAGATGATGGTACTCACCTACCCTCTTGTGGGAAACTACGGCGTACCTGAGTTCTCTATCGAACCTAATGGTACAGCTACCTACATGGAGTCGGAGAAGATACATGCAGAGGCTATCATCGTCAGCGACTACAGCACAGACTACAGTCATTGGAATGCGAAGGAAAGCCTTGGCGATTGGCTCAAGCGCGAGCAGGTGCCAGGTATTACCGGCATCGACACACGCCAGCTTACAAAGGTGCTTCGTGAGCATGGTGTGATGATGGGAAAGATCATCTTTGACGATGAGCCTGACAACATCCCTTCTGCTCAGTACGAAGGAATCAATTACATAGAGAAGGTTTCGTGCAAGGACGTCATAACTTACAAGCCATCGGATGTAGTTGAAGGCAACGTCGAGACACTCAAGTTGCCAAAGGGAAACAAGTGCAAGCCGGGCAAGAAGGTTGTCCTTGTAGATTGCGGCGTTAAGCATAACATCATCCGCTGCCTGTTGAAGCGTGGAGTTGAGGTGATCCGAGTTCCTTGGAACTACGATTTCAACAACCTCGAGTTTGACGGACTCTTCCTTGCCAATGGTCCTGGCGACCCTGATACTGCGGTCGATGCCGTTGAGAACATCAAGAAGTTCCTCGCCAACCCTAACGTACGCCCTTGCATGGGTATCTGTATGGGAAACCAGTTGCTTTCCAAGGCTGCAGGAGCATCGATCTATAAGCTCAAGTACGGACACCGCTCGCACAATCAGCCTGTGCAGCAGGTTGGTACCAACCGTTGTTTCATCACTTCGCAGAATCATGGATACGCAGTCGACAATGCTACCCTCCCATCTGACTGGGAACCACTCTTCGTCAACATGAACGACGGTTCGAACGAAGGCATCAAGCACAAGAAGAACCCTTGGTTCTCGGCACAGTTCCACCCAGAGGCAGCATCCGGTCCTGTAGACACAGAGTTCCTCTTTGACGATTTCGTAAAACTTCTCTAAAATCACTCTACACATGGATAAAGAAAATGTAAAGAAAGTACTGCTCCTCGGTTCTGGAGCACTCAAGATAGGTGAAGCAGGTGAGTTCGACTACTCTGGTTCGCAGGCACTCAAGGCGCTCAAGGAGGAAGGCATAGAGACAGTCCTCATCAACCCTAACATCGCAACAGTACAGACATCGGAAGGTGTAGCTGACAAGATCTATTTCCTTCCTGTCACTCCATTCTTCGTAGAGAAGGTCATCCAGAAAGAGAAGCCACAGGGCATCCTTCTTGCATTCGGTGGACAGACAGCACTCAACTGTGGTGTGGCACTCTACGAGCAGAAGATTCTCGAGAAGTACAACGTAGAGGTACTTGGTACTCCTGTTCAGGCAATCATTGATACTGAGGACCGCGAACTCTTCGTCAAGAAGCTCGATGAGATTGACGTCAAGACCATCAAGTCGCAGGCTTGCGATAACATTGAGGATGCACGCAAGGCTGCTGCAGATCTCGGTTATCCAGTCATCATTCGTGCAGCCTATGCTCTCGGCGGACTCGGATCAGGCTTCTGCGACAATGAGGAAGAACTCAACAAGCTTGCAGAGAAGGCATTCTCATTCTCTCCACAGGTGCTCGTTGAGAAGTCGCTCAAGGGATGGAAGGAAATCGAGTATGAGGTAGTGCGCGACCGCTTCGACAACTGTATCACAGTATGTAACATGGAGAACTTCGACCCACTTGGCATCCACACCGGTGAGTCGATCGTCATCGCTCCTTCACAGACACTTACAAACTCCGAATACCATAAGCTCCGTGCCCTCGCCATCAAGATCATCCGCCACATCGGAATCGTAGGTGAGTGCAACGTGCAGTATGCCTTCGATCCAGTAAGCGAGGACTATCGTGTCATCGAGGTTAATGCCCGACTCTCACGTTCGTCTGCCCTTGCTTCAAAGGCTACAGGCTACCCTCTCGCTTTTGTAGCAGCAAAACTTGGTCTTGGATACGGACTCTTCGATCTCAAGAACTCTGTCACAAAGACCACATCTGCATTCTTCGAGCCTGCACTCGACTACGTAGTCTGCAAGATTCCTCGTTGGGACCTCGGTAAGTTCCGTGGTGTAGACCGTGAGCTTGGCAGTTCGATGAAATCCGTAGGTGAGGTAATGGCCATCGGACGTACCTTCGAGGAGGCAATTCAGAAGGGACTTCGCATGATCGGACAGGGACTTCACGGCTTTGTAGGAAACAAGGAACTCAAGATTGACGACATCGATGCAGCCCTTAAGGCACCAACCGACAAGCGTATCCTTGTCGTTGAGAAGGCCATCCATCAGGGCTACACCATCGATCAGATTCATGATCTTACAAAGATTGACAAGTGGTTCCTTGACAAACTCCTCAACATCTATAACACATACGGCGAACTTCAAGCCAAGGGATCACTCAAGGCTGTTGATGCTGTACTCATGCGCAAGGCAAAGGTACAGGGATTCACCGACTTCCAGATCTCTCGTGCCGTTGGTCTTGAGGGACAGATCGAGCAGGAAGAGGCTACTGGCATCGTACGTGCATTCCGTAAGAAGATGGGTGTCGTTCCTGTTGTAAAGCAGATTGACACACTCGCTGCTGAGTACCCTGCACAGACCAATTATCTCTATGTCACCTACTCGGGTGTAGCCAACGATATCGAGTACGAGAACGATGGCAAGTCGATCGTAGTGCTCGGTTCAGGTGCTTATCGCATTGGTTCAAGTGTTGAGTTTGACTGGTGTGGCGTTCAAGCACTTAACACCATCCGTAACAACGGCTACCGCAGCATCATGATCAACTATAACCCAGAGACAGTTTCGACCGACTACGACATGTGCGACCGCCTATACTTCGATGAGCTCACATTCGAGCGCGTACTCGACATCATCGAACTTGAGACTCCACACGGCGTCATCGTCTCTACGGGTGGACAGATACCAAACAACCTCGCCATGCGTCTGCACGGTGAGAATATTCCAATCCTGGGAACAACACCTGAAAGCATCGACAACTGCGAGGACCGCGACAAGTTCTCTACCCTTTGCGACCGCCTCGGCATCGACCAGCCAGAGTGGGCAGCACTCACAAGCATGGACGATATCAACGACTTTATTGATAAGGTAGGATTCCCAGTACTCGTACGTCCATCGTACGTACTCTCGGGAGCTGCGATGAATGTATGTTCCAACCAGGACGAGCTTGAGCGTTTCCTCAAGCTTGCAGCAAACGTAAGCAAGAAGCACCCTGTAGTAGTAAGCAAATTCATCGAGCATGCAAAGGAGATCGACTTCGACGCAGTTGCCAAGGATGGTGAAATCATCGCTTATGCCATCTCGGAGCACATCGAGTTTGCCGGCGTTCACTCGGGCGATGCTACGCTCCAGTTCCCACCACAGAAGCTGTATGTAGAAACCATGCGTCGCATCAAGAAGATCTCAAAGCTTCTTGCCAAGGAACTCAACATCTCTGGTCCGTTCAACTGCCAGTACATGGCTAAGGACAACGACATACTCGTCATTGAGACCAACCTCCGCGCTTCACGTTCGTTCCCATTCGTTAGCAAGGTACTTAAGATCAACCTCATCGATCTTGCAACAAAGATCATGCTTGGCCTTCCAGTCGAGAAGCCACACAAGAACCTCTTCGACATCGAGTACGTCGGCATTAAGGCTTCGCAGTTCTCATTCAACCGCCTTCAGAAGGCCGACCCTGTGCTTGGAGTCGACATGGCATCAACTGGTGAGGTTGGATGTATCGGCGACGACACCGCTTCTGCCCTCCTCTGCTCTATGCTCTCCGTTGGTCACCGCATCCCAGAGAAGAACATTCTCCTCTCTACCGGCGACGGAAAGCGCAAGGCTGAAATGCTTGACGCAGCAAAGATGCTCGAGAAGCACGGCTACAACATCTATGCCACAGGCGGTACTTCACGCTACCTCACAGAGAATGGCATCAAGAACACTCTCGTCTACTGGCCATCGGAGGAAGACAAGCAGCCTCAGGCACTCGACATGCTCCACAACAAGGAGATTGACATGGTAGTCAACGTACCTAAGGACCTCACCGTGAGCGAGCTCTCCAACGGTTACAAGATACGCCGTGCAGCCATCGACCTCAACATTCCTCTCATCACCAACCCTCGACTTGCATCAGCATTCATCAATGCCTTCTGCAACAAGAGTCTTGATGACATCGAGATCAAGGCATGGGGCGAGTTCTAAGCACATAGCGTCCTAACGATAAAGACAACAACGGGTTTGTGATTCATTTCACAAACCCGTTATTTGTTAGCATTAGAAAAACAAATGTTTTCAGAATAGTGCTATAAGTCCACTTTTTCCACTTAGGAGGTCTTATGGACAGTTCGTCTTGCTCCATGATTGGATCAACGTAGCTGCCCATAAGACACTTGTTTTATTCGAAGATGTCGAACAGGACCTCGTCGTCATCATCAAAATCCAGTTCCTTGGCACCAACGGAGCCTGAGCCTCCACCTGGACCGAAACTACCAACGAGGAGCATGTCCTCATCTACGGTTATCACCTCGATGTGTGGAGTAATATATATTTTCTTTTCCATAATCTTACTTTACGTTTACCTTGATTGATTTACCATTAGCAAACTTCATGATGTTCACACCCTTCTGGAGCGAGTTGATGCGTCGGCCGTTCAAGTCGTAGAACTCCACATTACCCTCCGACATAGCAGAGACAGCTTCGATTGCTGTTGCATCCTCATCACCAGTAGTGATGCGCAGGCGAGCTGATGCCAAAGGATTGATGCTACCATCGAGCCATGCTCTGAATGCTGGCACCTTGATATTTTCATTATGGCTTTCGCTGCAATAGATGGCAATGTTGTAGAGGAATCCGTCAGTTGCATCGAGGTAGTAGCCTGAGGTTGCTGTTGTTGGTTTCACAGTACCCTTCAAAGTCATGCCATCGGCTGATGGACCAGTGGTTTCTGCAATGTCCTTCCATACCTTCACATTAGTAGCGCTGAGCGATACACTCTCTTCGCCTTCTGCAGGCATCACAAACACAGCATGTCCAGCAGGAACCTTGTCCTCTATCTGGCTCAGAGTGATACAATCAGCATTGACAGCTGTGAAGGTGTAGTAGCTGTGAGGATCCGAAGCGCCCACTGTGAGTTCGAAAGGCAGACAGAGTGTACCCCATCCCACTGTGATCTCACGACCGTACGTTGCCAGATCAGCATTCTTGATCTCAACTGGTGGCAAACCTTCTGTTTCGTTGAGTTTGAAATGCTTGCATGTATAGAATGCCTCATTAGCATCGTTGTACTTTATTCGACCTGTCACATCCTCATAGTAGCAAGTTGCGCACAGATGCACATAGTCCTCTCTGCTTTCTGGATTATCATCCTTGATATAAGCCAACGTGCATGGTGTGAGTGGGGTTGAACCAAGGATAGTCATAGTGACACCTGTCATATCAGCTACAACAGGATTACCATCTTCATCGACCTCGCCAACCTTGCAGAATCTAAACTTCTTGTCAGGCGAGGACTGATTCAACTGCTTCTCCCTTTTGACCTCATATCCTTCAGGTACAGTCAGACGATGCATTACGTTGCGGTAACCACCATTCTCGTTACCGTACATACCTATAGAATTAACACCTGTAAGAACGATCTTAGAGGTAGCATCGAGCTCACAAGATTCGATTGTGAACATACCGCTTCCTTCAGTATTATTGATTTCGAAGGTTGATCCGTTCTTGATGTCGAGGCCAGCAACTGCCTGCCAGCTTATGTAACTTCCGACAACGGTAGCATTGTCGATGGTACACACGTTGATGTTGCCAGTTCCATTGATTGATGCCATCAAGGTACCGTTCTTGACGGTCAGATTGCCCTTAGCTTCCAAAGTGTGATATTTGGTAACTTCGGAATCTTCAAACGTTCCGTCAACAGTGTGATTATTGAGGTCCAAGATGATATCATTGTAGTACAAATCAGGAAAACCACTTACTACCTGATCCTTATCCAGGGTGATTACGAAAGTTTTACTGCTTGCTCCACTTTCATTGATAGCTTTGAGAGCTTTATCCAAAGTTATGAAATACTGTGTGTCTATCAACTCGTTATCACTATCATAGGTCTCCATTGTTATGCTGATGACATATTTTACGGCAGGCATAACGATGATATCACTGACTGGGGCACCATTCGCATCTTTGACAGGACCATTTTCAGGAGCCTCCAACTCTGTTTCGGATGCATCGTAATAAGAATAGTTCATCGCCAGAGCAGATATGTCAGGGTACACGTACACACCAGAGGTTCCTTCGTGTTTAGAGGTAAATCGTCCGCCGTCTATAATAGCAGTTGCGCCCCATATTCCATATACATAGAGAGCATTAGTACTTTCACTTTCGAATGTACCACCATGTATGGTGAGGGTACCACCATCAGCCATCAATGCATATCCAAAACCAGAGTGACTCACATTCACAATCTTTCCGGTCTTTGTCGTACTATTGTCTGTGATGGTGAGTGAACCTTCGGTGAGGTAGATTGTCTGACCTGTAGTATTACCGCTGATGGTCTTGCCATTGAGGTCGAGGATGATATTTTCGCCATTGATTAGTATTTCCTTGCCATCAGGCAAAGTAAGATCGCAAGGGAGTCTAACGACTACTGGTTCTTCAGAAGGTTCGTTGCCTACATTGAAAGTGTAGGTATTACCATTACCTTCTGTGATTACAGGTATCTGAGTCGGTTCCTGCGCCCATGCCCTCGTCGGGCCAAAAGCTATTATGGCCACTGCCATGAGTAGCGAGAAAAGGAATCTTGTTTTTTTCATTTTTTTTTCGCTTTTATTTGATATTATTTATAATCTATCTTATTACCAGTAACGACTCAGGTATCTTTGTTTTTGCCTTCGGCGAACGTGAATGCCCGTGAATTGCCCGTGAATTTGTTCGTAAATTGGTATAACTCTTGAACAAAATTAAATTCACGAAATAATTCACGGGCAATTGGCTACGCCGAGCTAAAGGTTCACGGACATTCACGTTAAAAAATTAAATATTTGGGAGGTACCTGAGAGTTACTATTACCAATTGAAGGATAGGGGCAAGTCGCATTGACCCAATCATGGGTCAATGCAACCTGCCCCATTACGGTTGTTACCAGTCTTCCAGTTCTTCCCATCCCCAGTTGCGGAACTTAGATTCGGCAGCTCCGCTACCTCCATCATCGCCACCATAGCCAGGGCCAGGACTGGTTACCAAGAGAACATCTTCGATCGAGTCTGTTTCAATCACAATCAGTTCTGGTTTTATATATTGCTTTTTCATAATGCTTATTCTTTTATTATTTTACTACAATCTTTTTGCCGTTCACGATGTTGATGCCCTTCTGCAGGCTGTTGAGCTTGCGACCCTGCATATCGTAGATGCCGTTGCTTGCATCGTGGATATTACCTTCGTTGTCCATTACTGCCTCAATGCTGGTTGTCTCGCCATCATCGGTCACGATGGTCAGAGACTTGGCAGAGCTTGCAGGAGCCTCGCCTGTAAAGTAAGCACGATAAGGCTTCACATCGACGGTGCCTGTAGCATGCCAGAACTGGTCGGAGTTGATGTAGTAGTAATGATTAGAGCTTGTTGTGGCATCGAGGTTCAATGCTGCGTATGTACCTCTCAAATGCCAGTAATCACAACAAAATCTATCAGTATATTTATTGGTCACCAATGTCTTGCCACTACTGAGGTTGAGATTACCACTGGTAAGACGCTTGAAGAGACAAGGAACTCCAGGATAAACCACATCGACAGGAGCAACTGTCATGGTGCCTTCAGAGAGATCAACAGCAGTCATGGCATAGTATTGCACATCAGCGTTGCTACGCAGCTCAAATGGCATTCTGATGGTACCCCAGTTGCTAGTGCCCAAGGTGCGCTCATAGCTTACACTTGGCACATAGAAATATGAGGAAGGATCGGTATAAGCCGAGAGGTCGAGGTCGCTGTTGTCAGAGAGGGCAAGAGGTGTTAACTCATTGGCGAACGTGTTTCCATCCAAAACGGTGACATTACCATCAAGACTTGTGAAAACACTCAGAGGCCTAAAGATGTCATAGTCGGCACTCCACACAGTGTTGCTGTTCTTCTTCTCCACCTTCACATTGTAGGTGATGCTTGGGTCAGAAGCTGCAGGTGTTGTTTCTGGTACAGGCAAAATGATAGCATGTTCTGTGGCACTGCCCGCCTTGCCCCTGAATGTAATGCTGTTGGCTTGGAGCTTAGTGAAATCAAAGCTGTGGGAATACAGAGGGGCACCTGAAGAGGTAGTAGAACCTACCAGGTCGCCTGTAATGTTGATATTCATGTCAGGGCAGGAATAAATCATGCCAGAGCCACGGAGTGTGAGCGAACCGCTACCTGTGATGGTGCATGAATTGGTTACATTTATCGCGATATCACTGCATGACATAGACACATTGCCATCAATTGTTGCCGCAACGTCTATCCCCGCAGGAGCCTGCAGACAAGAACTTACTGTGTTGAAGGTGAGGTCACGAAGGATAGGTGTATTGGCAGTAGAAAGCGTTTCTTTGAATGCCAAGAACCTAGGTCCGTTAGCTGTTCCTGTGAATACAGGGTGACCCTCCCAGCAGATATTATTGAATTGATCATTTTTGAAATAACCATCATACAGATTGATAGGGCTGTTGTATAGTTTTTCCATGTCGAATACCGTGTTGCCTTCGCTGTCCTTCACCAGGCTGAGATAGACGTCATAAGACGAAGTGCCAGAGATGCCTCCGAAACTTCTTGGATCGCCTCCATAGTAGGTAGCAGTACCAGTAGTCTTGTCAACAACCTTCCAGGTGAAGGCTGAGACATAGGAGTTTCCATCCGACACGTCTGGAATACCAGCATATCCGACCTTCACGCCAACACTCTCGTGGCCTCCGCCCTTACCCATACGCATCAGCACGGTACCTTCGTCGCTCTCTATGCCCTTGAAGCACCAAATCTTGTCATATGAAATATTGGAATCATTCGTTGTTGATGTTGACTCCAACAGGATATCTCCCTTTGCATGCAATGTGGCTTTGAATGCATAATAGAAGAACGGTCGACTACCGTTGCAATTAGCTGTGATACTCTTGGCATTAACCTTTATTTCACCATTACAGGTACCACTAAAAAATGCATCACCAGCTAATTTGAGATCACCCTCAATGTCAATGTTCAAATTGTTGAAGCAACTCTCAATCGCTGCACTGCTTCCACCACTAATGGAAAGATTACCTGGACCTGTCACATCAAGGTTTGGAGATGTGCCAGTACCATAGAGTGCGCCATTGTTGGTTGTAATTTTTACATCACCTTCAATGACCACCTCATTATCCGTAGCTAGGGAGAATATTGCTGGTGAGTTGAGAGTAATGGTAGCATCGCGGAGTGCGAATTTGCCATTTGCTGGCATTTGTTTCAGATTAATCATCTGGCTGCCATTGCCTGTGAAGATCAGGTTGCCTGTGTAAGGCTGATTAACTGGTCCTGATACAAAATGGTCACTATATACATCTATTGTATTGTTATAGTTAGCAAGGTTAAACGGTGTGCCGTCAAGCTGATTAATGGTCTGTTCGCAACGAGAGCAATATTTTTCTGCATTCAGGTCATGACCCAGTTTAGGATCGACGATACTTGCCAGCTCACTGGTACAATTCTCGTCGCTAAAGTATTTGCCACACACGTCGCACTGCCAGTGTGCGACAGTACCATTTGTGGTGCAGTTTGGTGCTACTGCCGCGTGATATGTGCCTTGGTGCGTTGTGCATGGTGCAAAAGTGAAACGAGTGTCAGGTCTCCAACCATTCCACGCATAGTAAGTATTTGTAGAAGACGTGATGTCGGCATTACTTTCATCGTTTCCGCCGCAGTATATTGAGTAGTTTGTTCCCGTAGTGTGATAATAATATGTCAGACCACCATTATATCTACTGCTACTTCTACAAACAGCAACAAGCAGATTCTTTTGTTTGTTATGGTTGAAAGAGGTGGTCAGCGCGAGAGGCTCCCAGCCAGTGGCAGCACCGAGTGTGGGATTTCCTGAATAGACTTCCGTGAAGCTGATGCTTGCCACATCCAGTGTAGTGGTCAAAGAGGTTATATCCGTGTCTGCCATATAAACCTTGACAAAGTTTGTGGCTAACTGACTTGCACTGCATACACGGAATGCAATCGAAGTTATCGTGCCTCCTCTTAGTTCTGCAGATGTGTAGCACATGACACTTGAACTGGTTTTCTCAATATTATTATATGGATAATAATTTACACCAGACGTTCCGTTACCAATGGTAACATCCTGCGCCCAACTCTTCGCCGGGCTCAACGCCATCATGACTATCGCCATGAATACGGAAAGTAGAAATCTTGTTTTCTTCATTTTTTAGTTGTTATTTTTGATTAATATTAGAACGTGCGCATGTATATAGGTGCAAAGTTAATATAAAAGCATGAAACGGGCGTTGTCATGAACTGACTTGTGTTGTCATGAACGAGAAATGGCATTGTCATGAAATTGAATTCATGACAATGCCATAGCGCAAAGCGCTGATTTCTAGAGCTTCTAGAGGGCTAGAGGTTCTAGAGATTCTAGGAGTTCTTTTAGCTTTTCTTGCTTAGTTCTTCTTTCAGGGCTTTTATTTCTTCTTGCTGGGTGTAGTAGGCTTTTAGGGCTCGTTGCTTCAGGTCTTCGTAGGCGGCTTTCCATGTGCTGGCTTCGGCTTGGGCTTCTGTCAGTTGCTGCTCCAGGATGGGGCGCTCGGCTTCGAGCTGTTTCAGACGCTCGTCCTGCTGACTGCGATAACCTGTGCGAGCTTTGTACATCCTTTCCTTTATGCCTCCCTCGGTCACGAACTCCACATCCAGTTTTTCCAGGAAACTCATCATCATACGGTCTATCATGTGACAGAGGGTGAGGCCATAGTTGCAGAGTTCCTCATCATTCCACTGCTTGAAGAGCGGTTCATACTCCTCAAGCGTGTTGTGCTGACGACAGTAGTTCAGCATGGTGTCGTAGCGAACGGTATTGCCGTCATAATAGCTCTCTGGAATGGTTCGTGTCTCACCCTTCTTCAGCTTGGGAGGTAATCCCCAGAACTTCAGGTGGCGTGATTTTAGGTAGTCCTCGAAGTCCTGTTGGAGTTCCTGCAACGAAGAACGTGCCACATTGAGCAGTTTCATCTGCATCTCGGTGGAAGTGATGCCGTCTGCCAGTCCCTCGACGATGTTCTGCTTGCAGGAGCGTGCAGCCTGAATAACCTGATCCCTGGTGCGGTCTTTGTAAAGATGAATGTATCTGTCGCAAAACACAAATGCCATCTGATAGATCACATCCGACTTCTGGAAGAAATAAAGGTTCTGCCAGTGCACCTGCTTCTTCAAGACCTTGGGGATTAAGTGGGGAGGGGTGGTTTTATACATAAGAGTTGTTGTTGTTTTCTAGAGGTTCTATAGGTTCTAGAGGTTCTAGAGATTCTAGATTTTCTAGAAGTTCTAGGAGCATCAAGAGAGTTATTCCTTCTGCTTAGTGAGCCACTGCCCTGGTGTCATGCCTTCCTGCTGCTTGAAGGCATGAGAGAGGCTGCTCTTGTTGGCATAGCCGCAGTCGGCAGCAATGGCTTCGAGCGTGTATTCGGGGTGTTCGGTCATGATGCGCTTCGCTTCTTCGATGCGCAGGTAAGGCAGCCAACGGCGATAGTTATCGACAGGGGTGTGCTGCTCGAGGTAGAAGTTGAGCGCCGTGGCCGAAATGCCCATTTCCTGGAGCGCCTCGCTGATGGTGATGTCCGGATTGGTGAAACTCCGGGCATTGACCCACTGCTCGATGCGCTGGCGAACCAGCTCGTTCTGGTTCTCTGTCTCCACAGTTACGGCTTCCGCTATCTCATCGCTTACCTTGATGCACTCTGCCATGTTAGCCCCATAGACCAGGAACAGAACGATGAACACCAGCAGCAACGGGAAGATGACGATGCCGTAGAGTGCATTGAGCATCAGAGATGACGACATGCCCACCCATGGGGAGAAGAGGGAAACAAGGATGATCCACTTCATAACCCGGGCGGTATAGCGGAGCACATTATGACGTTCCGCCAGCTCTTCATCCGTCAGGCGTGTATCTGCCTTCTTCATCTCCTGGAAGAGTAGCCATGAGAGTTCCAGGAGGTTGAGGAAATAGAGGAGTGCCACGACGAACGTTGCCGTCAGCCATGGTTGCTGGTCGTTGATGAGCGTGTCGGTCAGGTAGCCGATGGCGAAAACGATGTAGCATAGTGTGACGAAGACAGTGTTGTTCCGGTACCTCCCCCGCATATTGTGACCGGCACGCAACAGGTTGAGCTCCGCCATGTTGTAGAGTGGCGTGGCGATGACATAGGCCATCATGTTGAGCGTCCAGCAGAGTGTGACGCTTTGCTCGCGCAGCTGTCCCACAAACTGTATGGCAAACTGAATGCCGAGTATGAGGGTAGCAGCGGTGATGAACCAGCGTGAACGGTTATAGATGGCTGACTGCAATTTGCTCCTCCCTCGATTGATGAAGATGAGGCAAACTACTGCAACAAACATTGGCAATATACCAAGAAAGCGCACACTTGATATGATTTCTTGTTCCATACTGTAGTACTTGTGATACTTCCTTTTTGTCTATGTTATATATTTTGACTGATAATTTTGAATCCCCACAGAGGCACAGAGAGCACTGAGAAATTTACCATGCGGACAGTGGGAGAACACAGAGTCGCCCTTCTGGCGATTGTACACCATCAGAGGAACCGCATGGCTCTGTGTCCTCCCTCAGCGCAGCACGAAGTGCCAAAGCCTCCATAGTTAAATAACTCTATGTACTCTGTGCCTCTGTGGGGATTCAAAATTATCAGTTAAAAAGCACAACATAGCGTTCTTTTTTCAACACTTAAAATTACAAGATTGGTATCTCAAGTGCAAAATTATCGAATAATTTTCATATAAGCAACATTTTGCCACAAGAAAACATACTTTTTTCTGTTTTATAGAGAAAAATGGTATCTTTTGCCTCTGCGAAGGAGAAATCTGTGGTCTGTTAGTCGACGTGGTGTACTAACGTTGGAAGAAAACGCTTGAATAATACAGAAATAAGATATACTATCCTATTGCAGAAGATAGTATATCTTACAGCAGAAGATAGTATATCTTATTAACAAATGCTTATTTGGGCATGTATATTTGTGTATATAGAAAATAGCCTTTATACATAGTAAACTACATGGTGTAGCGTACTGATATGCAGTAGGTTGCTATTACCATGTAGTTTTATGTATAGTAAAAACAAGTTTTTCGCATGTAAAAACATGAAAGATGGCCCTATTAACGCAAGTTGAACTTGATGCGGAGAGCCTGCTGCTCATCTTCGCTCGAAGCATGAGGGTTTGTTGAATATTTTTATATAGATTTTCGTTTGCAAGGCAAGAATCTTAATAAAAATCTAAAACTATTAGCATGCGAAACTTTTATGTTTTAATTGTCACGTTTTATGTTTTATGAATATCCTTCTATTGTTAATAACAACTATAACGAGAAAATATTTTACGCGGGTGAGGATATTTTTCCAAATTTTCACTACCTTTGCAAAAAATAAACAACAACAGATATGCGTATTGACATTATAACGGTTCTTCCGGAACTGATTGAGCCTTTCACGAAGGAGAGCATCCTGGGCAGAGCCCAGAAGAAGGGACTGGCGGAGATCTACGTACACAACCTGCGCGACTACACAGCCGACAAGCACAAGCGTGTGGACGACTATCCCTTCGGAGGCAAGGCAGGCATGGTGATCCAGTGCCAGCCTCTCGATGCCATCATCACCAAGCTGAAGTCGGAACGTCACTACGACGAGATTATATTCACGGCTCCCGACGGTGAGACCTTCAATCAGCCTATGGCTAACGAATTGTCGCTCAAGGAAAACATCATCATCATCTGCGGACACTACAAGGGTATCGACTACCGCATCCGCGAGCACCTCATCACCAAGGAGGTGTCGATTGGCGACTACGTGCTGACGGGCGGCGAACTTGCAGCAGCCATAATGACTGATGCCATAATACGCGTCGTGCCAGGAGTAATAGGCGATGTGGAATCGGCATTGAGCGACTCGTTCCAGGACAATCTGCTCGAGGCTCCATGCTACACCCGTCCGGCCGACTACCACCCTATCTCCAACCCAGAGGAGACATGGAGCGTGCCTTCGATACTGTTGTCAGGGCATGAGGCAAACATTAAGAACTGGGAATACGAACAGGCGTTGGCACGTACGAAGGAGCGACGCCCAGATCTTTTGGAAAAATGATACTTCCTGCAGAATTTGACGCACAGGACTTTGTGCAACTGACCTGGCCTCACCGCGACACGGATTGGGCCTATATATATAATAAGGTGGTGGACTGCTACTGCAACATGGCTCGTGAGATTGCTAAGCGCGAGCCTCTGCTCATCGTGGCTCAGCATCCTACCGAAGTGGTAGAGGAACTGAAGGAGCACAACGTGCCGCTGACCAACATCCGTATGTTCGGATGCAAGACGAACGACACATGGGCACGCGACCACGGATTCATCACTTGCCTGCACAACGGGCAGAAGGTCTTGATGGACTTCCAGTTCAACGGTTGGGGCATGAAGTTTGCATCCAACCACGACAACCAGATAAACCGCAACCTTCACGAAGCTGGTGCGATCGAGGGCATCTACACCAACTGCCTCGACTTCGTACTTGAGGGCGGAAGCATAGAGAGCGATGGCAAAGGAACCATACTCACCACTACCCCATGCCTCATGGCACCCAACCGCAACGACGTGATGAACAAGGCTGAGATTGAGATTCAGCTTTGCCAGTTCTTCAACGCCGAGCGCGTGCTGTGGCTCGACCATTCGTGGCTTGCCGGCGATGATACCGATGGCCATGTGGACACCGTGGCCCGATTCTGCTCGGTCGACACCATTGCCTATGTCCAGTGTCTCGACCAGAACGATGAGCACTACGCCGAGCTCCATGCCATGGAGGAAGAGCTCAAAGCGTTCCGCACCCTCGACGGCAAACCTTACAATCTCATTCCACTCCCAATGCCTCGCGCCATATACGACGAGGATGAGGTGGATGAGTGCGGCAACCCTCAGCGACTGCCTGCCACCTATGCCAACTTCCTTATCATGAACAGCGCCGTCCTGATGCCGACCTATGGTGACGAAAGCAACGATAAGCTTGCTACCAGTCAATTGCAAAAGGCTTTTCCTGAAAAAGAAATAATTGGCATAAATTGCGAAATTCTTGTACGCCAACATGGCTCTTTGCATTGCTGTACGATGCAATATCCAAAATAATTTGACTTTTTTGAAAAATTTGTAAAGTCGAGTTTGCATTTTACATAAAAAGTTAGTAACTTTGCACCCTTGTAAGGAAAAATGTATAAAAAAAGCATTTTTTCACTTACTTTACGAACTTTCAAAAATACCAAAAAGACGATATGGAATCCTTCTTTAGGACACATGCTTATTTAGTAGAACACCTTCCAGCTACAGTACATCGCGACCTGATGGACGAGATCAACTGGAAAGACCGTTTGATTGGCATCAAGGGAGCCAGAGGCGTGGGCAAAACCACTTTCCTGCTTCAGTATGCAAAGGAACATTTCTCGCCAAATGATCACACATGCCTGTACATTAATACGAACAATTTCTATGTACAGAACATTGGTATCACAGAATTTGCAGGTGAGTTCTATCACAACGGAGGAAAGGTGCTCCTCATTGACCAGGTATACAAGCAGCCTGACTGGAGTCAGCAGCTACGCGAATGTTACGACCGCTACCCAGGGCTCCGCATCGTGTTTACCGGTTCGAGCGTGATGCGCCTGAAGGAAGAGAATCCTGAGCTCAACGGTATCGTAAAGTCATACAACCTTCGTGGCTTCTCATTCCGTGAATTCATCAACCTGAAGACCGGACTCCGACTGAAGCCATACTCGCTCGACGAGATCATCGAGAACCATAAGCAGATTGCCACCGATATCCTCGCACAGACCAATCCGCGCGAACATTTCCAGGCTTACCTGCACCACGGCTTCTATCCATTCTTCCTCGGTCAGGGCACCTACAGCGAGAATCTGCTCAAGAACATGAACATGATGATAGAGGTCGACATCCTTCTCATCAAGCAGATTGAACTCAAGTATCTGGCAAAGATCAAGCAGCTCTTCTACATGCTTACCACAAGCGGTAGCAGCGTGCCTAACGTCAGCCAGCTTGCGCAGGAACTCGGCATGAGCCGCGCCACCGTAATGCACTACATCAAGTACCTCATGGAGGCTCGACTCGTCAACATGATCTACGCCAAGGGCGACGAATTCCCAAAGAAGCCAGCACGAGTGCTCCTGCACAACTCCAACCTCATGTACTCATTCTATCCACAGAACTTCGACGAGCACGATGTGCACGAGACCTTCTTCTGCAACACACTCTGGAAGGACCATAAGGTAAACAAGGTGGGCAACCTCTGCTCGTTCCTCATCGATGGAAAGACGGAATTCAAGATTGCCGAGCATTCCACCAAGCTCAAGTCGAAGAGCAAGACTCTGTTCGCTGTCAACCAATGCGACGTAGGCGAAGGCAACCAGATACCTCTGTGGCTGTTCGGATTCCTATATTAAATCGGATTCCTATATTAAAAAGGAGAGGAGCCAAGCGCTCCATAGCACAAACATTATTATTACCCTAAGTATTTTCAATCTAGCGCAACAACTAGACAAAAATAATTATACCAAAATAATTTACACATTTTTATGGCAAAGAAATTTATTACTTGTGATGGTAATACTGCTGCAGCACATGTAGCCTACATGTTCTCAGAAGTAGCTGCCATCTACCCTATCACTCCATCGTCTCCAATGGCTGAGCACGTTGATGAGTGGGCTGTTCAGGGCCGCAAGAACCTCTTCGGCGACACAGTACTCGTTCAGGAAATGCAGTCAGAGGCTGGTGCAGCAGGTGCTGTTCACGGTTCTCTCCAGGCTGGTGCCCTCACTACTACATTCACAGCATCGCAGGGTCTGCTCCTCATGATCCCTAACATGTACAAGATTGCTGGTGAGCTCCTTCCATCTGTATTCCACGTATCAGCTCGTACAGTAGCTTCTCACTCACTCTGTATCTTCGGCGACCACGGCGACGTTATGGCTTGCCGCCAGACAGGTTTCGCAATGCTTTGCGAAGGCTCAGTACAGGAAGTTATGGACCTCTCGGCTGTAGCTCACCTCGCTGCTCTCGAGTGCCGCGTTCCATTCATCAACTTCTTCGACGGTTTCCGTACTTCACACGAGTACAATAAGGTTGAGCTTATGGACATGGAGGATATCCGTCCTCTCGTTCCAATGGACAAGGTAACTGAGTTCCGTTCACGCGCCCTCACTCCAGAGCATCCTGAAGCCAAGGGTATGGCTGAGAACCCAGAGACATTCTTCGCTCACCGCGAGTCATGTAACCCATTCTACGATGCAGTTCCTGCAGCAGTAGAGAAGTACATGGAGGCAATCTCAAAGATCACTGGTCGTGAGTACAAGCCATTCTCATACTATGGTGCAGCTGACGCTGAGGACGTAATCATCCTCATGGGTTCTGCTACTGAGGCAGCTCGCGAGGCTATCGACTACGCTAACGCTAACGGCAAGAAGTACGGTATGGTATCAGTTCACCTCTACCGTCCATTCTCAGTAGAGCGCCTTCTCGCAGCAGTTCCAGCTTCTTGCAAGCGCATCGCTGTTCTCGATCGTACAAAGGAGCCAGGTGCTAACGGCGAACCACTTTACCTCGATGTTAAGGATGCATTCTACGGACAGGAGAACGCTCCTATGATCATCGGCGGTCGCTACGGTCTCGGTTCATGCGACGTTACTCCTACTATGATCCTCTCGGTTTACAAGAACCTCGAGCTCCCACAGCCAAAGGATCACTTCACTCTCGGTATCGTCGACGACGTTACATTCAAGTCTCTCCCACTCGACGAGGAGATGGCTCTCGGCGACCCTTCAAACAAGGAGTGCAAGTTCTTCGGTCTCGGTGCTGACGGTACTGTAGGTGCTAACAAGAACTCAGTAAAGATCATCGGTGACAACACAGACATGTACTGCCAGGCATACTTCTCATACGACTCTAAGAAGTCTGGTGGTTTCACTTGTTCTCACCTCCGCTTCGGCGACAACCCAATCCGTTCTACTTACCAGATCAAGACTCCAAGCTTCGTAGCTTGCCACGTACAGGCTTACCTCCGCATGTACGATGTGCTCCGCGGTCTCCGTCAGAACGGTCAGTTCCTTCTCAACACTATCTTCGAGGGTGAGGAGCTCGTTAACTTCCTCCCTAACAACGTGAAGAAGTACTTCGCTGAGAAGAACATCACAGTATACTACATCAACGCTACTAAGATCGCTCAGGAGATCGGTCTCGGTAACCGTACAAATACTATCCTCCAGTCAGCATTCTTCCGCATCTCAGAGGTTATTCCAGTTGACCTCGCTATCACAAAGATGAAGGAAGCTATCGTTAAGTCTTACGGCAAGAAGGGTGAGGACGTTGTCAACATGAACTACGCAGCTGTAGATCGTGGTGGCGAGTACAAGCAGCTCACAGTTGATCCAGCATGGGCAAGCCTTCCTGCTGATCCAGAGGCACAGTACGATGAGCCTGACTACATCACAAACCTCGTTCGTCCAATCAACGCACAGAACGGTGACCTCCTCCCAGTATCAGCTTACAAGGGTATCGAGGACGGTATGTGGCCACAGGGTACAGCAGCTTACGAGAAGCGCGGTGTATCTGCATTCGTTCCAGAATGGGATGCTGACACTTGCTGCCAGTGTAACAAGTGTGCATTCGTTTGTCCTCACGCTTGTATCCGTCCATTCGCAATGGATGAGAAGGAAGCTGCAGGTCTCGGTGATGCTAAGACACTCGAGATCAAGGCTCCTGCACAGCTCAAGGGTCTTAAGTTCCGCATCCAGGTAGGCGTTAAGGACTGTCTCGGTTGTGGTAACTGTGTTGACGTATGTCTCGGTACTAAGGGTGCTAAGGCTCTCAAGATGGTTCCTTACTCACCAGCTGATCCTAAGGACATCAAGGAGGCTGAGCTTTGGGACTACTGCGTTAAGAACGTTGCTTCAAAGCAGGATCTCATCGACATCAAGTCTAACCCACGTCTCTCTCAGTTCGCTACTCCACTCTTCGAGTTCTCAGGAGCTTGTTCAGGTTGTGGTGAGACTCCATACGTTAAGCTCATCTCTCAGCTCTTCGGTGATCGTCAGATGGTTGCTAACGCTACTGGTTGTTCATCAATCTACTCAGGTTCAATCCCATCTACTCCATACACTAAGAACGCCAAGGGTCAGGGTCCAGCATGGGCTAACTCACTCTTCGAGGACTTCTGTGAGTTCGGTCTCGGTATGGCAATCGCCAACAAGAAGATGCGCGCTCGCATCGTAGACCTCCTCAACGAGCTTTGCGCTAAGGCTGAGACTCCAGCTGAGTTCAAGGCTGCAGCAGAGGAATGGATCGCAGGCAAGGACGATGCTGAGGCATCAAAGGCAGCAGCAGCTAAGCTCGCTCCAGCTATCCAGGCTGGTCGTGAGGCAGGTTGCCCAACATGCAAGCAGCTCTCTGAGCTCTCTCACTACCTCGTTAAGCGTTCACAGTGGATCATCGGTGGTGACGGTGCTTCATACGATATCGGCTACGGTGGTCTCGACCACGCTCTCGCATCGGGTGAGGACATCAACATCTTCGTAATCGATACTGAGGTTTACTCTAACACAGGTGGTCAGTCATCAAAGGCTACTCCTATCGGTGCTATCGCACAGTTCGCTGCAGGTGGTAAGCGCATCACTAAGAAGGATCTCGGTCTCATGCAGTCTACTTACGGCTATGTATACGTAGCTCAGGTTGCTATGGGTGCTGACAACGCACAGTGTCTCAAGGCTATCCGCGAGGCAGAGGCATATCCAGGTCCATCACTCGTCATCGCTTACGCTCCATGTATCAACCACGGTCTTAAGGCTAAGGGCGGCATGGGTAAGAGCCAGGCTGAGGAAGCTAAGGCAG
>JAKSLM010000003.1 GCA_024401225.1 Bacteroidaceae bacterium | reverse complement strand
CATGCCCATCACTTCATCCCGAAGCTGGGCAACGACCTGAGGTAGGTCATTGAATGTCAATGATTCATTATACATAAAAAGCACGACCCGTTAGTGGAATCGTGCTGCGAAGGTAGTCAATGATGTATGCGTGGACGAATATAAAAAATTCATTTTCAATCCATTCCGTTTCCACGATGCTTTCATGGAAATTTGTGGTTGCTATGATGGTTTTAGTGCGTTTTTACGTGTATTTTGCGCTCTGGAAAACAATAACGGAAAACATACGGAGAATGGTCTGGAATACAGAAAAGCCACACGGGAATCTCTGGTTCAAGAGTCCTGTGTGGCTTGGAAGTCACTTTCCCTTCATAAAGCAGAGGGAACAAAAGATGAGCCTTCGGAAAAGGAGAAGGCAATATGAGGGATGGATGTACGCAAGAGGATGACGCCCTGAATCAGGGCATCATAGGCTGATAGTGAGAAAAGGGAAGGTCAGGCTGTTTGTTTTCTGCTGTAGTGGAATTTGCATGAGCCGTTCTCTGGTCTGTCCAGCTTGATGCGCCCCTTGTCAGGATCGACGGTGAAATTCAGGATGGTCTCATCTTCAATCCCCTCCAGCACGTCGGGGAAGAGTGCCTTGACGAAGTTCAGTCTTGCAGTGCCATTGTAGCCGTTTGCCTTGCCCAAGCGTTCGCCGATGTTCCAGACGAAATGACGGACTTCAAGAGAGGTCAAGCGCATCTTCGTCTTTGCTGGCTGTGGCTTGAACTCAGGGTTCTCCGTCCATCCTAAAATATCCTTGCAGAAAGCATCAAGATTCTGTTCGTCCATGAAGCAAGCCATCGTGTATTGCACATAGCCAATAATCTCTGCCACAAGCTTGGTCTTCTCTTCCTTGAGTTTATTGATATACTCTTCGTTGCGCTTCTTGTATTCCTCAGAAGAGAGCTCTGGTATGGCAACGGCGACAGCAGGAGATGGTTTCTCCTCGCCAGCAGGTTGGGCGGTGTCTTGTACTTCTGTTTCTGCTTCTGTCTCAGCTTTCTCAGGAGTATTGTCTGCTGTTTCCTGCTCGTTTTCCTCTGCTTCTTTTGATGGAGCTGGTGTTGCCTCTTCCTTTGGTTCTGGAGTAGGTACGGCGGCATTAGTTTCTGCAGCAGTTGGTTGCTCTTTGCTTTTCTGCACAAGGGCCTTCTCCTTCTGTCGTTTCATTATGGTGGACTTATAGGCATTGTATATACCCAAAGGAAGTTGCTGGCAGAGGGTATAGTACAACAGTAACTGAAGCAGGAGCGAGATGGTGAACACGCATAGTTTCACGAACAAGCTGTCCTCAAACTGGGCACCGATGGTGATGGCTGACAGCAGAGAGATGATAAGCATAATGATACAGGGGAATCCCCATGTGAGGCAGTACTCACGGAGAGTAGTGCTTTCGGTGGTCTGCTTTTGAAGGTTTGTCTTTGTCATTGTTTGTTGTTATTTTGAGTGCAAAGTTAAGAATTTCCGATGGATTACAGAGCGATTTGACAACCTATGTCCCTCAGTTTTAGGAATATTTAGTAATCATACTTGAATCCAGTATGACTTTCATACTCGACACTTCGGGACATTATTTTGCCTGAGCTTGCTCCCCGAAGGACTCCATAGAAGAGGCTTCTGGAGTGTTAACCGAGGTTAACGCTAATTAGGCTTAGCAATTTTGAATATTGCCTTGCTTTTCCGCTTTGACGGATTGGTCGGAGCAAGCTCCTGAGATTCCGAATTTGCCTTGTATTTCCATAGGAGAGGCGGTTACATCTTTTAACATCTGTTTTGCGCTTATTCGTAGCGTCGTAGTGCAAAGGTATAATGAATAATGAGAACCATGGGGATTTGGTTCTCATTATTTGCAGTTATTAGGAAAGAAAATCGTTCTTGGTACCGTTTTTAGAACAAAATGGTACCAACAAATCGGATGTTGGTTCTGCTACACGACCTTCAATACATGTTCTTCCTTTGGCTTCAGCCAGATGCGTCCTACCGATTCGAGCTTGCACTTGTCTGACAGTTCGCTGTAGATCTCTGTCGTTGCGACGTTCTTGTGACCGAGCAAGTGCTGGATGACACTGATGTTGATGCCAGCTTCGAGAAGGAGGGTGGCAAACGTGTGGCGGGCGCAGTGGAAGGTGATATGCTTGGTGATGCCAGCATCTTCTATCCAGTGCTTCAGGGTTGTGCCTGTCATCTTGTCCTTGAATCCGGCAAACACCAGTTCGTCGGGCTTGTGATCTCCGTCGAAGAAGCCTATGAGGTCGAGCGCCTCGTCGCTCAGAGGATTGTTGACAATGTCCTTGGTCTTCTGCATGCGCACGCTTATAAAATAAGTACCTCCGTTGCCATACTGCTGGATCTTCTTCCATGTGAGTGCCTTGATGTCGCTCTTGCGGAGTCCTGTGAGGCAGGAGAAGAGGAATGCCTTTTTCAGGACAGGTTCCTTGCACTCGGTATTGGCAAGGTTGATGAGCTCTTGTTGTGAGAGATGTTCCTTCTCGGTTGGGATGGTGTCTATCTTTTCAAGGAAGGCATTGGGATTCTCCAGAATCTTATGATCCTTGTAGGCTGTGTGGAGCACGGCACGGAAGGTTGACCAGTAGCCGGCAATGGTGTTGGTGTGAAGCTTATGCTCCTTGTGGATGGTCTGGGGAGCCGTAGAAAGGTAGTCCTTGAACTTGTTGCACAGATCGACGTTGACTTCTCCGAACATGCACTTGCCCTCGCAGAAGGCTTCGAAGTGCTTATAGACGTTCTCCCACTTCGTGTTCTTCTTCTCAGCCTTCATCTTGAAGTACTTGAGGAAGTCGCCTTTCTGCTTCTCCTTGTCAAAGAAGTCATAGCGCTCGTTCACAATGCTCTCATAGCGTCGGCAGCGTAGTGCCTCGGCTTTCTCGGTCATGCGCTCGTTGTAGTCACGCTCGCGCTGGTTCTTGGGCTTGGCGAAGATGTAGATGCCAAGCGACTCATGCCTCTGTACCTTCATGGTGAGCTCATCCCTGTAGCCAGGATAGTAGTCGAGGTAGAAGCTGAGTTGCGTACCGTTCTTTATCTTGCGTGTACGCAGGGTAACTGTCTTACAGATGTTTGACATACTTAGAGTATGATTTAGTATTGTTGATAATCGAAGGCTATGTGTCTCATAGCGTCGGCAAAGGTAGTCAATGATGTTTCCGTGGAACAATCTTCTTTTCCCATTCGGAAATAATTGTGTTTCCACGCCATTATCACGGGTTATTTGCGGTTATTCGCCTCAAAAAGGTACGAAAAATGAATGCAGAAGTCTATGATAACGGATGTTATGCGTTGTTCTTTCTGGCGCTCATTACCCTGTCAATATCGGTTCTGAGCAGTAGATTCTTCACTCCGACCTTCACCTTGGTGATTCCGCTGACCTTTACGATATGGTGGATGTTTGCCTTGGTATAGCCGTAGATCTGCTGGACTTGCTCAACGGTGTAGTAGTCCTCGCTGTCTGTCAGGTCGGGACGGAAAAGCTCGTCAAGGTGCTTCTTGGAATAGTAGGTCTGACCATACTCGCGTTTGGTTGGGATGTGATGGCGATAGGCATGGCTCTTGATGGACTGGCTGTTGACATTGTATTTGACTTCTGCTTCCTTGGATGTAAGCCATTCCGTCAATGAGGCTATTTCCTCGGTGACTCCGAAGAGGTCATCCATGTGCTTTCGGCTGTAGTAGTTCTTTCCGGCAATCTTGCAGATGGGTATTTGGTTTTCCTTGGCAGAGGCATAGAGCCAGGATTTCTTGACTTTATAGATAGCCATGACATCCTCGCCCGAGATGTAGTCAAGGACTTCTTCTTGGGAGGTGACGGTCTTTGAACAAGAGGGAAGAGAAGAGTTCTGGGGCTTTGCAGAGACAGATTTCTTCTTTCCCTTTTGTCGTGTTCCTGGCAAGACACGATGATAGGGATTACCTGCAAGCATGGCTTCTATGTCGGCTCTGCGGATGAAGGACATGCGTGAACTGATGCGTGATGCTGGCAGTTTCTTCTCTGCGACAAGTTTGTAGATGTACTGGCGCGAACAGCCCATCAGGATGGCTGCCTTTGAAAAAGAGAGATATTCTGCGCCCTGAATATCCATCATTGGCTCTGTGGCTTTGAGGAAGTCAAGTTGTCTGGCTTTCTTCTGACGCTTTGCTTTTTCGGCACATTCCTCACAGCAGTACCGCTGGGAACCGCTGTTGATTGTGAACTCCTTGCCACAGAAGGCACATTTCTTTGTTCGTTTCATGCTGACTGAATTTTGAGTGTGAATACTTCATTTCCGTGTATTCCACCGCAATGTCCTCACTTGTCCACCATTGACCACGTATGTCAACGGATTCCACGTTGTGACACTTATCAAATCCAGTCGCTTGCTTGCTATATGCCGTTTCTCAGGTTGTACTCCATCGTCAACGTATGTAAACCGATGTAAACCCTGTCCACGAAATGGCAAAATAAAAGCTCCCAAGATTCTCCGCGGTAGAAATACGTTGCAAAATTATACGGAAAATCGGGAACCACCAAATAGCATCCACGAAGTGTTAAAATTCATTCAGCCTTGATTATCAGCGTTTTATGTATGGTTGTTTTTCGTTGTTTATGGTTGTATTATGGGTTCTAAATACAGCTAGCAACTATACTAAGGGACTCAATACCGCACCTGCCGAACATATCAGAAACATTGTGCAAAGCTGCTGTTACTGAGAAGGATGGATAATCAAGGGGTCTGACCCCTTGATTATCCAACTTGGCCGCAGAAGGTCTGTCCCCCCGTGATTATCCACGTTGCGGACAATCTATAAAATAGCACTTATTTATGCGATTTTATAGCCGTAATTTTGCACCATGAAAATTAAAATGTATTTACTAATCCCCTTAAAGCCAATGGAAGATGAAACGTCCTAAGACCTTCTCTGACAGAGCCCTTTTCGCTGCTCGTGAAGAGGTTCTGGAAAGCCACCTCGATGAGGTTTGCGATTATCTCGCACAGAAGAGCAGAGACCCTGACATGATTGTGGAACTCATGCATGTGGTGTCAATCATCAGTATCAATTTTTACAAATCAACAAAAACCCCAAAATCAAGAAAACAATGGAAATAACAGGTAAGGTAATAGCCCAGTATGCGCCTAAGCACGGTACCTACATGGGCGAAGCGTGGGTGAACCAGTCGTTCATCATCACATCAACAGAGTCACATCCTGACTCTAACATTCATGATCGCATCGTCATAAAGGTGAAGGGCAAGAAACTCGATGAGTTCCTCGCTGAGGGAGTGCAGAATGGTGGCACTTACGTCTTCACTCTCTTCTTCGATGCCGAGGAACGAAATGGCAAGGATGGTGACAGCTATCCAATGAACAAGGCTGTAGTTTGTACTGGTTTCAAAAAAGTATAAGAAGCATTATGGACATCAAAGATTTCACAATCACCCTTTCTGACCCAGACGGCAAGTTCCGTTTTGAAAAGGTCATCAAAGTAAATATGTACGCACGCGAAGGAAACCGCGACATCGCCCTTTCCATCCCTCACACCGAGAAGCATGAGGGCGGTAAGAACCCTAAGGTGTATGAAGGTGCAGGTGTCAGCTGCCGTGCACACAAGGACACGGTAACATACCGCATCCTTGCCGATATCAACATCAAAGAGGATTCGCTTACTGATGAGGTAATCGACATCAAGGTAAATGCTTTTCGCAGCGCACTTCGCAAGATTAAATCACTTAAAGAATAATAAGAGATTACAGGATGATACGTTATTCAACAGCACCATCAATGTGGTCAACGAAGATGAAAGCAGTTACTGCCCAGACATTTTGGGCAGTAACTCGTTCGCCTGAGGTGGCTGAACTGCACGAGAAGATCAGCAAGTTGCAGGCAGACTATGACAGCACCGATGACGAGGCAGAGAAGAAGGCCATCAAGGCTGAGAAGGATAAGATGAAGAAGCGCCTTCCGGGATTCATACCTCATGCTTTAATGGGCAAGAAGCGCAGCCTTGACGGCGTGCTCCACGTGAGTGGAATGATAATGATCGACGTGGACGGTGTGGACGCCCCACAAGCCATCATCGATTCGCTCATGCCTCGCATCGAGGAACTGGGCATCGTCTACATTGGCATCAGCATCTCGGGCAACGGGGTGCGCATATTCTTCCTCTGCCCTCACGGCATGACCATCGAGATGGCGCAGATGTGGTTCTGCGAGAAGACTGGTCTGGAACGTGACAGCCAGTGCATCGACATTGCCCGTTTCTCGTATGCCGTACCAGAGGGTAACATCAAGTACATCAACGAAAAGGTACTCTTCGAAGGTGAGGTGATAGAGCCATGGTGCGATGATGCAAAAGTGATGTCGGAGAGAGGTACCGACCGTGCACAGGTGACTGACGGTGGAGTGGGTGAGGCAGAACATGAAGGTGAGGATGCACCCGACAGCGCATATCTGGTTGCGGAGCTTATGAATATCCCGTTTGACGAGACGCAGACAGTCCTGGGTGTGGCATGCAAGGTGATTTGGGATCAGTACTTCATGAAGATGTACGGCAAACTCCCAGGTCGTGGTGATCGTCACAACAAGATGGGCAAGGCTGTGATACAGCTCGCAAGCCTGTTCGGCAGCGATGCCAAGCGCATCATGGCATGTACGCCACGCTACGGTATGGAGCAGAGGGAACTTGCCCGACTCGTTGTCGACAAACTCAACTGGACTGCCACCAACACCGACTATGCGGGTTCGGCAGTCAAGGTGAAGAACATCATAGACGAGATTGTCGCGGAAAACCGTAACACATGGGACTGCTCGCCATATCCCACCATTGAAGCTGCCGAGCAATTGTGGGACATGATGCCACGACACCCTACGTACGTGAATGTATGGCTGCACATTGTGCCTAAATGCCTGAAGTTTGCGGCATTGATAGCTGGCACACCGGGTTTGATGGCGCTTGCCGACCGTGTGACATGCCGATACCAGCAGTTCCGTCCTACCGATCTTGCTTCTGCGGCAATAGTGTTGGGCTTATCAGGAGGTCACAAAGGAGCTGCTATGGCTCCTGCCGAGCAGATGATGAAGCCCCTCAAGGAGGAAACCGATGTCGAACTGGCTGAGGAACGCAAGTACTACGCTCGAAAAGATGCGGCTAAGGACAAGAAGGGACAGGCGGCTATAGTAGAGGATAGAACGTTCAACATCAGATATCTACCTAACGACACCACGAAAAACCGCCATATAGAATGCCTTCGCTGCGGACGAACCACATATACGCAAAGTGCGGAATTGAGCGCTCTCATGGATAGCATGAAGCGTTCGGCATACGATCGCAGGTCCTTCCTCCTCATGTGCTTTGACCGTTCGCTGGTAGGCAGTCAGGTCAAGGCCGGACTGGGCGGAGTGAACGATAGCCAGCCATGCAGGTGGAACTACATGTGCGGTGCCAACATGACAACCCTGCTGAAGGCGTACCCAGCGACTTCGCTGACCACTGGCGACATATTCCGTCTGACGTTGGTAAGCGTACCAAATACGTTCGGCCATCAGTCGGATCTCTTTGTGGGAGAATATACCAAGGAAGAGGCAGAACTGATACACCATGTGGGCGAATTGCTCATGAAGTGTGAAGGCGAAACTGTCACTCCCAAACTTTCCAAGGCTGTGCATGCATGGCACAAGGAGAAGGAAAGCGAACTCAAGGCGAACAAAGACCTTGACCGCCTCATGCTCCTGGGCCGTATCCCCCTCATCGCTTACCGCATCGGACAGGTGATGCACCTGAATTGGGGCATACAGCGAATCCTCGACGAGGAGAAGAAGCAGGGAGCGAAGCTTGACGTCACTACTATAGATGTGAGCACATTTCGCGAGCGCAAGGAGACGATCGAGGCAACCATCATAGTGGCCGACAATCTGTATGACACGATGTGCCGCTTCTTTTATAAACGCCTGAAGGCTCGCAATCAGTACGAGGCAGAACTCGTGGCCTCAAGCTGCAACTACGGCGATGATCTGTGCGGCGAATTGCCGGAAGGACAGTTCACATACGAATTGCTCAAACAGACCGTATGGCGTGATGCTACGGAATCGACAATAAGGCAACGCATCAATCGCCTCATCAGTAGTGGAAAAGTCAGACGGGTGGGCATGAAACAAAAGAAGGCCCTTTTCGAAAAGATTGCTATCTAACCACATTCTACATACACATCGCTTGGTGAACATTTAGGAAGAACGAGGCACGTCGTGATGACGCGCCTCGTTTTGTTCGTTTTGTTATACTTTTTCAAAAAAAAAGAACAAAATCATCTCAAAATATAGTGCGTAATAGCAATATGTAATTTTTTATTTGTATCTTTGCCGCGGAATATTTACTAAAACTACCTATAAGATGAAAAAACTTTTGCTTGGAGATGAGGCTATTGCCCTCGGTGCCATACATGCCGGACTCAGCGGTGTGTATGCTTATCCGGGAACTCCATCGACCGAAATTACTGAGTATATACAAGGTGATGCCACTGCCAGGGAACGTGGAGTGCATAGCCGTTGGTGTACGAACGAGAAGACTGCCATGGAGGCTGCCCTCGGCATGTCGTATGCCGGCAAGCGTGCCCTGGTGTGCATGAAGCATGTGGGAATGAATGTGTGTGCCGATGCATTCGTCAACAGCGCCATAACAGGAGTCAATGGTGGATTGGTGGTTCTTGCTGCCGATGATCCATCGATGCACTCGAGCCAGAATGAGCAGGACAGCCGCTTCTATGGCAAGTTCGCCCTCATTCCAATCTTTGAACCATCCAACCAGCAGGAAGCATACGATATGATGGCGGATGCCTTCGAACTTAGTGAGCGACTGAAGGAGCCTGTGCTGTTTCGTGTCGTGACTCGTCTTGCACATAGCCGTGCTGCAGTTGAGATAGGCGAGGTGCGACAGGAGAACGTGATGAATGCATCGACCGACCAGTGGGTGCTTCTTCCTGGCATAGCCCGTAAGAAGTATGCCGCGCTGCTTGATAAGCAGCCACAGATGGAGGCAGCTGCTGTTTCCTCCCTATATAACAAGATGGAAAAGAATGGTGGCTCTCTTGGCATCATTGCATGCGGTATCGGTTACAACTATGTGAAGGAGGCTATCGGCAACGAGGGCAATATACTTAAGGTAAGCCAGTATCCGCTTCCTGAGGAGGCGATCAAGACGCTTGCTGCCGAAAACGATGCCATCCTTGTGGTCGAGGATGGACAGCCTGTAGTGGAACAGGATGTGAAGGCGCTTCTCGGTGCTGGTTACCCTATCAAGGGACGACTCACAGGCGACCTTCCTCGTACCGGCGAATTGACCCCGGACAATGTGGCAGCAGCTCTCGGCAAGCCTGTTGCTCCTGTCTATGAGACGGCGAAGAATCTCGCTGCCCGTCCTCCTCAGCTCTGCCAGGGATGCGGACACAGAGATGTGTACGGAGCGCTGGTGAAGATCATTGAGGAGTTTCCTGATGCACGTGTGTTTGGTGATATCGGATGCTACACTCTTGGCGCATTGCCTCCATTCAAGGCGCTTGCAAGCTGTGTGGACATGGGTGCTTCGATCACAATGGCTAAGGGTGCTGCAGATGCAGGTCTTCGTCCTGCCATTGCGGTGATCGGCGACTCTACGTTCACCCACAGCGGTATGACGGGTTTGCTTGATGCTATCAATGAGAATGCGCCTATTACGGTGATCATCAGCGACAACCTCACTACTGGTATGACTGGTGGTCAGGATAGTGCAGGCACAAATAAGTTCGAGGCTATATGTCTCGGTCTCGGTATGGATCCAGAGCATCTGCATGTGGTGACTCCATTGCCAAAGAATATTCCGGACATTGCGGAACTGATTAAGAGGGAAATTGAGTACGAGGGCGTAAGCGTGATTATCCCAAGAAGAGAATGCATTCAGACTGCAGCGAGGAAGGCAAGGGAAGCAAAGAAAAGTAATTAAAAATGGAAAAATGAAAATGTAGAATGGAAAATGGAAAAAAAGTGGAAGGCAATGCATCTAAGGTGAATATTCTTAAATTAAAATCTGAGGCATTAAGTGTACGAATAATGAAGATGGATTTCTATCTGAAAAAACAGACGGATTGCCCTTCCAGTATTTCTAATCAAATACTGCGCTCGGGAACGAGTATTTGTGCAAATATAGCTGAAAGTTTTAATGCGGAAAGTAAGTCGGATTTTATACATAAACTTAGTGTAGCCTTGAAGGAGGCTGATGAAACTCTTTCTTGGGCAAAGAACATCAAGGCTTGTTATAATGTGAATCAAGAAGCATTCACCACATTGCTTGATGACATTAACGAAATTCGTTATATTCTTATTGCTAGTATAAAAACGTCAAAGCAGAATATTGCAAAGGCTACAAAGGATGTTTTGAGCTAGATCCGTTTCTGTTTGCAATGGAATGTTTTTTCCATTTTCCATTATCCATTTTCCATTTTCCATTATCCATTTTCCATTTTATTAACAAAATACTTCGTATGAAAAAAGATATAATTCTCTGCGGTGTGGGTGGACAAGGTATCCTCTCCAGCGCGACAATAATAGGTGAAGCAGCAACCAAGGCAGGAGTAAACCTCAAGCAGGCTGAGGTACATGGCATGAGTCAGAGAGGTGGCGACGTACAGTCCAACCTCCGCCTCTCGACCGAGACCATCTACAGCGACCTTATCCCTCAGGGAGGCTGCGACCTCATCATCAGTATGGAGCCGATGGAGGCGCTCCGCTACCTTCCTTACCTCAGCAAGGATGGAGTGGTGGTAACGAGCAACAAGCCATTCGTCAACATTCCTAACTATCCGGAGGAGGAAGCACTCTTTGCCGAATTGAATGCCCTTCCAAATGTCGTCCAGCTTGACATCGAACAGGTGGCAAAGGATGCAGGCAATGCACGCGGTGCAAACGTGGTGCTTCTCGGCATGGCAGCAAGATATTTGGAGATCCTCACTCCCGATCAGCTTCGTGAAGCTATTGCAACCATCTTTGCCCGTAAGGGCGAGGCTGTTGTCGAGGCCAACCTGAAGTGTTTTGATGCAGCAAACAAGTAGTACAATGGAAAATCAAGGAATAAAGAAAGACTACAACTGCGAATACTTCAATCCTGAGGTGGAGACTCTCTCGCGAGAGGAAATTGAAGCTTTGCAGCTTGAACGACTGAAGGAGACTGTCGCACATTGCATGAATTCTCCATTCTATAAGAAGCGCTTCGAGGAAATCGGACTTACAGTGGATGATATCAAGTCGCTTGATGACATTCGCAAGATTCCTTTCACTACAAAGCAGGATCTTCGTGATACTTATCCGTTCGGTATAGCATCTGTGCCATTGGAGAAGTGTACACGTCTGCATTCATCAAGTGGTACGACTGGTAACCCTACTGTTATCCTGCATACAGACAAGGATATAGATGAGTGGGCAAACCAGGTGGCGCGCAACCTCTGGATGGTAGGATTGCGTCCTACCGATGTGTTCCAGAACTCGAGTGGTTACGGTATGTTCACCGGAGGACTCGGTTTCCAGAATGGTGCCGAGAAGATGGGTATGCTTACCGTTCCTGCAGCAGCGGGCAACTCGCTCCGTCAGATTAAGTTCATCAAGGACTTTGGCACTACTGCCATACATGCCGTACCTTCATACCTCACCCGACTCAAGGAAGTGATGGACCAGGAGGGTGTTGATCCGCGTCGCGACACAAAACTGCGAGTGTTTGCCATTGGTGCCGAACCTCATTCGGAGGAACAGCGTAAGCGTATCGAGGATATGTTTGGCGTCAAGGCATACAATTCGTTCGGCATGAGTGAGATGTGTGGTCCTGGTGTTGGTTTCGAGTGCAAGGAGCAGAATGGACTTCACTTCTGGGAGGACTATTATATCGTTGAGATAGTTGACCCTGAGACGCTTGAACCTGTTCCTGATGGTGAAATAGGAGAACTTGTCCTCACAAGCATTCGTCGTGAAGCCATGCCACTCCTCCGCTACCGCACACGCGACCTTACCAGAGTGCTCGGACGCAGTTGCCCTTGTGGACGCAACCATGTTCGTATCGATCGTATGAAGGGACGTTCTGACGATATGATGGTGCTCAAGGGAGTGAATATCTTCCCTATACAGATTGAGAAGATACTTATGCAGTTCCCAGAACTTGCCAACAACTATCTCATCACTCTTACAACGGATTCAGACAACGACAACATGACGGTTGAGGTTGAGCTTGAGGAACTCTTTACGGACGACTATACTCGTCTCCAGCAACTCACCAAGACCATCCAGCGTGCGCTCAAGGATGAGATTCTGCTTACACCATACGTCAAGCTCGTGCCTAAGGGTACATTGCCAGTAAGCGACGGCAAGGCTGTGAGAGTAGTTGACAAGAGAACGGTTTATAAATAAGAAAGCTTCATATATGACAATCAAACAACTTTCCATATTCATCGAGAACAAAGGAGGTACGCTCATAAGGGTTCTCGACCTCTTGAGTAAGGCTGGTATTCAGATTATAGCATCTACTGTGGCAGACACACAAGACTATGGCATCTACCGTGTGCTGTGTAACGAACCAGCAAAAGCATACCTTATATTAAAAGAGGAAGGCATCAACGTGCAGTTGGCGGATGTCATTGCTCTGAGTATTGACGACGAACCTGGTCGTGCAGCACAGGCTGTGCAGGCATTTTCCGAGTCTGGTGTCAGCATCAGCTACATGTACTCGTTCCTCTGGAAGGGTAGGGGCGTACTCGTGTTCCGTGCCAATCCAAGCGAAAAGGCAAAGGAGGTCATCATGCTTAAGAAACTTGGCTTCATGACCGAGGAAAACTTCAAATAATCAACAAATAAGACAATGCGCAAGAACAACAAGATCAATTGCATACTCAGTCTCGTGATTTGTTTCACGGTACTGAGTGTGCATGCTCGCGCCGAACAATCGGCAGTGGGCAACACAGAGAACGAAAACGAAGAACTGACTATCGAATCTTCAGAAGTGAAAAACACAACAGACCTCAGTGAGCCGACTGAAGTCTATGAGGCAACGTCGCGCGACGGCGAACTGGGCAAATCGCTCGCACAGCAGTTGAATATGAATCAGTCAACTGCCAAGGGTCCCGACTGGATGGCAGACGTTGCATCGCGTATACAGCTTCATGGCTACGCACAGGGCTGGTACTATTACCAGAATGCCAACGGCAAGAAATCGAACACATTCCTCTGCAAGCGTACCCTCCTGTGGGCAAACGCTCAGATTACAGACCGCTGGTCATTCCTTTTCATGCACGACTTCAACAGTGTGGTGCAGGAATACTATACTGACTTTAGGGTTACCAAGAACAATATGCTGACCGTTCGTCTCGGTCAGTTCAAGAATGCCTTATCATACGAAAATCCATTATCACCAACAGCGATGGAGACCATCGACGTTTATTCGGAAGGTGTGACATACCTTACCGGATGCGGAACCGACGCACTCAATGGAGTGCAGTACGGTCGCGATCAGGGTATCTCGTTGTATGGTGAGACAAACGATAAACTCTTCCGCTACGAAGTTCAAGTAATGAACGGTTCGGGCATCAATATGCGTGACAAGAACAATGAGAAGGATGTCATCGGTCGTCTTGAATTGCGACCACTCAAGGGACTTAATCTCTGTGCCACAGGACAACTTGGTACGGGATATGCACTTGCTTCTTCTGTATTTAATCCGGCAATCAAACCTGGTGACAACTATACCCGCAATCGTTTCACGGTAGGCTTTGACTATAAGTCGCGTCCTTTCAATGTTCATGGTGAATATCTTCAAGGTAAGGATGGTGACGTGACCAGTCGTGGCGGTTATGTCACAGGAAATGTGCCTCTCTTGCAGTTCAAGGATAAGTCGTCAATCGATTTCGTCTGGAGCTACGACTATTTCAACTTCAATACCAAGCTTGAGCAGGACATGCACAAGGTGGTGGCAGGCTTCCAGTACTGGTTCTTTAAGAAGTGCCGTTTCCAGGCTCAGTATGTATTCAAGAACGCAAACACAAACTACAGCACCTCCTTTGAGCGTGGCAACTGCCATCAGTTCATTTGTCAGATGCAGGTAAGATTCAATTGATATTATGATAATAAAGATAATTCTCACGGTCATCTTCCTCTGCGTCATGGTGGGGGTAGGTGTGTATTCCAAGAAACAGGCAAACTCTGTGGATGGATTTGTACTTGGAGGACGTAACGTAGGTGGCTGGCTCACAGCCTTTGCATATGGAACAAGCTATTTCTCTGCAGTGGTATTCGTGGGCTATGCCGGACAGTTTGGATGGAAGTATGGTCTCTCTGCATCATGGATTGGTGTGGGAAATGCCATCATCGGTTCGCTGCTCGCATGGATAATACTTGGACGCAGGACGAAGCTCATGACTCAGCACATACAGAGTCGCACAATGCCCGACTTTTTCGGTACGCGCTATGGTGACGAATGGCTGCGTGTCATGGCAAGCATCATCGCCTTTGTGTTCCTCATCCCTTATACCGCTGGTGTATATATGGGTATTTCTAAACTCTTTGAGATGGGATTCGGTGTACCATACGAGTATTGTGCCATGATTATGGCGCTGCTTACTGCGGTCTATGTTATACTTGGTGGTTACAAGGCAACAGCCATCAACGACTTCATACAAGGCATCATCATGCTTTTCGGTATTGCGACTGTCATTGTTGTGGTGCTCAACAGTCAGGGTGGACTCTTGGCAGCTATGCAGAAGATGGCAGAGCAGGCACCTAATGCGGACGACCTCTCGCAGAAGGGCGCAGATCTCTATGCTAATTTCCAGGCGGGTGACTTCGCTTCGTGGTTCGGACCTAATCCTCTAAGTCTGTTTGGTGTAGTGGTTCTTACCTCGCTCGGAACATGGGGACTCCCGCAGATGGTGGGTAAGTTCTATTCCATTACGGATGAGGCTGCCATCCGACGCGGAACGGTCATCTCTACTATCTTTGCGCTCATCGTGGCGGGCGGATGCTATTTCCTTGGTAGTTTCGGACGCCTCTTCGTACCTACTGCATTCAGTGCAGAAAAGGGTAAATTCGTATTCGATAATATCGTTCCTACTATGCTCGAGACACTCCCAGACTTCCTTATCGCACTCGTCATCCTGCTCGTGCTTTCTGCGTCGATGTCAACTCTTGCATCGCTTGTACTCACATCGTCATCGACCATGACGCTCGACCTTATCTATCGCGACAAGAAATCTGTTGTTGGTGAGGTCGAAGGTGGTTCGATTGATGATGCCGTAGCAGAGAAGGTAGAGCGTCGCAAGGTTGTGGTCATGCGAGTGCTCATAGTGTTCTTCATCATCATCTCGCTCATGATAGCACTTAATCCTCCGCAGTTCATTGCACAGCTCATGGGCATATCGTGGGGAGCTCTTGCAGGTGCATTCCTCGCACCATTCCTTCTCGGTCTCTACTGGAAGGGAGTGACACGTGCCAGCGTATGGGCATGCTTCATCTGGGGTGTCGGTCTTACGGTGGTGAACATGCTCACAGGCAATGCCATTCTCAACCCTATAGACTGTGGTGCAGTGGCAATGGTTGGCGGCTTTGCCGTTGTAATCATCGTCAGCCTCATTTCACCAAAGATGAAGAAGGAAGCTGTTGATGAAATATTCAAATGCTATAAATAAATTCCATGACACTCTTAGAAAAACTTAACCAGGACGACCGCTTTGCCAATGGCATCGGTGCCCGAATAACAGAGATAAGCGAGGGCTATGCCCGCACCGAACTTACAGTAGAGGAACGGCATCTCAATGGTGGTGGAGTGTGCCAGGGTGGTGCAATATACACACTTGCCGACCTCGCTTTTGCTGGAGTGGCCAACTGTCACGGTACTCTCACTCTCGGCATCAGCAATACCATCACATTCCTTCATTCTGCCCAACTCGGTGACCACCTCACAGCAGAATGTACAGAGACCTTCGATCATCACAAACTTCCATATTGTGACATTAAGGTTACTAACCAGAAAGGCGAACTCATCGCCGTGGTCACAGGACTTGCCTATCGATTGAAGAAGGAATTTGAGTTTGATGCTTTGATGTAAATATATTTATGTTCTAAATACTAATTCTAAAAACCTAAAAAATGATTCTTAATCCTAAGATGGAGTGCATGTCTCGCGAGGACATGAAGAAACTCCAAAGCGAACGTCTTGTAAAACTCGTCAAGACATGTTATGAAAAGTCTAAGTTCTATCGCCGCAAGATGGCTGAACTCAATATCACTCCTGACGATATCAAGTCTATTGATGATATTCACAAGCTTCCATTCACAACCAAGACTGACCTCCGTGATGAATATCCATTCGGTCTTATGATTGTTCCTCCTACAGAGATTAGACGTATCCACGCTTCTTCTGGTACAACTGGCAAGCCTGTCGTTGATGTCTATACAGAAAACGACCTCAAGATGTGGGCTGAAGGTGCAGCTCGTGTGATGGCTGCTGGTGGTGTGGGTCCTGGCGATACCGTTCAGGTAAGTTATGGTTACGGACTCTTCACTGGTGGTCTCGGTGCTCATGATGCTGCTGCGATGCTTGGTGCTGTCCAACTCCCTACTTCTGCCGGCAACTCGGAGAAGCAGATCATGCTCATGAAGGACTTCCGCTCCAATGTACTTGCTTGTACTCCTTCGTACGCTCTCCACCTCGCTGAATGTATCGAGAAGAGTGATAAGGTAAGCATTGAGGATATGCATCTTCGTGTAGGTTTCTTCGGAGCAGAACCTTGGACTGAGGGTATGCGTAAGGAACTTGAAGAGAAACTCCACATCAAGGCTATCGATATCTATGGTCTCACAGAGATGTGTGGTCCTGGTGTAGGTGGTGAGTGTGAATGCCAGAATGGTACTCACCTCTGGGAAGATATGTTCTATCCTGAAATCATCAATCCTGACACTCTCGAGCCATGTGCTCCGGGCGAGTTCGGTGAACTTGTATTCACTTCTCTCTGCAAGGAGGCAATGCCTATCATCCGTTACCGTACTCGCGACCTCACACGTCTTATCTACGAACCATGTAAGTGTGGTCGTACAGCCGTTCGTATGGATCGCATCCTTGGTCGTTCAGACGATATGCTCATCGTTCGTGGTGTCAACGTCTTCCCTTCTACAGTCGAGGCTATACTTACTGAGTTCCCGGCTTACTCACCTCAGTACTTCATTACAGTCGACCGTAAGAACAATGAGGACATGTTCGACCTCGACGTCGAACTTCGTGAGGAATACTTCTCGCCAAACCCAGCTAAGCAGATGCCATACATCAAGCCACTCTACGACCGACTTGTGTCAGTACTTGGCATCAAGCCAAACATTCATATCCTGCCTCCAAACACTATCCAGCGTTCGATAGGCAAGGCAAAGCATGTGAACGATAAGCGTCAGTTTAAATAAAAAAAAAGACTCCCTCAGCCAAGCGGCAGCTCCCCATATAGGGGAAGTTGTCCAACGGACTGAGGGGGTCATTACTTAACCATCTTCTTCTTTCCATTCACGATATACACCCTTCCAGGCTGTGGGTTATTCACGCGCTGTCCGGTGAGGGTGAAAATGCCTTGCTGTGCTGGAGCAGGAGCGGTGATGCCATCGATGGCGGTGTAGTCGCGCTTGAACAGCTCGTCTATTATACCCCATATGTGTTTCTTGTCCTCTGTGCTGGCATGTGAGATGTTCACACCGTGGTTTTGTGCAGGAAGGATGAACTTGTGGGTGTTGTCGTTGTTGATGCATTCGTCGCTGATGCTTCCACCGGTCCATGTGTCATCGCCTCCGTACATATAAACGAGCGGCTTATGGGTGGATGCAGTCCTTTCGTGTACCAGGTCGTTCAGCGTGCGATCGAAGGTGAGGTTCTTAAATGCTGGCAGGTTGAAGCCTGTCAAGCCTCCCGTCGTGCTCCATATTGTGTTGAGCGAATCGGCAAGAGCCTTGTCTTCAGGGGCATCGAGAATGGCCGACATGTCAAGATCGAAGTATCCGAGTTCGCATTGCGACTGATAGTAGAATGCCGTAATGTTGCTGTCCCATTCATTCTCCTGAATGGAGAACGGAACTGGCACGTTGAATGTCGCGCCCTCCCTTTCAGGTCGCTCATACTTTCCTGGAGCCTTTCTTTGCTTTGCCTTTATCCAGTCGAGCGCTATGCTTGGGTCGAGAGTAGTGTAGAACACGAGGTTGGCGAGCAGATAGCTTCGACTGTGACCTCGGCTCTGCAGCTCCACGAGCTTTTTGTCCAACTTGTTGAATAGTGCAGTTACATCCGCACGCGAAGAGTAGGTATGCAGCTGGAAGTCAAGCAGCGCTATGGTCGCTATGAATTGTTGCTGCCAGTAGGTCGTTGACTTGCTGGCATCGTAATATGCCTTCCACTCACGGAAATACCTGAACACCTCCTTGTCCCTCAGCATCTCACGTTGCAGCGAAAGCACGTTCTCTCTCAGCTCAGGAGTCCATGATTCGTGTGTCCAGTAATGCATCATGCGCGTGTCGCCTGTGCGGTAGCAGAATGGCGCTGCGTATGGCACGAAGAGGTCGGCATCGTCTGGGTAGTACACGTGCTGGTAGGCAGTGGTCTGTCCTCCCTTGCTTACTCCGCTTATTATCCATTTGCCCTTGAGCGACTCCTTCAGAGCCTCGATGATGGCATGGAAGTCGGCAGCAGCCTCCTCCGCTGTGCAGTACTCGAGGCGTGTCCAGCACTTCTCTGGGCATGACTCGCCGAAGTAGCGGTGCTCGAGCTGCACCACGTTGGCATTGAAGTGCTCCGCCAGTTCGAATGTGGACTCGTATCGGCTTCCTTCGCCTATGTAGTAGCTTGGTGTGCTCCACAGGTTCTTGTCGATTTGGTAGCCGCCGATGTAGCAGTATGTAGGCACGTTGGTTGGAGTGTAGTTGTTGGTGTTGCGTATGGTCAGCGTGGCGCGAAGCTGGAACTTCTCGCCCTCAGGGTTGTTGTGCTGCAGAGGCTGGTGGTAGTAGATGTGGTAGGTGCGCATCTTGAGGTAGTCGCCCCATCCCTTGTCGGTTGCTACCGTTACCACCGAATCGATGATGTCGTTCGTCTTAATCTTGTTGAGCCAAGTCTGTGCTGATGCCGTAATGGCCGACATGGCTAAAATCGTCGTGAATAGCAGTCTGTTCATATTGCTTTTAACTTTTAATCAATGTCTTTTTGCTCTTTTCGCGTGCAAAGATACATCTTTTTTGCTATTTCTTATGGCGTTTTCATTTTTTACATGTAACTTTGTGACCAAAACCTCATTAATCAGATAAAAAAAATGAAGATATTCGATGATAAAATGGTCGAGGAGGCAGCACGTGTCAATCATGTTGCCGACCTCTCGCATGCCACGATCGGTGAGACCCTACTCGTGGCTCAGTACCTGGAGCAGAAGACGGGCATCCCTTTCATCCGCATGGATCAGGGTTCGCCGGGACTTCCTATTAACAAGTATGGTGTAGAAGCCGAGAAGCGTGCGCTCGACTCGGGCATAGGCAGCCAGTACCCAGCGGCTGCGGGAGTGAAGGAGCTGAAGGAAGCAGCGAGCGAGTTTGTCAAGGCATTCCTCAATATCGATATCTCGCCTCGTGCCTGTCTGCCTACAGTGGGCAGCGTGGCAGGTTCGTTCGGCTCGTTCATAGCGTGTTGCCAGCGCAAGTCGTATCCTCAGATGGGCAAGGTACTCTTCATCGATCCTGGTTTCCCTATCCAGAAGAGCCAGCTCCGCATCCTTGGCATCGAGTGGAAGGAATTCGACATCTTCCCTTACCGTGGTGAGGCCCTTCGTGCCAAGCTTGAGGACGAACTGAAGGATGGTGATGTGGCAGCCATTGTGTACAGTAACCCGAACAATCCAGCCTGGATATCGCTCGAGGAGGACGAACTGCAGATCATCGGCGAGCTCGCCACCAAGCACGATGTCATCGTGATGGAGGACCTTGCATACTTCGCTATGGACAACCGCCGCGACCTCTCCCATCCTTACGTCGAACCATACGTGCGCACCGTGGCACGCTATACTGACAATTATCTTCTCATGCTCTCAGCATCTAAGATATTCTCATATGCAGGCCAGCGCATAGCACTTGTCTGCATCAGCGACAAGCTCTTCGATCGCAAGTGCCCTGCATTTGCTGAGCGCTACCACGATGAGGGCGTGTTCGGTCCTACCTTCATAGCCAGCATCCAGTACATGATTACCAGCGGATGCACAGCCACCACGCAGTATGGATATGCAGAGATGCTTCGCCTCTCGTGCGAGGGCAAGATCAATTTCGTTGAGGATACAAAGGCGTATGCTATCCGTGCAGAGAAGATGAAACGTATATTCTGCGACAATGGGTTTACCATCACCTATCCGAAGGATGTCACCGAGACCATTGGCGACGGCTTCTTCTTCTCGCTTTCATACCCGGGCATGAGCGGATCCGAGTTGGTCAAGGAACTCATCCATTACGGTGTGTCAAGCATCAATCTCGATACTACAGGCTCCCTTCAGCAGGGCGTCCGTGCTTGTACTTCGCGCATGAGGGATGAACTATACAGCGTGCTCGAAGAGCGTATGCGTCAATTTAAGGAGGATCATCAATGAAGATAACACTATTGCAACAGGACATCGCATGGGGTAAACCTGCGACCAATCAACAGGCTGCCGAACAGGCCATCCTTGCAGCCCCTAAGAGCGATCTCTACGTGCTTCCGGAAATGTGGAGCACAGGCTTTGCCACCGAGCCGGAAGGAGTGGCTGAGACCGACGAGTCGTCGCTCACATGGATGAAGCAGATGGCGCATCGCCTCGATGCAGCTATAGCAGGAAGCATATCGACCGAGGTCGATGGCAAGTACTACAACCGATTCTACTTCGTGAAGCCTACGGGTGAGGCGGAGTACTACGACAAGCACCATCTGTTTACCTACAGCGGTGAGCACCATCGCTACACGGCAGGCACCGAGCGTAAGGTTGTTGAGTGGCGCGGAGCGCGCTTCCTGCTTCAGGTGTGCTACGATCTCCGTTTCCCTGTCTTTGCCCGCAACTCCGCTTCTGCCCCTTACGATGTTGCGCTCTACGTGGCAAGCTGGCCTACATCGCGCATCGAAGCATGGAAAGCATTGCTCAAGGCGCGTGCCATCGAGAACCAGTGCTATGTGGTTGGAGTGGACCGCGTAGGTACCGACCCGGCATGCAGCTACTGCGGCGGCACGATGCTCATCGATGCCTATGGTCGTGTGGTCGATGCTTGCGAGGAGGACAAGGTGTGCAGTCTCACTGCCGACCTCGATCTCGAAGCCCTCAGTGCTTTCCGCAAGAAATTTCCTGTACTGAACGATGCCGATTGAAAGGACCTGTTATTGGATCAATGTATTACGACATTAATGAGTTATGGAACTATTAGGACTTGATTGGCACGCATGGATGGTCATAAGAAACGGATCAAGAGACTTGCCTGTCCCTTGATCCGTTTTTTTCCTTGATTCATTAAACTATCTATTCTTTCATTTCTTTTCTTTCTCAGTTAAAGTATGCCGATAATCTCTCTTAGAGTGTTGACCTCATAGTTTACTGGTTCGGGGGCGGTGAAGTCGGCTGGCTTGCTGTTGAAGAACATGACATCGAGGCCTGCGTCCTTAGCTCCCTTAATGTCCGTGTAGAAGTTGTCGCCTATCATGAGGGTCGACTCACGCTGTGCTCCCGTTTGACTGAAAGCGTAGTCGAAAAACTGCTGCGATGGTTTGTTGGCACCAGCATCCTCGCTCAGGATGATGGTGTTGAAGTAGTCGAGCAAGCCACAGGCACGGAGCTTCTTGTACTGCACCTCGTGGAATCCATTGCTGCAGATGTGCATGCGGTAGCCCTTACTGCGCAGATGATCCATCAGCTCGTGCGCTCCGTCTACGACTCCTGGCTTGCATGAACAGAGTTCGAGAAAGCGGTCGCTGACCTTGAGGCAATAGTCTACTGTAGGATTGAGTCCGTTGCCAAGGCTGAGCGGACGGCGGAATCGCTCCACGATGAGGTAGTCGCGTTCGATCTCGCCCTTTGCATACTGGCTCCAGAGCTGCACGTTGGTGAGCCAGTAGTTTTCGTAGAAGGTGTCGGGATGGTCGAAGTATTGCGACAGCTGGAACTCCTCGAAGAGTTCGCCGAGTGCTATCACGGCATTACCGTGGGTGTCGTACAGTGTGTCGTCGAAGTCGATGAACAAGTCGGTATATGGCTTCATTTTTCACTTAAATTTGAAACTGTGAAATTCTTGTATGCTATCAGATAGGCAAAGAGTGCAAGTATGAATGCAAAGTAGATGCCTACGAAGAGGCAGATGACGCCTATGATGAGGACCAGGATGCAGAGGAGGTCGAGTGCTACGACCTTACCCGGATTGGCCATCACTACCATGATGCTTGCCTTCAGGGCCAAGATGGGCGAGTCGTCCTTGTGGTCTATCAGATGAGGAACGGCAAACTGAAGCATGATGAGAAGGGACAGCGACAATAGGATGCTCAGATAGGAACTGAACATCACTACGAGCAAGACGATGCAGATGACCTCAAGCAGCTTCAGATATTGAAGGAACGTGAGGCGGAAGTCGGCCAGAATGCCTTTGTAGGTGTTGCTAACTATGCTGTTGGCTATGTTGAACACGCCCATCATGAGAAGAAACTGGACGATGTTTACTATCCACGTCTTGTTGGCGGCCTCTTCTATGTAAGGCTGGAGGATGGTGATCTTGTTGAGGTCGCCCGAGAGCACTACCTCTTCGTACTTGGCCCAGAACTCCTGCGGAAAGCATAGGTAGTTGAGGACTGCGATGAACAGGCATAGAAGCATGAAGAACAAGCCAAGACCGAGGCCGTGCTTCTTGAAATATTGCCATGCAAGGTCGAAGGAATCGAACATTGAATGCGTTAAGAATTATGAATTAAGAATTATGAATTAAGAAATAAGAATTATGAATTAAGAATTAAGATTTAGCAATATGTAAACAAAGAAATCTTGTTCAGTATTCTTCCTCTTTGGAGGCTTAGAATATGGCATTGAAGCATTTCTCAGCTGCACCAGCGTTGCCGTTGATGTACTGGCCTGCTGCTTCACCAGCCTTGGCGAGATATTCGGGGTCGGCGATGAAGTGATCCATGAGCTGGGCGAAACTGGTGGCATCGTGGTATTCGAACGATCCGCCGCATGCCTTCAAGTCCTGTGCCTCCTTGAACTTCTTGTTGTTTGGACCGAAGATCACAGGAATGCCGTAGACCGCAGCCTCTGGCACATTGTGAATGCCCACTCCGAAGCCACCACCTACGAGTGCCACCTTGCCGTAGCGGTAGATGGACGACAGTTTGCCGAAGCAGTTGACGATGAGGCAATCCTCGCCATCGGCCTTCGCTGCTCCGCTTTCTATATCGGTGTAGCGTACGTAGGTCTGACCATTAGCCTCAAGCAGTTTTTCGATGCTCTTCAGATGCACATCGCTGATGACATGAGGGGCAATGATGAGTCGCCAGTCCTTGTGGTTGGCAAAGTATGGGATGTAGATTTCCTCGTCCGGTCCCCACGAACTACCTGCAATGAAGCATGGTGCACCGTCTGCAAACTGCTCCACGAGAGGGAGGTCGGCAGCAGCGTTGCGTATGTCGATGACGCGGTCGAGGCGTGTGTCGCCCACGATGGTGGTGTTCGTGATGCCGTGCTCTGCAAGGAGTGTCTGCGACTGCTCGTTCTGTACAAACAGGTGGTCGAACTGCTGCAATGGCTTCAGCGATCCCCAGCGCTTGAAGAAGTGCTGCTCGGGACGGAAGATGCTGCTCACGGAGTAGAGCTTCACACCCTTATTGTGGAGTCGGGTGAGGTAGTTGGTCCAGAACTCATACTTGATGAAGATGGCTATCTCGGGATGTGCATGCTTGATGAAGCGGTGCACATTGACCGGAGTGTCGAATGGCAGGTAGCAGATCACGTCTGCTCCCTCGTAGTTCTTCCTCACTTCGTAGCCGCTTGGCGAGAAGAACGTGAGGAGAATCTTGTATTCCGGATTCTGCTTCCTCAGTCGCTCCATGAGCGGGCGTCCCTGCTCGAACTCGCCGAGCGATGCTGCATGAAACCAAACAACACGATCCTCAGGGCGTATGTTGGCCTTGAGGATTCGTATGCTTTCCTTCTGTCCCTCAATCATCATCCTAATCTTCTTGGAGAAGATGGATGCGATGTGGGCGCAGAGTGCGTATAGGTAGATACCGATGTTGTACATTAACCGAGAGTTTCAATGGCAAACTTCATTCGCTTCATCACTTCATCCTTGCCAAGGAAGGCAGCCAGTTCGTACATGTCAGGTCCCTGGCCTGCACCAACGAGTGCTACTCGCCATGCGTTCCAAGGCTTGATGCCTGTCTGCTCGGTCCATGGGTCGATGATGGCCTTCATGCCGTCCACTGTGAAGTCGGCTATGCCCTCGATGAGAGTGAGCATCTGCTGCATCTCAGAGGCTGTGTCGTCCTTCCAGTTCTTGCGGATGAACTTGTCCTCCTTGTCAAACTCGGTTGGAGCCACGAAGAAGAACTTGGTGAGTGGCCAGAGGTCGGAAGCAAACGAGATGTTGCGCTTCTTCTTGTTGCCGAGTCCGTCAACGTATTCGATGACCTTGAGCTTCATCATGCGCACCACTTCTGCCTCCTGGGCTGCAGTAGCCTCGATGCCGTTCTCCTTGAGCACCTTGTCGAATGCTGGTGCCCATGCCTCGTCGGGCTGCTGTATGAGGTACTGGTGGTTGAACCATGCTGCCTTGACGTAGTCGAACTTGGCACCATTCTTCGAGCACTTGCTGAGGTCGAAGAGCTGTACCATCTCCTCGAGGCTCATCATCTCCTGATCGTTGCCTGGATTCCAACCGAGGAGGGCGAGGAAGTTGATCACGGCCTCAGGAAGGTAGCCTTTTTCACGGTAGCCTGAAGATACGGCACCTGTCTTAGGATCGTGCCACTCGAGTGGGAATACAGGGAATCCGAGCTTGTCGCCATCGCGCTTCGAGAGTTTGCCGTTGCCTATTGGCTTGAGGAGGAGTGGCAGGTGAGCGAAGCGTGGCATGGTGTCAGCCCATCCGAATGCCTCGTAGAGGAGCACGTGGAGTGGGGCAGATGGAAGCCATTCCTCACCACGGATGACGTGAGTCACCTCCATCAGGTGGTCGTCAACGATGTTGGCGAGATGGTAGGTAGGAAGATCGTCGGCCGACTTGTAGAGCACCTTGTCGTCGAGGATGCTTGAGTTGATGGTCACCTCACCGCGGATGAGGTCGTCGACCACCACGTCGCGTCCCGGTTCGATCATGAAGCGCACTACGTAAGGTGTGCCGTCCGATATGAGTGCATCAACCTCTTCCTTGCTCATGGTAAGCGAGTTGCGCATGCTGCCGCGTGTGGATGCATCGTACTGGAAGTTTTCGATCTCGGCACGCTTCTTGTCGAGTTCCTCAGGAGTGTCGAATGCTATGTAAGCCTTGCCGTTGTCGAGCAGCACCTTGACGTACTTGCGGTAGATGTCGCGACGCTCGCTCTGGCGGTAAGGACCATGATCGCCACCGAACGATACTCCCTCATCAAACTTTATGCCAAGCCAGTTGAACGACTCGATGATGTAGTCTTCTGCGCCTGGTACGAAGCGTGTGGAGTCTGTGTCCTCGATGCGGAATATGAGTTCTCCGCCATTCTGCTTTGCGAACAGGTAGTTATAGAGAGCGGTGCGGACGCCACCGATATGAAGTGGTCCTGTCGGACTTGGTGCGAAGCGCACGCGTACTTTCTTTTGGTTTGAAGTTGATGTTGTTGTCATTGTGTAGTTAGTGTTTAAATTTTTTGCAAAGGTAAGCTTTTTAAATAATATAATGTGCAAATGCATAGGAAAATATGTCTTGCTTTTTACAAATTATGCCCAAAGATTTGGAAAATGTATGCCTTAATGTTTCCGAAAGCGAAAAAAGTGGTCAATTATAGTTTGTGTAAGAAAAAAAAGATTTATCTTTGCCGAACAAAACCTAAAAAACGAAACTATAACCTATTCCTGTGGATTGATCCACATTACCTAACATAGCGATGAAGAAACTTTTAATTGCACTTGTACTGTCGTCGGCTGCACTTGCTGGATGCGACACCGACACCCCAAAGCCGGTTGCCATGCAATACGTCAATGCCCTCAAAAGCGGACAGTACGAACAGGCTATCACATACATGCATTTCAACAACGCAGCCGAAGAGGACTGCTCCGAACTGAGGTCGTATCTTGCCGATAGGTACAGGAAGAGTATCGAGGTCAACGGAGGCATCAAGGACATCACGATACAGAGCGAGAAGATAGTGGAGAAGGGCAGCCGCGTGGACATCGTGGAGCGTACCATATACAAGAATGGAGTTGAGGCAGACTATGTCATGCACTTCGTGAAGGTGGATGGCGTGTGGATGATAGACACTAATTATTAGCGACTACAAAAAATATACAAAACAACATATACGTATGAAGATTACCAAATCGTTTGTGGCAATTGCTGCGGCGGCATTTCTTGCCAGCTGCGGCAATGGTGTTTATGAGAAGACCGATCGCGGTGTTATCGTGAAGGTCCAGAATCAGATCAATGCCGACTCTGCCAACTACCAGAGTCCTAAGCTTGTCCGTCTCGAGGTGATGGGCGAGAAAGTGATTCATGTGTCAGCTACTGCCGAGAAGAGCTTTGCCGATCCGCAGAGCCTCATCATCGTGGATCAGAAGCAGACCGTGCCTTACACAGTCAGCCAGCAGGGCGATACCATCACGGTAGCAACCAGTGCCATCAAGGCCAATGTGCTGGCTTCCACCGGCGAGGTGTGGTTTGACGATGCTGAGGGCAACCTCATCGTTCACGAGCAGAATGGTGGTGGCAAGCAGTTTACACCTTATTCGTGTGTGCAGACTCATGCCGACGGCAAGGATGAGAACTACTCAGGATGGTCCATCCGTCAGGTGTTCGAGAGTCCTGAGGACGAGGCATTCTACGGACTCGGACAGCATCAGGCTGACGAGTGGAACTACAAGGGCCGCAACGAGGAACTCTTCCAGTACAACACCAAGGTCAGCATACCTTTCATTGTGTCGTCCAACAACTATGGCTTGCTCTTCGACAGCTACTCGCTCTGCCGTTTCGGCAATCCTAACGACTACAGCCAGCTTCACAAGGTGTTCAAGCTCGCTGACAAGGAAGGCAAGGAGGGTGCCCTCACAGGTACCTATACATCACCTGACCAGGAGACACTCGTGCGCCGCGAGGATTCCATCTACTTCGAGAATCTGAAGTCGGCAAAGAACCTGCCTAAGTACAACCTTGGACGTGCTACCGTAGTATACGAAGGTACGCTCGAACCTCTTGAGTCGGGCGAATACCGCTTCTCACACTACTATTCAGGCTATCAGCGCATCTTCATCGATGGCAAGGATGTGTACACCGAGGATGTGGCAGGCACAGGATCGACCGATCAGACCATCTGGCGCACCGCCTGGAACCCTAATGCTCGCAAGTTTGCCGTGAACATGGAGAAGGGACGCAAGTACACCTTCCGCCTCGAGTGGACACCTGATGGTGGTGAGGCCTACTGCGGACTCCGTGCCTATGCACCGGTTGCAGATGAGGAGCAGCAGAAGCTCTCGTTCTGGAGCGAGATGACCCAGCAGCTCGACTACTACTTCATGGCAGGCGACAATGCCGATGAGGTCATCTCGGGCTATCGCACCCTCACAGGCAAGGCGCAGATCATGCCTGACTGGCTGCTCGGCTACTGGCAGTCGCGTGAGCGCTACAAGACTCAGAGCGAGATACTTGAAGCCCTCGCTGGATTCCGTGAGCGTCATCTTCCTATCGACAACATCGTGATGGACTGGAACTACTGGACACCAGATTCATGGGGTGCATTCGAGTTCGATCCTACACGATTCTCCGATCCTGCAGGCATGATCGATACTATACATCAGAACCATGCAAAGATCATGATATCGTGCTGGCCTAAGTACTACCTTACAGTCGACAACTACAAGGAACTGCTCGATAAGGGATACATCTATCAGCAGTCGGTCAAGGACAGCCTCTACGACTGGCTTGGCTACAAGTACGCCTTCTACGATGCTTATGCTCCTGAAGCCCGCAAGATATTCTGGCGTCAGCTCTACGAGAAGCTTGGCACCATCGGCATGGATGCATGGTGGATGGACGCTTCGGAACCTAACGTGCGCGACTGTACCGATATGGAATATCGCAAGCTCCTTTGCGGTCCTACAGAGTACGGATCGTCGGACGAATACTTCAATGCCTATTCGATCGTGAATGCTGAGGCCATCTACGATGGTCAGCGTGCCTACGAGACAGCCATCGAGCAGAAGGGCGTAGACAAGAACGACTCAAAGACTCTGCAGTCGTCGACTTCATGGGATCAGCGTGGCTTCGGCAACGAGTTCTCGCCTAACAACAACCGTGTATTCCTCCTCACACGCAACGGCTTCGCAGCCGAGCAGCGCTATTCGACTGCTACATGGTCGGGCGATATTGGCACACGCTGGGAGGACATGAAGGCTCAGATCACAGCCGGACTCAACTTCTCCATCTCGGGTGTACCATTCTGGAGCCAGGACATCGGCGGATTCTCGGTCGAGAAGCGCTACGAGGGTGCACAGCGCCTATACGATGCATCGGGCGTGGAGAATGCCGACCTCAAGGATTGGCGCGAGCTCAATGCACGCTGGCACCAGTTCGGTATGTGGGCTCCAATGTACCGTGCACACGGTCAGTTCCCATTCCGCGAACCATGGAACATCGCTCCTGAGGGCCATCCAGCCTACGAGTCAATCAAGGCCTGCCTTGAGCTCCGCTATCGCCTCATGCCTTACATCTACTCGCTTGCTGCCGATGTACACTTCAACGACTACACCATCATGCGTCCGCTCGTGATGGACTTCGGCAAGGATAAGGCTGTACGCAACATTGGTTATCAGTTCATGTTCGGCCCATCAATCATGGTCAACCCTGTCTACACCTACAAGGCACGCAGCCGTGAGGTCTACTTCCCTAAGGACAACATCTGGTACGACTTCTTCACTGGTGCTGCAGCTTCGGATGGTGGTGAGACAAAGACTGTTCCTGCCCCATACGACCATATTCCTCTCTTCGTACGTGCAGGTTCTATCATCCCATTCGGTCCTGCCATCGAGTACACTCAGCAGAAGAAGGCCGACAACATCTGCCTCTACGTATACGAAGGTGCAGATGGCAAGTTCAACCTCTACGAGGATGAGGGTACCAACTACGGTTATGAGGCTGGTCGCTTCGCCAATATCCCTATCACATACTGTGAGGCAACAAAGACTCTCACCATCGGCGACCGTACAGGCGAGTTCCCGGGTATGTTGAAGTCGCGTACATTCACAGTTGTGGTATGCAGCAAGGATAAGGCTCAGGGCTATGATCCTGAGGCTGCAGGCAAGGAAGTGAAGTACGATGGCAAGAAAGTAGAAATAAAACTCTAATAGAGAGCCCCCCCTTCCCTCCCCATGAGGGAGGGGGTTTTTGGTTACTGAGATAAAACATATAAACAAATGAAGAAGACACTACTCTCCCTCATAGCATTGGCAATCTCACTCTTTGCCAATGCCCAATCCACAAGCCGTCAGTCATTCAACGACAACTGGGAATTCACCCTCGACAACTCTATACTTCCTTCTTCTCCCTCCCTCACCGGGAGGGCGGGGTGGATCTCCCTCTCCCTTCCACACGACTGGGCGATAGAGGGCGACTTCAGCAAGGACAACCCTTCCGGCACAGGTGGTGGTGCACTCCCTGGTGGAGTGGGTTGGTACCGCAAGACCTTCGTGGTGGACAAGGCCGATAAGGGCAAGAGCATTCGCATCGACTTCGATGGTGCCTACATGAATGCTGCTGTGTATGTGAATGGCAAGCATCTTGGCACACGCCCGTATGGTTACATATCGTTCGGTTACGACATCACACCTTATATAAAATACGGAAAGGCAAATACCATAGCTGTACGTGTGGACAATTCTGATCAGCCAAACTCGCGCTGGTATTCAGGTTGTGGCATCTATCGCAATGTGTGGCTCACTAAGCAGAACCCTATCCATATAGCCAAGGACGGAGTATGCGTCACCACACCCGCTGTCAGCAAGCAGAAGGCTACAGTCAAGGTCGCAGTTGACATCGTGAATCCAACGAACAGCGATGTACGCATAGCGAACGTCATAACTGATGCCGAAGGAAAGGTAGTGGCAGAAGGTGCTGACATGCTCACAGTCCATGCTCCTGCTCTGTGGAGTGACAAGCATCCCGCCCTCTATCACGTCAATACGCTGCTGAAGGACAACGCTGGCAACGTACTCGATGAGTACCACACTCGTATCGGTTTCCGCACCTTCTCATTCACGAATGACGGTTTCACCCTGAATGGCGAACCAATGCAGATTCAGGGTGTGTGCAACCATCACGACCTTGGATGCCTCGGTGCAGCCTACAATCACCGAGCATTGCAGCGTCAGCTTCAGATACTCAAGGAGGCAGGCATCAACGGCATTCGCTGTTCGCACAATCCTCCTGCTCCTGAGCTCCTCGACCTCTGCGACGAGATGGGATTCATCGTGATGGACGAGTCGTTCGACATGTGGCGAAAGAAGAAGACAGCCAACGACTATGCCAAGTACTTCAACGAATGGCATGAGCGCGACCTGAGGGACTTCGTAGTGCGCGACCGCAATCACCCATCCATCCTCATGTGGAGCATCGGTAATGAGGTGCTCGAACAGTGGAGCGATGCCAATGCTGACACCCTCTCGCTCGAAGAGGCAAACATGATACTCAACTTCGGACATAGTGCCGAGCAACTGGCAAGTGAGGATGGTGAGATGTCGGTCAACTCGCTGCTTACAAAGAAGCTTGCCGACTTCGTGCGTACGCTCGACCCTACACGTCCTATCACATCCGGATGCAACGAGCCAAACCCGAACAATCATCTCTTCAAGTCCGACGCACTTGACATCATCGGCTACAACTATCATAATGGCGACATACCTTCAGTCCCAGAGAAATTCCCAGGTAAGCCATTTATCATCACCGAGAGCGTTTCTGCCCTTCAGACACGCGGCTACTACCGCATGCCTTCCGATCATGAGAACGTGATGCCAGAGCGTTGGGACAAGCCATTCTACGATGCTACCTTCTCTTGTTCTGCCTACGACAACAGTCATGCTCCTTGGAGCAATACGCATGAGGAAAACCTCATCATCATGCGCAAATACCCATGGATAGCAGGTCAGTATGTGTGGACAGGATTCGACTATATCGGCGAACCAACGCCATACGGATGGCCAGCACGAAGCAGCTACTTCGGCTTTGTGGACCTTGCAGGATTCCCTAAGGATTCGTATTACATGTACAAGGCAGAACTGACCGACACACCTACGCTCCACCTATTCCCTCACTGGAACTTCGGCGATGAGACCTATGCTGGCGAAGGCATAGCACCTTCGCTTGCCATGGATTCGGTCGAGGTTGTGGATTGTGCATCCGTAAGCAGCAAGTGGGTTGATATGTGGTGCTACTACAACAATGCCGACGAGGTGGAACTCTTTGTCAATGGTAAGAGCCAGGGCGTGAGCCGCAAGACACCCGATTGTCTCCATGCCATGTGGCGGGTGAAGTACGAACCGGGCGAGGTGATGGCAGTAGCACGCAAGGATGGTCAGGTGGTCAACTCGCAAGTCATTAAGACAGCCGGTGCACCTGCCCAGATCCGTCTTACAGCCGATAGGGAAGTCATCACGGCCGATGGATGCGACCTTTCGTTTGTTACGGTTGAGGTGCTTGACAAGGATGGTAACCTCTGTCCTAATGCCAGCGATCTCATCACGTTCGCCACATCCGGCAATGCGTTCATAGCAGGTGTGGACAATGGTTCGCCAATCAGCCTCGAGCGCTTCAAGGACAATAAGCGCCGCGCCTTCTACGGCAAGTGCCTTGTAGTGCTGCAGAACGATGGTTCGCAGGGAGAAGCAACGCTCACCGCTACTGCTCAAGGCCTACAGTCGTCTACCATCAGAGTGATAAGCAAATGATAATCTCCGTTTGAAAAATAGCCCCCCCTTATTTATTCAAACGATATAAAGAAGAATGAATGGTTTGCTGGCGTGTATTGCAAACCATTCATTCGTTATGGGGAGAGGAGAAGTGGCCCTGTTATCTTCAGTTAAAATGCTCCATTGTGATAAGCTCGTGTCTGCACATAACTTGGTTCGTAGTAAGCGCTAGAGTTGTAGTTGTCAATTGCGTCACAGATGGGTGAAGCATAGACGTTTTGTATTGTGTGGACGAGGTCCTGGCCTTGCTTTGACACGGAGTCTATCAGTCGTGCATACACTTTGCCCATCTGCAGATCCGTAGGAACTCGGTCTGTGTATTCTGCGTCAATGACAGTTACATCTGTATTACCCTCTGTGAGGTGGTATTCCTCCTTCCAGTCAGCCACCACCTGTTCGGGGTTGAGACAATGGTTCGTTTCTGCGATGGAGAGTTGACGGGCAAGTCCATCGCTGCCTATTTGCTCCACTACATAGCGGTTACGCTGCTTGATGCTACGTGCTACACGCTCTATCATATAGCAAACGAAGTAGAGATCGTTGAAGGTTATCTCTTCGTCAGGAAAATAGATGTTGCTCATTGCTTGTTTTTGATTTCGTAGTGTTCAACGTACTTTAATGTTGCTAAGGCCTTATCGTTGCAGAAGATAATCTGGTGCGTTGGATGCTTAAACTTTGCGAGCGCCCAGAACACTTCCCTTGTAATGCGGCCAGCAAGGAAGTCTTCCACATAGTCCCAGACCTCATCGTCTGCCATCGGTCCTTCCACAATGTCATACGGATGTGACTCACCATGACGGCATGCAGCCACGAAGTCGAGCCACTCGTCCGTCATCTCAGGAAAACGCTTAATGTTGAGCGTCTCGTCTGGATTATACTCATAGACGCAGACAATGTGAGGTTTGCGTTTTGTGACAGCCCATCTCTTTGCTTGACGCTCCAGATGTGTACAATAGAAACCGTAGCCGAAATCCTTGGAATAACCTACGACTCGAATTTCTGGTTGTGTTACTACCGTATCAGTTCCGTGATATAATTTCATAGGCATTGAGGGGGGCTTAAAGGTGGGGGCTATTAATTGTTTGACGTTATGTAGTCTTTATGATCTGGGGGATGCATTTATTTCTTTGAAATTACGGCACGAATCCCTCATTTCGCTGCAAAGATACGCATTTTTTTGAAAAGCAATGCTATTGGAATGTAATTTTTTGGTTCTTTAGACAAATGAATGGTTTGCTGGCGTGTATTGCAAACCATTCATTCGTTATGGGGGAGAGAAGTGGTCTGGGTTATACTTGGATCAACAGTATCTGTCCCTATGATTCTATTCCGCAAGGCTTTGATGGAGATTCAGTCGTCCTCCGACAACTCCTCGTTAACCAATATTGCATGGAGTTGTGGATATTATAATCTGGCGCACATGGCATCAGACTTCCGTGACATCTGTGGCTACTCTCCTTCCGAGCTTATCCACCAAGGTCAAGAGCTCACCGAGACCTTTGGACAGAAGTTCTGCGGACTAATGAAGAAAATATAGATAGAAAACTTGATATAGCACACTCAGAATGGACAATCTTGCACGAAGAGGCAAGGATGTCCATTTTTTACATATCCGTTCCTTGGCAAAGCAGTATCTTTGCACCCGTAATCACCGCAAAGGAATAAAATAACATCAAAAAACAAACAAATATGGAACAGAAATTTTTCCGGAAATGTAGGACCAGACTTCGTGCAGCCTGAGGTGTTTGACGGCAAGACGATATTCGTGCAGAGCGAGAGAACGTACAGCAGCGCTGGTATTCTGATGACTCTTGTCCGCGATAACCATTTAGGCACCATCGTGGGTGCGAATTCCACATTCTCTCCTTCCCACTATGGCGAGGTGCTGCCATACCGTTTGCCAAACACCAGTGTTATCGGCACCATAAGCTGCAAGTTCTTTGCGCGACCCGACAAGGTGCATATCGACGATAAAACTTTGGTTCCCGATGTAGCAATAGATCTTACTGATAAGGTCAAAGCATTTGATGCAATTAAAGGATTATTTGATTAATGAGCAGATTCAAATTCAACACCATAGCGCTCTTTACCACCGACAACCAGAAGATGGTAGATTTCTATTGCGACATCTTTGACTTTGAAACAAAGTGGAATGGTTTAGACATAGATGTAGAGATGCATCTCGGCGATATGCGTATTCTCTTGTTCCCACGCGAGTCTATAGAGAAGATGACACAGCAGAAGTTTACTTACCCATCTGGCATCAATGGTACGATGGAAATATCCTTCGACGTACCAACCTTTGCCGATGTGGATAAGGAATACGAACGTGCAGTGAGCATGGGCGCAAAACCAATAATGGAACCGACAACCGAGCCTTGGGGACAGCGCACCTGCTATGTTGCTGATCCAGAGGGGAATCTTATTGAAATAAGCTCGTTTGAAGAACAACAATAAAACATAATATGGTACGTACTCTTTGTTTTCAATTTCTAATCATAATGCTTTGCCTCGTTGCTCAGGCGCAAGAGACACAGAGACTTGACAAGGACTCTGTGTTGCGACGTGTAGATAAACTCAAAGCATTGGTTGACCATAAGTACTGGCCTTCCTTCAACGCCCCACAATATGCACTTGAGATGAACTACTACGAGGATGGACCTTTTCGTATGCATCTGGTAGCGAACGACAATGAGTCTAAGCCAAGGATGGAATGCAGTTCGCCCGAGGTGACATTCAAGGCAATACTCGACGTTACCACTTACGAGGAGTGGTACGCCATGCTTATTCACGAATGCTTCCATGGGTTTGTATATCGGAAACACACACAGTTCTGGAACAAGATGATTGAGGCAAACCCACAGGACTTCTATGCTTCCGACTCACTCAGAGCATTGAAAGAAAACTATGGATGGTATGCCGACAGGCTGGGCAAAGAAAACTCGCTGCTCTCGCAGATGATTGCCGCCAAAGATATAGCGGAAGTGAAACAACTGTGGGCAGAGTTTTTGCCAATACGCAACGAGCGTTTATGCTTGGTCAGAGAGCTACTCGGACTTGACATCGAACTCTTTTATCCTATGACGGAGACCAACGAGGGAACGGCACGCTACATTGAATATTGCCTATACCGAGAACAAGGCATTGAAGGCAAGGCAGACTGGATGATGCAACTTGACAGCAGTTCCTACTACTATGCCTCGGGACTTTACATGATTCTCATAATGGATAAATTCGGCATTGAGTTCCGCGACGATCTGTTCGAAAGATACTATACTCTTACAGACTTAATGAATGATAAATTGAAGTAATGCAAACTGAAAGTAATCGAGTTTACTCGCTTTGTTCACAAAGAATCCTTCTTCGTCCTTGGCAAGAATCTGATGCTGAGGCATTATACAAATACGCAAGTGATCCTATCGTTGGAGAACGTGCTGGATGGTCACCACATAAGAGTGTGGAGGAAAGCTTGGAGATTATCAGAACAGTATTCAATACCCCCACGACTTGGGCTATCGTATTGAAAGAAAGCAATGAGGCGATAGGCGCAATGGGCTACATGCCCGACTGTCCGTTGAACCTCCCTGCTCGTGAAGGCGAGCCGCTTGTTGGCTATTGGGTAGGCAAGCCATACTGGAATCAAGGCATCTGCACCGAAGCCTTGCAGCTGATGCTCGACCACATCCGCAAGAAATCGGACTACACATCACTCATTTGCAGTCACTTCGTAGATAACCCAGCATCGGGCAGAGTGATGGAGAAATGTGGGTTCGTGCCAACTGGAGAGACAGCTGTAGATAAAGACTTGTGCTCTGGAGAGAACAGACTGATGCGAGTATTGAGATTAAAATTAGGAACAAAAACAATGAACATACGATTAGAAAAACCTGAAGATTACCGCGAGGTGGAGAACCTTACGCGTGAAGCATTCTGGAATGTCTATGCACCAGGATGCGTGGAGCATTATGTGCTCAATCAATATCGCAACAATCCTGACTTCATTCCAGAACTTGACTTTGTGATGGAAGAAGATGGAAAGATTATAGGCCATGTGATGTTCTCAAAAGCAGAGATACTATTAGATAGCCTCCCCTCGGGGAGGTTGGAGGGGGCTACTTTTGGACCCATTAGTATTCACCCCGACTATAGGCGCAAAGGCTACGGACTGAAACTCCTGCAGTATGCCCTTGAAGAAGCCCGTAAGATGGGCATCGGCGTGATCTGCATGGAAGGCAACATCGACTTCTACAGACACGCTGGCTTTGTGGTGGCAAGCACTCTTGGCATTCACTATCATGCTGAACCGAAAGAAAATGAGGTGCCTTATTTCCTTGCTCAGGAACTAATACCAGGCTATCTCAATGGCATTGAAGGGACCTATCATACTCCGAAAGGCTATTACGTAGCCTTTGAAAACAAGGATGCCTTTGAAGCATACGAAGCAACTTTTCCACAAAAGGAGAAGAAAAAACACGAAGGACAACTGGTAGATGATTGTACAAATAACCCTAATGACCAGCAATAAACTACGATAAAATTGCAAAAATTGGGCATTCTTGCATAACGAAGCAAGTCTCCCCTAAAAGGGGAAGGTCGGGAGGGGGCGATTAATTATATAATCCGCCACATCCCCCTTCTTTCCGCATTCGCTCAATGCCACATCGCAGAACGAAGAGAACTCAAACGTAGCGATATCCTTCATCCCCTCCAGCTTCTCTTTCCACTCCTGCACCACATCCGTATCCAACTCCTGATTCGAACCTGTATTGCATCTTTACGACAGACTTTACCCCAAAAGTGCCAACACCCTACTAAATTCTTATAACGTACTGAATGTTATAATAATAAACTAGTAGGGTGTTTGTGAAACACCCTACTAACTGTCTACTGACACTCTACTAAACATACCTGTGGATGGGCTATCGGTGTGACTTGTTGAGATGCACATGCGGTAGCAGTTGTAGCCCATTACCTGACGCGGTTTGAAATGTAAATGTGGAGGTAGTAGGGTGTTCGTAGGGTCTTAGTAGGGTGTTTGGCAAATACTCTACTAAGATAAAGATGTTATTATCAATATGTTGTAATGATTTAGTAGGGAGATGGGCGTTTTTAGTTGAGAGGTTAATGGTTAGAGGTTAATGGTTAGAGGTTAGAGGTTAAAGGTTAGAGGTGAGAGGATTGAGGGGTAGTAAGAAGACGGCAAAGTCCTTGCAAGGAGTTGGCAAACTCTTAGTAAGGAAATAGCCAAGTCCTTGCAAGGAATGTATCATACTGTTTCCCTTGCAACAAACAAAAGCCTAATGTCGGTAATGATGTCGGTAATAATGAGCCGTACGGTCGTCATCGTCCGAAACGAACAGGATCACATTACTTGTACTTCAGACAAAGGATGGTGATGTCGTCGCTCTGCTGAGCTCCATCGGCAAACTGACGCACGGTGACAAGGAGGTTGTTGGCAAGCGACTGCATGGAGTCGGATAGGCAGCGCGAGATGGATGCTACCATGGAGTCGTCGCCGAATAGTTTCTTGCCTCGGTTCTCAGCCTCGGTGACTCCATCGGTATAGAGGCAGAGGGTGTCGCCATGCTTCATGCGGAAGGACTCGGCCTGATAGTCGACATCGGCAAAGGCTCCGGCTGGCATGTTGATCTTGGTGTGGAGGAAGCTTGTGTTGCCGCCTGTGATGTAGATAGGGAAGTTGTGACCTGCGTTGCAGTAGTCGAGCTGGCCGGTGGTCATGTCGAGAATGCCTATGAAGAGGGTGCAGAACATGTTCTGCTCGTTGCCCTCGGTGAGTCCGTTGCTTATGGAACGGCAGATGTCGGCTGGATTGTTGCTGGTGCGTCCGATGCTGCGGAACAGGTGGCCTACGGCCGTCATGAAGAGGGCTGCTGGTACTCCCTTGCCCGATACGTCGCCAATGCAGAAGTAGAGGCGATGGTCCTTCATGAAGAAGTCGAAGAGGTCGCCTCCGATGCTCTTGGCTGGGCGGAGAAGGCCGTAGATGTCGATGTCGTCGCGCTGTGGGAAGCTATCGGGCAGCATGCCTTTCTGAATCTCGGATGCGATGGCAAGGTCGCGCTCGATGCTCGCTTTCTGCTCGGCGGTGGACTGCAGTTCCTTCATGTACTGCTGGAGCGAGGACTGCATGCGCACGAAGCTGTCGCGCAGTAGGCGTATGTCGGTGTGGGTCTTGACCACAGGCACTTCGGCGTCGAACTGACCGTGGGATATGGCCTCGGTGGCATCGGTGATGGTGCGGAGCGGACTGAGCTGCCAGCGCACGAAGAGTGTGATGACGAGGGCCATGATGAAGAAGATGAAGATGACGAACGGGTAGGTGATCCACTTGATGATGGTGGACATCTGGCTGCTGTCGTTGAGCGGTATGGAGCAGATGACGTTCCATCCGATGCGATCGACTGAGGCACGGAAGGTAGGGCGCGAGGAGAGGAAGGTGTCGCCCGAGATGAAGTTGAACTGGAGGTCGTTGGCATCATCGTACTTGTCGGTATCAATGAGTGTCATCTCCTGCTTATGATCGTTGGAATAGACGCATACGCCACTCTTGCTGTACACGAACATCTCGGACTTGTCGGTCTTGCTCTCAAGTTCTGCCAACTGGTAGAGCCACTGAAGCTTCACGTCGCCGCAGAGCACGGCATAGATGTGGCCTGAGGCATTGTTGAGGGGCACGGCGAAGGTGACGACTGGCGCACCCAGACTGTCGCCTCCTGTGCGGTAAGGTTCGGTCCATTGCGAGCTGTTGGTATCATAGAGGTCCTGGATGGCCTGCTGCATCTCGGGTATGGGGTTGTCCTTTCCGGAGATATAGACGGAGTCGAGTTCGCCAAGGGCACGGATGCTGTCGCAGAAGGCTGCAGAGTTGGTTGGGGTGAGGATGCGACTCGATGCATAGGCTCCTGCCAGCACAGCGCTCTCGTGGCGGTGGAGGCGGCCATCGATGGAGCGTGTCACGACTTTCGACATGTCGCGGCTGCGCTCGGCATTGTGGGTGGTGGTGACTACGTTGACCAGCGACTTGCTGAGGTAGTAGCCCATGGCTCCCATGACGACGAGGAGGATGAAGACGATGCGTACGGTGAGCGAGGCCCAGATGCGTCGCGCGGTGCGGACGATGCGCTGTATGGCGTTGTTGATGATGTCTATCATTGTGTCGTAATATGTATTTTCCGGCAAAGTTAGAGATTTTTTTTCCTTCGGGCAACTTTATGGCGTTTTTTCTACGTCTTGTATTTACCTTTTTATTATCTTTGCAGCCGAAAATGAACTTTGACTAACCAAATAAATGATAGAAATGAATATGAGAAAGAATGTGAACATATTGACGCTGCTCCTGTGCCTGCTGGCTACGGTGAGCTGCAGCGGACAGAAGACCGAGGGCGCATCGAAGGAGATTGTGCTGGAGACTACGATGGGCGAGATTCGCATAGCGCTCTATGATGACACTCCGGGGCACCGCGATAATATCATTGCCAACGTGAAGGCTGGTGTGTATGATGGTGTGCTGTTCAACCGTGTGATTCGTAACTTCATGATTCAGGCTGGTGACCCAGATACGCGTCCGGGTGAGGTGAAGGACACTACGAAGGCTGTGGAGCGCATACCTGCCGAGATAGTGTGGCCAAAGCACTACCACAAGCGTGGCATGGTGGGTGCAGCCCGCGATGGGGACGAGGAGAATCCGAAGCGCATGTCGGACAAGTATCAGTTCTACATCGTGACGGGTAAGACATGCCTCGAAGAGGACATAGCAGGATATGAGGATGCACGTGCTCAGAGGGATGCCGAGGAACTGTTCATGAAGAAGCAGTTGGCAAACAAGGATAAGCTGGACGAGAAGCGCAAGGCTCGCGACAAGTACGGACTGAGCGACATGCTGGAGAAGTTGCAGGATGAGGCTCGATATGAGATCTCGGAAAATCCTCCTATCACCTATCCTCAGGAGCTGCGTCGTGCGTACAAGCAGAGTGGGGGCGCTCCTTGGCTGGACAATGAGTACACGGTATTCGGCGAAGTGGTAGAAGGCATGGGTGTAGTGGAAAAGATACAGAAGGTAAAGACTGACGGTGCCGACAAACCTTTGCGAGAGATAAGGATCGTCAGAGCTTACGTGAAGGAATAATGTAAAAGTAACTACTCAGATATTTTTGTTTTGCCTTCGGCGAACGAAAATTTGCCGTAAATTATTCGTGAATTATTCGTGAATTTATTTTTAATGTATTGAAAGTAAAAAAAATACGGAATAATTGGCTACGCCGAGCTAAAGGTTCGCGGGCAAAATACGGGCATTCACGTTAAAAAATACTTATTTGTGGGGTACCTGAGTAGTTATGCTATCGGTTAGTGCATGCCAAAGGTTGTCGTCGGGCACAGGTGCTTCGGCAATGATAGGCTGCTTGCTGACCGGATGAATGAATTCCACCCTGCGTGAGTGGAGGCAGATGCTGCCATCGGGGTTGCTGCGCTTGCTACCATATTTGAGGTCGCCCTTTATCGGGCATCCTATTTTCGCAAGCTGGCAACGTATCTGATGATGACGGCCTGTGTGAAGGTTGACTTCAAGAAGATTATAGCGATCGGACGATGCTATGAGGCGATAGTCAAGTATCGCACGTTTTGATTGCGGCACTTCACGATCGTAGGCATAGGATTTGTTTTGCTTCTCGTTGCGTACGATCCAATGGGTGAGTGTGTGCCACTGGCCATCGAGCTGTGCAGAGGCTTGGGCTGATGGCTGGGGTACGATGGCCCAGTAGGTCTTGTGCACATCGCCTCCGGCAAACATGGTGTTGAGGCGAGGCAGAGCCTTTGAGGTGCGGGCAAAGAGTACAAGGCCGCTCACAGGGCGGTCGAGACGATGAACAACACCAAGGAAGACGTTGCCTGGTTTGGCATACGCTTCCTTGATGTACTGCTTCACTGTTTCGCTGAGCGGAGTGTCGCCGGTCTTGTCGCCCTGAACGATCTCGCTCGATGACTTGGAAACAATGATGATATGATTGTCCTCGTAGATGACTTCCATTACATATTCATACCGCCATCGATCTGGATAACCTGACCGCTGACATAAGATGACATGTCGGATGCGAGGAATACGCATACGTTGGCGATGTCCTCAACCTGACCACCACGGCGAAGTGGAATCTTCGACATCCAGCCTTTGCGAACCTCTTCAGGAAGCTGTGCTGTCATGACTGTCTCGATGAAGCCTGGAGCAACTGCGTTGGCACGTACGCCCTTAGGACCGAGCTCCTGTGCGATAGACTTTGCAAGTCCGATCATACCTGCCTTTGAAGCTGAGTAGTTGCACTGGCCTGCATTACCGTGAACACCAACTACTGATGACATGTTGATGATAGAACCGCTGCGCTGACGAAGCATGATTGGAGCACAAGCGTGGATGAAGTTGAAGGCTGACTTGAGGTTGACATTGAGTACTGCATCCCACTGAGCCTCTGACATGCGGAGCATGAGACCGTCCTTTGTGATACCTGCGTTGTTTACGAGTACGTCGATAGTGCCGAAGTCTTCCTTGATCTTAGCTACTACAGCCTCTGTCTCTGCGAAGTCGGCAGCATTGCCTGCATATGCGAGACACTTAACGCCGATGGCTTCGATCTCCTGGCGAGTAGCCTCAAGGCCTGCTGCCATTTCGTCGTTGAGTACGAGGTCAGTGAATGCGATGTTGGCTCCTTCCTGAGCAAACTTGATGGCTACGGCCTTGCCGATACCACGTGCAGCACCTGTGATGAGGGCTGTCTTACCTGATAAAAGTCCCATAGTTGTTGTTGTTTTTAGTTTATATTGTTGTTCTTGTTTTTTTTTCTGGTGGTTCTATATTCTATAGCTCCTATAGTGTCTGTAGAGGCTTTAAAACACTCTATCTGCTTAGTCGAGACGGCGTCCGAACTGCTTGTAGACCATGCGGCGCACATAGTGGAAGAGTTCTTCCTTGTCGCGTGCTGCATAGCGTCCGTAGATGTAAGGCACCTCACATCCCTTGAGGCAGAAGTGGGCTATCTCGGCCATGAGTTTGACGTTGCGGATGTCGAACACGCCCTTGTCCACGCCTTCGTTCATGATGCGGCGGAAGAGTGAGATCTCGTTCTTGTCGAAGGTCTTGCGCACGGCTTCCACCTTCCACACGTCGCGGAAGAACTCTGAACGCAGGTTGCCATTGCGATATACGGCTTCCTTTACCACCTCAAGATGGGCGAAGATGAGCTGAACCATCTTGTCCTCAGGAGCAATGTGGCGGCGCGACACTTCCTCAAGCTTCTCGTAGAGGCGCTCGAGCTCAGTCTCGATGACTGCAAAGTAGATTTCCTCCTTGCTCTTGAAATAGGTATATAGTGTACGGCGTCCCTTGTTGGATGCATTGGCAATATCGTTCATAGTGGTGCTTTCGAATCCATTCTTGGCGAATAGGATTCGTGCCACGTCGACGAGCATACTTCTGGTCTTCTGACTTGCCATATTCTGTGTTTTGAAAAAAATGTACGGGTTGTTCTTTTTATCTAAATAAAGTGGCGCAAAGGTACGAAAAATTTTTTATACAAAGACACTTTTCTTGCACAAAAAATCATGTGCAATAGGCAAGTTGCTGATAATATAAGCAGTATGTAGTGCACATGCAATGCGGTGAGAGCAATGAATAGTGCATATTGCTATCCGAACAATACACGCAGAGCTTCCTCAACCTTGCGCACGGGAGTGATCTGGATGGTGTAGTGGGAGGTGTCGATGCCGTTCATGTTGGCATTTGGAATGATGATGGTGGAGAATCCTAGTTTCTCGGCTTCGGCTATGCGTTGCTGTATGCGCGACACAGGACGGATCTCGCCCGAGAGTCCCACCTCGCCTGTCATGCAGATGTTGCGCTCGATGGCGGTGTCCACATTGCTCGAAAGGATGGCAGCAATGACGCTGAGGTCGATAGCGGTATCGGTGACACGTATGCCGCCGGCAATGTTGAGGTAGACATCCTTCTGCATGATCTTGAACCCGACGCGTTTCTCCAGGACTGCAAGCAGCATGTTGAGGCGGCGAAGGTCGAACCCTGTGGCTGAACGCTGAGGAGTGCCATAGGCAGCGCTTGACACGAGGGCCTGAGTCTCGATGAGCAGCGGACGCACGCCCTCGATGGAGCAGGCAATGGCTACGCCCGAGAGTTCCTCGCCGTTGCGTACATCGCTCAGAAGCAGTTCGGATGGATTGGTGACAGGACGGAGTCCGCTCTGCTGCATCTCGTAGATGCCCAGTTCGGCAGTTGATCCGAAGCGGTTCTTGATGGCACGGACGATGCGGTACATGTAGTGCTGATCGCCTTCGAACTGGAGGACGGTGTCGACCATGTGTTCAAGGATCTTAGGACCTGCAATTGATCCTTCCTTAGTGATGTGGCCAATGATGATGATAGGAGTGCCCGACTCCTTTGCATACTTGAGGAGCATGGCGCAGCATTCCCTGATCTGGCTTACGCTGCCAGGAGTGGATTCGAGTGTCTCGGTGGCCATGGTCTGTATGGAGTCGATGACTACGAGGCCTGGTTGCTCCTGCTCAATGTGGCGGAAGATGTTTTCGATCATTGACTCGCACACCACGAGCACTTCGCTCTCGTCCTGAGTGATGCGGTCGGCACGCAGCTTGATCTGGCGGGCACTCTCCTCACCGCTGCAGTAGAGGGTGCGAACGGCACGGAGGCGCAGCACCGTCTGAAGGATAAGGGTTGACTTACCTATGCCTGGCTCGCCGCCAAGGAGCGTGAGCGAACCGGGTACGAGACCTCCGCCCAACACGCGGTTGAGTTCGCCATCGAGCAGATTGATGCGAGGCTCCTCCGAGGTCTGGATGGTCGACATGCGGATGGCTCCCGAGCGTGGGGATGAATCGGAACTGAACTGCAGGCGGCGATCGTAGGTCGAAGAACCTCCCACACGCTGTTCAACGAGCGTGTTCCACTCGCCACATGCTGGGCATTTGCCTATCCATTTAGGTGTGTCGTAACCGCAAGCGGTGCATACGTATTGTGTCTTTTGTTTTGCCATGATGGGAATGATGTTTGAATGAAGACTGCTGGCGCCGAAGCTGACATTGTAGGACTAGAAAGCTGCTGGCGTAGAAGCAGATGACTTTTAGATGGGCAGATGACTTTTTAGAATGGATAACCAACGGCAAAGTTGATTGTGGTTCCATCCTTGAAGAATCGGCGTATGTTGTAGTATCCCTTCTTGCCTGTGTCGTAAGGGGCATGGATACCTATACCGAAGTCGAGTCGGAGCACGAGGAACTGGAGGTCGTAGCGGAATCCGAATCCTGTGCCAAGGGCAAGTTCCTTGAAGAAGGTGCGAAGGCGGAATATTCCGTTATCGGGAAAATCGGAATCGCAATCTTCCCATGGGAGGTACCACACGTTGCCTGCATCAACAAACAAGGCTCCGTTGAGGTCGCCAAACAGAGGGAAACGCAATTCGGCATTTGCTTCAAATCGGGATTCGCCGGCACGATAGAAGTATACCAGTCCACTTTGATACACTCTGGCACCAGGACCGAATGAACGTGCTGCAAATCCACGTACGCTATTGGCTCCGCCGCTGTAGAAGAGTTCTGTGATAGGGGCACTCTCGCTGTTGCCGTAAGGCTTGAGCACTCCAATAAGTAAGCGGGTGGCGATGCTCACCTTAGGCATGATGCGGAACTGATTGCGCAGTTCGACCTGAGCCTTGATGAACTGGAAGTACTTGAGGCCGAACACCTTCTTGTCCATTCTGCTGTAGTCGTTTCCGCAGATGGCTGACACTCCATTCACGATGTTGCCTGCTTCCTTGATGGTGGCAGAGAAATGGGTGGAAACGGAGCGCGACTCATCCGGTGAATTGTCGTAGGTGAATTGGTATTGGATGGATGGCTCGATTCCCTCGCTGCCTATCATAGGATAGTAATACTGTTCGTGCTGGAGATGACCGTTTATCGTATCGATCTTGAGTTCGCGAAGGTCGGTCATCTCTATCTTCAGAGGTGTGAAGGTATGCTTGACGAATCGTGATGTCTGGAAGTTGTAGTCGGCATAGAGCGAGAACTGATTCATGCGTGCTATGCCAGCAATATTGGTGCGCAGGAAACTGGCACCGAACTTGGTGGATGTTGGGAAGGTGAAGCGTCGCTTAAGGAAGCCTGGCATTGCGAGCCAAGGGTAGGAGAGCGATATTTCTGTCCCCCATTCGTAGGTGTCGAGATTGTTGATCTTGTCCTTCGAACGTCCCTTTGTCTGCCAGTAGTAGGAACCGAAGAGTGTGAGGGCAAGAGTCTCGCTGTTGTGGAAAGCGTTGAGCTTTGAGAATGTGATCGAGGCGTCTGGTCCGATCTGTGCATTCGAGCGTTGCGAGAAACTGAAGTCCAACTCGGCACTTATCTTCTTCTCCATCGTGGCATCAAGGCGAACATCGAGCACGGAGCAGGTGTCGGTGGTGTCGTGAGGAGTGAATGTGAACTGCACGTTGGAGAATACGTTCATGTTGCGCAGCTCGGTGAGTGTCTGCGTCACCTTTGCTTCGTTGTACTGGCGTCCTGTCCAGAAACGGAAGTTGCGGAACATGATGCGGCTCTTAACGGGTATGGTCTTGCCCTGATAGGCAAGCGTGAGGCGACGATAAGTGATGGTGTCGTCGTAAGCAAGTCCACGGATTGCATTGCTGCTACGCTCGGTGCCGGAGCCTTGGTTGGCGGTCGTTGCTGAGCGATTGGCAGAGCTGCTGGTACGAGTGGTGCTGTTGCGGATGAAGGCGCTCACTCGGCCGAACTTCCACTGGCGATTGGCTTTCTCAGGAGTGCTGAGCGAAGGGGACACGAGCAGCTTCACCTTGCCAGGCGAATTGATGGAGTCGGCATAGTACTCGATGTAGTCGGGACGATAGAAGTAGAATCCGTTGTTGTGGAACTCGTTAGTGAGACGTGTCTTCTCGTTCTGCAGATCGACTACGGAGAACTGCTTGCCCTTGTGGACGAAACTCTCGGCTTGGGTGGCTTTCACGATGCTGTCCTGCACATTCTTGAATGCGTAGCGGATGGAGTCGAATACGTATGCATTGCCCAGATGGACATCGTAGGCAATCTTCTGCTTGCGAGGGTCCTTCTTGTCCGTTATGAGTCGGTAGTCAACGTTGCCCTGGAAGTAGCCGTAGTTCTGAAGTATGTTGGTCGCAATCTTGGAGCGTGTGCCAGGAGCAGCTGATGTGATGGTGCGTGGAGTGGCAGCGACGGTGTTGAAGAACCACTTCTTGATGCCCTTCAGTTCCTGTCCTTCCAGCGCGTTGTAAGCCCAGAGTCCGATAGGCAGCGGAAAGCGCATGGTGCTACTGCCAAAGAGGGAATTGTTTGGTGCATAGGAGAGCGCAGCCTCCACCTCGGTCATGGCTACGACCTCGGCATCCGTACCCTTGGCATCGTCCACATCGATGGACTTTATGCCTGTGTACAGGAACTCGTCATCGGGCAGACGGCTCGTGGTGCTGCACGCTGCCATAAGCAGGAGCATTACGATGGCGGTAAGTATGTGGAGTTGCTGTTTCATGTCTACTCTTTATTTTCTTTTGAAGAACATCATTTGTCCATTCTTTCAAGAATACCATTTGTCCATTCTTTCAAAAACATCCGTTATTCATTCTTTCAGAAGAACATTAGCTATTCTTTTTTCTTTTTCCAGAATATCAGTTCGCTGAGGCTGTCCATCTTCTTTCGAAGCACGACACCGGCACCATTCTTCTCAAGCACGCCTTCGAAGATGTTGTTGAAGTCCTTGTTGTGGAACAGACGAACGGAGCGTGTGCCTCCTGGATCGATGCGCCACTCGAGCGAGACATCATCGATGAACGAACCGATGTCGGTTTGCTCGTTTACGGCCTTATTGTCCGATACGCGTCCACCGATGGTTACGCTCAGTCGGTCGCTGAAGAAGCGCTTGGAGAACTTGAACGAATAGTCGATACCATCCTGGCCGTTGGCATAGGTGGTGCGATCCATTCCGAGGCTGACGTCGACTATGGAGTTGAGGGCGCGTCCGGTGATGTTGTTGATCTCCGACTGGAGGAAGGCGCTAAGTGCATTGTCGGCTGTGATGGACGATGTGTTGTTGTCGGCTACGTACATTCCTGTGGCAAGGAGTGCAACGGCAAGCTTGCTTTTCTCCTCATCGGTGTAGGAGTCAAGCTCCGACTGCACGTTTGGATTCTCGGGTGCATCGATGGTGAAGAGGAGGCCCATGTCGTTGAGGGTCTGTGAAATCTTCAAGCCTACGTCGAACTGTACGCTCTGCGTCGATCCACTCTCGGTGCCAACAGGAGCCTTCGTGCGTTCGGTGGCTGTGATGTTGAGCGTAGGGTTGTACATGTCGCCGTTGAACTCTACGTAGCTTCCTGACTGAAGGACGAATGTCTTCAGAGGTATGACAGGAAGGGTGTACTTCATCTCTCCCTCGTTGGCTGTGAGGCGTCCTTGCATGGTCATTCGTCCCTCAGGCGTGTAAGTCATGTCGAGCGAACCTCCGAAACGCACGTTGACATAACTCTGGCGGTCGGCCGAGAACTCGCATCGCAAGCGTGCACCATCCTCCACGTTGAGCTTAAGCTGCATGTCCACACCGGTGAGCGTCTTCTTTGCCTCTTCGACCGATGATGAGTCAGGCGGCAGTTCGAAGTCTATGAATGTCACGATGTCGTCGAAACGGTCACCTTGCGAGAGAGGCGTCTCAGCCATGATGTAGGTCATGTTGGTCTTGTTGAGTACATTGATGTAGCCTCGCACGCTGATGTCGTTGGAAGTGCCGGTAACTCGTGTGAAGATGTCGCCGTACACTTGTCCGAAGAGTACAGACTTGGCGTTGCGCTTGGAGTCGACGAGTTTGAAGTTGCGGCCTTGGAGCGAGAGTTGTATAGGCATCTCATCGAAATTGCTGAAATCGACCGATCCGTTGAGGGCAAGCTGATCGCCCGAAGGACTGTAGATAGGCAGTTTGTCAAAGAGTATCTTGCTGTTATTCACGCTCACGGTGTCGTCAGCAAGGCGAAGGTCGACTGAGTATTGTGACGCAAGCATGTGAATGTTCTTTGGCTGCAGGAATCCGTTGAAGGTAAGGCGGTCGGTAGGTCCGGCTATTGTCATTTCACCAGCCATGTTGCCTGTGAGCTGTACGAACTGGTCGGGAACGAAGGCGGAGAACATCTGCATAGGGATGTCAATCAGCGTGAGGCCTGCATTGAGCATTCCGTCACCATTGGTGTCGTACATTCCATCGATGCTCAGTACATCGGTGCCCTCGAACGAGAGGTCGGCCTCCAGTTTGTGCTTGGTCAGACCTTCTGGCTCGTAAGTAAACATGGAGCCCACGTTACCTACCTTCATGCCCTCGTAGTAGAAGTTGTCGAGGTTCAGGATGCCGTCCACCCAGTAAGAGTCGTCACGCTCTTGGTAGGCGCAGTCGACCGATAGCGATCCGTTCATGTTAGGAAGGAATGGCAGTACGCGCAGCATCTCCTTGAGATTGAGATTCTCGAGGTCGAACAGCGCCTTCTGACGTCCCTCATCGCTTTCGAGTGCGGCTATGGAGAGGGTACAATCGTCCTCTTCGCTCACCAACTGGATGTCGCCAAGGTAAGGTTTTGAGAATCGATGCTCGAAATAGTTGTCGCCCGTGAGCTTGAATTTCTTGTATGCTATGATAGGCTTGTCAGGGAAGATGCTGACGCGCAGCGAGGAGTCGGTGGTCTCACCTTGAAGACCGATGTCGATACCCTTCTTGCCCTTGGCGTCGAAGAATAGGAGGTGAGCCTGCAGCTGCTGTGTACTTAGGTAACCGTCCACCTGAGCGGTGAATGCATCGACCACGCCGAGTTGCTTGCTGCACTTTATACCGGTGTCGAAGGTCAGGAGCGTGCTGTCCTGGCGTATGTTGAAATAGGTGGTGTCAATCCTGATTGTGTCCACTCGGAGCGCATAGATGCGACCGTTGCCCTTTATGCCATCGGAAGGCGAGAGGTTGAGGTCGGCCGAGAACTGGTCGAACTGCACGCCCATGGTCGATAGGATAGTCGAGACAGGGTTGCGTGGACCTGCCGTGGCATGAAGGTCGGCATCGGGCAGGTAGGACTTCAGCAGCTCCAGGTTGGTGGTGCGGTTCTTAATCTGCTTCGTGGCTTCGCTTGTCAGTTTTGCCAGCTTATCGGATGCTTTGAAGAGGTTGCTTGGCATGTTGAGGCTGAAGTGGAGATCGCCTGTCTCTATGTCGGCATAAGTGGATGTGAGCGTGGTGTTGGCTTCGATGTCGAACTGATCCGTGTGGATGGTGTCGTTGCTGAGAAACAAGGAAGTCTCGTTCACATGACCATTGATGGAGAACAGGTTGTTGAGGTTGGTCTCGAATGCCATATTGCCGCCTGTGGAGATGAGCAGGGTGTCCTCGGTCAGTCCCATGGAAAGGATGTCGGCATGAGCCATGTCGAGGTCCATCACTCCTGATAGCCATCCGTCCTTGTGTGTAGCATCGAGGTCGACTGCAACCGACATCTGCGGATTGTCAATGATGCAGCTGCCATCGATATTATAGTTAAGGAGGCGTACGTCGAGGTTGGTGTTCGATAGGTTGAACTTGTCGTACATGTAGCGGTCGATGTCGGCCAGAACGTGGGCGTTGTACTTCTCCGACTTCATGTCGTACGTACCCTTTACACTTGCTGTGCATACTGGCAAAGGAATGTCGGCTGCGTGTCCTCCGTTGGTCTTGGCATCGATGTCGCAGGCTATCAGGTCGCCCTTCATGCTCATGCTACCCTTTGCGGTACCAAGGCCGTCGATGCTGGCAAAGAAGTCGGGGATGCGGAGGTCCTGCATGTTGCCCTCGACTGAGGCGTTGATGATGGCTGGCTTGGCCGAGAGGTAAGCGTTGACCGTCTTTGCCAACTGCTTGTCGTATAGGCTGACAGCGTTGAGAATGTCCGACTTGCCGAGCTGTGACTGCATGTTGAGTGACATGGTGCCAGGGTTCGTCTCGTCAAATGCTGTGAGATCCATGCGGTAGGCAAGCGTTGCCTGTGAATCGTCGGTAAGCAGATAGCCCTGAGGAATGGTGATGCTTGTCGAATCCATCAGCACCTTGGCACGAACGTTGCGTACGTTGAATCCGCTTTTCTCCTGTCCTGACAGGCTGTCGATGCTTACAAACATATTGCCCGTGGCGCCTTTGTATTCGAACGAGTCGAGGCTAAGCGACATGCCGCTGAGGCCGATCATGTCGTTGTATGCAAGGCGTGAACTGTTGGCCTTGATGCCGCTGAAGCTGTAGATCTCGTCCTTCAGATCCAGGGTTCCGGCAAGGGATGCTTCGCCAAAATGCGTTGATACGAATATGGAGTCGATGGTAGGGTGGACGCTTACGTCGATGGCTACATTGTGCAGCTTGACATCGTGCAGCTTGACTTGCCATGCTACGGGAGTCTTTGGAGTGGTGTCCTCAGGCACGCTGTCGGGCACGGTGAGGAGCAGATGCGCATCCGAGAGACTGAGGTTGGTGATGTTGGCAATCTCGGCCTTGAGGTCCGTGTGGTGCGAATCCAGATAGAGTTCTCCTGCTTTTCCCTTGATGCTGATGGCATCGATGAGGTCCATGGTGTTGAGGGTGATGCCGGTGAGTCGGAAGCAGTCGGCTTCGAGCTGTCCGTCGAGTAGAGGACGTACCTTGGCTACGACTTCAAGCTGGTCTGTGTGGAGAATGGTGTCGGATGGAATGGTGTCGGACATGGCAAGCACGTCGCCAAGGCTGATGCTTATTGGAGTCTTGAGGCGTACGCTGCCCACGGTGACCTTCATGCCCATCTCTTCCGACAGGTAGTCGGCTGCGGAATCGACTGCCCATTTCTGTACGGCAGGGATGCAGAGCAGCAGGGCACAGATGGCAAACAGTACGACGGGGGTGAGACACATTCCTAAGAGAATGCGCCATGTCCATCCTGCGATTGTATGTTTGCCAAGTTTCTTCACGGGAAAAATTTCGTGATTTGTGATTTCGTGATTTGTGATTTATGGTTTATGGTTTATGATTTATGATTTGGATATTAGGCGTCAGATCCTTTCCTTAAACCAAATCTTGCTTCTGCACACCACCTCGTTGCTTGCCGTTTTGCGGATCTCGACCGAGAAAGTGTCGCCATCGTCGCAGCTCTGGTATAGAGCGAGTTCGTCGTCAAACAGGCACTCGGCAATGTATGCAATCTCGAATCGGCGTATGCAATGGCTCTTGTAGTAGCTGAGGTCGAAGAGGTTGAGAATGTGCTCTATGTAGCGTACGCTGTTGAGGTGACCATTGATGTCGATGTCGCTGTACTTCACTCGTATGGTGTCGGAAGGCTGATCGGCAGCTACCTTGATGCGCGATGGACCATCGATTGGACATTCCTTCTCCGTATGTATCCACTTCACTATGCCGCCATCGCCGATGGATAGGAGGTCGGCAGGCTTGCGTGTCTGTACGTTGATCATGGCCCACATGGTCTTGGCGTGTCCGATGGTTCGTCCCAACTGGTCCTGAATCTCGAAATTACGTCCGGTGAAGAGGCGCATCACCGATTCGATCCATGTGTTGACTGTGAAATGCTGGTACTCCATAGGCAGGTCGTCAAACTCGATTGCCATGCGCGACAGCACCCAGGTGTAGTCCTCTTCGTTGAGGCGGGAAATGCCAAATCCGCGTTCGTTGGCATGGAAGCCTGCGCAGTTCAGTAGCTGGTTGCCAAGCATGCCTATGGTGAGGTGGCCAGTGAAGTCGACATTGAATGGATCGACTGTCAAGTGGTAGGTTCCTATTTTTGGTAATTCGTTGCTCATGTGCGCCAAGAAAAAATATCTTATTTTTTACTTCTGCAAAGTTACGATTATTTCTTCAAACGACAAAACATTATTACAATTATTTTTAACCATATGTCCATTGTTGTACCCAAGTGCAAACGAGCGTTGTCATATTGTCAATTGTCATGATTGTCATTAAGAAAATGAAAAATGCGCATCAAGCCCAAAATAGAAGTATATCACTAGTGTCTCTTAAATTATGTTAATCGAATTGAAAGTCAAAACTAAGTTGCATATCATCATGCTTGTCCTCCGTTCGTTTGAGTGGCTCAAGCAGGTCTCTGATATCATCCATGGTGAGCAGAGAACTGCCCAGAATTCGCATGACTTCAACAATGGGACGACCAATCTGTATGTCATGTTCGATGATACCAATGAGGCAATATGTGATGATGGCAACATGTATCTGAATACGGACTGCATTCTCGGATTCTCCCCAAAAGGTCTTGACGCGGAGATGCTGCTTGATCCACTTGAAGAACAGCTCAACCTGCCACCTGTATTTATAAAGGAGCGCAATGTTTTTTGCTTCAAGATAGAAATTGTTTGTGTAATATGTGAAGGTACGCCTAAGTTCTGGCGAGTAGTAAACAATGCGTCGGATAGCTGCTGGATAATTCGTTTTGTTTCTCTTACCAGTGAAGCGAACAGTCTGGTCACGGAGGACGTTATCTTCTCTTTCCTCAAAGTCAATCCCGCTCTCAATCTCATAAGTAGGATGAAACTTCTCTCGAATGATGAAGAATGCTCCCGAGCAATTGATTTCGTAGAGCCTTGCAAGGTCAAAGTACCCTCTATCAAACACATAGCATGCAAGAGGTTCGTATGTGAGCCAATCCATGGAGTTGACATCATGTACCTGAGCGTTGGTGATTCTATAAAATACGGGTATCTCCGTAACGATGTCAATCTGCGTATGGATTCGTATTCCAGACTTGGTCGTTCTGAACTTCGCCCATCTGAAAACGGACAGGCAGAGATCAATCGTTGTGGAGTCAACCGCATAGAATCTTCCATGCAATTCAAACTCTCTGGTAAGGCGTTTCGATTGAGCAATAGCCACCATGTGAAAAGCAAACTCTTCAAAGATTCGATAATCTCTGATGGAGTTCGCTTTGGAAAGAATTTGTCTATTGACAAGACCTTTCCCAAAGCCGAGGAAGAACGATTTGTTAGCATGGGCGACTGTAATATCTGTAAGCTCCCTGAGGCTTCTGCATCCAAGCAGCTGCCCGAACATAAGAACCAGCAAGTGGTTCCAATGGGTAAGAGACCAACCTCGTGTACGATCGTCATACTTGACCGTCAAGCGTTCGAAGTACCTCTTCGGGAGGAACTTGGTTATCTGCGCAAAAACATAGTGACCAGAATGCATATTTGCTCCAATTTTGATTTGGATGCAAAGGTACGCATTTCAAAAGTGCGACAAGGTTTTCAAAACCTATGTAATTGCGCATGAGCATATTAAATAAAACAATTAATTAATTTTAAGAGACACTAGTGGAAGTATATATTTTATTTTAAAATATATACTTCTATTTTGCACTATTTTTGCCAATCTCCAATCCTTAATGACAATCGTGACAATTGACAATATGACAATGTATCTGCAATGGAAGAGGTGGCCCCTTGCAATAAGTTGGGTGATCCCTTGCAATAAGTAAGGCAACTCCTTGCAAGGACTTCGCTGTTTCCTTGCAAGGACTTTGACGATTCCTTGCAAGGAGTTTGATGATGCCTTGCAAGGGGTATGAGTACATAAAAAAGTGACAGGCCATTGATGAACTAATTCATCGATGACCTGTTGCGATTCAAAAACAATTACTTATGTTATCCCCGAAGTATGTTAACACTTCACCTTTGTTAATTTGGTAAAAAACTATTGTTGATCTTTAAAAAAATGTTTACTTGTTTCACCTAAAACATGCTCCCGCATCCCTTAGACATTGCAAAGGTAAGACAATTATAACGCAACCATTCCCATATTAGCAAAAACGGGAATGATTGCGCTATAAATTGCGTCTGTGGGAAATTTTTGACGGATTTGGGAATCGTCAACCTCTTTTACGGGAAGAAAGCCGTGCAATTTGCATTCTTCACTCTTCGTTCTTCACTCTTCAATTTCAACGAGAGCAAGTTGGAAACTTTCGAAAGTTGAACCCTTATTTGAAATCGTTGAGAATCTTTACCACCTCGTCCACATGGTCGGAAATGCTGAGAAGGAGATTCTTGTAGCATCCCTTGTCCTGCAGCATCTCGAGGAATGGGTAGACAGGTACTTGCGATGTCCAGAATTCGGTACCGAGGAACACGAGAGGACTCGAGAAACCGAACGACTGGTAGTGATCCTGCACGGCCTCCTGGAATATCTCCTGCATGGTGCCAGCCGATCCTGGAGAGAAGATGAGGCCTCCGTAGGTAATGGTTAGGATGGTGTCCTCGCGTACGCTGTTCTCAAAGAGTTTGGCTATCTGGGTGGCAAATGGGGTAGAAGGTTCGTGGCCGTAGAGCCATGTAGGCACTCCGAGGCTATCGTAGCCCTTCGTCTGCGGAAAGGCCTGCATCACCTTGAAGGTGCTCTCAAACCATCCCTCGTCGCGGAACGTTGGCGACTGCGCCAGCAGGCTAATCGCTTTGTCGACCTCAGCATCCGTGCGTCCAGCCATCCATGCTCCAAGATGAGTGGCTTCCATGGCTCCTGGACCGCCTCCGGTCACCATGAGGTATTCCTGCTCCGTGAGGCGCTTGCTGATGAGTGCCACCTTGCGGTACATCTCGTCGGCACGCGACAGGCCGTGACCTCCCATCACGCCTACCACTTTCTTCTTCTCATAGCGCTCGAGGAAGGCATTCATGGCCTTGCGGATGAAGAAGTCGTGCTGACTGCGTGCCAGCGACTCAAGTGGATAGTCGGTCAGCTTGCCTGTGTCAAGGAAGTGCTGGTAGACCTGCTGGTCGTAGCACGATGCGTAGGAGTTGGGCTGGTCGGGCGAGTAGCCTTCGTACAATTCGCTGCAGGTGTACAGCCCCTTGCGGGTTACGTCGTAAGGCACAAACTCCATGTAGTTGGCTACACGGTCGAATTCGAAGTCGATTTTTGTAATCATTGTTGTTCTGGTTGAGGAGTGGAATCGCGATACCAGTCGGCATACATGAGGTAATGCTGTGCGATGCCTATGTTGAGTTCCTTTGCTTGGTCAGGATCTACCTTCTTGATGAATTTTGCAGGTACGCCACCCCACAGTTCACCATCGCCGATCTGAGTGTTCTTCAGCACCAGCGCACCAGCTGCGATGATGGCTCCTTCGCCTATCACGGCATCATCGAGCACCGTGGCTCCCATGCCTATGAGGGCGCCATTCTTCACCTTGCATCCGTGCAGGGTGACATTGTGGCCTATGGTGACATCGTCGCCTATCTCGATGGCTGCTTTTTTATATAAGGTGTGAAGGCATGAACCGTCCTGTATGTTCACACGGTTGCCAATCTTGATGTAGTTGACGTCGCCACGTACGATGGCGTTGAACCATACTGTGCATCCGTCGCCCATGGTGACGTCGCCTACTATGGTTGCATTCTCTGAAAAGTAGCAGTCCTTGCCCCAATGAGGAGTGAGGCCGCATACAGTCTTTATTAGTGCCATTATTATGTTGTTTTTATTATTTTCCGTTGATCAAGTAATCGTATTGGCGAGGCTCCACCTTCTTTGAGTTGCGGTCGTATGGGTTGAACGTGTAAGGCTTGTACCCATCCTTTGGATAGCCTGTGATGACGAGGTACACGTCCTTCACATCGTCTGGGAGCGACATCTTCAGCGTGCTCTTGTACTTGGTGCTGATGTCGCCATAGTAAGCCTTTGCATCGTGAGTGACGGCTACCAGTCGGTAGGCAAAGCCGTCGCGTGCCTTATCGCCATCGCCTTCGAACTTTATCTTTATGTTCTTGTGACCTTCGTGCTTGAGGCGAATCACGTTGGCGCCGAATGTCTCCAGCGACTCCTGGTTCACGAACTCGCCTGCGTACTTCTTGTTGGCTTCGTGCTTGCCTGCGAAGTCGAAGGTAAGGAGGCGCGAGTAGCAGTCGACGGCTTCCTTTGCAAAGTCCTCGGGAGTGAGGTTGAACATGCGCATGTAGGTCGATGCTGGATCTTCACCTCGCTTGCCGTTGCGGAACAGGTCGGCTATCACCGTGAGGCCATGCTTTTGGCTCCAGTACTCAAGTATGTAAGGCGAGTGGTAGATGTTTTCCGAATCGAGGAACTGCAGGTGGGCATTCTTGATGAATGCCTTCCAATGGTAGTTCTCGTCAGTTGGCCATTCAGGATTGACGTTGAACAGCATCCACTGGCTTGCCATTTCGAAGATGCCTCCGCCTCCCCAGCTCTCGCCCTGCTTGTCGCATGCTATCTGCGATTGGAACGAGTGTCCCAGTTCATGGGCTATGCAGTTGAGTTTCTTGTCCTGCACTCTGTTTGGTGAAATCCACAGCGCTCCGATGGTGTTGTCGTAGTCGCCTCCGTAGGCAGTACCCTCGAGCGAGTAGTTGAGCATCACCATCATGCGGTAGCGGTCGGCATTGCTGCCTGGCTTGATGAACTTCATGTCGTTCTTGAAGTAATCGTAGAACTGCTGAATGCGTGCGAGCAGATTGTTGAGGTCGACCTTCATGTTTTGACCTTCCAAGTCGGGTGCCTGTGCGAGATCAGGTCCGAAGGGCTTCTCCCAGAAGATGATCACATCATCGGTGTAGGCGCATCGTGCATAGCTCCATTGGGAGTCGGCGTTGGTGAAGTCGTTGTTGCGCAGGTCGCGAGGGATGTAGATATCCTTGCCATCCGGCTTGTTGTAGGTTACGGTCGCTTGGGAAATTGCTGGCTGATCCACAGCTTGCGCCTTCAACGTTGGGGTGCTAAGCAGCATCAAGGCTGCTATGGCAATAATAATTCTCTTCATGATGTGTTAGGTTGTAGTTATTTTATAGTTATCGTTATCGTTTATCTTTATCGTTTCTTGTTATGGTTATCGTTCCGATTGCGATTCCTTCAATGGCATGATGAAAGCCATGTCTGTACCCTCAGGCGATGAAGAAGCGATGTAGACCTTGCCTCCGAGAGCATCGGCCACGTTGCGGCAGAGCGGAAGACCAAGTCCGGCTCCCTGCTGGAACTCATCGATCTTGGCAAATCGCTTGAAGACGAATTCAAACTTGTCCTCTGGGATTCCGATACCGGTATCGATGACATGGAATGCGATAGATCCCGGACGCTCGCTGATGGAGCTGTGGAGCGTGATGCTGCCTTTTTGCGTGAACTTGCATGCGTTGCTTATCAGGTTGAGGAGAACCGTCTGCACGTGGCGTGCATCGATCTCCGTGATGTAGTCGTCCGGAATATCGGTAGTGTGAGTCATGGTGACTCCATTCATCAGTCGATACTGCGATTGCTCTATGACGTTACGGCATATTTGGTTGATGTTGTGAGGCAGATAGTTTATGACTGTCTTTCCGCTCTCGATGTCGCTGATGTTGAGTACATCGTCTATGAGCATGTTGAGAGTCTTGGCATTGTTGAAGATGTGTGTGCCATACTCCGAGCGTTCCTCGTCCGAGAGAGGAATGCCATCGACTGCGAGGATCTGGGAGAAACCAACTACGGCATTGAGCGGAGTGCGGATTTCGTGGCTCATGTTCTGGATGAACTTCGACTTTGCCTCGTTGGCCTCACGCGTTTCGATACTTGCCTTGTGGAGTGCAGACATGTAGCGGCGAAGTCTCTTTGCCGACCTGCGCTGGTGAACTGCATAGAGCAGAATGATGACAGCGATGATAAGAAGCGAAGCGGCAGCTACCGAGGTGATGAGGAGTTCGTGGCGCGACTGCTCTGAGAGCTGCTCGGCCTTCACTCGCTCACGCCTTGCCTTCTCGGTGTCGAGGCGGCTATCGTTGATGTGCTGTTCGCGTGCAAGCTGACGGTTGATGATCTCCTGGCTCGATGATGCAAGCTGCAGCTTCATGGTGTCGGCTATGAAGAGTTCGTTGTCGCGATCTATCTCTGCCTGGCGCTTACGGCTCTGCATGAGTCGCAGCTCTTGTTCCTCCATCTCGTTCTTGAGGCGTCCGTTCTCGAAAAATGCGCTCAGCTCCTCCATCTGGTTGCGGAGGCTCTCCTCGTTCTGCTTTTTTGTGTAGATGATGTAACCGTGGAAGTTGTCGCAAGCGCGCTTGAAGTCCTTGGCACGTATGGAGATGTGGATGAGCACCTCCTGGCACACCTTCTGGTTGCGGTAGGCGTAGCATATTTCGTAGGCCTTGTCGATGTTGCCCAGGAACGCCTCATGCAGAGCCAGCAGAGCTCTTTCTGTTGGCTGCTCGGTGCGTGGCGAGATAGGTCCGTTCTTGCTCACGAACAGCTTATAGTTCTCCTCAAACTGACTGTCGTCATTGAGCATACCATAGGCGATGGCCTTGTTGGCATAGGTCATTATGGAGTCGTGCTCGTTGATGGCTGCGCTCAAAGCCTGCTCGTACAGATGTAGGCGTACTCGAGGGTCAGGCTTCAGTTCGGCAAGAGCCCAGTACGAAGGCGAGATGGACTGCCTTGGGTTGAGTTTCGAGTTCAGGCTGATGGTGAGGTTGAGATACTTCTCTGCGAGGTTCTGAATACCTTGATGCAGATAGATGAATCCCATGGTCTTGTACGTGTACCATTGGCTGGTGACGTCGTTCTGATGCAGGGCTTCGAGTCGCATTCGTTGCATGAGCGTGCGTCCCTCAGCCATGTGGCTGTTGGAGTAGTCGTACTCAATCTCCGTCTGGTAGGCGAAGTAGAAGTACTGCCACAGTTTTGCCTTCTGCGATAGCTCGCGCACCCTGTTGGCACTATCGTGCATGGCTTTATGCTTGTGGTGCATAGTGTTGAACTGCAATACCTCGCATGCCATGATGATTTCAGCCTTTGCGTCCTTCTTCTTTCTTGACAGCTCGATGCCCTTTTTTATGGCAGCTCTGAACTGTATGCTATCATCGTACAGATGGTGTGCACGGAGGTAGATGGCGTAGCATTCATCATCAATCTTGAAAAAGTTGTGCTGTGCTGAGGCTTTCGGGCTCCAGCAGGCAAAGATGATTAATATTATGGTGATGATGCGTTGCATTCTTACTTTTCTTTCTGTTGTGTGGTTGGTTGTGTATTACTCTATTGGGATGATGTTGATACTACGAAGCACTCTTGATCGGAATGTCGAGCTTGAATCGTGCTCCGTTGGTGTACGAAGTGTCGAGGTACACGCGTCCTCCCATCTTCTCTGACAGTACGCGGCAGATGTTGAGACCGAGGCCGGAACCCTGCTTGTAGTCGTTGAGCTTTGTAAAGCGCTCGAAGATCTTGTCAGCCAGTTCTGCAGGAATGCCTGTGCCCGTATCGGTAACGGAGAATGTCACCATGTCAGGCACCTCGCTGGTCGAGATGTGCAGATGAATCTCTCCCTCCGTAGTGTGCTTGGTGGCGTTGGAGAGGTAGTTGATCAGTATCTGCTGTACGCGGCGTGAGTCGCAGAACAGGGTGAAATCGTCGTCCACATCCGAAGTCATGTAGAGTTTTATGGCATCGCTTACACGGAACTCAATGCACGAAAGGGCTTGGCGACCTATGGTGTTGAGCTTGTGCGTAGCGTTGGTGAAGGCGTAGTTGCCGTTCTCGATGTCGCTGATGCTGAGGATGTCGTCGATAAGCATCGTGAGCATGTTGGCGCTATTGCGTATGTGGTGTTCGTACGACTTCTTTTCCTCATTGCTCAGCGGAAGGTCAGGGATGGAAAGTATCTGAGTGAATCCCATGATGGCATTGAGCGGAGTGCGGATGTCGTGACTCATGTTCTGCACGAAGATGTTCTTCATCTGGTTGGCCGCATTAGCCTGGTTGCGCATGTCCTTAAACTGGTTTATGATACCAGTGAGGCGCTTGTTGGTCTTCCTAATCATGTATGCCCACCATATTATGATGACCATAAGGATGAGCACCGCAATGGCTATGATGATGGAGAGTTTTGAGAAGAATGCGTTCTGTTCTGCTCGCTTATAGCTTCGTTCCGTCTGGGCAGACTCCCTCACCTTGGTGATCTCCGACTTCTTGTTTAAGTTCTCGTAGCGTATCTGCTCGTTGTTGATCTTTGCATCGTTGGCGTTCTTCTCAATGCGGGCAGCATCGGCTTCGAGCTTGGCCTTCAGGCGGTCCGACTCCGACTGTCGGATGTGCTGCATGGTCAGTTCCTTCTCCTGTGCGGCGCGCTTGCGGTTCAGATCCTCGTTGTTGAGCTGTTCGTTGAGCTGGTTGGTGCCTTTCTGCATCTTGACTCGATGATCCTCACGCTGCACATCCATGATCTGTTCAAGCACGTGGTATGCCTCCTCGTACTGATGAAGAGCGTACAAGGAGTCGTACTGTGCATACAGTCGTTGGATCTGTGCAGTATGTTGCTGGGCAGAAGCCGTCAGGCTAAAGCAGAGTATGATGAGTATAGTTAGAAATCGAGTCATTTCAGCGCTGTTAGAGTGTAAGCGTAGCATTCGTACCGAATCGTGTAGTATTCGTACCACATCGTGTTGCAGTCGTACCACATTGTGTAGCATTCGTACCGCGTCGGGTAACATTCTGTTTAGATAGGGAGCGTCACGTTGCGTAGCCATGCCTTGTGCTCATCGTCAAGTCGTGGAGCCAAGCGGTCGTATACCATCTGCTGATAGTTGTTGAACCACAGGCGTTCTGGCTCTGTGAGCATATCGACAAGGATTGGGCTTGTGAGGATAGGGCAGAGGGTGAGGTGCTCGAAGGTGTAGTAAGGACCGAAAGTGAGTCCCTGGTCGGCATCGGGCGTGCCTCCTTCAGCAGGTGTCCAAAGTGCCTGTCCATCAGGTCCGAACTTAGCTCCTACCACGAGCATCGTGTCCTCATGGCGCACTCCGTGGCTGCCTTCGATGTAGATGCCTGGTTCGCAGGTGATGGTCATGCCTGGAAGGAGTGGGGTTGGACGCCACTGCATGCGGAACTGATGCAGGTCGATAGTTTCATGCACCGACATGAACTGACCCACGCCGTGGCCTGTGCCGTGCAGGTAGTTGATGCCGTAGCGCCACATTGCCTGGCGTGCGAATCCGTCGAGCTGAGTGCCGTTTGTACCCTTAGGGAACACGGCGCTTCCCAGTGCGATCCAACCCTTCAGTACGAGGGTGTAGTCGCGCTTCATCTCGTGAGTGAGAGGACCGAGCGGAATGGTGCGTGTGATGTCGGTTGTGCCATCAAGGTACTGGCCGCCTGAGTCGATGAGCAGCAGGCCTTCTGGCTTGACAGGTATGTCGGTTTCTGGAGTTGGATCGTAGTGTACGATAGCACCATGGTGTGCATAGCCCATGATGCTCTCAAAGCTGATGCCCATGCAGAGAGGCTGTTCGCGACGGAACTGCTCAAGCTTTGCCGCGAGCGAGAGCTCTGTCTGTCCTCCCTGTGGCACGTTCTCAAGCGTCCACTTGATCCACTTCACCATTGCCACGCCATCCTTTTCCATGGCATTGCGATAGCCGCGAATCTCGGTGTCGTTCTTGAACATGATCATCTCGGAGATGACCGATGGCTTGCTTACTGCGTTGCGAATGGCTGAGTAGGCAGCATAGTTGGTCTTGTCCGGTGCGTACTGCACAGGCATTTCGATGGTTTGAAGGTCGCTGATGATGTCGTCGTAGCCCTTGATGTCTACTCCTTCGCCCTTCAGGTAGAGTGCCACCTCGTCAGTCACTTTCTCCTTATTTATATATAGGACGGCTGAATCTGGGGTTACGATGAGGTAGCTGACCACAAATGGTGTGTACAGAATATCGTCGGCACGGAGGTTGAGCGCCCAAGCTATGTCTTCAAGGAAGCAAACGAGGATAGCATTGTCGCCAAGCTTACCGCGTATGCGGCTCAGCTTCGATGCGGCTCTCTCGCCCGAGTATTCCACGCCCTGTACGAAAGCCTTGCTTTGAGGCACTCCAGGACGGTCGGTCCAAATTTCTGCGTAAGGATCGATGTCGGTGCGAAGAGTAAGTCCATAGGCCTTGAGGTCGTTCTGGAGCTGTTCCACCTCGCTTACGGTGTTCACCCATCCATCTACGGCAACGGTGTCGCCCTTCTTGAGCACGCTGCCCAGCCATTCAGCTATGGTAGGTGTGCCCTCGATCTTCTCCTTCATCAGCACGTAGTCGGTGCCTTGCAGTTGATCGGTGGCTTGTATGAAGTATCGTGAGTCGGTCCAGAGGGCTGCCTTATCGGTCGTAACGACGGCTGTTCCTGCCGAACCTGTGAATCCACTTATCCATCTGCGTGCTTTCCATCTTTCGGGAACATATTCTCCACAGTGAGGGTCGGTACTTGGCGTAATGAAAGCCTGCACTCCACACTTTTCCATCAATTGCCGCAGTTGTAGTTCTTTACCAGTTATTGTCATATTGAGTTTAAGAATTAGTCGGTTTTGTGTACGAAAACATCGCAAATATACGATTTTTTTTATAGGTGACGACAATTTTTTCACAACTTTGTTGTTTTTTTAATAATAAAAGAATAATTTTGCGACAACAACCAATTAAAAACACATTCTATTATGGCATTTTTAACAGACGAAAAACTCGTTATCGTAGGAGCCGGCGGTATGATCGGCTCAAACATGGTTCAGTCAGCACTTATGCTTGGGCTCACTCCTAACATCTGCCTTTATGATATTTATGAGCCAGGTGTACACGGTGTGTTGGACGAGATGGCACATTGTGCTTTCCCAGGTGCAAACCTTACCTACACAGTTGATCCAGAAGTAGCATTCACAGGTGCAAAGTATATCATCTCATCAGGTGGTGCTCCTCGTAAGGAGGGCATGACTCGTGAGGACCTCCTCAAGGGTAACTGCCAGATCGCAGCACAGTTTGGTGACTACATCAAGAAGTACTGCCCAGACGTTAAGCACGTTGTTGTAATCTTCAACCCAGCTGACGTTACTGCACTCACAGCTCTCATCCACTCAGGTCTTAAGCCAAACCAGCTCACATCGCTCGCAGCTCTCGACTCTACACGTCTGCAGCAGCAGCTCGCTATGGAGTTCGGCGTTCAGCAGGACAAGGTGACTAACGCTTACACTTACGGTGGTCACGGTGAGCAGATGGCTGTATTCGCTTCAAAGGCTCTCATCGATGGCAAGCCACTTGCTGACATGATGCCTTCTCCTGAGCGTTGGGCAGAGATCAAGCACATGACTACTCAGGGTGGTTCAAACATCATCAAGCTTCGTGGTCGTTCATCATTCCAGAGCCCATCATATCAGGCTGTTAAGATGATCGAAGGCGCTATGGGCGGTGAGCCATTCAAGTGGCCTGCAGGATGCTACGTAAACTGCGACAAGTGTGGCATGAAGAACGTTATGATGGCTATGCCTACAGTTATCGACGCTACAGGCGTTCACTTCACAGCTCCTGAGGGTACTGAGGAAGAGATGGCTGCTCTCCAGGCTTCATACGAGCATTTGCAGAAGATGCGTGATGAGATCATCGGTCTCGGCATCATCCCACCAGTTGCTGAATGGGCAACAGAGAATCCAAATCTCTAAACACGTTTTTGAGAATAACATTTCGTTATAACATAAACAGAAAAAGTCGCGTGGCGAACAACCTCGCGACTTTTTCCATTATTATCAGTTAGTATGGAAGAAAACAAAGGATTACCTGAAAACGCCATGCGCGAACTGCGCGAAGGCGAGGAATACGTGCCATTGATGCACCCAGAGTCCGCTCCGCGCGAGGTTACCGTGTGGTCGGTGGTATGGGGCTTGCTCATGGCTGTGCTGTTCAGTGCTGCCAGTGCTTACCTTGGTCTTAAGGTAGGACAGGTGTTTGAGGCAGCCATCCCTATTGCCATCATCGCGGTAGGCGTGGCAAGTGCTACAAAGCGCAAGAACGCACTTGGTGAGAACGTTATGATTCAGAGCATCGGTGCCTGCTCGGGAATGATTGTTGCTGGCGCGATATTCACACTCCCTGCTCTCTACATTCTGCAGGCAAAGTATCCAGAGCTTACAGTCAACTTCATGCAGGTGTTCATCAGTTCGTTGCTCGGCGGTATACTTGGCGTATTGTTCATGATTCCATTCCGCAAGTATTTCGTAAAGGATATGCATGGAAAGTACCCATTCCCTGAGGCAACAGCTTCTACTCAGGTGCTCGTGAGCGGTGAGAAGGGCGGCGATCAGGTCAAGCCACTCCTCTTTGCCGGCATCATCGGAGGTCTTTACGACTTCGTTGTAGCGAGCTTCGGACTCTGGAACGAGAACTTCACTTCGCGTGCCATCCCTGGAGGCGAATGGCTTGCAGAGAAGGCTAAGCTCGTGTTCAAGATCAATACCGGTGCAGCTGTGCTTGGTATGGGTTACATCATCGGTCTCAAGTATGCATTCATCATCTGCCTTGGCAGTATGCTCGTGTGGTGGGTTATCGTGCCTGGCATCTCGCTCCTCTTTCCAGGACTTGAGATAAGCGAAGGCGTCGTGGCTGCTGAGGCAAGTGCCGAACAGATATTCAAGTATGCCAAGAGTATCGGTATCGGAGGCATCGCGATGGCCGGCATCATCGGCATCATCAAGAGTTGGCCGATCATCAAGGATGCAGTATCGCTTGCAGGCCGCGAACTCGGTGGCAAGAAGGATGCGGCAGCAGCTGCCAAGACTCCACGCACACAGCGCGACATCCCTATGAAGTGGCTCTCGTTTGGCATCATCTTTACCGTGCTTTGCACAGGCCTCTTCTTCTATCTTGGAGTGATGGGTGGCAGCATTAAGTTCACAGTCGTTGCTCTCCTCCTTCTGTGCGTTATCGCCTTCCTGTTCACTACCGTTGCAGCCAATGCAATCGCAATCGTCGGTTCCAACCCAGTATCGGGAATGACTCTCATGACTCTCATCCTTGCATCAGTAGTGCTCGTGGCTTGCGGCCTCAACGGCACAAGCGGCATGGTGGCAGCAATGATCATGGGAGGTGTGACCTGTACAGCCCTCTCTACTGCGGGCGCCTTCATCACCGACCTCAAGACTGGCTATTGGTTGGGCAGCACGCCTCAGAAGCAGGAGACCTGGAAGTTCCTTGGAGTCCTCGTGTCGGCTGCTACCGTGGCAGGAGTCATGATGATTCTCAACAAGACCTACGGCTTTGGTCCTAACTCTACTCTTGCAGCTCCTCAGGCAAATGCTATGGCTGCAGTCATCGAACCACTCATGTCGGGTCAGGGTGCTCCTTGGCTTCTCTACGGCATCGGTGCTGCTATTGCCATCGTGCTCACCCTCTTCAAGGTACCTGCACTCGCATTTGCTCTCGGTATGTTCATCCCGCTCGAGCTCAACCTCCCAATCCTCGTGGGTGGTGCAGTCAATTGGTACGTTACCTCACGCTCTGCTGATGCTACGCTCAACAATGCACGAGGCGAGAAGGGCACCTTGCTTGCATCCGGATTCATTGCTGGTGGAGCCTTGATGGGTGTGGTGAGCGCAGCAATACGTTTCTGCGGCGTAAGCTTCGACTACGAAGGCTGGTGGAGCAACCCTATGAGCGAACTCCTCTCCATCGTGGTTTATATTGCTATCATCATCTACATGGTCAAGGTCAGCATGAATGTGAAGAAATAATATCCATCGCCATACAAAAAAGAAAAACATCGGTGCATCACGCATCGATGTTTCTTCGTTTTTTACTAAAACTTAAACCTAATCTTAATTACTAACCTTAAAAACTTTTACCTAAAAAGAATCTACTTAATTGAGAACTTCTTTTTACCTAAACTAATTACCTATATGAAAAAACCTAAATCCTATTTTATCCTTTAATTCTTACCTTGCTTTATCAATCTTTAGTTCATCCTGTAGTAAACAATCTATTTTACCTATTCTTAAAAAACTAATACTCCACTGAGCTTTTACCTTAATACTAATACCTTAACTAACCTATTGTGTTTGTCGTCTGGAATTGTTATTTCCTTTTGACGATGCAAAGTTACGGACTCTTTGAAAAGTGACAAATAAAATACAAGAAAAAATCACGGAAAGCGCTATTTTTATGATTTAAATCATTAATTGTGTAGGTACACGGCGTCAAAATGCACAATTGTGCGCCCACACAGCGGAAAAAATGGTCATTGCGGACGGTGACGAAAAAAACAACCCCAATGCCTCACGGCATCGGGGTGTTCTTGACTGCGTTTGCGTGCTATTTCAGCATGAGACGTAGTCGGACGCAAATATATTCTTCCATTAACTTATGAAAGTGATAAAACAATAATACCCAAAATAGTTCCTATGCGTAGAACAATGCAAAAAACCATTGTTTATATGTTGCTGCTACTATGCAGTAATTACCTTATGTCTTGATGCTATGCAGTAATCTTTTTTGTCTTCCTGCTATGCAGTAATTTTTTTGTCTTGTTGCTATGAAGTCTTTATCTTGTAGAGCAGGGCGTTCTGATACACCATTGGTCTGTGGTGAGAGAAGAACACCAGTCCGCCGCTTTCGCATCGCACCTCTTCGAGTATGCGGCCATCGTATGGATGGATGATGTGTGCGAGTACTTCGCCCGGCATCACGCTGTCGCCTGCTGTGTGCTTGCGAACGTAGATTCCTGCATGATGAGCTGTGACCGACTCCAGGTTGTCTTCGTTTATGAAGCCTGAGTTGAATCCAGGCTGTACGGGTGCCTCATCGCTCGGGTTCACGAAGGTGTGGGTGTTATAGAGGAATCGGATCACGGCATCCACCGTCTGCTGCGATGTGGCTGCATCGATGTGGTCCGTACGACCCGCGTAGATGCTGAATGCTGCTGTGTTCCATATCTGCCAGTTGTAGTTGAGCAGAGTGGTGTCGAAAGGTAGCGGAGTGCGAGTGGTTATGTATGGAAATCCGAACAGCCTTGCTTCATCGATGGCCTCGTAGCCTGTGCTGAGCATTCGTACGTGAGGCACGAACTCGCCCGGTACGTAGTAGGATGCAAGCTGCATGCCGTAGCGGAACCCTTCTATGTGCTTGAAGATGGCTGCTGATATGCGTTGTGTTGTCTCTCCCTGATCGTAACCCGGAAACATACGGTTGATGTCGGTGTTGTCCATTGCCCAGAAGCGTCTACCCACATTCATTGAGAATGGGTTGCACGATGGGATGACGAGTATGCTCTTGCCTTCGGCTATCTCACCTCTGCCTTCCTTCTCCTGCAGCACCTTCACAATCTGTGAGCACACATACTGCTGCTGCACCTCATCACCTCGCATAGGACCTACGATGCAGGCGGTCTTCTCGCCGCTACCGAACCAGTAGCCTTCGATGCGAAAGTCGTCCCTATAGGTCGACTTCATCTTGAATATAGTTTCCTTTCTCATTGTTCTGCTGCTGATACGTTTTCTACGGTTTGCTTCTCCTCTTCGTTGTATTCGAATATGCGAGCCATGAGCGAGCCTTCATATACTATAGGGTACGCGCGTATGGTAAACAAGAATCCATCGATAGGCGATGTGACATCCGAAAGCACCTTGCCCGTAAGCGGGTCGACTATGGTTCCGATGCTCTGTCCCTTGCTCACTATCTTGCCTGTGCGGGCATCGGTGAGGAACACTCCCGAGCAGTCGGCGTTGAGGAAAGTCACGCGGTTGCCCTTGCATCGTATAGGCTGAAGCAATGGTCCTGTAGTGATGTCAGTAAGGTCGATGTCGCCCAGCCACATGCCCATCTCCTTCATCAGGTTGAAGATGCCCTTCACGAGGTGGCAGCACATGTAGTGGTTGATGCGCTGGCCCACTCCCATCTCCACCACGAGGCATCGTGTGCCGGTCGAGTTGAGCGAATGGGCAAGGGTGGCTTCGAGCACCGTGGCAGCATCGTGTACCCATACGAAGTCCACTCCCAGATGCTGGGCGAAAGGCACGAGGTCCTCCTCGTTCAGCACGTTGATGCGCACCTGTGGCGATTCGCGCAGGTAGAGGTTGGATGAGTGGATGTCAAGTACCATGTCGGCTCCCTTCAGGTCGTTGCAGATGCGGAAGGCTGTCTGCTCAGCCATCGTGCCTTGCTCGCTGCCTGGGAATATACGGTTCATGTCGAGGTCGAAGTTTGGCACGCCTCGCTGTATGGTATCGATGCCAAGCGGATTGAGGGCAGGGTAGATCTCTACTGTTCCGTCGAGCATATCAATATGCTTCTGTACCAGGCGTGCCATCTCGTAGCACACCATCTGTCCCTCCAGCTCGTCGCCGTGAGTGCCGGTTACGATGCAGAAACGCTTCTTCCCCTTTCCTCCCTTGATGACATTCTTGCGAATCAGGAGTCGCTCATCGACAGGCAGAGCTGTTGATACTATTTCTTTTATCATATCTCGTTTACTATTACTTTTATTTCAGTTTGCTGACTGATGTTGCTTCCCGACATCGAACCGCGGCATACGGGGCAGTCGTTAGCATCGCGCCCATGAGCCAGCTTGATGTAGCCATGAGTCACTTGGCAGTTGTGAGTGGGGTCGAAAGCTATCCAGTTCTCCCCATCGTGCACCTCCACCCATGCGTGAGTGGCACCTTCGCCTACTATCAGTCCGTTCACATAGCGTGCAGCGTAACCATTGAGACGCAGCAGGCTTAAGAGTATATGTGCAAAGTCCTGGCACACACCCTTGCGCTGTGCAAAGGCCTCGGCTGCTGTGGTGCGCACATCGGTGCTTCCTGGCTCGTAGTGCATCGCCTCGTATACAGCGTGACAGAGGTCGGCAGCCTGTTTGTGCTCCTTTGCCATCAGCCTCAGTTCGTCCGATGGCTCCGTGAGTGCCGAGTGGCATCGGTAGTAGGGCTGGGGCGAAGGATCAGGAATGGCGTAGTCCGTCTGCTCCACGATGCCGGAGGAGATGTAGGCGAGCGAATCGTGCGGTATCAGCGAGCTGCCCGTTATGATGCGGTTGCCGAATCCATCCGTTCCTATGCTTATGTGGAAACCTACAGGATGAAGCACCACGCTCTCGTCCACTATGGTCTGATACTCACTGGCAGAAGGCTGGCATCTGAGCTTCAGGAAGTGGCGGTCCACCTGCACGTAGAATCGCACGATGGTCTGGTAGCTGTACAAGTAACGTTTCATTTCTTGCTTTATGTCCTTACACTATTACCAGCTGATTGATGTACTTCAGCACCTTGTTCTTGTAGTCCATGTTTAGCGGATCGTAGTTCTCGCTGGTGAACAGGGAGTCGAGCTGAGCTTCGATCATGGTGTCGAATATGCGTGTCATATCCTTGCCGTACGACTTTATCTCCTCGTAGGCGTGGCGTATGCGCTCGAACGGATAGTCGAAGCGTATCAGCATGTCGATGTATTCTATGTTTCGACCTATTACGATGAGATCGATGATCTTCTGATTGTGCAGGCGCTGGAACACAGATCCCCAGAAGGCGAGTCCCCAGTCGGTGATAGGCTGCAGGGCTGTGATGTTGGTCTCCGATTTGTCTTTGCAAGCCTTCATGTGAGCGATCGACATTTCGATGAACGAGAGCGTCTCGCTCGTGATGTCCTCTCGCAGGAGGATGGCGTTATCCTTTGCATAGTTCATCTCCGACATGATGCTGTTTGGATTGTGTTCATCGTACAGCATACCCATGCGGAAATCCTCGGGAGTGGAGTAGGCTCCGCTGCAATCGAGTCGCGACCAGAACTCCTCATAGTCGGCTGTGTTGCCGTCTATCATCTTGTCGTAGCATTGGCGCAGCAGGTGCAGCGTCATGTATACTCTTTCTTCGTATCGTCCGAGCCAGAACAGGCGATTGGCCTTCATGGCTGATATTGTGTTGCTTCTTACCATAGTTCGTCTTTGTCTTTCTTAATTCATAATAGGCTTCTCCATCTTCGTCTGCCTTGTTATTGTTATTTGTTCATTACCCAAGTGTCCTTGAATCCGCCTCCCTGCGATGAGTTCACCACAAACGAGTTCGGGTTGCTTGCATAGCGTGTCAATCCTGATGCCCATACGCGGGTTTCCTTTCCGCTCACCACGAATGCGCGCAGATCGGCCTTTCGCATCGAACCGTTGCCCTCACTGTCGAGCACCTCAAGATCCTTGAAGTCTATCACCTCCTGTGCTATCCATCGGCGAGGCTCGCTGATGATGAGAGCCTTCAGTTCCTCGAGCTTCTCCGGAGTCAGCTCGTTGCCGAACACCACTCCGTAGCCTCCAGCTTCAGCCACATCCTTGATGACCAGTTTTTCGATGTTGGCGAGGATGTAGTCGTAGTCCTCCTTGTAGTAAGGGAGATAGGTAGGCGCATTTTGCAGTATTGGTTCCTCGTTCAGATAGTACTTCACCATCTTAGGCACGAAATAGTAGATGCCCTTATCGTCGGCCACACCGTTGCCTATCGCATTGATCAGCGCCACGTTGCCAGCCTTGTAGGCTTCCATCACTCCCGGTATGCCGAGCAGGCTCTCAGGCTCGAAGGTGAGTGGATCCATGTACTCATCGCTTACGCGGCGGTATATGCTTCCCACCCTCTGCTTCTCGTGGTAGAGGCCTTCGTAGTACACTATGTTATCCTCCACGATGAGGTCGCCCGGATAGGCCAGTGTTGCGCCGGTCTTCTCTGCGAGATATGAATGTTCGAAAAATGCTGAATTGTATCTGCCAGGTGTGAGTATCACGGCTATTCCGCGATCCTCGTTGACATCCTCCATCATCTGTCGCAGCATGTCGGCATAGTCGCGGTTGTCAGCCACGGCATTGTCTGCAAAAGCCTCAGGAGTCACCTTGCGTGTCACGGTGCGTGCTATCATCGGGTAGCTTGCTCCGCTTGGTATGCGCAGGTTGTCCTCCAGCACGTACCACTGCCCGTTCTTGCCCTCCACCAGGTCGATGCCTGCTATGTGGGCGTACACTTTGAGCGTAGGGTCGATGCCTTCGCACTCGGGCATGTAGCCCTTCGAGGCGTAGACAAATTCCGTAGGTACAACGCCGTCTGCGATGATCTTCTTGTCATGGTAGATGTCCCAGAGAAACATGTTGAGTGCCTGAACACGCTGTCGGAGTCCTTTTTCAAGATAGTCCCAGTCCTTCTTGCTGATGATGCGTGGTACTGAATCAAAAGGGAAAAGCTGCTCGCGGAATACGCCTTTTTTGTATACTCCGAATCTTACCCCGAAACGTTCCATCCACTTGTTGACGCTGTTTCTGCTGTCGACAAGAGCGTTAATACTTACGTCTGCCATAAAGAATAGATGTTTTTTTGTGTTTGTTGTTTGTGTTGGAAAATAGTTGTTAGTGCTTGTGTCGCAATTCTTTTTTGTGTTGTGTTGGCTTTCGCCTTGTGTTTGTGTTTGGTTGCAGTTTGTTGATTTTTATTTGTGTTTGGTTGCAGTTTGTTGTTATTTTGTGTTGTGTAAATGCCTTTTGTTCTAAAAGACGCTGCAAAGTTAAGCATTATGTAAGTAATAAACAAGAAAAAGATAACAAAATACACATTTTGAAGACAAACTGCTTACATTATTTCCAAAATACGTCGTATTACGCTATTATTTTGTCAAATCTTTGCCGAAAATGCCATACAAAATGTAAAAACCCACGGTTCCCGTCTTCCGACAGGCCGTGGGTTGCGCTTTGCTGCACCATTATCCGGCTTCTAAGGGCATCTTACCACATCGACCGTGTGGCTGCCTGCGCCGATGAGGTCGTGCCGCTCGGAGATGCACTTCTGGTATTCGATGAATCGGGCGAAGGTGTCGTCGCTCATGCGATTGAGTCGGGTGCGCATATAGTCGGCTGCCCCATCGGGCGAGAATATGGTCACGCGCTCCAGTCCTGCTGCTGCGTTGAGACGGTCTATATCCTCGAGGCGTATGTAGTCGTATAGTTCGTCGGCTTGTGCCTGTATGTGGAAGTCCTTATCCACCACGCCGCGCTCCATGAGGTCGTTGATGCGGTCCTCATCGAAGCAGTAGGAGAGTATGCTGTATTCGTTCATCAGGTAGGCTACGAATATGAGTCCGCCTGGCTTCGTGATGCGCTTAGCCTCGCGTAGAGCCTTGAGCTTCTCCTCATCGCCGAAGAGGTGGTAGAGCGGACCGAGCAGCAGGGTGACATCGGCCGATGCGGTAGGTATGAAGGGCATGTTGCGTGCATCGCCCTGCACCACGTCGGCTGCAGGCTCGTGCTTCAGGAACAGTTCGATGTTGCGGCGCACCAGCTCCACCGCCTTCACGCTGTAGCCTTCAGCCATGAGGGCTGATGTGTAGCGGCCTGTTCCGGCTCCGATGTCGAGTATCTGCTGTCCTGGCTTGAGGAAACGGTGCAGGTGGTGCATGGTGGTCTCAAACTCCACGATGCCGTGCCTTTGGCCCAGTCGGCGGTGCTCGTTATGCTTGTTGTAATGTTTTTCTATGTTTGAAAGTGGCATATCAGTTGGCTTAATGCTTAGTTATGTGAATTATCGATATCGAACATCTTTTCCATCCACACCATGTCGTAAGGACGGTCGAACTTCACCGCACATCGGTGGAAGGTGCCGCAGAGGGTGTAGCCCATCTTCTCGTGGAAGTGCACGCTGTCCAGATTCAGGTATTCGTCCTCATGCTCGGTGTAGGCGATGCAGGCATAGAGGTTGGTGATGCCCTGCGCCTTGAGTCTTAGTTCGAGTTCATCGTACAGCATGCGTCCTATGCCCATTCCGTGGTGGTTACGTTCTATGTAGATGCTTGTCTCCACCGAGCAGTCGTATGCTCGCCTGCCCTTGAAGGTTCCTGCATAGGCGTAGCCGACTATCTGCCCATCGGCTATTGCCACGAGGTATGGGTATTTGCGTAGTGTGCTCTCGATGCGGTTTGTGAAGTCCTCGAGCGTAGGTATGTCGTACTCGTATGTGATGGCTGTTTCCAGCACGTAGGGCGCGTAGATGGCCAGTAGCTGTCCTGCGTCCTCGCTTTTTGCTTCTCTTATCTGTATATTCATCAATCTTTGTGTTATGTTGGTTTTTATAACTATATATACGCAAACTATAGGCAAAACATTGTGTGCGAAGCGCATTTTTTTTCATTTTTTATTGCAAATCCCATGTCTTGGCTCCATCATGGGGTGGTTCTTCGCTGCTGCTGACAGCAAAATTTCCCTCCTTTGCTTGGCGGTGTCTGCAAAAAGTCGTACCTTTGCAGCCGTTTTATTAATATAAATAGGAAAGAATCGAATGATTTCAGTCGACAACATAGCTGTGGAATTTGGAGGAACGACACTCTTCAAGGATATCTCGTTTCAGATCAATGAGAAGGACCGCATAGCCCTCATGGGCAAGAACGGAGCCGGCAAGAGCACCATGCTCAAGATCCTTGCCGGAGTGCGACAGCCTACCCGAGGCAAGGTGAGCGCACCCAAGGACACCGTGGTGGCCTACCTTCCGCAGCACCTCATGACTGAGGATGGACGCACCGTCTTTGAGGAGACCTCGCAGGCGTTCGCCTACCTTCGTGAGACCGAGGCTGAGATCGACGAGATCAATCGCCAGCTCGAGACTCGCACCGACTACGAGAGCGAGGAGTACATGGCGCTCATCGAGAAGGTCAGCGCCCTCTCCGAGAAGTTCTATGCCATCGATATGACTCACTTCGAGGAGGATGTGGAGAAGATCCTTCTCGGCCTGGGCTTCGAGCGCAGCGACTTCCAGCGCCCTACGAGCGAATTCTCCGGAGGCTGGCGTATGCGCATCGAGCTTGCCAAGCTCCTGCTCAAGAATCCCGATGTGCTCCTGCTCGATGAGCCTACCAACCATCTCGACATCGAGAGTATCCAGTGGCTCGAGGACTTCATCAAGGAGTCGGGCAAGGCTGTGGTAGTCATCTCGCACGACCGTAAGTTTGTCGATAGCATCACCACCCGCACCATCGAGGTCACCATGGGCCGCATCTACGACTACCGTGCATCCTACTCCCACTACCTCGAGCTCCGCAAGGAGCGCCGCGAGCAGCAGCAGAAGCAGTACGAGGAGCAGCAGAAGATGATACAGGAGACGAAGGACTTCATCGAGCGCTTCAAGGGTACCTATTCCAAGACCCTCCAGGTGCAGAGCCGCGTCAAGATGCTCGAGAAGCTCGAGATCATCGAGGTCGATGAGGAGGACACAAGCGCCCTCCGCCTCAAGTTCCCACCATCACCACGCTCGGGCCAGTATCCGGTCATAGCCGATGGAGTGGGGAAGACCTTCGACTTCGATGTCACCGATCCAGCAACAGGCCATGTGGAGCACAAGCAGAAGAAGGTGTTTGCCAATGCATCCTTCACCATCGAGCGTGGACAGAAGGTGGCATTCGTGGGCCGCAACGGTGAGGGCAAGTCGACCATGGTCAAGTGCATCATGGGCGAACTGCAGCACGAGGGCGACATGCAGCTGGGCCATAACGTGCAGATAGGCTACTTCGCACAGAACCAGGCATCGCTGCTCGATGGCGAGCTCACCATCTTCCAGACCATCGATGATGTGGCAAAGGGCGACATACGCAACAAGATACGCGACCTCCTCGGCGCCTTCATGTTCGGAGGCGAGGAGAGCACCAAGAAGGTCAAGGTGCTGTCGGGAGGTGAGCGCACACGCCTCGCCATCCTCAAGATGCTGCTCGAACCCTTCAACCTCCTCATCCTCGATGAGCCTACCAACCATCTCGACCTCAAGACTAAGGACATCCTCAAGCAGGCACTCATGGACTTCGATGGCACACTCATCGTCGTGTCGCACGACCGCGACTTCCTCGATGGCCTCGTGAGCAAGGTCTACGAGTTCGGTCACCAGCGCGTGCGCGAGCACCTATGCGGCATCTACGAGTTCCTTGAGACCAAGAAGATGGAGTCGCTGCAGGAGCTGGAGCGAAAATGAAACCAATAGGGTGCCTGCCAGGCTCATGAGCCCCATAGGCCCCGAAAAAATATTAACCCACCTAGGTGCAAGAATACCCTAGTGAAAAAAACTTGACTATGTATTACGTTTCCAAACAGATGGAGATTGCCGGATGTCATGCCCTCAATCTCTCGTATCGCAGCAAATGCGAGAATCTGCACGGCCACAACTGGAAAATCACCGTGCATTGCAAGTCGCGCGAGCTCAACCAGGACGGTATGGTGATCGACTTCACCCACATCAAGGAGCAGATCCACGACTACCTCGACCATGGCAATTTCAACGAATTGCTGCCATTCAATCCTACTGCCGAAAACATTGCCCGATGGGTGTGCGATCAGGTGCCAAACTGCTATCGTGTTGATGTGGAGGAAAGCACATCCAACATTGCATCGTACGAGAAAGACGACGAGTAGGACCATGAGAATCAACGAAATCTTCTATTCCCTTCAGGGCGAAGGCTGCCACACCGGCGTACCGGCCGTGTTTGTGCGCTTTGCCGGTTGCAATCTCAAGTGCTCATTCTGCGACACCGACTTCCAGTCCTATACTGAGATGTCCGAGGACGAGATCGTGGATGCCGTGCTTCAGTATCCCTCCAGCGTAGTCATCCTCACCGGAGGCGAACCCACACTCCAGCTCACCTCATCCTTGCTCCATCGCCTCAGCGCAGCCCATCGCCAGGTCCACATCGAGACCAACGGCACCCATCCGCTGCCCGAAGGCCCTATCCACTGGGTGGTCTGCTCGCCTAAGTATGCCAAGGTCAACATACAGCGCATCGACGAACTGAAAGTGGTCTACGAGGCTCAGGACATGTCCGTCTACGATCAGTACCAGGCCACAGCCTACAGCCTTCAGCCATGCGATACGGGCGATCCTATCCGCAACCAAGAGTTAATTCAGCAAACTATCAACTACATCCTTCAGCATCCAAAATGGAAACTATCACTTCAAACCCACAAGATACTAAACGTACGATAACTCCCGACGAGGCTCGCGATGCCATCCGTACACTCATCGACTACATAGGTGGCGACACCGAGAGCGAGGGACTCATCGACACCCCAGCACGCATCGTGCGTATGTGGCAGGAAATCTTCCGCGGCTACAATCCCGATGCCAAGCCAGCCATCACCACCTTCGAGAATGTGGCTCACTCGAGCGACATGATCTTCGACGAGGGCGACTACTACTCCATGTGCGAGCATCACATGCTACCCTTCTTCGGCGAGTACTACTTCGCCTACATCCCATCGCCTACGGGCCGCATCCTTGGCATCTCCAAGGTGGCACGCGTGGTAGGTTACTGTGCAGCCCGCCTGCAGCTACAGGAACGCCTGGGTCACGACATCGTCGATATGCTCTCCGATGCCCTCGGAGGCGATGCACTCGGATTTGCCATCGTGCTCAAGGGACAGCACATGTGCAAGTCGATGCGAGGCATTAAGAACAAAGGTAAGATGACCACCAGCTACTTCACTGGCGCATTCGAACAGAACCCGCAGCTACGCAACGAGTTCTACAATATGATTGGCATTAGATAAGTATTGAATTAAGAATTAAGAATTAGGAATTAAGTTATCGCTACGCTCCTTATCGCGAAGCGCTTGGCTTGCCAAGAACCGTCCTGCGGACGATGACTTAACTCTTAATTCCTAACTCTTAATTCCTAATTCATAATTCCTAATTCTTAATTCCTAATTCTTAATTCCTAATTCCTAATTCATAATTCCTAATTCTTAATTCCCCTTCACCTCATACATATCCACCATCACCACGCCATCGGCCAGCATGCCCAGCTTTCGTGCGGCGGCAGTCGATAGGTCGATCACCATACCCTTGCCGAATGGCCCTCGGTCGTTGACCCTTACCACCACCTCCTTGCCATTCTTCTTGTTCACCACGCGCAGCTTAGTGCCAAACTTAGCCGTGCGGTGTGCGCAGGTCAGCGAATCCTTGTGGTAACGCTCGCCCGAGGCCGTACGTCGCCCGTGCCAGCGATTGCCATAGTAGGTCGCCTTGCCCGTCTGGAACGGCTTTTCTGCCTTGTTCTGAGGTATGGAGTCAGTCCCGTAAGCCGACCACATCATGGCCAGTGCTATCAGTAGAGAATTCATGGGTTTTAAGGGGTAAGATTAAGTTTTGATGGCGCAAAGTTATAAAAAAAAAGGCAATTTGCTGTTTAAAAACATATATTTTTGCATTTTTGCCCCGAAAAACTTGCACAAGTCGGCAAAACTCCATACCTTTGCAACGCTTTTCCGGAAGGGACCCTCCAAATTAGACATAAGGATGTCTTAAAACTCCTACATACATCGCGGGGTGGAGCAGTTGGTAGCTCGCCAGGCTCATAACCTGGAGGTCGCCCGTTCGAGTCGGACCCCCGCAACTACTCCTAATGAAAAAGAGAAGAACCTCATGGTTCCTCTCTTTTTTCTTTGTTTATTATGACTGATTTCCCACAGAGACACAGAGAGCACTGAGATATTTACCATGCGGTTAGTGGGAGAGCACAGAGTCGCCCTTCTGGCGATTGTACCATCATGAGTGCCGCATGGCTCTGTGTCCTCCTTTAGCGCAGCACGAAGTGCCAAAGCCTTTGTGACAAGAAGAACTCTGTTTCCTCTGTGCCTCTGTGGGGATTCAAAAATTATCAGTCAGAAAGTACAAAAGAGCGTAGTGCTAATGTATTTGTGAAAAAATACAGCGCTGGTGATTGGGTGTTAATGAACTTGCTCTAATTGTATTAATAGTTCTCAGCGCGAACCTCGAAGTAAGCCTGTGGGTGAGCACAAGTTGGGCACTCCTCAGGAGCCTTCTCGCCCACTACGATGTGACCACAGTTGCGGCACTCCCATACCTTCACCTCGCTCTTAGCGAACACCTCAGCCATCTCGATATTCTTGAGCAAGGCACGGTAGCGCTCCTCATGCTGCTTCTCGATAGCTGCTACGAGGCGGAACTTCTTAGCGAGCTCAGGGAATCCCTCCTTCTCGGCAGTCTGTGCGAAGCCCTCGTACATGTCAGTCCATTCGAAATTCTCACCATCGGCAGCAGCAGCGAGATTGTCAGTAGTAGAACCGATACCAGCCAGTTCCTTGAACCACATCTTAGCGTGCTCCTTCTCGTTGTCGGCAGTATGGAGGAAGATAGCCGCAATCTGCTCATATCCTTCCTTCTTAGCCTTCGATGCAAAATAAGTGTACTTGTTGCGAGCCTGGCTCTCACCAGCGAACGCAGCCTCCAGATTCTTCTCAGTCTGTGTGCCTGAATACTTTGTTGCCATAGTTGTTTTTTGTTTTAGTGATTGTTTTTTTTTATATTATTGTTTGAATCTTAATTCTCCATTTTCCATTCTCCATTTTCCATTTTAACTCCTAACTTCCTCCCACTTATACCCCAACGCCTTGAGTTCCACGCTTGCACCTATCAGGTACAGCACGCGTATGCTGCGTGCATATACGTGAAATGCCAGCGGACTCTGAGGTTCAATCTGCTCGTGTCTGATCTTTGCCAGCACCTGCTGGGCGCATCCCTGCACCACCGTCTCCATGCGGTCGTACTCCTCGCCCTTGAGCAGCAGCACCTCGCCTCTCACCACCTCATCCATGTAGTCGTAGCCACGCTTATCGCGCAGGTACTCATACAGGTTGGGCACGCATCCGTACGTGCTCCACTCCTCGTCCCAGTAGCGAGCCACAGCCATGCCGAGATACATGGCCCATCCCAGAGCCACCGAAGGGTAGTCGGCAATCTCCTTCACGCTATCGGCCACATACGCAGGAGCCACCTCGTCCCACTTGTCCGTGATGTCAGCCGACTCCAGCAACTTGCCATCCAGCAGCTGCATCGATGTCAGCATCTTCAGCATGTGCTGCATCAGCGCCGACTCATAACTATCGAGATATTCCTTCTGTTCCATAAATTCAAAATTTCGTTTTTGTATGTTATTGATTTTTATTAAGATTTTAGTTAGGATTTCGAGCCCAAAGGGCGATCCCGAATAAAATCCTTCTCAAGAGCGACGAACTGGAGCGCATTTTCAGTCAGGATTTTAGTTTAAGATTATAATCCAAAATGAAAATCTTAAGTAAAAATGCGCTCGAATACCTCGCTTTTCGGGAGTAATTTTGAGGGATCGTCGCTACGCTCCTCGAAATCCTAACTAAAATCCCGATAAAAATCTATATGCGACACTTGTATTCCTCAACTCAATTGCAAATGTAAGGCAAAAAAATCGAAATGACAACAAAACGCAACGAAAAAAAGTCACAAAGCGCATTTTCATCCCTCAGATTTGGAATATTGATACCTTTTCCTTACCTTTGCACCCCGGTTCAACATAAACATGAATATCTTATGAAAATAGGTTTTGACAACGAGAAGTATCTCAAGATTCAGAGCGAGCACATCAAGGAACGCATCGCTCAATTCGACGGAAAACTATACCTGGAACTGGGAGGAAAACTCTTCGACGATCATCACGCCAGCCGTGTGCTCCCTGGCTTCCAGCCCGACTCCAAGCTGCGCATGTTCTCGCAGCTCAGCGACAGCATCGAGATTGTGATCGTCATCAGCGCTGACGACATCGAGAAGAACAAGGTGCGCGCCGACCTCGGCATCACATACGACGAGGATGTGCTACGCCTTCGCAGCGAATTCATAGGCCGAGGCTTCTTTGTCGGCTCCGTTGTCATCACCCACTACGACGGCCAGCGTGCCGCCGATGCCTTCCGCCAGCGCCTGGAGCGCATGGGCATCAAGTCCTACTACCACTACCTTATCGACGGTTACCCACACAATGTCAGCCTCATCGCCAGCGATGGAGGCTTCGGCAAGAATGACTATGTCGAGACCGAGCGTCCACTCGTCATCGTTACCGCACCAGGTCCTGGAAGCGGCAAGATGGCAGTCTGCCTCTCGCAGCTCTACAACGAGAACAAGCGAGGCACACGCGCCGGCTATGCCAAGTTCGAGACCTTCCCAGTGTGGAGCCTCCCGCTCAAGCATCCAGTCAACATCGCCTACGAGGCAGCCACAGCCGACCTCAACGATGTCAACATGATCGACCCATTCCACTTCGATGCTTACGGCAAGGTAGCCATCAACTACAACCGCGACATCGAGATCTTCCCAGTCCTCAACGCCCTCTTCGAAGGCATCTATGGCGAAAACCCATACAAGTCGCCAACCGACATGGGAGTCAACATGGTAGGCTTCTGCATCTCCGACGATGAGGCATGCTGCGACGCATCCAAGGACGAGATCATACGTCGCTACTACGATGCCAAGGGCAAGTACGTGAGCGGAGCCAACAACGAGTCTGAGGTCAACAAGATCCAGATGCTCTTCAACCAGGCAAAGATCACTACCGACTTCCGCCGTTGCACCACAGCTGCCAAGGAACTCCGCGACCGTTGCGGCCACACATCGGCAGCCATCGAGCTCTCCGATGGCACCATCATCACAGCCCACTCGAGCCCCCTGCTCGGATGCAGCGCAGCCCTCATCCTCAATGCCACCAAGCACCTTGCAGGCATCGACCATGAGGTCAAGCTCATCCCTCAGAGCATGATCGAACCAATACAGAAGACCAAGGTCGAGTACCTCGGAGGCCACAACCCACGCCTCCACACCGACGAGGTCCTCGTGGCACTCTCCGTCCTCTCACAGCACGACAACAACTGCCGCATCGCCCTCGCCCAGCTGCCTAACCTCCGCGGCTGCCAGGTACACAGCACCGTGATGCTCAGCGAGGTTGACCGCAAGATCTTCAAGAAGCTTGGCTGCGGACTCACCTGCGAGCCAGTCAAGAAGTTCTGATCCTGTCACACACATCATCATAGCATGAGGCTTCCGACGTCACAGAGCATCGGGAGCCTCATGTCTCTTACTAGACTTTAGCATTTGATTATACTCTGTCCCGAACCTTTCAGCTCGGCGTCAGCCAATTATCGAACCATTAGCTCGGCGTTAGCCAAATAAAGAACTTTTAGTACGCAGTAAGATATTGTTTTTTTTCTAACATTTTGAATTAATGAGAATTTTCAATGCTTCGCATAATAATAGCATCCGGATGGTTTCTGTTCGCTTGCGAACGGTAATTCTCAATAATTCAATATGAATAAGTAACAGTATATGTTGACTACGCAAATATAAATTCTTTAATTCTTAAATTCGGGATAAAAATCAAGCAGTTAGCAAATGCTAAAGTTGAATAACTTAAATAAAGCCTCTTAACAAAATAACCCCATGAAACAGATCACAACCTCCATCCTTGCCCTCCTATCCCTTGCAGCACCGCTCATGGCACAGACCTACGAATGGACCAACGTGCCCATCGTGGGAGGTGGATTTCTCGATGGCTTCATACTTCATCCACACGATGCCGATGTACGCTACTGCCGCACCGATATGGGCGGAGCCTACCGTTGGGACGCTACTCAGCAGCAATGGGTACAGATGCTCGACTGGGTATCCCTGCGCGACGCCAACCTACAGGGCGTGGAAAGCATAGCCATCGACCCTACCGACTCACACAAGGTCTACCTCGCCTGCGGCACCTACACCAGCCAGAAGGGCAGCATACTCAAGTCCACCGATGGAGGCCTGACATTCACCCAGGTGCCTACGCCTATCGCAATGGGTGGCAACGAGAACGGCCGAGGCAATGGAGAGCGTATGATGGTCGATCCCAACAATCCGCGCATCATCTACTTCGGCACTCGTCAGGATGGCTTGTGGCGCTCGGTCGATGAGGGACAGAGCTGGCATCAGGTCACATCCTTCCCCGATGTCAGCGAACGTATAGACCGCACCGATCGCCGCAGCTTCATGAATCGCGGAAGCGGCATCATCGCCGTCGTCTACGATGCCAGGAAGCGCACATCAGCCGGCACGCAGAGCATCTACGCAGCCGTCTCGCTCCGCGATCGCCAGAGCATCATCGTCACCCACGATGGTGGACGCACATGGCAGCCCGTACCTCATCAGCCAGTCGGACTCCGACCTACCCACATGGTCATCAGCAGCGATCGCAAACTCTACATCACCTATGCCGACTCACCCGGACCGTCCAACATGAACGATGGCGCCGTCTGGTGCTACGACATCCGTAAGGGCCAGTGGCGCGACATCACCCCAATGCCATTCCCAGCAGGCACACAGTCCGGCTTCGGCTATGCAGCCGTATCGGTCGATCCACATCGCCCATCCCACCTCATAGTCAGCACCCATGGCCTGTGGAGCAAGCATGGCTTGGGCGAGGAGGAGATGTTCCGCACCACCGATGGAGGACGCACCTGGACAGCCCTCTTCCATCATGGCTACCGCTACGACCACTCCAAGGCACCCTACACCAGCATGGCACCCCTCCATTGGATGTTTGACATCGAGATCGATCCCCACAACTCCGACCATGCCTACTTCACCACCGGCTTCGGAGGTTGGGAGACCTTCAACCTCTCCGCAGGCGAGCGCGCAGGCGACACCATCGTATGGAGCATAGCATCCCGCGGAGTCGAGGAAACCGTACCTCTCGAACTCTATGCACCACCAACGGGAGCACGCATCGTGAGTGGAGTGGGCGACTACGGAGGCTATACCCACTTCGACCTCACACGCCCCGTTCCTGAGGGCATGCACTATGCCCCATACTTCGGCAACACCGATGGCGTGGCAGGAGCATGGCTCCGTCCTGAAGTCATGGTGCGCGTAGGTGTCATCTTCAACCACCTCTACGACCTTCCAGCCATCTCCTACTCGCTCGATGGCGGACGCACCTGGCAGTCATGCCAGTCCGCACCTACCCATCAGGCCGAGCATGGCCACATAGCCGTCAGTTCCGACGCCTCCACATGGATCTGGTCGCCTCAGGGCGTACCGCCACACTACACCACCGATCGTGGCACCACATGGCATCAATGCGACGGCATGCCTCAGGGCATCAAGATCGTAGCCGACAAGGTCAATCCGCTTCGCTTCTATGCAGTCGACATCCCATCGCGCACCCTCTACACCAGCATCGATGGAGGCCGCACCTTCCAGTCGCGCCAGCTGCCTATCACGCTGCGTGCCACAGGACGCGGAGCGCGAGGCGACAACCGTGGTGGGCAGGACCGCATCTACACCATGCCCGATCGTGAGGGCGACCTCTGGCTCGCAGCCTACGATGGCCTCTACCATCTCGATGCCGACCTCAATCCTGGGCAGCCATTCCCACACCTCACCACCATCTACGCCTTCGGATTCGGAAAGGCACACCCTTCATCCGACTATCCCGCACTCTATGCCATCGGCATCGTTGACGATGTCTACGGCTTCTTCCGTTCCGACGATCGTGGCACCACCTGGCAGCGCATCAACGACGATGCCCACCAGTACGGCCTTGTCCTCCACATCTGTGGCGACATGCAGGAGTACGGTCGTGTCTACGTAGGCACCCATGGCCGAGGACTTGTGACCGGAAGCATCAAGTGACTGTCATGTCCTAAAAGTTGACTTTTGTACATTCCTTCCATATACCCAACACCTTGCAAGGAAACAGTAAACTCCTTGCAAGGACTCAGGCAACTCCTTGCAATGTTTCGACCGATTCCTTGCAAGGAGTTTGCTTTTATAGCGGTGGGTGGTCAACCATTTTTAGTACGAAGGTATGCTCAGTGTTTTTTTTTAGTGTGAAAATGAAAAAAAAAGACACTGAATTGTGTGCTCATTATCAAGTGGTTACGTAGTGTTAGTGTGTTTTTTGTGGTATTTTCTTTAAAAACCCTTATCCCGCACGCGCATTAAGGGGTTTTAAGGCATTTTATAGTAAAAAACACACTAGATAACTATAATGTGCTAATATTCAACATTTTGTTCAGTGTCTTTTTTTCTCAAAAACACACTAAAAAAAGACACTGAATGGAAATATGGTACATTTCGAAAGAAAAAACATACGAATCGAGGCTGCCGAATGTATCTTGATAACTTTTCGCCCATTTGCTTTGTAGTTTGAAAAAAGAAGTGTATGGATAGTCTTGATATCCGAGTCAATTTTTTTCAGTTGCAATTATTGCCCGGTAAACGAATCGTAGGATTAAGGAACGAAGGTAGTGGGGTAGGGTAACCATTTTTAGTACGAAAGTACGCTCAGTGTCTTTTTTTAGTGTGAAAATGGAAAAAAATGACACTGGGATTCATATTCATTATCAGGTAGTTACGTAGTGTTAGTGGCTTTTTAGTGGTTTTTCCTTTAAAAACCCTTCCACACACGCGTGTGAAGAAAGTTTTAAAAGAAAAAGTAGGTATTTGCCACTGGATGTTTCTAAACTCTTAATTATTAGTTATTTATACAGTGCCTTTTTCCTTCAAAAACACACTAAGAAAAACCACTATAAGGAAATATGGTACATTTCGAAAGAAAAAACATACGAATCGAGGCTGCCGAATGTGCCTTGATAACTTTTCGCCCATTTGCTTTGTAGTTTGAAAAAAGAAGTGTATATTTGCAAGCGAAATGGGATGAGCGGGTTATTCTAGCTTTGGAAACAAAAAAAGACTAGCCAAAGGGCTCATTGTTTGAACAAAAGAACGTAGCACATAGAATAATGGCAGCATCAGACGATAGAAAATACACTAAGGCATTTGTCTATAACCTTCTCGAAGGAGTTAAGGGCAAAACGTTGGGTGAGGTTGATAAATCTCAGAGTTGAATATTTAGATCTTTTTGGATCAGTTAGTTAAAGATAGATAGCAATATGGTAGATAAAAACATGTTTCTGAATATTGGAAGTAAAACTCCAGCAGAGGTGAAAGCCGTTTACAAGGAGAACTGATGGTGCAGAAGATTGTGCAGAGTGGTGGGCAGATATATGTGAATAAGAACTATTCCCATACGTACGAGAGATATGCTTTGACAATGAAGATTAGGGTAAAAACATAATCAACATACTGAAACAAAATGAAATCTGACGAAATAAAAGACTTGTTTGGCAAGTTCGAGGCAATTGCTTGTGAGTACGAAGGTGTGGAGTGCTGGAGTGCGCGAGAATTGTGTGGCGTACTAGGATACGTAAAGTGGCAGACCTTTGAGAATGTGTTAGCGAAAGCTCAAGAGGCTTGCCAAAACGCTGATATTGAGATTGCTGACCATTTTACCGGCGTCAGTAAAAAGGTGCCGTTGGGAAGTGGGGCCGAACGCGAAATAGATGACTTCATGCTCACTCGCTATGCCTGTTACCTTGTAGCGCAGAATGGTGACCCTCGCAAGCCAGAAATATCTTTTGCGCAGAACTACTTTGCCATCCAGACACGAGTTGCAGAACTTGTAGAACGTCGAATGCTTGAGAATGAACGTGTAGTGGCTCGTCATAAACTGGCAGAGACAGAGAAACATCTTTCGGGTGTGCTATATGAACGTGGCGTTGACAGCAAAGGATTTGCCATCATCCGCAGCAAAGGCGACAAAGCTCTTTTCCACATGGATACAGCTGTGCTCAAACGTCGTCTTGGTGCTCCTCAGAGCCGTCCTGTAGCCGACTTCCTCCCAACTCTCGGCATCAAGGCAAAGGATTTTGCAGCAGAAATGACAAGTGTAAACGTACAGCAGAAGAACCTCTATGGGCAGTTGCCTATTGAAAAGGAACATGTGGATAACAACCTTGCTGTGCGCAACATGCTCTTGCAGCGTGGCATTGCTCCCGAGAACTTCCTTCCAGGAGAAGACGTGAAGAAGGTTGAACGACGACTGACAGCTGAAGAGAAAAAGGTGCAACCTAAGAAGAAATAAATTGGTACACTAAATAGTATATATGAGATGTAGAAGGCTCTTGACATTTGCCAAGAGCCTTTGATATAATATGAGCCTAACTTTTCGCCCATTTGCTTTGTAGTTTGAAAAAAGAAGTGTATGGATAGTCTTGATATCCGAGTCAATTTTTTTCAGTTGCAATTATTGCCCGGTAAACGAATCGTAGGATTAAGGAACGAAGGTAGTGGGGTAGGGTAACCATTTTTAGTACGAAAGTACGCTCAGTGTCTTTTTTTAGTGTGAAAATGGAAAAAAATGACACTGGGATTCATATTCATTATCAGGTAGTTACGTAGTGTTAGTGGCTTTTTAGTGGTTTTTCCTTTAAAAACCCTTCCACACACGCGTGTGAAGAAAGTTTTAAAAGAAAAAGTAGGTATTTGCCACTGGATGTTTCTAAACTCTTAATTATTAGTTATTTATACAGTGCCTTTTTCCTTCAAAAACACACTAAGAAAAACCACTATAAGGAAATATGGTACATTTCGAAAGAAAAAACATGCGAATCGAGGCTGCCGAATGTTTCTTGATAACTTTTCGCCCATTTGCTTGTTTGCGCTCTTGTAGATTGCGATGCTATGAATAAAGGCTCCTGACACGTTGGTGTGTTGGGACTTTTACTATGTGGTCATTTACTGTATTCGCGTTAAAATAAGCGTTTGCTCGTAAATTATGAGTATACTCACAAATATAGAGTAATAAATAAAATATATATTCATATATTTGCAGAGTAAAACTAAAACCTTGACTAACATGGCAGTTTCAAAGACTGATTACCAGATACAGATCATCAATAAAGTGAAAAAACTGAGGGTTGATAACGATATAAGTCAGCAGCAGCTTGCCATCATATTGGGAGCCACCAATGGCCATATCGGCAACATCGAAAGCCTCAAATATGGCAACAAATACACTCTCAATCAGCTCAACCTCATAGCTCACTACTTCCACATCCCAATCGAAGCACTCTTTATGAACGAGGGCGATCAACCACTCACCATCGCAGATTACACCAACAAGGTGTGCGAGTATTTGGAGGGATAGATATAATGAATAAAGTATGGCAACACTTGAAGAACTAGCCTCTAATGAAGCTATAAAAGAAGAATATAGGCGCACCCTTCTTCTAAATATGCTAAAAAAATTAGTAGGAAGAATGAACAAAGATAATTCATTCAAAACACATATAACTAATCTTTATAAGCAATCAACAGACAAGTTAGTTACCACAAGAGTTATAATAAAGCAGAATTTCAATTATGATGCAAATGAATCTGATACCGAGCTGCTCAACTTATGGATTAAGGCTTATTTCAATAAATCAAACAAGAGGAAAGGTTTCCCATTGGAATTCAAACAAAAACTCTACAATCAGCAAAAAGGACTTTGCGCAGTATGTGGGGAACAGCTAGGAAATGATTTTTCCAAAATACATGTTGACCATATAATTCCTTGGGTATTGGTTGGGGATGAATTAAAAGATAACTATCAATATCTGTGCAGTACTTGTAATGAAAGTAAAAGTTGTCACACAGACTACATATTCAAAAGTTTATTAAAATTAAATTAGAATTGGCATATGAAGCGAATATATCTTCAGAAAATAACACAACATGGACAAACTTGTTATATAGGAAAAATCAACCCTCGTGATTTGGTTAAAGTCTGTGTCAAGGTGGAAATGAGTGAAGTACAAGATGCGCAGCGTCCTCTTAATAAAAAAAGAGTACTAGATATAGCAAAATATATAAGCGATGAAGAGGGCATATTGCCAAACACATTAACCTTAGCAACTAAGGATAATAGTTTTGAAATAAAGAAATGTGAAGAAGGGGATTTCTATTATATTGAGTTCCCGGAGGAAAATAGCGAATTTGCAAACTATAAAGACAAAATAGATGTAATGGATGGTCAGCATAGATTGTATTCGTTCCAAAGCGACATCTGCAAACTTAGTGAAGATGTAACTTACGACCTTGGATTCACCCTTTATGATAAGCCAACATTAAATCAAAGACGAAAAATATTTATTAGTTGTAACGAGAAGCAAGAGAAAGTCAGCGGAAATCTTCTGATGTGGTTCAAGATGCAACTTAATATGGTTTCTGAAGAAGAGAAAAACTTCTATTCTGTTGTGCAGAAACTCAGTGAAGAATACCCGCTTAGAGGCCATGTTATCATGAGTGCTGAAAAAATTGTTAATGGTGTAAAAGCAAAGGAGATAATGGCTGCAATGAAACAGGCTAAAATTCACAATATGCTTATTAACGGCACACCATTAAATGAAGACCAGAAAGTGAAAGTCATTTGCACATATTTGTGTGCTTGGGAAAAATTTGCATCCTTCAAATTTGCTACTTCAAAAAAAGAAGCAGGAGCTGCAATTAAAATGGCTGGATTAAAATTCATGCTTTTACTTTTACCAACTATATGGGATCGAGCTTTGTCCACCAAAACACTTTTCAATGAAGATTTTGTAAAAGATACGCTTAATCAACTAGCCACTCATCTTGGAGTTGAAAGAGATAGTTTTTTCACTTGTGAACAACACAGATTAAATTTCCGTGATCGAACTGTATCTGATGAATTTGCTGATAGATGTAACAGCATACTTTGTTCTTTAGGAGCCGGCAGCTTTAATCCTTTAGCATAAAATATCCGACCTAACACCTTACTTTTTGTGGCAGACAAAATTGCATAACAATGAAAAAGAATATGGAATATACGGTATTGGACTTGTTTTGTGGAGCAGGTGGTTTATCAAGAGGTTTTATCGATGCTGGTTTCTCTGTGAAACTCGGTGTAGATTTTGATGATGTGGCATTGAAGACTTTTGCGGAAAATCACGAAGGAGCTGTAGCAAAAAAACTTGACTTGTTCAATCTCGACAACGTAGATAAAATTAAAGAATTCTTTGAAACGAACAACTATACTCTAGATGTACTGGTTGGTGGTCCCCCATGTCAAGGTTTTTCTTTGGCAGGCCCTCGTCAAATTGATGATTCCAGAAATAAACTTTATCAGGCAATGGTAAAGACTGCACGCGTTCTAAAACCAAGAGCTGTTGTGTTAGAGAATGTTCCAGGGATGATTCAGCTTCATGGAGGACTCGTAAAAGAGAAAATCATTGATGACTTTACGAAGCTTGGCTACAAGATGGGTGAACCTAAAATTCTGTATGCTCCAGATTATGGAATTCCGCAGATAAGAAAACGTGTGGTGTTTGTGGGTCTGTTGGGATCAGAAACTGAATTTGAATACCCTACGCCAATATGTAAACCTGAAGATTATGTAACCTGTGAACAAGCCATTGGTGATCTGCCACCACTCATAGATGTAATTGGCGATAAAATTCAAGATTACCCATGTGAGCCTCAATCGGCATATCAGGAACTTATGAGAAGTGGTTCTGATGCAATACACAATCACGAAGGAACAATTCATGATGCAAAAACCAAAAAGTTCATTGCAATGGTTCCTGAAGGCAAAAATTACAAGTCCTTGCCACCAGAATATGATGGTATTTATAAATATCATGAGGCTTTGACACGATATCATAGTAAGAAACCGTCACCGACGATAAACACCGGACATCGTTCTCATTTTCATTATAAGTGGAACAGAATCCCTACAGTAAGGGAAAGTGCAAGACTTCAATCCTTTAATGATAAATTTATCTTTTATGGTAATAAAACTCAGCAATATAGACAAGTAGGAAATGCCGTCCCTCCAATGCTGGGTAAAGCTGTGGCTTCAGAAATATTAAAATGGTTAAAGAAAAATGGCAAATAAAAATAATGTCAAAAACAAAATAAAAATGCTCGACTTGTTTGCTGGTTGTGGTGGACTTACTGACGGTTTTATGCAAACTGGCTGTTATAATGATATTGCAGCAGTTGAATGGAAAGAACCACAAGTTCGCACTCTTCGCAATCGACTCTTAACCAAATGGAAGAAAAAAAACGCAGTAGAAAGCGTTTTGCATTTTGATATACAGCGTGAAGATGAGTTGTTTGGCGGTTGGAGTAATGACCCAGACTTTGGTAGTAGTAAAGGACTCGATTATTATGTAAACGAGGCTTCAGGAATCGACATTATTATTGGTGGCCCTCCATGCCAAGCATATTCCGTTGCGGGACGCGTCAGAGACCAACATGGCATGGAAGACGATTATCGTAACTTTTTGTTTGAACACTATCTGTCCATCGTTGATAGATACCGCCCAGACTTGTTCATTTTTGAAAATGTGCCTGGTATTTTGAGTGCTGCACCTCATGGCAAAAAGGTATCAGAGATTATCCCAAAAGAATTTGCTAAGAAAGGATATGTTATTACTAAAGATTTACCTAATGCTATTGTTAATGCTGCGGATTATAATGTGCCCCAAAACCGCAAAAGGGTAATTATGGTAGGCATTAATAAGGATGTTTTCGTAGGTGTGGATATTCAAGCTATGTTAAATGACTTCTATGAGAATATTTTGCCTTCTCATAAAGGTGATACTATAACCGTTCGTCAAGCCATTGGTAATCTACCTAAATTAGAAGCTTATTGGGATGAAGAACATCATCGCAGACGCATCTCGCATTCGACTCCATCTTGTGATATAACATGGCATCAGCCACGTTATAACAACACACGAGACATGGATACGTATAAGACTCTTGCAGAAGACATTGAATCTGGCAAACGAGAATATGATAGCAAAAAAATCGCCGAATTGTATGAGAAAAAAATAGGTTCTAAGTCACCTATTCATAGATATCATGTTCTTGACCCAGACCAACCAAGTACAACAATCATAGCCCATCTCCATAAAGATGGCAATAGATTTATTCATTATGACTCAAAGCAAGCAAGAAGCATAACACCACGTGAAGCTGGATTGTTGCAAAGTTTTGATAAGGATTTTGAATTTCTTGGTGCAAGAGGTAGTGTCTATGAAATGATTGGTAATGCTGTACCGCCCCAATTGGCAAAAGCATTAGCAGAATCAATAGTTGAGTTGCTAAAGAAATATAAACCAGAGAAATATGCCTAAATACCTTTTTACGTCAGATCAACGTATTTCTGCTCTTCCAGATAGAATCAAATGGGTTGCGGAATTCATTAACTCTGGGCACAATGTTTCTGAGATTGCAGATAAGTCTGACAATAACAATGCTGCTACGCTAAAATTCTACTATAATTTACATAGTGGAACGGAAACGTGTGAAAAGGCAGTAGAGAATCCTGTCTTTGCAATACGTAACTTTGTCCTAAAATTCCAGTTTCCTAATGTAAGGACACAAGAATCATTGCAAAATACGATAAATGAAAGACTCCTTCTTGCTCCGTACAGGTCGGTCGTTTCGTTGTTGGTTGCTCTTACAGAGATTACCAATAGCGACACTTCTGCATTGAGTATGAGTGAGATTTTGTATTATGTGTTCTGTAATCCTTTCGTTTATAATAACCCTGCGGTAAACTACAAGGAAATAGCAGCACAAATCTTGGTTTCAAGAGAACAGAATAAAGATTTCGAGGATGTTGTGGATAATATACTCGAATGGAATCAATACGGAAGGCAATCACGAGAACTAATAAATGTTCTGACTTATACTTCTAAATGTTTTTCATTCTCAAAGGGTATCTTAAAATATTCGACCACTCATGAAGACTATCTGATTGACAAGGGTTACATCGATGAACTTATAACATACAACAAGTTCTGGTATCCTTCAAATACTCAGGATTTTAATTTGGCAACTTTAGAATATATCAGTTATATGAATACAGTTAATACACCATACAGCGTAGTTGAGTTCTCTCCTAATACGGTGGAACCTAAAAAAGAAGTTGAACCTAAAAATCTTCAGCAAATCTATTATGGTGCTCCAGGCACTGGAAAGTCGCACACTATCAATGAGAAGACTGAAGGCGAAAGCGTAATTCGCACAACCTTCCATCCAGATAGTGACTATTCAACATTTGTGGGAGCTTATAAGCCAACTATGGGATTGCTACCTATTTGTGATGAACTAGGACAGCCAATGAAGATAGGTAGCACCGTGCTTCACAAAGAGCAGATTATCTATGAATTTGTTGATCAAGCATTCCTTCAAGCATACGTAAGTGCGTGGATATACTATGCAGAGAATAGCGAAACAGCAAAGAAACAATACCTTGTAATTGAAGAGATTAATCGTGGTAACTGCGCTCAGATATTCGGTGACCTCTTCCAATTGCTTGACCGTAACGACTATGGATTCTCCGTTTATCCTATCAATGCAGATAAGGATATGAAGAAGCAGCTTGCAAAGGCGTTTAAGGGTATTAGCATTGACAACGCAGATAGCATCAACCAACACTATAAGGGGCGTGATGTTGTGAAAGAAGTACTAAACGGTGACATTCTTCTTTTGCCTGACAACCTCTACATTTGGGCAACTATGAACACAAGTGATCAGAGTCTCTTCCCAATAGATTCAGCCTTCAAGCGTCGTTGGGAATGGCAGTATATGCCTATAGGAAAGGGCTTTGATGAAAGCGGTCGTGAAATCAAGTGGGCTATCGAAGGTGCAACCAAGAAGTATGATTGGTGGTCATTCCTTGAAAAGATAAATGCACAAGTCGGTGAAGCAACTCAATCTGAGGATAAGAAACTAGGTTTCTTCTTCTGCAAGGCTACTAATGGAACCATATCCGCTGAAAAGTTTGTGGGTAAGGTCATCTTCTACCTTTGGAATGATGTATTCAAGAACAATGGCTTTGAAGGATCAATCTTCAAGGATGTTGATGGCACAGAGCTTTCTTTCGGCAAGTTCTACAAGTCTGATATAAAGGGAAATGCCATCGTTCAGAAAGATAAGGTTGAATTATTCTTGAACAACCTTGGTGTGGAAGTGGTAGACAGTACAGAAGCGGAAGACGATGATGAAGAATATGAAGACTCAAAAAAAAGTCATCATGACTATCTTAAATCGGTAACGTTCGATGATGAGGTATTCTCATCTGATAACTTGACCAAATTTGAAGTTTACACCAAGTCATTACAAAAGATAGGATTGGACCGAGTTGTACCTATTATTGAACAGTCAAAATATAGAAGGTTGAACTGTCCATTAGCTTCAAAACAGCAATACGATGCGATTTTACAATCTACAAAGTACTCTTATGTGGAGATAGGTGGGTATCACTTTGTAAAGGGCGCAGCGGATGAAACTGTAATAAATGTTTTGAATGAGATAAAGGACGCTTTGAATCTTTCATTCTCTATCCAAAAATACAATTAAAAGAATTCCTCGAAATCCATGCGCATCATCATAGAAGAACATAAATATGCGGCCGCTGATGTGAAGGATGTTCTCAAGGGTATTGATGCTCTTGAGAATGTAGAAGGCTATGTCAGCGTGAACTATGTCGGTTATTTCTACAATACCGACAAGGATGTTCGTGACTGTGTGTTTATCCTTCCTAAAGTGCTATTGGAGGATGTGGATGGCAAGGAACTCGTTTTTGGCAAGTATAGTCCAGAGGAAATCATCAACCTTGATGCCCACAATCCTCTGACTCAGCAAGAGAAGGACTTCATCTATGAGTTTGCTGTATGGATATACCGTGCTATTGTGGTGTTCCATAATGATAAGCGTAACAAGACAAGCATTGTATATCACAAAAAGATAGCAGAGGTGGGCAATGGAGGAAAGCACCTAAGCAACACCTTCCTCGACATCTTGTTATCTCTGGTTCAATTCAATAAGGATAATCAGGATTTTTTCTTCTACATACTGCGCAATATCCATGCTGGTTTCAACAAGATAAATTGGAACAAGACCATCGGTACAACAACGGCCATCATTCAAGATGGTAATGCTGTATATCTGCGTCCAGTCAACAAGAAGAGACAGATCAATTTTGACGAGGAGTTGCTTGTTATCTTCTTCTCTATCTTGAATTATATCAGCGATCACTACGGATTTCCTGTAGATATAAACTGCAACTTCGAACTGATAACTGGTAGACAGTTTAAGGTGTATATGAATGGCATGGGCAAAATGCGCCTGAAGCAGATAAAGTACAAGTACTTCTCTGACAAGGCGCTGCAACTTTGGGATTTGTGCTATGCTTTCTTTGATACGGCTCGTCAGATCTATGTCAGCACCGAGCAAAAGGAATACCTTCTGGTAAAGAACTTCAATATCGTGTTTGAGGCAATTATTGATGAGTTGGTTGGTGATCGCAACATCCCTGCAGGACTAAAGGAGCAAGATGATGGCAAACGCATCGACCACATGTATAGCTATCAGGGATTGACTACACATGATGAGGATAAGCCAATCTACTATATTGGTGACTCGAAGTATTACAAGCGTGGTAATCAGGTTGGCAGGGAATCTGTCTATAAGCAGTTTACCTACGCAAGGAATGTCATCCAATGGAATCTGAATCTGTTCATGAATGATGCGAGGGATGATGAAGAGTTACAGTACGACAAGAAGAACTTTGGCAATGTACCTAAGTTGCGTGATGATGTGACAGAAGGGTACAACGTAATACCAAACTTCTTCATCAGCGCAAAGCTGAATCAGGAACTCAGTTACAAGGATGAAGTTGAGATTACAGATAAGAAGAATACTCATTTCTCAAACTCACACTTTGAAAACAGACTCTTTGATCGAGACACGTTACTTATCTGCCATTATGATGTGAACTTCCTTTATGTCATATCTCTGTATGCACGAAATAACAGCCTACAGAAGGACGCTTGGAAGAAGCGAGTGCGAGATACATTCCGCTCTGAGATACAAAGAATGTTGACAGAGCAGTACTCGTTCTATGCAATGCAAGCACATCCGAATGTGGATGCAAAGACCTATTTGAGGGAGCATTTTCAGCAGACACTTGGAAAAATCTTCACTCCCTTCGGTAATGATGAGGTTTTCTCCTTGGCTCTCGACAAAGAGGATCCTGAGGGGAACAACGAAGAGTTACTTACAGAACTCCGCAAGCATTTCTTTGTTGTAGAGAATGGCATTGGTGAGAATCCGGAACCAGCAATAACAAAGGTTGTAGAGATAGAAGGAGAAAAGTATTCTGCAGCATCACTTGACGATTCACTTGTACTCGTGGGGTGTGTGCGTAGTACTGCCCAAAGAGAATGGGTATTTACACAAGGTAAGTATAATATCCGCATAAACACAGGAGACCATCGTGAGGGTGCGGTTACCCCAGATGGAATGTTTTTTAATATCAAGCATCTGCTGCTTTATATGGAAGACAGACTATATGCAAGTGAGTATTATGATGTCGCTACAGACGAACGTTTGGAATATGCAGGATTGGATAGGCTGAAAGAACTGCACTATCCGTTTAATGTTAACAGATTCCCAACAGATACCTATGAATCTCGAGTTGAAAGGCAATACATGAAACGTATGTATATGCTTTTTGGGTTAGAAGTTGTTCCAAACAAGTTCCCTAATGAAAGGAAAATAGACTTAACACGATTGTTGAACGACTTTATTAAAGAGGACGAACCACTTGGCAGGCCATTTGTCGTAAAGATGTCTGATTTGATGAAATACCTGATTTGAAGGAATAGTTAGTTTTGCATCATCACATCTTATCCTTTTGATTACACCCACATCATTAGTGAAGACAACAAGATGCGACTTACATACCTTTCTATGGTTGAGTTTTCTATGCAAAGTAAATCCGTATTTGGTGTAAATTACTGAAACATAATACATTTTTCTTTGCAAAGTAAATCCGCATCGTCAATATAAAGCTATTGGATAAAGATTATGAACGAACAAAAGAAATCCATAAATGTCGTTGCTGCCATCATTCTTCGCGATGGCAAACTCTTTGCCACCCAACGAGGATATGGCGAATGGAAGGATTGGTGGGAGTTCCCGGGTGGAAAGATTGAACCCGGAGAAACTCCCGAAGATGCTTTGAAACGTGAGATACGTGAGGAACTGGCTACGGAGATTGAGGTGGGGGAGTTGCTTACGACTGTTGAATACGACTATCCTCAGTTTCACCTTACAATGCATTGCTACCTCAGTACCATCATCAATGGCCAGTTATCGCTCCTTGAGCACGAAGATGCACGATGGTTGGGAATGGATGAACTGGATAGTGTCAAATGGTTGCCTGCGGATGTAAATGTGGTGAATTCGGTAAAAGACCTCAACTTTGGCAGATATGAAGTTTTTGATTGATATAGTTATTTTTGCAGTAATATTTGTAATCTGTATTCCTGTGGGGTACATCGTTGCTGGTTTCTTTGAGGATCTGTTTACCCCTAAGGATGTGAAGGAGGCAAGGCGTAAGGCGGATGAGGAGTTTGGAAGGGAAAGGGAACGTAAGGAACGGTTTCCACATGAATACGAGGATAAAAGAAAGGAACGTTTTGCAAAATACAACCCCTGCGAACTGTATTTCCCAACTGTACAGGATTGGGAGGCGCAGAAGGAGTACATTGATGACTATGATGAATACATTCAGAAGTGGGCGTTTGAATATTATAAAATCTATAACATAATGCATTAGCGAACTTGCGAAGCTTGTATAAGTCTTTGTTTATAGCAGATAAAAAAAAGACCTCAAGATGTCCTTGAGGTCTTTTTTCTGTTTGCCTTGGTACCGAAAGCGGGGCTCGAACCCGCACGGGCGCAATGCCCAAGGGATTTTAAGTCCCTCGTGTCTACCATTCCACCATTTCGGCAACCTGATACAATACTTTTTCGTATTGCGGGTGCAAAGGTACGATTTATTTATGAAATAAGATGTATGTTTTGAAAAAATATGTGCTGTGGGATGAAAAAAAAGCGGATGGGGGGCTTTTTACTCCACGAAGCGCAGCACTCGGATGCCCAGTTGGGAGCTCTGCTTCTGACTATAGTCGAAGAAGGTGTTGGAGTCGAGCACTACCTTGTGGTAGATGGCTGAGGCGTTGAGGAGGTGCAGGCGCCCGTTCTGCCACACGGCGATGCCGAGGTGGGTGGTGTCGAGTCCTGCCTTGCGGGTGATGATGCCTACGATGTCGCCACTCTTGATGACTCCGAGCGAGGTGGATGGTCCCTGGGCGAGCTTGGACTTAGGGATGTAGCGGTAGGTCTCGCCGTTGGTTGCCTGCTCGTACTTGCGGATGATGGGTACGAACTCAGGATGGGACTTGAGCTGCTTGTAGGCCGAAGGGTGGGTGGTCATGTAGTTGATGTTCACGGTCTGGGTAGCGGTGAATGGATTGCCGCTTCCTGTCACTTCGCGCACGATGCCGAGCTGCTGGTTGTCCTTCGCCCACCAGGTGAAGTAGTGGAGGCGCGAGGTGTAGTCGGTCATGCGGCCGTTGCGGTAGCGCACCTTGGTGAGGTTGCGGCAGTAGTCGGCCCATGTGCGTGTGTCGTCCTTGTCGCATAGGGCGAGTGCAAGGACGGTCTCGATGAAGGTGGTGCAGTCGAGCTCGTGGAGGTTGACTATGAGGTGCTCGGTGTCGCCCAGTTCGAGGGTATGGCCCACGTAGGGGATGCCGATGAACTGGTTGGCGAAGTAGAGCACGGGGTTCTCGCCCTGGCGCTGCGTCTTCGCCTGCTGGAGCATGGTGACTACCTTGATGGAGTCGGCCTTGGTGTATTCGACCGGACTGGCTGCACGGGTGGCGATGGTGGCCAGAAGGGCGATGAGGATGAGTGTGAGTGTACGTTTCATTGCTGCATGTCGTCGAGCTCCATCGATAGTTCGGTCCATTGGTCCTCTGCATCGGAGAGCTGCTGCTTGAGGTCGCCGTAGAGGGTGAAGAGCGACTGGTCGGCTGCGCCTTCGGGTGTGGCAAGCTTGGCTTCCACTTCGGCGAGTCGGCCTTCGAGCTGGGCTATGGTCTGCTCGGCTGCCTTTATGGCGTTCTCTATTTTCTTGATTGCTTTGTTGCGTGCTTTGAGTTCCTCGAACGAGAGGGAGCCAGATGCCTTCTGCCCTGCGGCTGCCTCGCCCTTTTGAGCTGGGGTAGGCTGGCTGGCTTGCGCTGCGCTTGGGGCGGATGGGGAGCCTGCTGACGACATCTGTGAGGAGAGGTCGTTGAGCGACTCGATCTGCTTCTTCTGAAGGAAGTCGTAGATGCCGCCTATGTGTTCGCGCACCTTGCCGCCTCCGAATTCGTAGACCTTGTCAACGAGGCCATCGAGGAAGTCGCGGTCGTGCGATACGATGATGGCTGTGCCATCGAAGTCGCGTATGGCCTGCTTGAGCACATCCTTCGACTGGAGGTCGAGGTGGTTGGTAGGCTCATCGAGGATGAGGAGGTTGACGGGTTCGAGGAGCAGGCGTATCATGGCAAGGCGTGAGCGCTCGCCTCCGGAGAGTACCTTGACGAACTTGTCGCTCGCTTCGCCTCCGAACATGAAGGCGCCGAGGATGTCGCGTATCTTGAGTCGGATGTCGCCCTTTGCCACGCGGTCGATGGTGTCGAACACGGTGATGTCGCCATCGAGGAGCTGTGCCTGGTTCTGCGCGAAGTAGCCTATCTGCACGTTGTGGCCCACCTTGAGGTTGCCATCGTAGCCGCCCTGGATGGGTTCGATGGCAGCTGAGTCCATGATGCACTTGACAAGGGTGGACTTGCCCTCACCGTTGTTGCCTACGAAGGCTACCTTCTCGCCTCGCTTGATGGTGAGGTCGACTCCCGAGAATACGGTATGGGTGCCGTAGGTCTTGCCCACGGTGTCGCAGATGACTGGGTAGTCGCCCGAGCGGAGGCATGGAGGGAACTTGAGGTTGAGGCGCGAGTTGTCGATCTCATCGACCTCGATAGGTACTATCTTCTCAAGCTGCTTGATGCGCGACTGCACCTGGTTGGACTTGGTAGGCTTGTAGCGGAATGCCTCGATGAAGGCCTTGATCTCGGCTATCTCCTTCTGCTGGTTCTCGTAGGCGCGGAGCTGCTGTTCGCGTCGTTCGTCCTTGAGGCGCACATAGTCGTCGTACTTGACTCGGTAGTCGTTGATGCGGTGGCAAGTGATCTCGATGGTGCGGTTGGTCACGTTGTTGATGAATGCACGGTCGTGGCTCACGAGCATGACTGCATTGGCACGCTGGGCAAGGAACTGCTCCAACCACTGGATGGAACCGATGTCGAGGTGGTTGGTAGGCTCATCGAGGAGCAGGAGGTCGGGCTTCTGCAGGAGGAGCTTGGCAAGCTCGATGCGCATGCGCCAGCCTCCGGAGAATTCGCTCGTAGGGCGGTCGAAGTCGCTGCGCTGGAAGCCGAGGCCCTGGAGGGTGCGCTCCAACTCTGCATGATAGTTGACGCCTCCCATCATGGTGAAGCGGTCGTTCTCGTGGGTGAAGCGCTCGATGAGCTCCATGTAGCTCTCGCTCTCGTAGTCGGTGCGGCTGGCTATCTCCTCGTTCATGCGGTCGAGCTGCGCCTGCATCTCGGCGATGTGGGCGAAGGCGGTCTCAGCCTCCTCCATCACGGTGCGTGTGTCGGAGAGTACCATGACCTGCGGGAGGTAGCCTATGGTGATGTCCTTCTGGCGTGCCACATTGCCCGATGTGGGCTGCTGCATGCCAGCTATGATCTTCATCATGGTTGACTTTCCGGCTCCGTTCTTTCCCACGAGGGCTATGCGGTCCTTGGGGTTGATGACATAGCTGGCATCAACGAAGAGGGGAGTGGCGGAAAACTCAACGGTAAGGTTGTTTACTGATATCATTTTTCTCTGTTAGAAGCGGAAGTAGGTCTCGAGCCAGAATTCGGAGTGGTTGTTGCTGTTGGTGCCGGTGGCTGTGGCCGACTTTGCGTTCACGTAGTTGTACTGCAGCTGGAACATGAGGTTCTTGTGGAGCTGGAAGTTAGGCGCTACGGTGTAGATGGTGCGAGCGTTGTCGTTGCTGCCATCGGAACGGTAGAGGTCGTACTTGAGGTAGGTCTTGAGCCATGGGGTGCATGGTATGCCTACTGTCATGTAGAGGGCATCGGCTCCATCAAACTGGTCGCTGCATTCGCGTGCATACTCCATGCGTGCCGACCATTCTGTGGTCTCGTACTTGGCACCGAAGCAGAAGCGGTTGCGGTCGAGGGTCTGGTTGGAACTGTTGACATAGTTGCCATTCCAGTAGAAGCCTCCGAGGAAGAGGTTCTTGATAGGCTGGAACTGGATGCTGCCTATGAAGTCCTTGCGTGAGTTCTTATCGCCGGTGTTGATGCCCTGTCCGTTGTAGAGTCCGAGCTCGTAGTGCACGAGGCGATGCTTGTTCTGTCCGATAGGGAAGAGGTCGCCATGCACCTGGATGCCCTGGTCGCGTCCGCCCATGTTGGCCTCACCGCAGATGTCGCCCATGCCGGCAAACTTCTGCACGAGCTGTGCATAGTCGCCCACACCCACATCCCAAGGGTTGTAAGGGTTCTCGAAGGTGAATGAACGCTTGTACTGTCCGATCTTGATGCCAAACTCCTTCCAGTGGCTCCAGTCGAGGTAGAAATCCTTGACATGAGGGCTGCTGCCGTTCATCTGAAGCTGAAGGCGATACTTGAAGTCGTTGAAGATGGTGCCATCAACGTAGAAGCGCACGAGGCGGGCATTGAACTGGTTGCTATCACCGCTCGTGTTGTACTTGTACGAACCTATCACATAGCCTCCGAACTTAGGTGCCGAAGCCCACTTGGTGACTGTGCGTCCGAAGGTAGGCTGCTCGTCCTCAGGGGCTGCCGTGGCGCTCATGGCCGAGGCGATGGAACGGTTGATGTATTGGGTGATGACGCCCTCCTCAAGGCGCTCGTCGGAGAGGAACTCCTCGGTGCGATCATCGGCCGATTCATCCTCTGGAACGATGGTGTCGGCATGGAGAGGCATGGCTGCAAATGCTGCAGCAAATGCGAGTGAAAAATACTTGTTCATAATGGTTTTGGTTTCTTATTTGGTGCGAATGTAGTAAGAATAATTCGGATATGGGCAATTTATGGACGAAAAATGTTATTGTTTGAAAAATTCTCCGTAAATTTGCACATATTTTATAAAAACAAAACAAAAAAATCAAAATGAAAGTAAAGCACATTATCCCTATGATTGCAATGACTATATCCTCGGCTGCAATGGCCCAGGGCATAGGTATCAGACTGGAGAACATGAACAAGGACGTGAAGCCTGGAACTGACTTCTACCAGTATGCATGCGGCGGATGGATGAAGAACAATCCGCTCGGACCTGAGTATGCTCGCTTCGGCTCGTTCAACACCGTAGCTGAGGAGAACAACAAGCGTATTCGTGAGATTATCGAGGAACTCGCCTCGAAGAAGCAGGAGAAGGGTAGCCTGGGCCAGAAGATTGGCGACCTCTACGCTCTCCGCATGGACTCGGTGCGCCAGAACAAGGAAGGCGTGACTCCTGTCATGGCCGACCTCAACCGCGTGGCAGCTGTCAAGACTCTTGACGAGCTGTTCAACCTCCTGGTGAAGTTTGGTGAGGAAGGCGTAGGATGTGGCGACCTCTGGGGTGCATACATCGGTGCTGACATGATGTCGAGCAAGGACAACATCCTCGAGATCTCGCAGGGTGGCTACTCGATAGAGCGCGACTACTATGTGAAGGACGATGCTGCCAACAAGGCTATCCTCGAGGCTTACAAGGAGCACATCGTAAAGATGTTCAAGCTCACTGGCATGTCGGATAAGGATGCACGCGTGAAGATGGAGAACATCGTGGCTCTCGAGACTACCATGGCTCGCGCTGGAAAGAGCAACGTGGAGCTCCGCGACCCTGCTGCCAACTATCACAAGATGAGCTATGCACAGTTCAAGAAGGACTTCAAGGGCTACAACTGGGACAAGTATTTCAATTCGCAGGGCATCACAGGCATCAATCACCTGTCGGTAGGTCAGCCTGAGGCTCTCAAGAAGGCTCTCGAGGTGTGGAACACCACTACGCTCGGCGAACTCAAGGACTACTTCCAGTGGCAGATACTCGAGGGTGCTGGCGGCATGCTCGGCGACAAGGTGTATGCTGAGGAGTTCGACTTCCACTCACGCATCATGACTGGTGCCAAGGAGCAGCAGCCACGCTGGAAACGCTCGGTAAATTCGGTCAATGGTGTGCTCGGTGAGGCAGTAGGCAAGATGTACTGCGAGAAGTACTTCCCTGCAGCCAACAAGGCTCGTATGGAGGAGCTCGTGAAGAATCTTCAGATTGCCCTCGGTGAGCGTATCGATGCACAGGAGTGGATGAGCGCTGCAACCAAGAAGGCTGCACACGAGAAGCTCGATGCCTTCTACGTGAAGATCGGTTATCCTGACCAGTGGCGCGACTACAGCAAGATGACCATCGATCCTGCAAAGAACCTCTATGAGAATATGAAGGAAGTGAGCAAGTGGGCACACAAGGACTTCATCGCTCGCAAGTGGAAGAAGCCTGTGGACCGCAACGAGTGGCACATGACTCCACAGACCGTAAATGCTTACTACAACCCTACAACCAACGAGATCTGCTTCCCTGCCGGAATCCTCCAGTACCCATTCTTCGATATGGATGCTGACGATGCATTCAACTATGGTGCCATCGGTGTAGTGATCGGCCACGAGATGAGCCACGGATTTGATGATCAGGGTCGCCAGTTCGATAAGGATGGTAACTTCCGCGACTGGTGGGCAGCAGGCGATGGCGACAAGTACAACGAGCGTGCACAGGTGATCAAGGACTTCTTCTCGGCTATCAAGGTGCTTCCTGACCTCAACGGCAATGGTGACCTCTGCTGCGGTGAGAACCTCGGCGACCACGGTGGTCTGAAGTTTGCCTATGCTGCATTCAAGAATGCCATGAAGAAGAAGCCTCTCGATGTGAAGGAAGGTTTCACTCCTGAGCAGCGTTTCTTCCTCGCCTACGCAGGTGTATGGGCTCAGAACATCACAGAGGCTGAGATCCGCCGTCTCACCAACATGGACCCTCACTCACTCGGCGAGTGGCGCGTGAACGGTGCCCTCCCTCTCATCGATATGTGGTACGAGGCATTCGGCATCACCAAGGATGATCCAATGTACGTAGCTCCTGAGAAGAGAGTGAAGATTTGGTAAAAAAGAAGACCCTCTCTGCCCTTTGGGCATCTCCCCCGTAGAGGGGGAGAGAGAAGACCCCCTCAGTCTTTCAGACAGCTCCCCCTCTATGGGGAGCACCATGCGGACATAGCTTTGCTGCATGATGCTCTCGCCCATAGAGGGGGAATTGTGTAAATATATAATCTCACCGCACGGCCTCTCTTACCATAAAAATGCTCGCCGCATGGTTTTCTCTCCCCCTCTACGGGGGAGATGGGCAAAGCCCAGAGGGGGTCTTCTCTCCTATTCTTCCCCCATCCCTGCATTCTTGCACTGGAGGATTGCGATGGCGAACCATGTAAAGAATACGATGCGGAGGGCGATGGAGATGCCGATAGGGAACATGAGGCATACGAGGGCCAGCATGGCATTGAGGGCGAGGAGGGCCTGGCGAGGCGATACGTTCTCCTCCATGATGGCAGAAAACAGTTGTGAGGCGTTCTGTGCGAAGGATGTGTTCTCGAGTACTGACGAAAGTGAAAATTCAGCCTTTGATGCTGGTGAAAGGATTACATTCTTTTCCATATATTCGTTACTTTTTGGTTGTTTAATTTTTTTTACGCTGCAAAGTAACGACGGTTTTGGGACAGAATCTGTCCTTTCTAAAGAATTTTGTGGGAAGAATCGAGTTTTTCTGTTAAAACTTTTAAATTTTCGCTCAAAAAGGCCTTCAAACCCTCTCCGTGGATGATGTCGATGTCGGATATGAGTCCCATTACGAAGCGTCCGATGCCCTGATAGCTGCACACGTTGGTGGCATAGATCCAGTGGGTGTCGTCCTCCTGCGTCATCTCCTTCATGCTCACTCCATGCTCCTCGCATAGTATGCGTGCGGCGAGGATGCCGAGGCGAAGGGTGATGCGGTAGGTGCGCTCGCCCGAGAATCCGAATATGTCGGTGAAGTAGCTGGTGTGCTTGGCATGGTGCTCCCATTCCTCATCGAGGAGGGTGATGCCCTCGGTGATGCGAGCCATCTTGAACGTCTTGCACATGCCGCTCTCGATCTCGTAGCATCGTATGGAGTTGTCGTTCATGATGAAGCGGAAGGGCTCCACGAGGCGGTCCTTCTTCGACTGGCTGTTGGGCGAATAGTAGCCATGCAGTATGGCCTTGCGGCGATGCTTGATGGCCTGGTAGATGGTGTCGAGATTGCGGTTGTACTCCTTGTCTATCTTCACTCCCTCAAAGAGCGTGTCGCCATATATGTTGTTGAACTGCACGCGTAGGTTGCGTATGGCAGCATTGCTGCTGTCGGCCTCGCGGATTAGTGCCACGAGGGTGGATAGGTTGCTGCCCGTGAAGCGCAGGTGCTTGCTCACGGAGCGTATGAAAGGGGAGTGGAGGCTGATGGAATATATGCGGCGTTCCTTCTCGATGTCGAATCCCGCCTCCTCAAGTTCGGTGATGTAGCGGTTGATGCTGCGCACGGTGGTGCCGAGGCGGTCGGCAAGGTCCTCCTTGGTGTACTGCGTGTTGTTGGTCAGCAGGGGGATGAGGGCGAGCAGGGATTCGGTTTTGGTCATGTTATCACTTTTAATATTAATTTATACAAGTTTCTTTCTATGAAAGCGCTTCGCGATAACGCATGCTCAACTTGTAAGTGAAGAACGAAGAGTGAAGAGTGAAGAATGGGAATACGCACACTCATTACTCTTCATTTAGAGGAGAATTATAAGCCGTGCAATTTGCATTCTTCACTCTTCGTTCTTCACTCTTCACTTTCAACGAGAGCAAGTTGGAAACTTGCGAAAGTTGAATTACTTTACCACATGAGTGCCGAGGGCGAATGCCTTCTCCATGTTGCCTGTGGTGTTGAACACATCGGCCTTGGCAGATATGTTGTCAAGATAGTTGATGAGCTGAGCCTCAGGGATGCATGGCACTACAGGCGAACCGTAGTCGAGCTGCCCGTGGTGAGCAAGCACACAGTGGACGATGAAATTGATCTCGCGCTTGTCGAGTCCATCAATCTCGCGCAGCAGATTGTTGAGGTAGTTGGCCGACATGTATATGTGGCCCAGCAGGTACATATTCTCCAATGGTTCGCCATCGGTGTTGTACTCGCACAGCTTGCCCCAGTCGTGGAACAGGATGCCGATGATGCAGCGCTCTATCTTCATGTCGTCCTGGTAAGGCATGACAGGGTATATGCCCTCGAGCATGTGGAGCATCTGGTAGGTGTGGTTGAGCAGTCCGCCCGGGAAGGCATGATGCACGCTGGTGGCAGCAGGCTTCAGGCTGTAAGGCTTGAAGAGCTCCTCGGCCTGGCGACTGATGAAGTCGGTGAGGCGCTGGTCCTTGCAGAAGGTGAGCAGATGGCTGATGGTGGCATCCCATTCCTCCTTCTTTATCGGACGCGGAATGAATCGGTACAGAGGGTGTCCCTCCTGAGGGAAGGCTCCCACCTTCATGTCGAGAAAGGCGGCCGACTTCTTGCCCTGGTTGTCGCGTATGGTGGTGAACGACACCAGCTGTCCCACCTTCGGACCGGCAGTCTTCTGCACATCCCAGACGCACAACTGTTCGTTGCCATCTTCGTTAGCCACCTTAATATTAATATATGGAGCGCCGGTGCGAGCCACAGCGTCCTGACGCGAAAGTACGATGTATTCCTTATCCATGATGATGACGAATGATATATTTGATTTATATTGTTCAATATGCAAAAGTAGCAAAAGTTTTATGGTTTGCTGACGTTTTTCAAGAGAAAAACATAAAATGTAAGCAAATATTTTGTTTTTACACATAAAATTTATAATTTTGCACCCAAAATAAAGATAAAAATGAAAGCATCAGGCACTTCTGCACTTCTAAACCTTCTATCACTACGACTTACAAGGCTCGCAGTGAGAGAGGTGTGCGTATGCTTTAATGCTTAAAGACATACTGACAATGTTTAACCTTTCTCACAGCAGTGAGGAAGGTTTTACTTTTATTTGGCGTCATGCCTTCACGGTGGAAGAAACCGCTCATTGCTCAGGAAAAAAATACAACTAAATATAATATGGCAGACAGACTTTTTATTTTTGACACTACACTGCGCGACGGCGAGCAGGTGCCAGGATGCCAGCTCAACACGGTTGAGAAGATCCAGGTAGCACGTCAGCTCGAGAGCCTCGGCGTGGATGTCATCGAGGCTGGATTCCCAGTCTCCAGTCCAGGCGATTTCAACTCGGTGGTTGAGATCTCGAAGGCCGTGACTTGGCCTACTATTTGTGCACTCACTCGTGCGGTGGAGAAGGATATCGACGTGGCAGCCGAAGCCCTCAAGTACGCTAAGCGCGGACGTATCCACACCGGTATCGGTACTTCGCCATCCCACATCAAGTATAAGTTCAACTCCACACCTGAGGAGATCATCGAGCGTGCCGTGGCAGCCGTGAAGTATGCCAAGCGCTACGTGGAGGACGTGGAGTTCTACGCTGAGGATGCTGGCCGTACTGACAATGAGTATCTGGCTCGCGTCATAGATGCAGTAACAAAGGCAGGTGCTACCGTATGTAACATCCCTGACACTACTGGATTCCGTGTGCCAAACGAGTACCAGGAGAAGATCAAGTACCTCTATGAGCACGTTGATGCATTTGCTGCAGGCAAGTCTATCCTCTCTACCCACTGTCACAACGACCTCGGCATGGCTACAGCCAACACCGTGGCAGGTGTGCTGGGCGGTGCGCGTCAGGTGGAGGTGACCATCAACGGTATCGGCGAGCGTGCCGGCAACACATCGCTCGAAGAGGTGGCAATGATCTTCAAGCTCCACCCAGAGTACAACATCCAGACCAACATCAACACCACTAAGATCTACCCTACATCGCGCATGATCAGCTCGCTCATGAACATGCCTGTGCAGCCTAACAAGGCCATCGTGGGTAAGAATGCCTTCGCCCATTCATCGGGCATCCATCAGGACGGTGTGCTCAAGAACTCTGAGACCTACGAGATCATGAACCCTAAGGATGTGGGAATCGAGGAGGCAAGCATCGTGCTCACAGCTCGTTCGGGCCGTGCAGCGCTCAAGTACCGTCTCCACATCAATGGTGTGGATGTGGATGGTGAGAAGCTTGACAAGATCTATGCCGACTTCCTTGCTCTTGCCGACAAGAAGAAGGAACTCACCGACGACGATATCCTCGTGCTTGCAGGTGCAGAGCGCACAGAGGGCCACAACATCAAGCTCGACTACCTCCAGGTCACAACAGGCAAGGGCGTGCGCTCGGTAGCATCCATCGGTCTTTCGATTGCCAACGAGCACTTCGAGTCTGCCGCTTCGGGCAATGGCCCTGTCGATGCTGCCATCAAGGCTCTCAAGACTATCATCAAGCGTGAGATGGTGCTCAAGGAGTTCACCATCCAGGCCATCAGCAAGGGTTCGGACGACCTCGGTAAGGTACACATGCAGGTTGAGTACAATGGTCATGTCTACTACGGTTTCGGTGCCAACACCGACATCGTTACCGCATCGGTTGAAGCATATATTGATTGTATAAATAAATTTAAGTAAAAAGACCCTCTCCCCAACCCTCCCCCGTAATGGGGAGGGGGAATGGCCGTTATCGCTGCGCATAGTTTTTTAATGATATGTATGAACCTCCAACTTTTTTCAAGACTGCAGGTCCTGATAGATATGAATTGTTGAAGGATTTTGCGAGGTAGTTTACAAATGAGGAGGTCATGTTCGAGACAGATAAAGTAATAAATAAAATTAGACATACAATAAATGAATACAAATAATCCTGTAGGAAATCCCAACGCCAACTCTCTCCCCCTCACGGGGGAGATGTCCGAAGGACAGAGAGGGTCTACCTTATTCGACAAAATATGGGACGCTCACGTGGTACAGAACGTGGAGGACGGCCCAACACAACTCTATATTGACCGCCTGTATGCTCACGAGGTGACATCACCACAGGCGTTCGACACACTTCGCGACAAAGGCATCAAGGTGTTCCGCCCTGATCATGTCATCGCGATGCCCGACCACAACACACCATCCGACCAGCAGGAACGCATCGACGACCCTGTAGGATGCAAGCAGGTGGAGACACTCGCAAAGAACTGTGCCGACTTCGGCATCAAGCACTTTGCCATGGGCACAAAGGACAACGGTATCATCCACGTGGTAGGTCCTGAGAAGGCACTCTCGCTCCCAGGCATGACCATCGTGTGCGGCGACTCGCACACCTCTACCCACGGTGCGGTAGGAGCTATCGCCATGGGTATCGGTACCAGCGAGGTGGCACAGGTGCTTGCATCGCAGTGCATCCTCCAGTCCAAGCCAAAGACCATGCGCATCAACATCGAAGGCACACTGCCTGAGAAGACCACAGCCAAGGATGTGGCACTCTACATCATGGCTCAGATGACCACATCGGGCGCTACAGGCTACGCAGTGGAGTATGCCGGTTCGGCTATCCGCAACATGTCGATGGAAGGCCGTCTCACACTCTCCAACCTCTCGATCGAGATGGGTAGCCGTGCAGGACTCATCGCACCTGACGAGATCACCTTCGCCTACCTCAAGGACCGCGAGTATGCTCCTAAGGGTGCTGAGTGGGACAAGGCTGTTGAGGAGTGGAAGAAGCTCTACTCCGACCCAGATGCCGTGTTTGACAAGGAAGTGACCTATCGCGCTGAGGACATCGCTCCTCGCATCACATACGGCACCAACCCTGGTGCAGGTATCGCCATCGATGAGTGCATACCTACCACCGAAGGTATGTCGGAAGCCGAGAAGGAACAGTTCCTCGGCATGCTCGACTACATGCAGTTCAAGCCAGGTCAGAAGCTCGAGGGCACACCAGTTGACTACTGCTTCCTCGGCGCTTGCACCAACGGACGCATCGAGGACTTCCGCGCCTTTGCATCGGTAGTGAAGGGCAAGAAGAAGGCCGACAACGTGGTAGCATGGCTCGTGCCAGGATCATGGCTCGTGCGCCAGCAGATCATCGACGAGGGCATTGATAAGATCCTTGAGGAGGCAGGCTTCGAGCTCCGTCTGCCATCATGCTCAGCATGTCTTGCCATGAACCCCGACAAGGTGCCAGCAGGCAAGCTGTCCATCTCTACCAGCAACCGCAACTTCGTAGGCCGCCAGGGACCAGGTGCACGCACCATACTCGCCTCTCCACTCGTAGTTGCAGCATCTGCCATCACAGGTGTAATCACTGACCCAAGAAAGTAAAAGACCCCCTCTGGGCTTTGCCCACCTCCCCCGTAGAGGGGGAGAAGGCTGGCGGTCTGATTTCTAACTATAGTGAACTAAAACAAATTAAAACAAACATCCCACAAACTACCCGGATGGCTCTCCCCTCCATGGGGGGGGGAGATATCTGAAGGACAGAGAGGGTCTTCATTATGAAAGAAAAATTCGACATAATTCAGTCAACTTGCATACCAATTGCAATTGACAACAACAATACAGACAATATCATCCCTGCACGCTTCCTTGCGTTCACCACACGCGATCCAAAGTTCTATGGCGATGCCTTCATGCACGACATCCGCTACGATGCTGATGGCAATCCTGTGCCTGACTTCATCATGAACCAGGCACCATTCAACGAGGTACCATCGCGTGGCAAGCGCGAGATCGTGATCGGTGGCCAGAACTGGGGTTCAGGCTCGAGCCGTGAGCATGCAGCATGGGCCATCGCAGGCTATGGCATCCGTGTGGTCATCTCATCATCGTTTGCCGACATCCACCGCAACAACCTCCTCAACTGCTTCGTGCTCCCAGTCATCGTAAGCCGCGAGTTCCAGCTCGAGCTCTTCGATACCGTGGCTAAGAACCCTAATGCAGAGGTTAAGGTCGATGTGCCAAACCAGACAGTCACTAACGTCACTACAGGCCACAGCGAGCACTTCGACATCAATACGTACAAGAAGTACTGCCTCATGAACGCCTACGACGACATCGACTTCCTTCTTTCCAACACCGATAAGATTGAAGCATACGAAAAGACCCCCTCTGCCCTTTAAGGGGCATCTCCCCCTCTATGGGGAGAAGGGTTGTGCAAAACAGTAACAGAGAATAAAAGTAATATAACTTTCGCAAGTTAATAGTTTTAGATTTTTCTAAAGATTATAGTTAAGATTTCGAGGAGCGTAGCGACGATCCCCCTCAAATGACCTTCTAAATGCGAGGTATTCGAGCGTATTTTCAGTTGAGATTTTTAGTTATAGATTATGGTTAGGATAAAAATCTTTAAACAAAATCCTTACCAAAAATGCGCTCCAGTTCGTCGCTCTTGAGAAGGGTTTTATTCGGGATCGCCCTTCGGGCTCGACATCTTAACTAAAATCTTAATAAAAATCAAAGAACAAACACTTGCGAAAGTTGAATAATAATATAGTTAATCCCCTCAAGAAAACTATCCGGATGGCTCTCCCCCTCTACGGGGGAGATGTCCGAAGGACAGAGAGGGTCTTTTATGGGACGTAACAAATATTCCGCAAGGGAAATAAAGATTATCCGCATGCTTCTTGGAAGGAAGTGTGCGGGTACTCGTTTTCAGCAGAAGCAGATACGCCATCAGCTGCGTGTCAACTTCGAATTCAACATCAGCGACTTCGGCGAACAGGGCAAAGCGTTCGGTCCCGAAGAACTGGACCGCTGCGTGGAGCGAGGCATCATAAAGATACTCGACGATGCCACCATCGCAGCCATGAAGGAAAAGCGCGAGCGCGATCGCCAGCGCGACCTTGAGGCTCAGGCAGCACAACTCCCTGCCGAAAGCGAGTCTGACCATGTGCTCTCCGACGAGGAGGCAGAGGCTGTGTGGAAGCAGGCTCTCGCCGAATGGGAAGCATGGGAGAATGAACAAAAACAGTAATGAAAAAAAGTGAAGTGTGTTATCGACTCAGCCGATAGCACACTTCACTTTTTTCATCTCACTACAACCTTCTTCCCACCCCTTATGAAAATGCCGTGCGAAGGCTGGGCGATGCGCTGGCCCGATAGGGTGTAGTAGGCATCGACGGCATGAGGCGTGACGGTAGGCGAAGCGATGGCTGATGCAGGGTTGGTGAGCTGCGCCTTGTATATCGTGATGCCATCACCATGTATTATCAGACCCTTCTTGCACAGATGTTCGTAGACCGCATCGTCGAATGTGAAGATCGTGGTGTGCTCCGACCCTAACGGACTTGAGTAGTGGCTGTGAGGTATGAAGTCGCCATCGTACTTCTTGCCATCGGCCATGAAAGGCGGTTTCGTGCTCCAGTCACCATAGAAGAACTGGATGTCGTCTACATTCTTCGTGTGCTTGTAAGTCAGCTCGAGTTGGCCTGAGGCACCGATACTCTTGAACAGAGCACCAGCTATGGTAATGCCATTGCCCCATCCAAGCACCTTCTCGCCCTCGAAGCAGCTGATAGCACTTGCAGCCTGTGGGGTAGGGTACTCACCCTTGAAGTCGCTGCCGTGATAAGCCTTGATCATACATTCTGCAAGGTCGGGCTGACTGAAGGCAGGCATCGAGCGGTAGAAGCCATCGGTGATGCCCATCCAGTAGAAGGCAGCCATGCCGGCAGCCTTGGTCTGCTTGACGAAATATTCGATAAACAGCTTCATGTGGTCGGGACGCACATCATAGTCAGTCTTGCCATCGCCAGCATCCACATTGCTCGTCCCCCACTCACCGATTATCACAGGAGCGCCCTTTGCCACCAGGTGATTCTTGAGGTGGGCTATGTTGTCATCAATCTCCTTGCGTATGTCCTCCATCTTGCGGTTCTCCACCTTGCCCTGTGCATTCTTCGTGGCAATCTGAGGGTAAGTGTGAATCTCGAATATCAGATGCCCCTTCTCATTATCCTCAGGCAGCTTCATCTCCTTCAGCGGGTCCTGCAGGTGCGTGTTCCATGTGCCGGAACCATTGGCAGCAGCGTAAGTGTTGACCACGAGGTTGCGTGTGGCATTATTGCCTCCTGTGGCGCGTACCACATTGACAAAGCTCTGGGCATAGCCATTGATACCATCGTATGAATTCCTTGCCAGCGTGGCATCGTATCTGGTAGGAGTATTGTATGATGCAAAGCACCATGAACTCTTGGTGTCGAGCATCTCATTGTAGCTCTCGAACAGCAGGTGCCCGTCGTAATCCTTGAACTCCTGCGCAATCTGCTTCCAAAGGAGCTCGTAGCGATCCTTGTTCTGCGAGTACAGGTCGGCCTTGAGCCATGACTGATGCTTATCGTTGTCGGCACCCGTATCGTGATGCACGTTGATGATACAGTACAGGCCAGCCTTGAGGACATGATCGACCACTGTGCGTACACGCTTCATCCATTCCACCTTCACATTGCCGTTGGCATCCATGTGATTATACCAAGTTACGGGCACGCGTATGGCACCGTATCCGGCATTCTTCATCATGGCAAACAGCTCGGGAGTGGCGAGAGGCTGTCCCCAGTAAGTCTCCGACTCCAGGCCTTGCGCACCCCAGTAGGACGATTGGCTGTAATTGCCGGCAGGAGTGCTGGCATCAAGAGTGTTACCCAGGTTCCATCCCACGCCCATATTCCTGACCGCATCGGTGGCAGTCTCGGTGATCTGGGCATTCAGGTGGTTGTAGAAAGAAGTTGCCACGAACAGAAGTGGCAGGAGGAGCATTCGTTTCATGAACTGATTAGGCTATAGTTAAACAATTGATGGTTCGTTGATATAGTTGTGGTAGTATGTTGCGACAGATTGATTCTTCTTCGTGTGCAAAAATACACAAATCTCTCCATATCACCAAACGCAATCCTACCTTTTGTGCTTTTCGTGCTGTTTTTGTGCCCTGCATGATGCCTTATCTGTCAAATATCAATGCACCTTTCGCAGGTTTCTTTCTGCGAAAGCGCTTCGCGATGAGTAGCGAAGCGGAAAGTTATCGTTCCGAAGGTCGGTTGTATCGAAGCGGAAAGACCTCTGAAAACATTCTTAGAAAATTAGCCCCCTTTTGTTTGATTAGAAAATTAGCCCCTTTTTATTTATTCAAACGATATATAAACAATGAATGGCTTACAATGCGTATTGCAAACCATTCATTCGTTATGGGGAGAGGATATGCGGTTCTGGTGTCCAAAATTTCTCCACCAAGTAGGTGGAGTATTTAGTTATAAGTTTGGAAGTACCGTTCACAACATGGCTTATGGGCTTTTGGGGGAACAGCAAACCCACTGATAATCGGCATTTCTGCTGATAATCAGTGGGTCTGCTTGTTTTGTTGTCATTCTTGTTAGGATGATTGCTTATAAAAATCATTCTCCATAGTACACTTTGCAATACCATTGAATCCACTCCTTCAGGTTGGTGTCTATTGCAGCTGCATGGATAAGTTGATCAGACGTAAAGCTATTAAACTTTGGAGAATAGTCGGTCAGGATAGAAAACTCTTTCATAGAACTATCCAGAAAGTGATTGTCAGGATGATGAACAACCGAAAACGAGACAGACTTATATGTGCCACTCTTTTCGAGAG
>JAKSLM010000029.1 GCA_024401225.1 Bacteroidaceae bacterium | reverse complement strand
AAATGCCAAAAGTTAAAACTAATTCCGCTTCAAAGAAGCGTTTCAAGCTTACTGGAACAGGAAAGATCAAGCGTCAGCATGCTTATCACAGTCACATCTTGACAAAGAAGACTAAGAAGCAGAAGAGAAATCTCGATCACAGCGCAATCGTAGTAAAAGCTAACGTAAAGCAGGTTCGCGACCTTCTCTGCCTCCGCTAATTAATCCTTAATGTGCTAAGGTCTTTTGCACAAAGACGACAGTACATGTTCGAGAGAACAATTAATCAGTAAGATTTAACTTTAAAGTTTAACCGATTTGTTAGCACCAAAGAACGTAAAAGTACGTCGCTAACATTCAAAAAAATTAAAAAATTATGCCAAGATCAGTAAATCATGTTGCATCACGTGCACGCCGTAAGAAGATTTTAAAGCGCGTTAAGGGTCAGTTCGGCGCTCGTAAGAACGTTTGGACCGTTGCGAAAAATGCCTACGAGAAGGGGCTCACTTATGCATTCGCAGACCGTCGTAAGAAGAAGCGCGAGTTCCGTGCTCTCTGGATCCAGCGTATCAACGCTGCTGCTCGTCTCGAGGGTGTTAGCTACTCACAGCTTATGGGTGGTCTTCACAAGGCAGGCATCGAAATCAACCGCAAGACTCTTGCTTACCTCGCAGTTTCTAACCCAGAGGCATTCAAGGCTATCGTTGAGAAGGTAAAGTAAACAACATTACTTACTAGAATAAAGCATCTTTCCTTCATGGAGGGATGCTTTTATTTGAATTTAAACAATCAGAACAATAATATTTTATGAACGCATTTGTATTCCCAGGTCAGGGTGCTCAGTTCTCAGGAATGGGCAAAGACCTCTATGACTCAAATCCAGTAGCAAAGGAACTCTTCGACAAGGCTAACGAAATCCTTGGTTTCGAAATCACAAAGATAATGTTCGAAGGCACAGCTGAAGAACTCAAGCAGACAAAGGTTACTCAGCCAGCAGTATTCCTTCATTCTGTTATTTCTGCCATCTGCATGGGCGATGCATTCCAGCCAGCCATGGTAGGCGGTCACTCACTTGGTGAGTTCTCAGCACTCGTAGCAGCAGGCGCACTCTCGTTCGAGGACGGTCTCAAGCTCGTATCTCAGCGTGCTCAGGCTATGCAGAAGGCATGCGAGGCAGCTCCATCGACAATGGCAGCCATCATCGGTCTTCCAGACGAGAAGATTGAGGAGATCTGTGCTGGCATCAGCAAGGAAGGCTACGTAGTCGTTCCTGCCAACTACAACAACCCAGGACAGCTCGTTATCTCTGGTAATGTAGAGGCTATCAACGAGGCTTGTGAGGCCATGAAGGCAGCAGGAGCAAAGCGCGCTCTCCCACTCCCAGTAGGCGGTGCATTCCACTCTCCACTCATGCAGCCAGCAAAGGACGAGCTTCAGGCTGCTATCGAAGCTACTACATTCGCAGCACCTAAGTGTCCTGTATACCAGAATGTTGACGCTAAGCCTCACACCGACCCAGAGGAGATTAAGCAGAACCTCATCGCTCAGCTTACAGCTCCAGTAAAGTGGACTTACGAGGTACAGAACATGATCGCTGCTGGTGCTACCGACTTCACAGAGTGTGGTCCTGGCAAAGCACTTCAGGGCATGATTGCAAAGATCGACCGCAACGTAACAGCTCACGGAATCGCTTAATGGAGAAGATTACAATCTACCAAGTATTCACACGCCTCTTTGGAGCAAATTCAAAGAAGTGTGTGAATAATGGTTTAAAGGACACTAACGGATGTGGCAAGATGGCAGACTTCACCCTTGCCGCACTTGGTGAGATAAAGAAACTTGGTGCCACACACATCTGGTACACAGGCATTATCGAGCATGCCACAAAGACCGACTACACACAGTACGGCATCCAGAAGGACCATCCAGCTGTAGTCAAGGGCAACGCAGGCAGCCCATATGCTATCAAGGACTATTACGACATCGATCCCGACCTGGCTACAAAGGTGCCAGAGCGCATGAAAGAGTTTGAAAACCTCGTGAAGCGTACCCACAAGGCTGAACTCAAGATGATCATCGACTTCGTGCCTAACCATGTGGCACGCCAGTACCATTCAGACGCAAAGCCTGAGGGCGTACGTGACCTTGGCGAGGACGACGACACTACAATGTCGTTCTCACTCCAGAACAACTTCTACTACATTCCATACTCACGCTTCTCACCAAATTTCTCTCTCAAGGACGAAGAAATGGGCGAATATGTAGAAGAACCAGCCAAGGTGACAGGCAACGACTGCTTCACCCAGTGGGCAGGTCAGAACGACTGGTACGAGACCGTAAAGCTCAACTATGGTGTTGACTATCAAGGCACTCACCAGTTGGTATTCTCCCCTTCCACACCCGACACATGGATCAAGATGCGCGACATCCTCCTCTTCTGGGCAAGCAAGGGCATCGACGGTTTCCGTTGTGACATGGCCGAGATGGTGCCTTGCGACTTCTGGGGATGGGCCATCCCACAGGTCAAGGAGAAGTATCCTGACATCATCTTCATCGCCGAGGTCTACAATCCGCACGAGTACCGCAACTACATCCATCGTGGCCACTTCGACTACCTTTACGACAAGGTAGGCCTCTACGACACCCTTCGTTCCGTAGTGGGCGGCAACTCAGCAAGCTGTATCACAGGCGCTTGGCAGGCAGTTGACGACATCAAGGACCACATGCTCAACTTCCTTGAGAACCACGATGAGCAGCGCATCGCATCGCCTTTCTTTGCTGGTTCGGCCGAGAAGGGAAAGCCAGCCCTGCTCGTGAGCGCACTCATGGGCACCAACCCAATGATGGTGTACTTCGGTCAGGAACTTGGCGAACCAGGTATGGACGAGGAGGGATTCTCGGGTCGTGATGGTCGTACCACCATCTTCGATTATTGGACGATCGACACCATTCGCCGATGGAGAAACGGAGGCAAATTTGAAGGGAAACTGCTTACCGACGATGAGAAAAAGCTTCAGCACTACTACGAAAAGGTGCTCGGCATGTGCAATAAGGACAAAGCCATTCGTGAGGGAAAGTTCTACGACATCCAATATGCCAACTACGACAACGAACTCATGGACACCAACAAGCTCTATGCCTTCATCCGTAAGGCCGACAAAGAGCTCATTTTGGTCGTTGCCAACTTCTCCGACGAGGACCAGCGCGCCTGGGTTAAGATACCAGCTCATGCCTTCGAGTACCTCGGCATACCTACATTTGCCGAAAAGGTGGAGTGCAAGGAGCTCCTCTCCCACACCATCGAGAAGCATATCATCATGCCTGATGGAACCACTTACATTGAAGTTCCATCCAACGGTGGTAAGGCGTTAAAGTTCAAACTATAATAAGCATTCGGCCACACCATTGCTTTTACTCATCTAACGCACGCTAAACAGCATTGCAAGAAGACGACAAACTCCTTGCAATCGTCATACTAACTCCTTGCAAGGGCAGAACCAACGCCTTGCAAGGAGTTTTCTTTTTCGTCGCTATGGATTATCAAGATTCAGCCCTTATCCCATGCTTTCCGTTACAGCGTTACGCTTTGGGGAATTTCATATTATTTCAAGTTATGGTAGAAGTGACTCTCTGAAAAAAAGTACAACAATACTGACATTTTTTTTGAAGATTTCTTTGTGCTGTCATTTTTTTTTCGTACCTTTGTGACATAAATACAATACCGTTTCACAAAAACTAACCAAACATAAAAATGAAAGCAAACAGACTTATTCTTTTCGTATTGATATCATGCATCATGTCGACCGCAGCCCTTGCACAGAGATGGGTAGGCACATGGACCACAGCACAGCAAGTAGTTGAACCACACAACCTTCCACCTTCACCAGGACTTTCGGGCAACAGCATCAGGGAGATCGTCCAGCTCTCCATAGGCGGAAAGACCCTTCGCCTGAAGCTCTCGAACGAATACGGCAAGCAGCCTACAGAGATCAAAGCCGTAGAAATAGCCATTGCAAAGACAAGCGGCAGTTCGGCCGACATCGTGGAGGGAACAACAAAGTCAGTATACTTCAACAACAAACAGGACGTAACGATTGCTGCAGGCGAGATGGTAGTGTCTGACCCTATCAAGTACAAGGTAGGACCACGCGAGAACATCGCCATCACCATCCATTACGGCAATTGCGACAACAAGAACGTGACTGGCCACCCTGGCAGCCGCACCACAAGCTACATTGCCGAGGGCAACACATCCGACTTCACCAATGTCGAAAAGACCGACCACTGGTACAACATCTGCGGCATCGACGTGGTAGGCAAGAAGCAGACAAGAGCAGTAGCCATACTCGGCAACTCCATAACTGACGGACGTGGATCAACCACCAACCAGCAGAACCGATGGGCTGACAACCTCTCACGCTCACTCCTGAAGAACAAGGCAACACGCGACGTTGCAGTCCTCAACCTCGGCATCGGTGGCAACTGCGTGCTCCGCGGCGGACTCGGCCCTACAGGTGCAAAGCGATTCAACCGCGACATCATGCAGCAGGAAGGCGTGAAGTACATCATCATCTTCGAAGGCATCAACGACCTTGGCGGCAGCCGCAATGGTGCTGAGACAGCAAAGGGACTCATCGAGGCCTATACAAAAATGATCGAAGAGGCTCATGCCAAGGGCATCAAGGTGTATGGTGCTACTATCACCCCATTCAAGGGCAACAACTACTACTCGCCCGACCATGAGGCTGCACGCAGCACGGTAAACGAATGGATTCGCACATGCAAGGACCTTGACGCTGTCATCGACTTCGACAAGACGGTTCGCAATCCTGAAAACACAGAGGCACTCCAGAAGGCATTCCTCTTCGAGAACGACTGGCTCCACCTCAATGCCGATGGCTACAAGACTATGGGCGAAAGCATTGACATAAACCTTTTTAAATAGACTTTATATGAAAAAACTAACCTTTACGACAGCCACCAACCAGTCGGCAGGAGCAATCAAGACATTCATTGTCTCAGCAGCAATGATGTTCTCATCGAGCATCAACGCCCAGCTCAGCTCCAACCCTGACAAGTTTCTCGGCAACATCACCACCCGCGGACAGGTCAACGGTGCAGGAGTAGAATACAAGACGCTCTGGAATCAGATCACCTGCGAGAACGAATCAAAGTGGGCATCGGTGGAAGGCACCAACAACTCCTTCAACTGGGGAGGATGCGACAATGCCTACAACTATGCCAAGAACAACAACTTCCCATTCAAGTTTCACGCACTCATCTGGGGAGCACAGTATCCTAAATGGCTCGAGTCGCAGACACCTGAGCAGCGCTACAAGGAGATAGTGCAATGGATGGATCAGGTCAAGAAGCGCTACCCTAACCTTCAGCTCATCGACGTAGTCAACGAGGCCATCACAGGCCACCAGGCTGGCACTCCATACTTCATCGAGGCACTCGGAGGCACAGGCAAGACGGGCTACGACTGGCTCATCAAGGCATTCGAACTGGCTTACGAACGCTGGCCAAATGCCATCCTCATCTACAACGACTTCAACACCTTCCAGTGGCAGAAGAGCGAGTTTATCGACCTCGTACGCACACTTCGCGATGCCGGTGCTCCTATCGATGCCTACGGATGTCAGTCGCACGACCTTACAGACATGGGATTCAGCTCATTCAAGTCGGCCATGACCGAGATTCAGAATGCACTCAAGATGCCTATGTATAGCACCGAGTACGACATCGGCACAAGCGATGACAACAAGCAGCTTCAGCAGTACAAGGACCAGATTCCTTACATGTGGGAACAGGACTACGTGGCAGGCATCACCCTCTGGGGCTACCTCTACGGCGCCACATGGACTACTGATGGCAACTCGGGAATCATTAAGAACGGAAAGGATCGTCCAGCCATGACTTGGCTCCGCGAATACATGAAGTCGGACAAGGCAAAGAACGCCAAGAGCCCATTCCCTGGCATGGTGAAGGAAGCATCCGTATACGTCAAGCCAGCATCCTTGACAGTCGAGAAGGAAGTCCCTACCTCTATCACCGTACGCGCAAGCATGCGCACAAAGACTATCGAGAAGATTGACCTCTACGTGAAGAATAATCTGGTAGCCACAATGACCGAGGCTCCTTACGTGACAGAGTTCACTCCTACCACAACAGGAAAACATGAGATAAAGGCTGTCGTAACATGCACGGACGGCACCACTTACGAGCGCTTGTCAAGCATCACATCAAGCAACCCACGTGCACCATACAAGAACAAGCCTACCGAACTTCCTGGCGTGCTTCAGACAGAGAACTTCGACTCTGGTGCCGATGGCATTGCATTCCACGACAACAACAAGAACAAGCAAGGCACAGGATCAGCTTACCGCACCGATGACACAGGTATCGACATCGAAAAGGGAGGTACTGGCTATGTGATCGGATATGGCGAACCAGGCGAATGGATGGAATACACCGTCGACGTCAAGGAGGCTGGAATGTACGCTTACACCGTCTACTACTCTGCCCCAGAAGCAGGTGCGTCAATCAACCTCTCGCTCAGCACTCCTGAAGGTCTGACATCGCTTACAGCAGCTAATGAAGTGTTGGCAAGGACAGGCGACTGGAGCACATACAAGAACGCCTACGGACGCCTTCTTCTTCCATTGGAAGCAGGTCAGCAAGTGTTGCGTCTCGGCATCACAGGTGGCTCAGGCCAGTACGTCATCAACATCGACAAGATCACATTCGAGCGCATCGAAATAAACGATGACATCGACATCGCCCTCAGTACTGATCCTGCAGTATCAATGGTAGGCACAAAGACCACCATCGCAGCCGATGTAAAATCTGACACAGAGATTAAGGATGTGAAATTCTATGTCAATGGTACACTCAACAAGACCGTAACCTCTGCACCATTTGCCACTACTTACACCCCATCTACCAAGGGCGAATACCTCTTCACAGCCATTGCAACCGATGTGGACGGCAAGCAGTCGAAGATTGCATCCTACAACCTCAAGGTTACAGCCAAGCGTTCGCCTTACAAGACAGCCATCACCATCCCAGGCATCATTCAGGCCGAAAACTTCGATAAGGGTGAGGAAGGCCTCACATGGCACGATTCTGACACCGATGACCAGGGTGCAGCCAAGTATCGTACTGACAACGGTGGTGTAGACATCGTAACAGGCAATGGAGGCTACGCACTCGGCTACACAGCAGTCAACGAATGGACCGAATACACCATCAACGTAAAGGAGCCAGGCAAGTACGCCTACGAGGCAACAGTATCGTCAGGAGTCAGCAACTCAGGCTTCACCATCAGCCTCGTTGAGGATGGCAAGACCACCCAGCTCTGCAAGGTATCAGTACCACAGACAGGCAACAACAGTTGGGACACCTACAAAGTGGTAAAGGGCAACTTCAGCAAAGAACTTGCAGAAGGCACCCAGGTGCTTCGATTCACCATCACAGGCGCCAACTGCAACATCGACAAGGTCGAGCTCAAGTGCACACTCAACACCGACATTGAGAGCATCACCATCGATGCAGCCAGCACCAACACCGAGACCTACAATCTCCAGGGCATGAAGGTTGATGCCAACTACAAGGGCATCATCATCAAGAACGGAAAGAAGTTTATCCGCAGATGATCATCACATCTGTTTCATACACATACGGATAGTTCAGTCAAAGAACTGTCGTATAGCAATAAAAGAGGGAATACCACAGCGGCATTCCCTCTTTTGTTTTTATATGGTGTTGCTAATATTTTGATGTAAAATATTATAATGACGAATATTATAATTTACGTCTATTAGAAGTTGTAAGCAAGACCGAATGTGAAGTACTCCTTAAACTGGAAGTAACCAAGCGAAGAATCCTTAGTGCTTGGAGCACGGTTGTCATCGAAGCGCCAGAGTGCATTTACTTCGGTAGAAAGATACTTGTTGAACTGGAATGAGAAAGCATTCTCCCACTCTGCTTCAGTATAAGTATATGTGGTATAATAGTATGCGCGTGAACGCCATGTAAGGTTCTTTACAATTTCGAACTTGGCATTGAGCTCCACCTTCGAACCGAAGTCGTGCTTGGTAGTGAGAGGATTGCCGTCCTTCATCATGGCATAGTTGTTGTGGATGGTGTTGACATCGTCGTCTGTTCCGATGTAACGCATCTTGTATGAAAGAGGAAGGATAGCTGCCGAGAACGATCCCTTCTTGAGCGTTGGCTTGAAGTCCATACCGACTGACACGAAGACATCGAGAGGAGCAAGGAACTTACTGAATGTAGCATTCTTGTTGGTACGATAACCTGGCAGGAATTGTGTGTTGACATCAGCCTGTACAGTATAGAACCATGCCTTAGTAGCCTTGATACCAAGTTTTGATGCAAGATAAATCTTATCGTTGTTGGTCATGAACTTGTGGAACTCATCGGAAGGAGTGCTTACAAAACCGAGACGAAGGTCGAGTTTGTTGTCCCATTGCACCTTCTTCTGGTCGTTGTAATTTGCTTCAAGAAGAAGGGTTGACAGAAGTGTGACATTGTTCGATCCTCCCTTGTACCAGTTCTCGGAGAAATAACTCTGGGTGAACTGAGTTGTAAACTTACCCGACTTCTTCCAGAAGTTTGGCTTCTTTACCTCAAGCTCGAATTCCACATCGTCAAGCACTTCCGACACATCCTGAATAGACTGTACGTTGTTCACGATCTCATCAAGATCTTCCTTCTTTGACTCAACAGGAGCTGCAGTCTGCTCTACTGTCTCATCCTTGAGCTGCTCATCATAGTAATGGAACATGCCTGGATTCTCCTGATAGCTGCGTACGAGAGTCTGGTCTATTGCATTATTGAGACCGTTGCGATACTGCATGCCAAGGCTCTGCTGTGCATTGTCCTCTTCACTATCGAGCGAGAAAGCATTGCGAACGGCATTGGCATAGTACATGTTTGTGCCAGTCATGCGGTACATGTAAGGCGAATAGACAAATGCAGAATCGTGCTCTACCATGTCCTGCACGGCCTTGTGCAGGTTCTTGAGTGAATCCTGATAATGATTAGCGATAGCATGTGCCTTAGATGAATAAGACGAAAGACTCTGTGCAGACATGCTGGATGAAAGCAAAAGTGCTGCAAAAAAAACTTGATTTCTATTCATATTAATTATGGTTTGTTTCAATTTTATGCAAAGATAATGATTTATTTTCATTTTTATTTTGATAAATCAAAAAAGACTCGTATTTTTGCAAAGAACTTAACGATAATTTAGCAAAACAGTACAATAATGCCCAAAATACATTCATTATCAAGCAATATCATTGACATTCTGATAGAATACGGAAATGACAGATTAAGCAACGCACTTGACGGATTCAAGCAGAATGACTCGCGCAATAAGGACAGCCAAGAACTCCTTGAACTTATTGACAATGCTATTTCTGCCCACAGACCAGAATTCGTCATTACGGAGACTCGTCCACAGAGCTTGGAATGTGATGTGGTAAAATTCCAGAACAAGAAGGAAAAGTGGGTTGCATTCGTGGGCTTGCTGGATGGATATCCTTACGAGATTTTTACCGGCGTATTGGACGATGAGGACGGTATTGCTTTGCCAAAGACTGTGACCAAGGGCCGCATACTGAAGAGTCTGGACGACAATGGGCAGAAGCGATACGATTTCCAGTTTATCAACCGCCGAGGCTACAAGACCACCATCGAGGGCCTTTCCGAACGATTCAACAAGGAGTACTGGAACTACGCAAAACTCATATCCGGCATCCTTAGATACCGCATGCCGCTGAGCCACGTGATACGTCTGGTCAACAACATGCAGCTGGAGAATGAGGACATCAACAACTGGGCTTCGGGCGTGGCAAAAGCATTGAAGAGATACATCTACGATGATCAGCAGTCGGCCCAAAACACCACAAAAGAACAAGCAGACAGCACAATATGATGAAGGACGCGAATCAACACCTTATTATATTAAAGGGGGTGAAAATCCATGCCCGACATGGCGTTATGCCTCAGGAACAAACCGTAGGGGCATACTTCATCCTGGATGTAACCATCAGCACCGACTTCAGTCATGCCATGGAAACTGACGAGTTGACTGGCACCATCAACTATGCCGATGTCTACGAAATCATAAAGCGTGAGATGGTCATCCCTTCCAAACTGCTTGAACACGCAGGAGGCCGCATCGTAAAGGCCATCCACGATGAGCTTCCCAACGTAAAGGGAATACGCCTGCGACTGATGAAGGAAAATCCACCGATGGGAGCTGACCTCGAGTCGGCAGGAATAGAGATAGAACAACTATATAATTAACTAACATAACTAATATGGCAAACAAAAATCAAATGACAAACTACCGTTGGGTAATTTGTGCAATGTTGTTCCTTGCAACAACAGTCAACTACATGGACCGTCAGGTTCTGTCATTGACCTGGAAGGACTTTATTGCTGTTGACTTCCATTGGACAGACGACGACTATGGAACAATCACAGCAGTATTCTCCATCTTTTACGCATTCATTTCGCTCTTTGCAGGCAAGTTCATCGACTGGATGGGCACAAAGAAAGGTTATATCTGGGCTATCGTGATCTGGAGTCTTGGTGCATGTCTTCACGCAGCCTGCGGATGGGCAACATTCCATCTGGCAGATTCGGGCATGTTTGGAGAAGGAGTAGTAAAGGGCACATTGATGTTCACTTCGATCTCAGTATACCTCTTCCTCGCTTGCCGCATCATCCTTGCAATGGGTGAGGCAGGTAACTTCCCTGCAGCCATCAAGGTAACTGCCGAATACTTCCCTAAAAAGGACCGTGCTTACGCAACAAGTATGTTCAATGCCGGCTCGAGCGTAGGAGCACTTGCAGCTCCACTCACCATTCCAATCCTCGCAGCAGCAATGGGTTGGGAGATGGCATTCATCATCATTGGTGCCGTAGGATTCATTTGGGCAGCAGCATGGTCGTTCATGTACGAGCATCCACATGAGAGCAAAAAGGTAAATGCAGAAGAATTGGCTTACATCAACTCTGACAATCAGCAGGAAGCAGCATCCGAATCTGCCAATGACGATGGCATTAATCTTTCGTTCGTTGAGTGTTTCACTTATCGTCAGACATGGGCATTCATAGTAGGTAAGGCACTTACCGATGGTGTGTGGTGGTTCTTCCTTTTCTGGGCACCAGCTTACTTCTCCGAACTCGGCCATCCATCAAGCACATTTATGGGACAGATGCTCATCTTCGTGCTCTACCTTATCGTTACCGTACTCAGCATCTATGGTGGATATCTGCCAAAGCTCTTCGTTGAGAAGCAGGGCATGAATCCTTACGCTGGTCGTATGCGTGCTATGCTCATCTTTGCATTCCTCCCTATCTTCGCTATGTTTGCACAGCCATTGGCAGGCATAAGTGTTTGGTTGCCATGTATTATCATTGGTCTTGCTGGTGCTGGTCATCAGGCTTGGTCGGCCAACCTCTACTCTACTATCGGCGACATGTTCCCTAAGAGTGCCATCGCTACCATCACAGGTATCGGTACCATGTTTGGAGGTCTTGGATCGTTCCTCATCAACAAGGGTTCAGGTATGCTGTTCACTTACGCAGAAGGTCAGGGCAGCGCATTCACATTCTTCGGTGTTGAAGGCAAGCCAGCTGGCTACATGATCATCTTCTGCTATTGTGCCGTAGCTTACCTCATCGCATGGACACTTATGAAGACTCTTGTTCCAAAGTACAAGCCTATCACAAAGTAAAAAACAAGAATGAAACAATACGTAGGTGCGCACCTACTTAACATTCGTTTTTTACATTAATATACAGAAGCGTTTCTCACCCATGGGAAGCGCTTTTGCTTTTGCTCTACCCTGCTCCAATTTTACTAATCCATCTTATCCAACATCCCATGAGCATTAGCCTTCTTGACTTATGACAATTTTCCATCCGTATTGCAATTTGGATGTCAAAAAACATGATGTTTACGCACACAGAAAGACATTTTTACAGCGTTTTACTAAGATTATTTCATATTTATATATGTTATTTAAATAAAAATGCTTACTTTTGCACAAAACTTTAGTTTTTGTGTTATTAACACAGGCATTTACACGACTATTTGCATCGAAAGCAAAAGATATTTGCCATATTAAAAGGCAACAAAAAGATTTTTTTTTACGTAGAAAGATTATTAACATAACATACAAAGAAGATGAACGATAATTTAAATGAAGCTCTTCAGCTCATGATTGTCGGCATGCTTACGGTTTTCTGCATTTTGCTTATCGTAATCTTGTTCGGCACATTACTTATCAAGCTTGTAAACAAGTATGCACCAGAAGAAGTGCAAGCAAAGAAACCTGTAGCTGCAGCCAACAATGCAGTACAGAAGGTTGATGCTACTGTCAAGGCAGTAATTGACGCTACCGTTGCCCAGATTACAGGTGGCAAGGGTCACGTATCAAAGATAACTAAGTTGTAAATAATTTTAAGGATAAAAAGAAATATGGCAAAAGAAGTAAAGTTCTCACTGGTCTTCCGTGACATGTGGCAGAGTGCTGGTAAGTATCAGCCTCGCGTTGACCAGCTCGTAAAAGTAGCACCAGCAATCATCAAGATGGGTTGCTTCGACCGTGTAGAAACTAACGGTGGTGGTTTCGAACAGGTAAACCTTCTCTACGGAGAGAATCCAAACAAGTCAGTACGCGAATGGACAAAGCCATTCCATGAGGCAGGCATCCAGACTCACATGCTCGACCGTGCACTCAATGGTCTTCGCATGAGCCCATGTCCAAAGGACGTACGTAAGCTCTTCTACGTTGTAAAGAAGAAGCAGGGCACAGACATCACTCGTATCTTCTGTGGTCTTAACGATCCACGCAATGTCATTCCTTCTATCAAGTATGCTAAGGAAGCAGGTATGATCGCTCAGGCATCACTTTGTATCACATACTCACCAATCCATACTGTAGAATACTACGTCAACCTTGCAAAGACATTCATCGAGGCTGGTGCTGACGAGATCTGTCTCAAGGATATGGCAGGTATTGGTCGTCCAGTATCACTCGGCAAGATCGTTGAGGGTATCAAGGCTATCAAGAAGGACATCGTCATCCAGTATCACTCACACGCAGGTCCTGGCTTCAACATGGCATCTATCCTTGAAGTAGCAGAAGCTGGTTGTGACTACATCGATTGTGGTATGTCTCCACTCTCATGGGGTACAGGTCATGCCGACATCATCACAGTTCAAGAGATGCTTAAGGATGCAGGCTTTAAGGTAAAGGATATCAACATGTCAGCTTACATGGAAGTACGTACCATGATTCAGGAGATGTGCGATGACTTCCTCGGCTATTACATTCCAGAACTCAACCACCTCAACAACTCGCTTCTCGTTAAGCCAGGTCTCCCAGGTGGTATGATGGGTTCACTCATGACTGACCTCGAGGACAACCTTAAGTCACTCAACAAGTGGAAGGTAAAGAACAACCAGCCAGAGCTTACTACTGACGAGCTTCTTGTTAAGCTCTTTGATGAGGTTGCTTACGTTTGGCCAAAGGTTGGTTATCCATGCCTCGTTACTCCATTCTCTCAGTACGTTAAGAACCTCGCGCTCATGAACGTAATGCAGATGGAGAAGGGCAAGGCTCGCTGGTCAATGATTGCTGACAACATTTGGGATATGATTCTTGGTAAGTCAGGTCAGCTCCCTGGCCCAGTTGCTCAGGAGCTCGTTGACATGGCTAAGGAGCAGGGCCGTGAGTTTGAGACTCAGGACCCACAGTCTTACTACCCAGACAAGCTTGACGAATTCCGCGCTGAGATGGCTAAGGAAGGATGGGAGCTTGGTCAGGACGAAGAAGAGCTCTTCGAACTCGCTATGCACCCAGAGCAGTATCGTGCTTACAAGAGCGGTAAGGCAAAGGCTGACTTCGAGGCTGACCTCGCAAAGCGTAAGGCTGCTAAGAACGCTCCTGCTGCAGGTGCAGAAGGTCCTAAGTCAGTTACTGTTAACGTTAATGGTGTTAACTACAAGGTTGAAATCGCTTATGGTGATGCAGTTCCTGCAGCTGCTCCAGCAGCAGGCGCAGCTCCTGCAGCTCCAGCAGGTGAAGGTGAAGACGTTCTCGCTCCACTCGAGGGTAAGTTCTACCTCACTAAGGACAACTCTGAGACTCCAAAGAAGGTTGGTGATGCAGTTCAGGCAGGCGACACTATCGGCTACATCGAAGCAATGAAGACATTCAACGCTATACGTGCAGATAAGGCTGGTACAATCACAGCAATCCTCGTCAACTCAGGCGACTCTGTAGAAGAGGACGATCCAATCATGAAGATGGCATAACATAATTCCAAATTCGTATTAAACAATGAACGAAATATTAAACAACCTTTATGAAATGACCGCATTCAAGGCTATTGGAGAACAGCCTGGATGTATTGTCATGATTCTGTTGGCATTAGGCCTTCTATACCTTGGTATCAAGAAGGGCTACGAACCATTGCTCATGATTCCTATCGCATTCGGTGTGCTTATTGCAAACTTCCCTGGAGGCGGTATGGGCGTAACAGCTGTCGATGGTGAGGGTATGGTACTTATGCCAGATGGAACAAAAGAGTGCATTTGGGACATGTCACTCCCTAAGATTGCACACGACCTCGGTCTTATGAACTTCATCTACTATATGCTCATAAAGACAGGTTTTATTCCACCAATCATTTTCATGGGTGTAGGTGCACTTACCGACTTCGGTCCTATGCTCCGTAACCTCAAGCTTGCCATCTTTGGTGCAGGTGCTCAGTTCGGTATCTTCGCAGTACTCCTCGTGGCATCTCAGTTCTTCACAATGAAGGAAGCAGCATCGCTTGCAATCATCGGTGGTGCAGACGGTCCTACTGCCATCTTCACAACCATCAAGCTTGCTCCACACCTCCTTGGTCCTATTGCAATTGCAGCTTATAGCTATATGGCACTTGTTCCAGTTATCGTGCCACTCGTAGTTAGGATGTGCTGTACTAAGAAGGAACTCATGATCAACATGAAGGAACAGGACAAACTCTATCCAAGCAGCACTCAGATCAAGAACATGAAGGTGTTGAAGATACTCTTCCCTATCTTCACTACAATCATCGTAGCCATCTTCGTTCCATCTGCAGTATCACTTGTAGGTATGCTCATGTTTGGTAATCTTATCAAGGAGATCGGTGCTAACACAAGCCGTATCTTCGATGCAGCATCAAACAGCATCATGAACGCAGCAACTATCTTTCTTGGCCTTTCTGTAGGTGCTACAATGACAGTTGATGCATTCCTTAACTTTACTACTATTGGTATTGTGGTAGGTGGATTCTGCGCATTCGGATTCTCTATCTTCGGAGGCATCATGCTCGTTAAGTTGTTCAATCTCTTCTCTAAGAAGAAGATCAACCCACTCATCGGTGCAACAGGCCTTTCAGCTGTGCCAATGGCATCACGTGTTGCTAACGACATCGCCCTCAAATACGATGTAAAGAACCACGTCCTCAACTACTGTATGTCATCTAATGTAGCAGGTGTTATCGGTTCTGCCGTAGCAGCTGGTGTATTGATCTCATTCCTCCAGGGCTAAGCAAAATACATTTGTATTTTTATAGGAATTGAAAGTTAAGAGTTGTAAGTAAACAGCATGACGACAAGCCACTATGCTTGCTATCGTTTTACTGCTCACTTACAGCTCTTAACTTTCTTTTTTGGATATCTAAGTCAACCATTTTGGCTGTTTTCCCCTCGAAAACACAAATTATCGTGGCAAAAACTTGCTATTACGAAAAAAAAAATGCATCTTTGCAATGATTTTTGACTAAACAAACCATATGGTATCAAATATAGCTATAGAACTCGCAAGAGATTTGATTATTGAAGCATATCGAAAGAATGAGCTTTCGACAGCTGTCATTGATCAGATAGTTGACTATTCAAAGCACTTTGCAGAGATGATCAAACCATTGCAAAGTGCCGATGACTCGTCAATCGTATCTGGGGCTACCGACATCGCTCTTCAGCAATTAGCCGAAACCAATGCAGCAACCAATACTTCTACTGAAGCATCCAAAGCGACTGACAACATACAACCATCAGTTCCATCTACTACAGAAACCGAGGATGACAGCCGATTCGAGAAAGAATTGATCGAGGAAGCTATCGATGCAAAGATTGAGACAGAAGGAAACCTTGGCGAAATCAATTCTGGTTATACGGATGTCGACTCCTATGGCTTGACAGAGAGTCATCGAGAGATGGACATCACAGAAGCCATGATGTTCTTCCAGAAACTCGAGTCAGTCATGGTACGAAAGAAGCTATTCTGCGAACAGGAAGTCACTCGTGACCAGGTTGCGGCAGCTATAGGTACCAACCGCACCTACCTCATCCGAAGCATCAAGATTGCCACAGGCAAGACCTTCTATGAGTACATCAACGACATGCGTACCGACTATGCAGCAACACTCCTTACCTCGTCCGATGAACCTCTTGATGTCATAGGAACCATTAGCGGATTCCGTTCCAAGAGCACCTACTATCGCCTCTTTTCTGCCCGTTACGGATGCACTCCTACAGAGTATAGGCAGCGACAAACAAAGCTTGACGTGTAATTTTATTCCACTACAACAATAACAAAGACTCCTTTTTGGAGTCTTTTTTTTCTTTAAAATAACAAATCACATTGTGGCAAATGTAAATATTTAATGATTTATATCATTATTCACTTTATTTTGATTATATTTGCAATCTACTATAAGATTAAATAAAATATGATTTATCCAATTAATTCGTTCCTTCTATCAAAACCTTAATACATGTATATCTTCGATAAAATCAAGAAAATATATCTCACAAAGCAAGCACTGCCATATTGGGTAGTATTGTTGCTCGACTGTTCTATAGTCTTGGCTAGTTGTTACCTTGCTCTTTATTTTCGTGAAGGTGCATTGGAACTCCTATTCTACTTCTACCCTACTACCTATGGCATGTTGATATGTCTCTTGGGCTACATGGTTGGATTCCATGTTTTCCACACATACTACGGGATCATTCGCTACTCATCTTACGTTGATATGAAGCGAGTAACCATGGCCAATGCTATCGGAACACTCTTGTCCTATGCAGCCTACTACTTGGTATACTTCTGTTCTAATATTTTCCCTACGCTTGGAAGAACCCTGAACCTCCCTACTCCACGCCGTTCAACTCTTATCTTCATAATCGCCACAGTCTTGATGTGGATAATGCGAATTCTGGTCAAAAGCATGTACGATCAACTCACACGCACTGAGTCCGACACACGAGTATTCATCTATGGTGTAAAATCTGGAGGTATGGCACTTGCTCAGAGCATCCAAGTACGTACCGACAATAAGTACGCCCTGATCGGTTTCGTCTCTCCAGACCCCGACTTTGACAGTCGTTACATCATGGGATTCAAAGTCTATGCCGACGACGATCAGCTCATCTCCAACATGAAAGCCGAACGCGCCAATGCCATCATCATCTCCCCACTCCAGCGTGAACATTTCCTTGAGCGGGAGTCACTCATCACCAACCTCACTGAGAATGCCATCAAGATCTACATGCTTCCTGAAGCTACCGAATGGACTGAAACGTCAGAGATTAATGCACAGCAACTGCGAGAGGTTGAGATTGAAGACCTCCTGCCTCGCGACAAGATAGAGGTCGATATGGCAGCCATAGGCCAACAACTCAGCGGCAAGCGTATCCTCATCACCGGAGCAGCAGGATCCATCGGATCCGAGATGGTACGTCAGGTGGCAGTCTTCCATCCTGCCGAGATGATCCTCATCGACCAGGCAGAGACCCCAATGCACGACATCCGTCTCTGGGTAAAGAAGTTCCAGGCCACTCAAGCCTCCAACCTATCGGCACCTACCTCTCCAACAAAGTTCGAGACCATAGTCACCAGCATCTCCAATGCCGAGCACATGGAATGCCTCTTCGCAGCCCATCGTCCCGACTATGTGTTCCATGCAGCCGCCTACAAGCACGTACCGATGATGGAGGACAATCCAGCTATTGCCGTTCAGAACAACATCTATGGCACACGTGTCATAGCTGATCTTGCAGTCCGTTATGGCACGAAGAAGTTCGTCATGATCTCTACCGACAAGGCAGTCAACCCTACCAACGTCATGGGATGTTCAAAGCGAATATGTGAGATTTATTGCCAGTCACTCAACAAAGCCATTCATGAAGGTACCCTCACCTCTATCAATGGTAAACCATTGACTATCACTCCTTGCACACAGTTTGTCACCACCCGTTTCGGCAATGTCCTTGGCAGCAACGGATCTGTCATCCCTATCTTCAAGGAGCAGATTAAGCATGGTGGTCCTATCACTGTCACCCACCCTGACATCATCCGCTACTTCATGCTCATTCCTGAGGCATGCAAATTGGTACTTGAGGCAGGAACCATGGGCCACGGAGGCGAGATCTTCGTCTTCGACATGGGTAAACCTGTCCGTATTGTCGACCTTGCCAAGCGTATGATAGCCCTCTCGCAGGCAAAGAATATTGAAATCAAATTCACAGGTCTTCGCGATGGTGAAAAACTCTATGAGGAACTCCTCTCCAACAAGGAGAACACCCTCCCTACCATCCATCCAAAAATCATGATTGCCAAAGTTCGAGAGTACGACTATGACGAGGTCTGCGCCAACGAGCAGCGCCTCCTCGAAACCTCATATACCTTTGACGACATGACTGTAGTTCGCCTCATGAAACAGATTGTTCCAGAATACATCAGCCAAGAATCAAAATACTGCGAGCTTGATAAAAATCGAAATTGATGAAAAATCACAAACAATATACATCCTAGAGTTTACAAAAGAAGCATCACACGCTCACCCGTTTTTAATCTATGTCAAAAAAAAATCAATACTGGCGACTGCAAATCCCCCTACAACCATTTATACTTGGATGGAAAAATCGGTTTGGCATATAAGTTCTAAACAAAACATCTCCAATTACAATAATAGGTTCTATCAATTGAATTTGATAGATCCCTTATTTTTTTATCCCTTACCAACCATCTGCAGGAAGAGATCGGGCTTGTCGTTGATGATGAGGGAGTCGGGGAAGTTGGTCTCGGCAAGGAGAGGAAGGGCGTAGGTGTAGTCGGCAATATAGGTGCGGAAGTGGGCATCGCTGCTGACAAGGATGGGATTGTCGTACTGCTTGCTGAGCTCGAGCATGCGGACGAAGAGGGTGTGAGCGAGATGCTTGTGGCGCACAGGATTGAGGGAGGACGAGTTGAGTTCGAGGAGGGTGCCGGTCTGCTTGGCTGCACGCACAATGGCCTCAAGGTCGAAGTCGCTTGCGGTGCCATCGCATGGATGGCTGATGATGTTGACGCGCGGATTGTGGATGGCGCCAAGGAGGGCATCGGTGTTCTGAGCGCGGGTGCCATCGGTGTAGCAGAGGGAATGGAGGCCAGCAATGATGTACTCCATGCCATTGAGATAGGCAGGATCCTCGAGGTCAAGATGACCTTCATAGTCGATGATGTTGAGTTCGGCTCCCATCATGAGACGCATATCGCCCCACTGACGCGGAACGATGTACATGTTGCGGAAGTAGAGAGGATCGCAAGTGCCTGGGATGGCTGGACCATGCTCGGTGATGCCGAAGAGGCGGAGCCCAAGACTCTGTGCCTGACTGACCATCTCGTCAAGGGTGCTCATGGCATGGCCTGACATGATGGTATGGGTGTGCATATCGATCAATGTTTTCATCTGAAGATAGTAATTTGCATCAAAAATATAGCATATCTATTATTAAACCAATTCAAGTGTCTTTCTTTGAAAGCGCTTCGCGATGACTATAGTTTATAAACAACTAATTGACAGTATTTTTATTTTTACAAATACATTAAATACCGTTTTGAGTCCCCACAGAGGCACAGAGGGAACAGAGTGAGTGGTTCTTGTTACTGAGGCTTTGGCACTTCGTGCTGCGCTGAAGGAGGACACAGAGCCATGCGGCACTTATGATGGTACAATCGCCAGAAGGGCGACTCTGTGGGCTCCCACTATCCGCATGGTAAATATCTCAGTGCTCTCTGTGCCTCTGTGGGAAATCAGTCATAACTATGTAACATAGCCTCGTAGACATAATGTTTTTTATGTTTTTGTTTATTTTACTCATGCAATAGTTGAGTTATACTAATTTTGATCACCTACTTAGTTTAGTTTTCGAGGTGCAAATTTACTACTTTTATTTATTTTAACGCACATTTGCTTTGTCATTTGTCATATATTCTCTATCTTTGCAACATTAACAGGAAAAAAAACAAGGTATATGAGACAATTGTTCATTTCATTAGTTATGATGCTTGCTGCAAGCATGACATGCTGTGCACAGAGCAGCAAGTCGGTGTTTGTAGGCAAATGGTTACTTGGTGACGGCACAACGGTGACATTCAAGAAGGACGGTACATTCGTGTCGTCTCAAAAAGTAAAGCAGGAGTCGAAGGGAATGACTTTCAACATCATTTTCAACACTCCAGGAAAATGGGAAGAGAAAGGCGACTCGATAACTCTGGCACAGGATGCGAAGGGCATCAAGGTGAGCATGTCGTTTGCCGACACTAACAGCGTGGACACAAACACTATGCAGTCGTACGAAGCTGCATTCGGCAAGATGTCGGAGGACATTCAGAAGTCGGCACGACAGAAGGATCTGCCACCTGTGACTTACGCTATAAAGAAGATTGAAAAGGAATATTTCGAGATTTTCAATCCTGAGACTCAGACTTCGACATTCGGCAGCAAGAAGTGATAATAATCACTTCTGATTGCCACGAATGTTGGTGATGGTGTAGTCGAAGTAGTCCTTAGGCTGGACGGTAGGCGGGAAATAATCGTACATGAGCATTTCGAGGCTATCGGGACATTGTTCGCACGCAAGTTTGAGTTGTGTGAGATAGTTGAGCGCATCCTCCTTCTTGAAGTAGGCAAATGCCCTATAGGCAGAAAGATGGCGAAGGGTACCGAACTGGTCGGGATAGGAGGTGCAGGTGTCGAGCAGTTCAAGGGCTGTGTCGTACTGAGCGCCAAGAGTATAGCGTGCTGCCACAGCAAGTGTGAACCATATCTTGTCGTCAGCATTGGCGATGCACTTATAGAAGCAATCGCTGCAATCACCCATATTATCCAATGACATAAGGATCGATCCGCGCATCAACAGACTGCTCGGATCGTTTGGTTCTATGGCCAATGCCTTGTCGATGCACTCGAGTGCCTGCTGGTTGGCTTCGCATCCATAGTACGCCTCGGACAGTTCGCAAAGTGCCTGAAGGTAGATGTCGGGCTGGGTGGAAGAAATGGATGTGTAGTAGTCGAGAGCCTTATCGAATGCTGCTATGGCTTCAGGAAGACGTTCGGCTGCCATGAGGCACATACCGAGAGGGAGGAACTGGGAGATGTCGCCAGTACCCTCGATGAATCGCTCAACCCAAGGCAGGGCCTCTACCCTACGATTGGTATAGTAGTAGGAATAGGCCTTGGAGAGCATGGCATCATAGTCGTCAGGATTGATGGCAAGGGCGAACTCGCACGACTCGATGGCCTGGTCCATGTGGCCATTGGCATTCTGAGCACCAGCAAGTACGGTCCAGCCCATATTGATGTAAGGATTGGTCTCGAGCACAGCGGAATAGATCTTCTCAACCATATCGGTCATGCCTTCCTCACGGACTATGTCGCAGAGGATGAGATCGGAATCGAAATCGCCCAGAGGCTGGAACTTGACATAGTACTCCTCGATCCATCGCTTCACAACCTCAGGATCGTAAAGGCGTTCGGGAGCAAGTTCGACAAGCGAGGAGATGACATGAATGTAGTTCTCACGCTCGGCCTCGGCACGCTCACGATCGTCAGCAAACTGTCCGTTCTGGATGTCATAGTCAATCCACTCCTGAAACATCTCCTCGGCACGTTCCACATCCCCATATTTGGCATAGATGAGCTGTGCTCGCTGGAAGTAGGTGTGACCGAGTTCGTCAGAAGGCAAGACATTGAGTATGTCCTCTGCCTCATCGAGACGATGGAAGAAGATGTAGGCACTTGACTTGATGGCAAGCAGGTCCTCTTCGTCAGGATAGCGTTCGAGTGCGTACTCTACACAGTCGAGGGTTGCATCGACCTGATCGTGCAACATGTAGTAGTCGGCTATGTCGACATAGTCCTCTGGTTCGAGATAGAGGGGACTGCCCGACTGCATGGCTTCTTCATAGTTGTGGAGAAGCTCGCGAAAGGCATCGGAGTCAAGATAATTGTTCTTCAAAATAAAAAAGTAACATATAGGTGGGTCCTGCTGTGTGTAGGACCCACCTTATTTATATATATAGGCTCTCGCGATGAGAGAGACCGATTACTTAGCAGCCTTCGACCAAGTGTCCTTTAGACCAACGGTACGGTTGAAGATGAGATGGTCAGGTGTAGAGTCTGGGTCGACATTGTAGTAGCCGATGCGTTGGAACTGCAGGTAGTCGAGCGGCTTGCGAGTGGTGAGCCACTTCTCCACATAAGCAGTCTTGATGCTAAGGCTATCAGGATTGATGAATGGACGCATGGCATCGATGCCACGGAGGTCGCCATTCTCCTTGCTGTAGTTTGCCACCTCATCGCGTGGGTTCTCAACGAGCCAGAGGCGATCGTAGTTGCGTACCTCAGCCTCGATGCAATGAGCACAGCTTACCCAGTGGATAGTCTTACCCTTGATCTTCATGTTGGCATTTGCCTCACCAGTCTTGGTGTCAGGGACGTACTCAGCATAGATCTCGATGATATTGCCCTGTTCGTCCTTCTTGCAGCAGCCCTCCTCCGGACAACGGATGATGTAGCTGTTCTTGAGGCGTACCTCCTTACCAGGACCAAGGCGGAAGAACTTCTTAGGAGCATCCTCCATGAAATCATCACGCTCAATCCAGAGCTCGCGTGAGAACTCAATCTCGTGAGTGCCATCGGCTTCATTCTCAGGATTGTTGATAGCGGTATAGGTTTCCACCTGTCCCTCAGGATAGTTGGTGATGATGAGCTTGATTGGATCAACAACTGCGCTGACACGCTGTGCGCGCTTGTTGAGATCATCGCGAACGGCACTCTCGAAGAGTGACATCTGATTGAGTGCATCGAACTTGGTGTAGCCAATCTTATCGATGAAACTGAGGATACCCTCTGGACTGTAGCCACGGCGGCGGAAACCGCAGATGGTAGGCATACGTGGGTCGTCCCAACCATTTACCACACCTTCCTTCACGAGCACGAGAAGATTGCGCTTAGAGAGGAGTATGTGAGTGAGATTGAGCTTGTTGAACTCAGTCTGTCGAGGACGGTTGTCGTCAAGAGGCTTGTCATTGCCCTCTGCAATCTTTGCCCAGTCGACAAACAGATCGTAGAGTGGACGATGGCTTACGAACTCGAGTGTGCAGAGTGAATGAGTGACACCCTCCCAATAGTCGCACTGGCCATGGGTGTAGTCGTACATAGGATAGGCATTCCACTTGTTGCCTGTACGCCAGTGTGGCATGTTGAGCACACGGTACATGATAGGATCGCGGAAATGCATATTGTCGCTTGCCATGTCGATCTTGGCACGGAGAATCATCTTACCCGGTTCGCACTCACCACTATTCATATACTCGAAGAGGCGAAGGCTCTCCTCGACCGGACGATCGCGGTAAGGGGAATTGGTACCTGGCTGTGTAGGTGTGCCCTTCTGCTTGGCAATCTCCTCAGCCGACTGCTCATCGACATACGCCTTACCCTCCTTGATGAGTTCAACGGCAAGGTCCCAGAGCTGCTGGAAGTAGTCGGATGCATAGAGGATGTTGCCCCACTTGAAACCGAGCCACTCGATGTCGCGCTTGATGGCTTCAACGTATTCGGTGTCCTCCTTCTGAGGATTAGTGTCGTCCATACGGAGGTTGCACACACCACCATATTTGTTTGCCATGCCAAAGTCGATAGCAATGGCCTTTGCATGTCCAATGTGCAGATATCCGTTAGGCTCAGGTGGAAAACGTGTCTGCATACGTCCACCATTCTTTCCTTCTGCCAAATCCTTACGGATAATCTCTTCAACGAAGCTCACTGATTCAGGTCTTGCTTCTTCAATTGTTTCTGTTGTCATAATCTGATCACCTACTTATTTTTGGCAAAGGTACGAAATTAATACATGCCAACAAAGAAAATGTATAAGCTTTTCGAGTTATCTATACATTTTTACGCATAGTATACACGCATTAAGTAAGAAATATTGGTGTTTACGAACTTTTTCGTGGATAAATTTGTTCAATTAATAAAATTAGTCTATCTTTGCATCAGTTATCCTGAAAACAATCTTTTTACCTTAAAAAAAACTAGTACCTATTGAAGTATGAATGCGTTTGGCTGCGAAGCTAGACGCTTCTTTTTTTTAAATAAGGTATAATGATTTTGGAATATTATACCTTTTTGAATGATAACTTTGAATTCCCACAGAGGCACAGAGGACATAGAGTGCATTTAGATATGGAGGCTTTGGAACTTTGTGCTGCGCTGAGAGAGGAAACAGAGCCATGCCGCACCTCTGATGGTATACAATCGCCAGAAGGGCGACTCTGTGGACTACCACTATCCGCATGGTATATATCTCTGTGCACTCTGTGCCTCTGTTGCATATCAGTCACAATATATAACATAGCAAAAAATATATTAAAGTACAGGGTGAAATAATTATCTCGCCTTCGCTCGATAATAATAAAAGGTTCTGTATACTTACATATTATTATAAATAAATAGGCGATTTTGGACAAACAACGAGGGGAAAACGAATATTTTCCACATTTTATTTCGGTATTATAATAAAAAGTAGTAACTTTGCATGCTTTATTGCGGGTATTATGCCCAAATGTATACGATTTAATAATAAAAAAACAATAATAAAATGGCAAAGAAAAATCAAAAAGCACCAGTAGCTGAAGAGCAGATCGCTCTCGATGTTCAGCTCAACAAGTCAGAAAAGTTTATTGAAGAAAACTGGAAGAAGCTCGGCCTCGGACTTCTCGCCATCATCGTTCTCGTAAGCGCATTCTTCATCTACCGTCACATGGCAGCAAACAAGGAGATAGACGCACAGAAGGCTATCGCTGCTGCACAGACAGCATTCGCTCAGCAGCAGTATGAGCAGGCACTCAATGGCGATGGCGCTCAGGCTGCAGGTTTCCTCAAGGTAATGAAGGACTACAGCGGCACTAAGACTGCTAACCTCGCAAAGCTCTATGCTGCTATCTGCTATGCTAACACAGACAAGGTAGACGATGCAATCAAGATGTATGAGGACTTCTCACAGAAGGACGACCAGATGGTATCGCCAGCATCGATCGCTGCTCTTGCAAACTGCTATGTAAAGAAGGGCAACAACGACAAGGGCGTTGAGCTTCTCATCAAGGCTGCCAAGGCTGCTAACAACGATGCAGTATCGCCAGTATTCCTCTTCCAGGCTGGTCAGATCTATGAGGCTGACGGCAAGGCTGACAAGGCTCTCGAACTCTACAAGCAGATCAAGAAGGACTACGTTCAGTCGGCTGTAAACCAGGATATCGACAAGTATATCGAAAGAGCTACAAAATAATTTAGATGGCAAGCAAAAACCATAACCTCTCTGACTACGACATCAACTCTGTACCTTCGGCTGAGGGTATGAAGATTGGCATCGTAGTCAGTGAGTGGAATGAGACGGTGACCGGAGCATTGCTCGATGGAGCTGTCAACACCCTAAAGAAGAATGGCGTTGCAGCCGATGACATCTGCGTGATGACGGTTCCGGGCAGTTTTGAGCTCGTGTACGGAGCCACACAGATGACAAAGAAGGATGTGGATGCCGTGATTGCCATAGGATGTGTGATAAGAGGCGATACTCCACACGACAGATACATCTGCCAGGGAGTGACTTACGGACTTGCACGCCTAAACGCAGTACAGGAAAAGCCTGTGATATATGGACTCATCACAACGCTCGACATGCAGCAGGCAGAAGACAGAGCCGGAGGCAAGATGGGCAACAAGGGTGATGAATGCGCAGTAACTGCTATTAAAATGGTAGACTTTGCTCGCAAGATAAGTAGGTAATCAAAATTATTCATACATTCATCTTCGTAGGTGTGTCCTTAATATCTATACTCTCTTTTGCGCATCTTACTACTTCAGCCTCAGTCACTATGCCCGCATAGCTCCTTCATCTGAAGGATAGTAATACGCATCAAAATAGAGCATATTTATTATAAAAATAATTATGATCACCTACTTAAAGAATGAAAATAAGTAAACTATCAGCACGATCTATAGTGGCATGGATTATCGGAATCTATGCCGCTATTATTTTTCTTTTAAACTTACCATTCATGCAGAACTTCATGGCTGCACGGGTGGCAAGCGTGCTGTCGGATGAGCTGGACACAAAGGTTGAGATAGGTAATGTCAACATCGGATTCCTGAACCGCATCATCATAAGCGACATCGACATACAGGACCAGGCACACAAGCCACTACTGAAGGTGGCCCGTGTATCTGCTTCAATCAATGTATGGTCGCTGATAAACGGAAAGATCGACATTCCTACCGCCCAGTTGTACGGCACAAACATCTCACTCTACAGGGAAACACCAGACGCTACACCAAACTGGCAGTTTGTCATTGATGCTCTCACATCGGATAGTGAGGAGAGCAAGCCATTAGACATTCGTGTAGGATCATTTGTGGTAAGAAAGGCCAACATAGCCTACAACGTGAAGTCGCTCCCAATAAAGGCAAACACACTTGATCCAAACCACATACGACTGACAAACGCAGGCTTCAACCTATCGCTGAAGCACCTGACCGATGACTCTCTTTCAGTCACACTCAAACGATTGGCTGGCAAGGAAAGCGTATCGGGACTGCAGCTAAAGGAGATGGGTGTACAGATCGATGCCAACCGCACAATGGCAAAGGTTAGGAACCTAAGCATGATGCTGCCACACTCGGAACTTGAGATAGACTCGGTCGACCTCAAGTATGACATCAACGACATAGGGACAACTCTTGCCTTCGGTGAGACAAACATACACGGAAAGGTGACACCTGCCGATATTGCAGCACTCGCCCCTACCCTCGCCTATGCCTCATCGCCACTCAGTTTTGACATCAGCGGATCGGGAAGCATGAATGGCATCAACATCTCGTCCCTGAAATTGACAAGCAGCAATGAGGACCTTAGCATCGCAGCCAACGGACAAGCACACAACATAGGCAAGAGCAATGGCGAATACACCATATACTTGCAACAATGCGACATAGAAGAATCGGCATCAAGAAGAATGGCTGACGAATACCCTGCACTCAGCAGCATATTCTCCAAACTTGCAGAAACGGGCAACATTGCTCTGCAAGGCAACGCATCATATCAGGACGGAGCGATAAAGTCGGGAGGTATGATCAGTTCTGAAAGTGGTAACGTGTCGTATATCGCAGAGATGGACAGACACCATATTGTCGATGCCCACATAGAAGCGGAAGAGATAGAGTTGGCGCGCATAGTGGAAGGAAGTCAGCTGGGAATGGCATCATTCACCATCGATGCGAATGCCAACATCGATTGCCTTTTCAACGAGTCGCATGGCATCCCATCAGGTAATGCTGATCTCAACATCTCGCAATTGGAATACGATGACCACACATATCGCGACATAACGCTCAATGCCAACAGCAACGGTCAGGACCTGAATGCCAACCTCAATGTAGATGACGATAACATTAGTCTGGCACTTAGTTCTACAATCAATGGAGTGCTAAATGACATGAAGTCGGTCACAATGGACATAGACCTCAAACACCTTAACACGAACGCATTCAAGATAGGCGAACCGCTTGCCAACAAGACTCTGTCGCTGAAGGCTGAAACCGATTTGCACGGAAGTAATCTGGACAATGTGAATGGTGGCGTAAGCATCAACGACCTTAGTATCAACGATGCATCTGGCACTTACCGACTGAATGAAGTAAACGTTGAGTTAATTCAGAATAACAATCACAAACAGATAAAGTTAAACTCAGACGTGATAAACGGATGGATAGAAGGCCGATTCAAGATAGAAGAGATAACAGCCAACATTCAAAACGTGATAGCACGCCAAATGCCAGCCCTCGTTTCGCCTGTGCCGACAACCGCTGCTGCCGACTATAATTTCGACTTCACCATAGACGATGCACCTATCGTCCATCACTTCATCGACACCGATTACAGCATCACAAAACCTATACACCTGACGGGAACGATCAACACAGACGAAATGGTGGCACGCATGAATCTCGATGCTGACAACATCACTTGGGGTGAGCACAACATGACTGACGTAAACCTGAACTGCAACAGCACACGCAACAACATCATGCTCAAGCTATCGGGTGATGACAAAGAGGTAACGGACGACCACACCACCAAGCTTTCGATTGTAGGCATAGCACGCAACAACCATCTGGATACCGACATTGAGTTGACCAACAAGGCTGGAAACGATATGAAGCTGGCGATGTTTGCCACAACACATCTGACAGACAGCATAGGCAATCTAAAGACAAAGGTCACCATTGCCCCATCGACACTTGTCATCAATGACACCACTTGGAACATCAGTAGTTCAAACTTATCTATATACAAGAAAGAGATAGCTTGCAGCAACTTCAAACTGTCGAATGGTAATCAGTACATAAAGATCAACGGCAAGGCTTCGGCCAATCCGAGCGACAGTCTTGTGGTGCAGCTCAACGATATGGATGTGGGCAATATTCTTGATATTGTCAATTTCCATTCGGTGGAGTTTGGAGGAAAGGCATCGGGCAAGGCAAAGGTTAGCAACCTTTATGGTAAGCCAGACTTCAATGCAAACATCAACGTGAAGAACTTCACCCTGCAGGGAGGACATCTCGGAAACGCAGATTTGACTGCTTTCTGGAATGACGAAAAGAACGGTATCGGTATCAGGGGACACTTCTTCGACCTCTACAAATGCAAGGACGGACACAAGGGCAAAATGTTGGATCTGACAGGAATCACAACCGTGGATGGATACATATCGCCTGGCGACAACTATATCAACCTTGGAGTAAATGCGCAGAACACGAGTACGGACTTCCTCAACGGAATACTCGGGGATGTATTTACCGAGATTGAAGGACGTGCCAACGGCCACCTCAACGTGGTTGGTGACCTTGGGGACATCAACCTGGTAGGCGACATGAAGGCAAGCATATTGTTGCGCCTTGCTGCAACCAATGTGGCATACTATGTAGATAACGAAACGGTAAACCTGCGCTTCCATCAGTTTGATTTCAACAACATCAAGGCATACGATGTCTTTAACAATGCAGGAATAATCAATGGCAAGGTGACTCATGAGAACCTTGCTAACTTTGCATACACATTCAACGCTGAGATGTCGCAACTCCTTGCTTACAACGAGACTGAGTTCAACAGCGACAAATACAAGGCAACGGTATTTGCCGATGGTACGCTCAGTATCCGAGGTGCTGACGATCACCCGTTGTACATCGATGCAACGGTGGCTCCAGCCAAGGGATCAGTATTTGCATACGATGCAGCTACACCTGATGCCATAGCAAGCAATTCATTCATCGAATTCCGCGACATCACTCCTCGCGGATCGGCATCACACATGCCAAACTTCACGTTCGACCGACCATTGATAAGCGATAAGGCAGATAGTGTAATAACTGCCGTAACCAACGAAAATTACAAATATGTGGGCGATGTATACGTAAACTTCACCATCAACCTCAATCCTAACTGTGAGGTGAAACTGCGCATGGACAATACCGATGACGGCTACATATCAACATTCGGCAATGCAACATTCCAGGCAAAGTGGCACAACAAGGGTGCCTTCCAACTGTTTGGCAACTATAACATAACATCGGGTAAGTACCGCCTTTACCTTCAGAACATCGTGTACCGTAACCTCGACATTCAGGAAGGAAGTACGGTGGAGTTCAATGGTAATCCTTTCGAAGCCAACGTACACCTCATCTGCCATCACGAGATACAGTCGGTACCACTCTCCGACCTCACAGGCACAAAGGCATTCTCAAGCAACAACAAGGTGAAGGTGATATGCAAACTCGATGTGACTGGACATTTGGACAACATGAACCTTGGCTTCGATTTTGAGTTGCCAAACAGCAATGAAGAAATACGACAGTTGGTGAAGAGTATGGTGACTAGCGATGAGGAAATGAACAATCAGATGATCTATCTGCTTGGATTCCAGCGTTTCTACCCTAACCAGTATGCACGAGGCAATATGGATGTTGCAGGTACCAATGCTGTCAATTCGCTCATCTCATCGACCATCAGCGGACAGATCAACCAGATGCTGAGCAACGTGATAGGACGCGACTCAAAGTGGAACTTCGGTACAGGAATCTCAACGGGCGAAAACGGATGGGAGGACCTCGATGTGGAGGGAATGCTCTCGGGCCGACTATTTAACGACCGACTTCTCATCAACGGTAACTTCGGCTATCGCGACAATGCAATGACCAATCAGGCAAACTTCATCGGCGACTTCGAGGTGAAGTACCGCATCTTTGAGAAGGGCGACATATATGTGAAAGCATACAACATGACCAACGACCGATACTTCACTAAGGCAACGCTCAACACTCAGGGCATAGGCGTAAGTTTCCAGCACAGTTTCGACAATTTCCGACTGTTTGGAAACAAGAATAAAAAGAATAAAGTGAGCGAAGTGAGTGTTCCTGTGGACTCGATTAAGGCTGACTGAGGAAATCGAGGATGGCTTGATTGAAAAGCTCTGGCTGTTCCATATTGTTCATGTGACCACAATCAGGAAGAACCTGGAAACGTGAATTTGGCAACGACTTCATCATCGAAGATGGTTTCTTGTGCTCATGTTCGCCCGAAAGGAACAAGGCAGGAACCTCAGGACAACGCTGGCGAAGCACAGGCGAAGCTTCACGAGCATAATATAGGCGAGGTTCATGATGAGTGAGATGCCACGCATCCCAATCGTAAATCATAGCAGTAAGTTCGGTGCGTATGCTTTCTGCCTTACTACCGCCTCCGCTGATGAGTTTTTCGATCCATTCATGTCGCCAGGCATCAATACCAGTCTCAAGCACCTTATTTATATTAGCTTCCGCCTCTGCGAATTCAGCAGAATCGACTGGTTCGGACGGGCCTTTCACACTTCGTAGACTACCACTTGCCATAACGCAAGTCAAAAGACGTTCCGGGTACATGGCAAGCATATCAGCTGTGATAAATCCACCCATCGAAAGCCCAATGACATGTGCCTTATCAATGTGCAATGAGTCCATAAACGTGATGAGATCATCGACATGAGTGGTATGCTGCGACTCATGAAGTCGAGACGAACGACCATAGCCTCGCATATCGGGAGTATAGACTCGATAATGCTTGGCAAGAGGCTCTATTTGTTGACGCCACATTCGCCGGTCGAGAGTGTGACCATGCACAAGGATGAGCGGTTCGCCCTTTCCATACGCCTCGTAATACATCCTACCCTCCTCTGCCAGACGCACATATCCAGAGTCCTTTGGCAACGATTGGGCAAAGGACTGCAAGGAGAATAGAAGCAGAAAGATAAGGAAGAACGAGTTGCGCTGCATAGTTTGTTTATTTCTTGAAAGTAAGTACTGACCAATCTTCATCCGAACATGTCTTAGAGTGACGAAGTCCGCATGTCGCAGCCGCTTCGATGATATCAGGAGCATCGGAGGTATAGAATCCCGACATGATGAGGGTGCCACCATCCGCAAGATGATCGACATAGACTGGAAGGTCGCGAATAAGAATGGTCTTGAAGATGTTGGCAACGATAGTGTGGAATGTGCCATCGATAGCAGACGCGTCACCACAGATAGGAGTCAGAATATCGATGGATGGCGGGAAATTGAGGGAGAAATTGTGTATGGTGTTATCTACCGACATATTATCAATATCGATAGCAGTAACATGCTTGGCACCCTTCAGTCCCATTGCAATGCCAAGCACACCTGTACCACAACCCATGTCGAGCACATCCTGGCCGTTGAAATCCATGTCCATGAGCAAGGATACCAACTGATGGGTGGTGGAATGACTTCCGCTACCGAATGCCATACGAGGGTCGAGACGAAGACCAAACTCACGTTCGAGTATAGGATCGAAATGCTCCCTCTCCCACTCCTCGTTGTAATCGCAATCCTCCATCTCGTGCATCTCATAGGTGAACGATACGTCAGGAATAATGAATGTAGAAAGGAGATCGGTAAGTTGTTCTTCAACAAACAGGTCCTTCTGAATATAGGCCTTGATGCCTGTGTCTGTAGGTTCGAATGTATCAAATCCTATCTCGCCAAGCATGGATGAGAGGATGTCGGCATAATCCTCCACATAGGGCGAGATGTGTATGTCTGCAAAAAGGTATATCATCGTCTCTTTGATTTTTGCTGTCCTACGGTGATGTTCAACAAATCCTTATAGCTGCCGTTGAACACATTTATATCCACATATCCCTTGATGCCGTCCACCTTTCCAGCATCGGTATGCTGCCAAAAGTGCCACTTGCCCGTGTACTCCAAGTCCTTCACATAGTAATGTGCTATCCAGTAGTAGTAGCGATTGAAGGCTGGATCGCTGAGGTAGTCGGTACGGAATTTGTAGGATGTATATAGTATTGGCGTTACTCCATAGTGATTCTCCACTATCTGAAGCCACTTGAGCACTTCGCTCTGAAGCTGCTTTATGGAATAAGGCTGAATGGTTTCCACATCAAGAACTGGTGGCAGATCCTCATCCTCCAGTTGTACCATCTTGCAGAAGTAACGTGCTTGTTTATCTGCAGGCGAATGAGTGGAGAAGAAATGATATGCACCGCGTATAAGTTCGTGTTTACGAGCGTAAAAGAAGTTTTGGTTAAAGTTTTCGTCAAGAATGTTGGTGCCCTCCGTTGCTTTTACAAATACAAAGCTGACAGGAGTGCCGCTAATGGAGGCATTGCTCAGTTTGTCCCAATCGACCTCGTCCTGATAGTGGGAGATATCGATGCCTCGCACCTTGCCATCAGGATAGACCGTGGTGCCATACAAAGCCTTCCAGCGGAAGGAGTATGGAGTGACGAATGTACGGTAGAAGAAGAAGCAATAGACCACAACCACAAGGGCCAGCAATCCCCAAAGTATGTAGGATGGCAGTCCGCGGAGGAAGCCCTTGTCCGATGAGTTCTTCGACTTTCGGGACGACTTCTTGCGTTTTGCAGGTGTCTTCTTCTTGTTCACGTTGATTGGTTAGTTTTGGTTAGGAAAAAAGATACTACTATTTCCAATAGAGAATAAAAAGACCATGTACAAAAGCACAGGCAGCAGATGGCTTGACAAATGCCTTTTGTACATGGTCAGTATAGGATTATCGATTACTTAGCCTGCTCGAGCTGGAGAGTCTTAGTAGGCTGATCGCAAACCTCTGATGGTCCCCAGTACTGGATTGGACCTGGGTAAACGTAAGCTGTCTCCTTAGCCCAAACGTCACGGTTAGCAGCGAAGAACTTGAATGGAGCACCATCAAGCTCAACGAGAGCCTTACGGATTACAGGCTTGTTAGCACCGTTACGGCGCTCGATGTTCATCATCTTAGTGATTGGCACACCACCAGCGATCCACTCAGAAGCAGGAGCTGTAGTGTTCTTGATGATTGACATGTAGCCAGTCTTGCCGTTAGCGATGAGGCGTGAAGCGTTGTAGCCGAGTGAGTAGCAGTAGTCAGCATCGTAGTTAGATGGAGCTGCGCAACGTCCTTCATAACCGAAGAAGTGGTGCTGAGCAGAGAACTTACCAACGAACTTGCCTTCTGCCTTCCAAGCCTCAAGCTTCTTAGCAACCATAGCAGAGAGAAGCTTCTCAGTCTCGATGAGAGAAACCTGAACGTTACCGTGTGGGTCACGATCGAGGCAGAGCTGACGCTCAACGTCTGCAGGAAGCGACTCGAGAACTGCGAGGTTCTCAGCAGCGATGTGGCTCTTAACGAACTTAACCTGCTCTTCCTTTGAAGGGAACTCACGCATCTCACCAGTAGCTGGATCAACGAGAACCTCATTGAGTTCTGCGATGAGCTTCTTGATAGCTGGGATGAACTCGATGATACCCTCTGGGATAACAACAGTACCGAAGTTGTTGCCATCAGCAGCACGGTTAGCAACAGCCTGAGCGATGTAAGTAACAACATCGTCAAGTGACTGCTCCTTAGCCTCTACCTCCTCTGATACGAGACAGATGTTTGGCTGGCACTGGAGAGCGCACTCGAGAGCGATGTGAGAAGCTGAACGACCCATCACCTTGATGAAGTGCCAGTACTTGCGAGCTGAGTTACAGTCGCGCTGGATGTTACCGATGAGCTCTGAGTATGTCTTACATGCAGTATCGAAACCGAATGAAGTCTCGATCTCATCGTTCTTGAGGTCACCATCGATAGTCTTAGGACAACCGATAACCTGAACGCCATACTTCTTTGCTGCATAGTACTCAGCGAGTACGCAAGCGTTAGTATTTGAGTCGTCACCACCGATGATTACGAGAGCCTTGATGCCGA
>JAKSLM010000028.1 GCA_024401225.1 Bacteroidaceae bacterium | reverse complement strand
AGTTATTTATAATTATTTTTATGTGTATTTTCTGCACCTAAATTGGTGAAGAACCCTAAAACCCCTTAATGCGCGTGCGGGATAAGGGTTTTCAAGGGAAAACCCACAAAAAACACACTAAAACTACGTAACTACCTGATAATGAATATGAATTTCAGTGTGTTTTTTTTCTAAAAACACACTAAAAAAACCACTAACCACTCCCTTCGTCCTGAAAATAGTAGACTCCACCACACAAAACTCCTTGCAAGGATTCGGTCGAACCATTGCAAGGAGTTGAGCAAACGAGTGCAAGGAGATGGCCCTCCTCTTACTTGAACGGATTGCCGAGGCGGTCGGTGATGAGTTCCACCTGACGAGGGGAGAGGCTACGGCAGTCGGCACGATAGCCATAATCGGTAAGTTGGCGCATAAGGACTGAATCGTCGTTGATGAGAGCTATGAACTTATGTCTTGCACTATCTCTGCCAGCCCATGGGAAGTAGGCCTGAGCAAGATCAGATTTGTAGATAAACGAGTTTTTCATTGCGCTAATTATATAAGTTAAGAGTTATGTTATCCTTCGTTATTTATACTGCAAAGATACGCATTTTTCGAGACATACGCAAGGGTTATTGGATGTTATTGGACGTTATCGTATATGATTGGAATAGCGATGATTAAAGTGGTTGGATAAGTACAGAAAAAGTCGTAACTTTGTAATGAAAATAAAGAAGAAGACCCTCTCTGGGCTTTGCCCATCTCCCCCATTAGGGGGAGCAGGCCATGCGGAGGGGGAATTGGGGCATCCGAAGAGGAAAAAGAGAAAAGAAGATTTTTTGATCCCGAATTAGAGGATTCGAGAATTCTTTTACGTACATGTGCTTGAATTTTGTGGGATTTGAGAAAGTCCTTGCGAGGACTCAGCCATCCGGACGGCATTCAAAGCGCTGAGCGCAATTCAAAAGAATTCAAAATGTCACAAGTTTCTCTAATTCTATAATTCGGGACAAACAATGTTCTTGCCTTGCAAGCGCTTCGCGATAACTTTTTCTTTGGATGCAACTTTTCTTTGGATGTTTTAAAAAATCATTGCCTATGAAGAAGTCGAATGTACAGTCAAGGATTGCGGTGGCGAGTTTCGTGGCTGCCATTGCATTCTCCATTGCGGGGTTCATCGTCCCACCGCTGGGCGACCTTACCGAGGCTAACCTCTACCTTGTAGCGCAGTTCCTCCTTGTGACCACATCACTCTTCGGAGTCAGCGCTATAGTTACTCGTTCATTGATCTCTAAGTTCAATAAGGGAGAAGACGATGGAGAAGACGAAAAGCTTGGGCGCTTTTCTGACTGAAACCGCCTACGGCTAAATTAAACACAAATTACCCAAAAATTATAATCATGAATCATAGATCATAAATCATAAATCATGAATCATAAATCAAAAGACCGTTTAGAATAAGAAGTTAAAAGCATAAATTAGAAGGATAAAATTTGGTAAAAAAACGAAAGGATTACGTACATTTCGTGAAAGAAACGTACACTATGTGAAGTTCACAATTTGTACGTTTGGTTTTCACAACGAGTACGGCGTACGCTGTGAAAAGTCCGTACCTTTGCAGCGTCAAAAGAAAAAAGACCCCCAGCGACCCACCCCGCCCTCCCTGGAGGGAGGGAGCACCATTCGGGGCGGAGAGGGTCTCCTATTACAAACTTAAAAAATAAATAAATTGTTTAACTAAAAAAATTATACTATTATGATTTGGGAATTACTTGCATTGTTAGGTATACTTTAACCTTACGTAAATCATCAGGGATGGGCACCGCAAATCTTCATATAATTATAGCGAAGAATCATGGTGCCCGAAACCGTGACCTGCTAAAAGGCTCTCGACACATCAACGTGCCGGGAGCCTTTGCTGAATGGCATAATGAATCTGTAACGTAAAAAAAATGTGACTTTATCTTTGGTTTTCCGTAGAAAAAATGTAACTTTGCAGCATAATCACAATACCTGAAGATAAGAACATGAAAAAAAGCAGATTTTTGAATGGGATGGTAGGCCTTGCACTTGCTGCATGGGCGATGCCTGCCAATGCTCAGTATATGGAGCATATATATGACTATGTGGAGAATACGGATGTGTATGAGGAGAACCAGGAAGAGGGACATGCCTTCTACCGCCCCGAGCAGAGCATATCGCTCAACGGCAAGTGGAGCTTCCTCTTTGCCAACACTCCTGAAGAGGTGCCTCACGACTTCTTCCTACCTGCCTTCAAGGATGGCAAGTGGGCGAAGATCGACGTGCCAAGCAACTGGGAGATGAAGGGATATGGCGATGCGCTGTTCCGCAATGTGGCTGCCCCATTCAAGGCCAATCCGCCGTTCGTGCCAAGGGAGTATAACCCTACAGGTGCGTACCGCCGATCGTTCACCATACCTGCCGACTGGAACGGCAAGCAGGTGTTCCTGCGCATGGAGAAGACCCAGAGTGCCGCTTTCGTATGGGTGAACGGCAAGCAGGTGGGTTACAACGAGGGTGGACAGGAGCCTGCTGAGTACGACATCACGCAGCATGTGAAGCCGGGCAAGAACAGCATCGCTGTGTGCGTGCTGAAGTATAGCGACGGATACTACCTCGAGGGGCAGGACTACTGGCGACTGGCAGGTATATTCGACGATGTGACCGTGTATGCCACTCCAAAGACACGCATCTTCGACTGGTGCATCACGACCGACCTGGACGACAAGTATGTGGATGCTGACATGAAGGTGGACATAGACGTCAAGAACTATTCGCAGGCGGGCGCTCGCTACTCGATGCGCACCACTCTGTACGATGCTAGTGGCAATAAGGTGAAGGAGAGCAAGAGCAGCACATTCGCTGTGGAGGGCGGCAAGAAGGCTACCGTAAGCCTGAAGGAGCACATCGCCAATCCGCAGAAGTGGACCTGCGAGACTCCTGTGCTCTACACGCTGAAGATGGAACTGCTGGATGAGGCTGGCGCTGTGGTGCAGCAGATCAGCAGCCGCATGGGATTCAAGGAGACTGAGATACGCCATCAGGTGTTCTACCTCAACGGTCAGCCTATCAAGATCAATGCTACCAATACCCACATGCAGCACCCGGAGACGGGACATGCCATGGACGAGCAGACTATACGCAAGGACATGGAGATACTGAAGCAGCATAACTTCAACGCGGTGCGTACATCGCACTATCCTCCTGTCAATAAGTACCTGGAACTGGCTGATGAGTACGGCCTGTACATCATCGATGAGGCTGGTACCGAGGCTCACGCTACTGAATACCTGTCGAACGACAAGCGATTCCTGGGCATGTACCTGGAGCGAGTGCGCCAGCTGGTGCTCCGCGACCGCAACCACCCTTGCGTGCTCTTCTGGAGTGCGGGCAACGAGAGTGGCGAAGGACCTAACATCACGGAGGTGGTGAAGGAGGGCAAGAAGTACGATCCTACACGCTACTTCATGTATGGAGGCAATGCCTATGCCCATCCGGGCGAGGAAATAATCGGCCCACGCTATCCTACACCTTACGAGCTGGAGATGAACACAGCCATGACGCCTGAATCGCAGGATCCACGCCCATCGTTCATGGACGAATACCTCTCGGTGGCTGGTAATGCAGGTGGCGGACTGGATGAGTACTGGGACGTGATACGTCGCCATCCACGCCTGATGGGTGGTGCCATCTGGGACTTTGTCAATCCGGGACTTACCGAACACATACGTCCGTTGAAGGACAGTTCGCCATACAATACTCCTGCCCACCTGATGGGTAATGCCAAGGTGAAGAAGGGCGTGCTGCAGCTCAGCGGCCACGATGAGTGGGTGGAGGTGTATCGCAGCAATAACGTAGAACTGACAAGCAAGGCGCTGACCATCAGCTTCGACGTGAAGCCGGGCAAGCTGTGCGGCACGTACGAGGGTGCACCTTACATCACGAAGGGCAACACGCAGTTTGGCGTAGTGCAGCGCGGTGCTGACAAGTTGCAGTTCTTCCTGCATTCGGGACTGAAGCATGAGCTTAGTGTCGATTTGCCATCCGACTGGATAGGCTCATGGCACCATGTCACAGCCTCATGGGACGGCAAGGAGATGAAGCTCTACATCGACCATCAACTCAAGGGTACGGCATCGACCGAGGCCAAGCCTCAGCAGGGTGGCAACGGCCGTGGAGGCAATCAGCCTACGGAGCGTGGCATGCTGAGCAACTTCCCTTACCCTATCAACATAGGACGCTTTGCCGGCAATCATGCTCAGGATCCGCAGACCATCTACACAGCCGATGCTGAGATGGACAATGTGGCAATATACAACAAGTGCCTTGCCGATGGAGAGGGTACGGCAAGCGACGCCGTGCTCTACCTCACGTTCGACGGCAATGGCGACGAGGGTACCTTCTTCACCATAGGTGGCAACATGCGTACCTACGGAAGCATCTGGCCTGACCGCACGGTACAGCCTGAGATGCTGCAGATGAAGTGGACCACCCAGCCTGTAAGCATTCGCCTGCTCAATGCTGAGACGGGCGAGGCAGAGGTGACCAACCGCCTGTACTTCTCCGACCTGACACAGTATGCATCGCATTGGGCTCTGATGGAGGATGGCAAGGTGATAGAGGAGGGCGACCTGCAGCTTACTGCCGGTCCGCAGCAGAAGCAGACCGTCCGCATCCCTTACCATAAGCCAGCCATCGTGCCAGGAAAGGAGTACCGCGTGATGATCACTTCATCGATCAAGAAGGACGAGGTGTGGGCTAAGGCTGGCCATCAGGTGGCATGGGATCAGCTCGAACTCACATCGTGGAACGCTCCTGCTCCTGCCGCTCGCCTCTCATCGCAGGGCGTGAAGACCGAGGAGGACGACAGCCAGGTCAAGATAAGCGGCGAGGGCTTCAGCTATGCAATAAGCAAGGCTACGGGCAACCTCGAACAGATAGAGGTGGGCGGCAAGCCTGTGCTCAAGGCTCCGATGGCATTCAACCTGTGGCGTGCACCGCTTGCCAACGAGTTTGACTCGTGGGATGCCTTCCGCGTGAATGGCGGATATGCCGAAGGCTATGGTGGCATGGTGGCTACACTCTTCTACTCGAAGGGCGTGAACCAGCTCAAGGTTCAGCCTGCAGAGGTGACTCTCACCCACAATGATCATGAGACCATGGTGAAGGTGCATCAGCTGGTGCAGGTGGGAGCATCGTCGTACGGCGCCCTCGACCTCTACATACAGGGAGTGCAGCTGGCAGGATTCTCGATCGACTACACATACCACTTCTACAGCGATGGTACGGTGAAGATCGACAACCACCTGAGTCCGCAGGGCAAACTGCCTGAGCTGCTGCCTCGCATTGGTTTCACTACATCGGTAGCCAACGAGTTTGACAATATCACATGGTATGGACGTGGTCCGGAGGAGAACTATCCTGACCGTAAGACGGGCTATCCGGTAGGCGTGTGGAACAAGACGGTGGCTGACATGTACGAGCCTTACCTCCTGCCTCAGGATCATGCATTGCGCACCGATACTCGCTACGTGCAGCTGCTCGACAAGTCGGGTGAGGGATTGCAGATATCCATGAACGAGTTGTTCAACTTCAATGCCTACCAGTTCTCGACCGACAATCTCACCAAGAGCCAGTTTACATACCAATTGCAGCCACAGGAGGATCGCTATACGCTCAATCTCGACTACAACACCACCGGTGTGGGCTGTACCTGCGTATACGTGCTCGATGAGTATCGTGTCAAGCCAGCAGCCTACGATCGAGTGATAACTATCAGTCCGCTTCACGCAGGCAAATAACCAATATTCATTGCACAGACAGTATGAAGAGAATAGCTTCGATCACGGTGCTCGTGCTCATGGCATGCATGACGGCCATGGCGCAGAAGGAACAGAGGGCACAGGTGACTTTCAAGACGGATAAGGGTACCATAGTCGTTGAACTGCTCAACGAGACTCCATTGCATCGCGACAACTTCATCCGACAGGTGAAGGCTGGCACGTACAACGGAGTGCTGTGGCATCGCGTGATAAATAAGTTCATCATCCAGACGGGCGACCGCCTCAGCAAGCATGCCAAGCCGGGCGAGCTGCTGGGTGAGGGCGACGAGAAGCCAGGCGATGAGATTCCTGCCGAGTTTCGTGTGCCGGAGTTCTTCCATCGCCGTGGTATGCTGAACGCCGCACGCGAGGGTGATGATGTGAACCCACAGAAGGCATCGTCGTCCACACAGTTCACGATAGTGACAGGACGCACCTTCACCGATGAGGAGCTGGACCGCACCCAGAAGCGCATAGACGAGTGGACTGGAGGTACCTTCAAACTCACAGAGGCCATGCGCGAGGTGTACAAGACCGAGGGCGGAGCACCCCACCTGGATGGCAGCTACACGGTGTTCGGACAGGTGGTGAGCGGCATGGATGTGGTCGATGCCATTCAGGTGGTGGAGACCGACAAGAACGACCGTCCGCTGGAGGACATAAGGATCATTAAGGCTAAAGTGACTAAAAAGTATAAAGTAAGGAAATGATGGAAAAGCGTGCAGACTACATAAAGAGCATAGAGATCAAGGCTCTGTGGAAGGGTGGGCGCCACATAAAGTGGGAGCTCCAGCCTGATGTCAACATCCTGAGTGGCATAAACGGTGTGGGCAAGAGTACCATCATCAACCATTCGGCTGTCAATCTGCTGAAGATTGAGAAGGGTGAGATGACCCCAGGCGAGGCTCCTCATGGCGTGGCAATACGATTGTACCCAGAGGATGCAACATGGATAAAGTTTGACCTCATACGTTCGTTCGACAAGCCGCTGCTCAACAGCGACCTGCTCGAGAAGCTTGCCGACTCACGCGTGAAGACTGAGCTCGACTGGCAGATATACCGCCTGCAGAAGCGCTACCTCGACTATCAGGTGAACATGGGCAACCGCATCATAGCCCTCCTGACCAGCGGCAATGCTGACGACCAGCTGGAGGCAGCCAAGGTGAGTGTGCCTAAGGTGCAGTTCCAGGACATGATGGACGAGATGTTTGTGGAGACTCACAAGGTCATAGACCGCAAGAGCAATGAGATACAGTTCATCCAGGGCGATGAGGTGCTGACCCCTTATCAGCTCAGCTCGGGCGAGAAGCAGATGCTCGTCATCCTGCTCACCGTGCTGGTGGAGAACCAGGAGCCTTATGCCCTGCTGATGGATGAGCCTGAGATAAGTCTGCACATCGAGTGGCAGCAGAAGCTCATAGCCCTCATACGCCAGCTCAATCCTAACGCGCAGATCATCCTGTCGACCCATTCGCCTGCCCTCATCATGGACGGATGGATGGGCAATGTGACTGAAGTGAATGAGATCTCCAGTAAGTAAGAAGTATGAAGTAAGAAGTAATACAATAGATGGCAAAACAGTTATCATCATACCTCAACTCCGGATACCTCAATGCTGCCAACAAGTTGCAGAAGAAGAAGGTGAAGAAGATCGTCGCCTACGTGGAATCGTACGATGACATCTTCTTCTGGCGAAGCATTCTGTCGCAGTATGAGAACGAGGAGCGCGTGTTTGAGGTAATGTTGCCTTCGAAGACCAATCTCAACCGAGGCAAGAAGACGGCTATGATGAACCGTCTGGGCGACAGTCTGGGTGAGTACATGATAGCATGCGTGGATGCCGATATCGACTACTTGCTGCAGGGTGCAACGCGCAACTCGCGACTGATGCTTGACAATCCGTACGTGGTGCATACCTATGCCTATGCCATCGAGAACCTGCAATGCTGGGCTCCAAGCCTGCACAATGTGTGTGTGATGGCTACGCTCAACGATAGGACGATATTCGATTTTGAGGAGTACCTGAAGGCATATTCGGAGGCAGTCTACGACCTCTTCGTGTGGGCGATGTGGCTGTACAGGCATGACCGCTTTTCGGAGATGCCCCTCAACAAGCTGAACAACTTCATAACGCCCGAGAAGGTGAACATCTTCAACCCTACGGAGGCTCTGGACCGCCTGCGACACAACGTGAATCGCCGCGTGGCATGGATGCAGAGCCACTACCCGGAGGCAAAGGGGAAGATAAAGCCGCTGAAGGCCGACCTGGCACGACTGGGCGTGACGCCTCAGAACGTGTACCTCTACTTGCAGGGGCACAACCTGTTTGACAATGTAGTGGGAGGTGTCATCGAACCTGTAGCCACGGTGTTGAGGCGTGAGCGCGAGAAGGACATCAAGCGCCTGGCTGGCAGGAACACGACTCAGATGGACAATGAGATGACGTGCTACATGCGCTCACAGCAACCTGTGGTTGTCATGATGCGCAGGAACACGATGTTCAAGGATTCGCCTCAGTACCGGCAGATATGCCAGCACGTGGAGCGTGTGCTCGCACTCAGCTCATCTGCCAGCAATCAGCAGGATGACTGCAAAGTGGCAGAGATGAAGGATACGAACAACGGATGAGGACGAAGCACGGTGCTTGAATACTCAGGGTGGAACTGAGTGCCGATGTACCAGCGATTGTCAGGGATCTCGACAATCTCCACGAGGTGCGACTCAGGGTTGGTACCTACGCATTGCATGCCGTGCGACTCATAGTCGGTAAGATAATCATTATTGAATTCATAGCGATGACGGTGACGCTCACTGATCATCGCTTCTTTGTATATGGACGCTACCTTGCTGCCTTCGCGAAGCTCGCAGGCATAGGCGCCGAGACGCATGGTGCCACCCATGTTGGTGATGTTCTTCTGGTCCTCCATGATGTCAATAACATTGTGAGGAGTGTCGGCATCCATCTCGCGGCTGTTGGCATCGGAGAGGCCGAGCACGTTGCGTGCAAACTCGATGACCATCATCTGCATGCCAAGGCAAATGCCGAACGTAGGGATGTCGTGGGTGCGCGTGTACTCGGCAGCAATGATCTTGCCCTCTATGCCTCGCTGGCCGAAGCCTGGGCAGATGAGCACGCCTGCGAAGCCTTCCAGCAGTTCGCCTACGTTCTGCTTCGTGATGGCTTCGCTATTGATGAATTCCATCTTGACCTTGGCGCCGCAGTAGATGCCGGCAAGGTTGAGGCTTTCGCGTATGCTCTTGTAGGCATCCTGAAGGTCGTACTTGCCCACAAGGCCGATGCGCACGATGGTGGTAGCCGTCTTCTGCTTGTTGAGGAACTCATGCCAAGGCAGCATGGCTGGAGTCTCGCCCACAGGGATGGCGAACTTGCGCAGGATGGCTGCATCGAGTCCCTGCTTCTGCATGTTGACTGGCACTTCGTAGATGCTTGGCAAGTCCTCGCTCTGCACCACGCACTCGAGGTCGACGTTGCAGAACGATGCCACCTTGCTGCGTATGCCATCGGAGAGGTGAAGCTCGGTACGAAGTATGAGTATGTCGGGCTGGATACCCATGCCCTGCATCTCCTTCACGGAGTGCTGCGTAGGCTTGGTCTTCAGCTCGCCAGCAGCCTTGAGGTAAGGCACGTAGGTGAGGTGCACGCTCACGGCATTTCGGCCCAGTTCCCAGCGCAGCTGGCGGATGGCCTCCATGAATGGTGCGCTCTCGATGTCGCCTATCGTTCCACCCACCTCGGTGATGATGAAGTCGTAGTCGGTGCTATCCTCCTGGCGCAGCATGCGGCGCTTGATCTCATCGGTGATGTGAGGCACCACCTGGATGGTCTTGCCCAGATAGTCGCCATGGCGCTCGCGATCGATGACCGTCTTGTAGATGCGTCCTGTAGTGACAGAGTTGTTGCGGGTGGTGCGTATGCCTGTGAAGCGCTCGTAGTGGCCGAGGTCGAGGTCGGTCTCCATGCCATCATTGGTCACGTAGCATTCGCCGTGCTCGTAAGGATTGAGCGTGCCTGGGTCGATATTGATGTAAGGGTCGAACTTCTGAATGGTGATGCGGTAGCCGCGTGCCTGGAGGAGTTTGCCGATGGATGAGGATATGATGCCCTTGCCGAGCGATGATACTACACCTCCTGTGACGAATATGTATTTAGTCTGCATAGTTTGCATGGTTTGCTATAAAAAGTTTTTCTTGTAGTAATCAATGAATGACTTGGCTGCCAGACGGTAGCCTCCCTTTGTTGGATAATGGCCAGTGAAGTACCAGTCGCCTGGATGGTTTGGAATGGCGTTGTGAAGACCTTCAATGGTCTGGAACACAAGGCGTATAGGTGTGTCAACCCCCTCGGGACGAAGTAGCTTGACCATCTGCTCGTTAAGCTGCTCGGCAGTGAATGGCTTGTAGAGCATCTGCAGAGCGTGCTCATCGCCCTTGAGACAACCGATGTACACCTCATCAATGATGTTGGACATGCCCTTCTCCTTGAGCAGCGAGATGCATGCCTGGAAGGCAATGAAGTCGCCTATGTTGCTCATGTCTATACCATAGAAGTCGGGGTAGCGTATCTGTGGAGCAGAACTTACGATGACTATCGAGCGTGGCTGCAGGCGGTTGAGTATCTTGATGATGCTCTCGCGAAGCGTAGTGCCTCGCACTATGCTGTCATCGATCACCACGAGGTTGTCGATGCCTGGGCGCACCACTCCGTAGGTGACATCGTAGACGTGAGCCGCAAGGTCGTTGCGTGTGCTGCCCTCGGTGATGAAGGTGCGCAGCTTGATGTCCTTTGCCACTATCTTCTCCGAACGTATATCGGGCGACATCTGTTTCAGGCCGTGTACCATACCGTAGTAAGCCACCTCGGCTGTGTTTGGAATGTAAGAGAACACGGTGTTCTTGATGTCGCCTCCGAGGGCGTCAACTATCTGCCCGCAGAGCTGTTCGCCCAGTTGCTTGCGTTCGTGATGGATATCGATATCGTTGCCTCGTGAGAAATATATACGCTCGAACGAGCAAGGCAGTACGGTGTCGCTCCTTGGAATGATCTGCAGGATGTCCACACGTCCGGCACGGTTGATGGTGATAGCCTCACCAGGCTGGAGTTCGGTGATGTCGGTGTGCTGGATGCTGAAGGTGGTCTGCAGCACCGGACGCTCGCTGGCTATTGCCACAATCTCGTCATCGCGGTAATAGAAGGCTGGACGGATGCCTGCAGGGTCGCGCATGGCAAACATCTCACCGCTACCGGTCATACCGCACATCACGTAGCCACCATCGAAGTGTGGCATAGTGGTGCGGAGCACATTGCCTATGTCTACATTGTTGTCGATGTAGTCGGTGATGGCACGTCCCTCAAGGCCCTGCTCCTTTGCTATGGCGAAGTTGCGCTCCACCTCACGGTCCAGTCGGTGCCCCATCAGTTCGAGCAGGATGTACGAATCGCTGTAGATACGTGGCGACTGCCCCTGGCTGGTGATGGTGTCGAACACCTCATCGATGTTGGTCATGTTGAAGTTGCCGCACAGGCACAGGTTCTTGGCTCTCCAGTTGTTACGACGAAGGAAAGGATGGACATATTGCAGTCCGCCCTTTCCTGTAGTTGAGTAACGAAGATGTCCCATGTACATCTCGCTGCCTTGATCCATACCTATGTGGTAAGCTTGTTCGAATATCTTTGTGATGGCATCCTTGCCTTCGGCCTTCTCGCGGAACATGTATTCCTGGCCATCGGGCTGCTTCATCTTGACACAGGCGATGCCTGCGCCTTCCTGACCGCGGTTGTGCTGCTTCTCCATCATCAGATAGAGTTTGCCGAGAGCCCATCCGTTGCCATACTTCTTCTCGTAATATTCCTTAGGCTTAAGCAGCCTAATCATTGCTATTCCACACACGTTGTTAATGAAAGAATTAAAAAAATTAGAATATATTGCTTGATAAGTAATGTATAAATTGCTTATACTCTACTGAGCTTAGTTGTAAGCAGTCTCTCCGTGCTCGTAGATGTCAAGACCTTCCTCCTCGATGCGCTTTTCAACGCGGAGACCGTGAGTGTGCTTGATGACCTCGAACAATATGAGGCCGACTACGAATGCGAATACCGCTACTGTTACAGCGCCGAGAGCCTGAATGCCTACCGATGCTTCTACACCATCAAGGTCAGGGTTGCAGAACACACCTGTGAGGATGGTACCGAGCAGACCGCCTACACCGTGTACTGAAACAGCACCTACAGGATCGTCAATCTTGCACACCTTATCAATGAAGCTGACGCTGAGACACATTACTACGCTTACCACGCCACCGATCACCGCTGCTGCCCAGATGTCAACGCAGTCGCAACCAGCTGTGATACCTACAAGGCCTGCGAGCACACCGTTGCACACCATCGAGAGCGAAGGCTTGCCATCCACCAGCCAAGTGTAGATGAGGGCTGCGATACCGCCTACTGCTGCTGCCATGTTGGTAGTAACGAACACGTGCGATGCGCTTACTGCATTGTCGTAGCCTGTGATGGCAACTGTAGAACAAGGGTTGAATCCGAACCATCCGAGCCAGAGGATGAACACGCCAAGAGCAGCGAGTGTGAGGTTGTGACCTGGGATAGCGCGGCTGTTGCCGTCCTTATCGTACTTGCCGATACGAGGGCCGAGCACGATGGCACCTGCAAGGGCGAGTGCTCCACCGCAGAGGTGAACGACTGTTGAACCGGCAAAGTCGTGGAAACCAAGCTCTGAGAGCCATCCACCGCCCCAAGACCAGTGGCCTTCGATAGGGTAGATGAAGAGGCTGATGAGGATGGAATAAACGATGTACATAGAGAACTTTGTGCGCTCAGCCATCGAACCGCTGACGATTGTAGCTGTAGTGGCACAGAACACGGTCTGGAAGATGAATGTAGCTTCGGCAGGGATGTTGGAGTCCTCTCCAATGAATCCAAAACCGCTCCAGCCAAGCAATCCATGGTCAGCACCGTACATAAGTGAGAAACCAACGATCCAGAACAGTACCGAACCTGCCATGAAGTCGCAGAAGTTCTTCATAAGGATGTTGGCTGTATTCTTCGAACGCGTCATGCCTGCCTCTACAAGAGCGAATCCTGGCTGCATCCAGAACACCAGCATGGCACCAAGTAAAACCCAAAGAGTATCAAGACCATTCACGTGGTCTACTGCCTCCTCAACCAAAGCAGGAGCAGCGTCTAATATAGTGTGTAACATAAATGTGCGTTTGTGTTAAAATGAATGATTGTAAGAAATGTACATTGTACGAGGTAAATGGTATATACTGAATAGTACATTGTACATGGTAAATTGTACATGGCGCATGCCCTTATTTCTTGTCCTTCAATACGGTGTCGCCATGCTCGCCTGTACGTATAGAGTAGCAGTCCATGACTTCGCTGATGAAGATACGGCCATCACCAACCTGTCCGGTGTGGGCTGCCTGAAGCAGTACAGATACTGTATTGTCAACAAGCATGTCGCGGCAAATGATGGTAATGTGCATACGCTCGATCATATCGGTGCTATACACTACTCCTCGATAGATGCGCTCCTGGCGGCTTTGTCCGATGCCATGACAATCATGATACTCAAACCAGTCGATGTCGGCAGCAAGAAGAGCCTCCTTGACATCCTCGAACTTTGTCCTACGGATAATAGCTTCAATCTTTTTCATACCTTTAAAATGTTTTTGTGTTTATGTTTGTGAATGTTTTGTTGTTTGCGTCTTTAGTTTTTTTTATAAATATTGCCGTGAAATATTCTGCGTCTGTGTCACTTGCTTCTATTGTGTTTGTGCTTAGTCTCTGAAGTGTTTGTGTTGTGCTGTGTCGCACTTAGTTTGTGTTGTGTCGTTTTGTCAAAAAGTAAGCGTTAATCTTGTTTTGACGCTGCAAAGGTAAGCATTTGTATATTTGTGACCAAACAAAATGTAAGAAAATTGATAAAAACAACGAAAAAATGATATTTTCTTTCCGTATTATGCCCAAATGTCATCGTTTTGTTGACAAATCCTTGCATTTTGACAGTGTAATACGAGTGTTTGGGGAGAGACGGCGCAGATTTTTGCGCGATAATGCAAAAATATTAGTAGGGAGGGGTGGTTTCTAATTATTATTTCGTACCTTTGCACGCAAATAAATATCATAAACAAACGACAACGACATGAAAGATTTTGTAAAGGAACTGACCTGGCGCGGTATGATTCACCAGATGATGCCAGGTACGGACGAACTGCTCAACAAGGAGCAGACCACAGCATATCTGGGTATTGACCCTACTGCCGACTCACTTCACATCGGCCACCTGTGTGGCGTGATGATGCTTCGCCACTTCCAGCGCTGCGGCCACAAGCCTCTGGCTCTCGTGGGTGGTGCAACAGGTATGATCGGCGACCCTTCAGGCAAGAGCCAGGAGCGCAACCTTCTCGATGAGGAGACATTGAAGCACAATGTGGCTTGCATCAAGGAGCAGCTCTCACGCTTCCTTGACTTCGATAGCGACGCTCCTAACCACGCTGAGCTCGTGAACAATTACGACTGGATGAAGAACTTCACATTCCTCGATTTTGCTCGCGACATCGGTAAGCACATTACTGTCAACTATATGATGGCAAAGGAGTCGGTACAGAAGCGTCTGAACGGTGAGGCTCGCGATGGACTTTCGTTCACCGAATTCACATACCAGCTCCTTCAGGGCTACGACTTCCTCTGGCTCTATGAGAACAAGGGATGCCGCCTGCAGCTTGGAGGTGCAGACCAGTGGGGTAACATCACTACAGGTTCGGAGCTCATACGCCGTAAGAACGGTGGCGAATGCTTCGCTCTCACTTGCCCACTCGTTACAAAGAGCGATGGCCGCAAGTTTGGTAAGACAGAATCAGGCAACATCTGGCTCGATCGTGAGCGTACATCTCCATATACATTCTACCAGTTCTGGCTCAATGTGCCAGATGAGGATGCAAAGAAGTACATCAAGATCTTCACATCGCTTGAGAAGGAAGTGATCGATGCTATCATCGCAGAGCACGACACCGACCCAGGACGTCGTGTGCTCCAGAAGCGCCTTGCTGAAGAGGTGACTGTCATGGTTCACTCGAAGGAGGATCTTGACATGGCTATCGAGGCTTCCAACATCCTGTTTGGCAAGTCGACAAAGGAAAGTCTGCTGAAGCTTGATGAGAAGACTCTGCTCGATGTGTTTGCCGGTGTACCACAGTTTGAGGTTGCAAAGGCTGACTTCGAGGCTGGCATCAAGGCTGCTGACCTTTGCGTTGAGAAGGCTCAGTGCTTCCCATCGAAGGGCGAGATGAAGACACTCGTGAAGGGTGGCGGCGTTTCGGTCAACAAGGAGAAGCTTGCTCAGCCTGACCAGGTGCTCACTACTGCCGACCTGCTCGATGGCAAATACCTCCTCGTGCAGCAGGGCAAGAAGAAGTACTTCCTTATCATTGCTAAGTAAGAATAAACGTATAGGAGTGTTATCATCTTTGCTGATGATGGCACTCTTTAATTTTTTTTTCATACCATAATTAATGATTCTAGTCAAAGAGAAGGACCCGATGGGACGTGCGATAGCCGACTTCCAGAAGAATGGAGTGGCAGGTAGGTTGCGTGTGTTCTCACCTCAGTTTGAAGAGGATGAGATTCCTGTCGAAACCCTGTTCCGGGAATGGGACGAGATGCCTGCTATAGAGCAGAAGGCGCTCCAGATGGCCGAAGGACGCATACTTGATGTAGGTGCTGGAGCCGGATGCCATGCACTTGTGCTGCAGGACATGAAGAAAGAGGTGGAGGCGATCGACATCTCGCCTCTGTCGGTCGAGACCATGCAGGAGAGGGGAGTGGAGCATGCCATGCTCAAGGACTTCTTTGACATCAAGGGCGAAAAGTACGACACCATACTGATGCTGATGAACGGTTCGGGTATCATAGGCAGCGTGGACCGTCTGCCAGACTTCTTTGCCCATCTGGACGCATTGCTCAATGAAGGAGGACGCTTGATCATGGATTCGTCCGACATCAGGTATGTGTTTGAGGAGGACGATGGCTCGTTTGCCATCAATCTTGATGACAGCTACTACGGCGAACTTGAATACCAGATGCAGTACAAGAGGGTGAAGGGCAATCCGTTTCCTTGGCTCTACATCGACTTCGCCACGCTGCAGGGCTATGCCGAGGAGGCTGGCTACGAGGCAGAGATGGTGGCTGAGGGCGAGCATTACGATTACCTAACGTGCATAACTAAATCAAAAAACAGATAAACACATGAATACCGCAGATATTCAGAAAGAGGAATTGATGCTGCTTCGCATCACGGGTGAGGATCGACCTGGACTCACAGCAAGCATAATGAGCATTCTGGCACGCTACGATGTGCACATTCAGGACATCGGTCAGGCTGACATTCACTCAACGCTGAGTCTTGGCATCCTGATACGCGTGAATGAGGAGAACTCAGGTCGTGTCATGAAGGAGTTGCTGTTTAAGGCCAGCGAACTGAATGTGAACATCAAGTTCTACCCAATCACTATGGATGAGTATGAGGCATGGGTATCACGCCAGGGCAAGAACCGCTACATGCTTACCGTGCTGGGACGTCGCCTTGAGGCGCGTCAGATTGAAGCCGTGACTAAGCTCATCGCTGATCAGGGACTCAACATCGATGCCATCCAGCGTCTGACAGGACGTGCGAGCATCGTGCATCCGAAGGAGAAGACACGCGCCTGCATTCAGTTCTCTGTGCGAGGCACTCCAAAGGATAAGGGCGCACTCCACAGCGAGATTCTGAAGATGTGTGGCGACCTGGAGATCGACTGCTCGTTCCAGCGCGACAATATGTACCGCCGCATGCGCCGACTCATCTGTTTCGATATGGACTCCACGCTCATTCAGGCAGAGGTTATCGACGAACTGGCACGTAAGCACGGTGTGTACGATGAGGTGGCAGCCATCACGGAGAGTGCCATGAGGGGCGAGATCGACTTCAAGGAGTCGTTCACACAGCGATGCAAGTTGCTCAAGGGACTTGATGTGAGCGTGATGCGCGACATCGCAGAGAACCTTCCATTCACGGAGGGTGTGGATCGACTGATGTACGTGCTCAAGAAGTATGGATATAAGATTGCAATCCTCTCGGGTGGTTTCACTTTCTTTGGCGAATACATCCAGAAGAAGTATGGCATCGATTATGTGTATGCCAACGAACTGGAAATAGATGAGACTGGTCACCTGACAGGCAACTATGTGGGCGAGATCGTAGATGGAAAGCGCAAGGCTGAGCTGCTGCGACTCATTGCACAGGTGGAGAAGGTGGACCTCCAGCAGACCATTGCCGTGGGCGATGGAGCCAACGACCTTCCAATGCTTTCGGAGGCGGGTCTTGGTATAGCCTTCCATGCCAAGCCACGTGTAGTGGCTAATGCCCGTCAGTCAATCAATACCATCGGACTGGATGGTGTGCTTTACTTCCTTGGATTCAAGGACAGCTATCTCGACGAGAATGCGCAGTAAGGCAATCCTCACATTAGCATTACCTATAGTTATAGCCCAGCTTGGCAGTATTCTGCAAGGCTGGGCTGATACCATTATGGTGGGGTGGTACGGCACTCCGGAGCTTTCGGCATCGGGATTTGTGAACAACGTATTCAACCTTGTCATATATTTCCTTTTGGGTATCTCCTATGCTTCCACACCGGTGGTGGGCGACTACTTCAGCAAGGGCGACTACGACTCGGTGGTTCAGGCAAGGCGAAGCAGCGTGCTGGTGAATGTCATAGCAAGCGTAGTCGTGATAGGACTGCTTCTCCTATTATATAATAATGTGGAGCGACTGGGGCAGCCTGTGGAACTGATGCCTCTCATCAAGCCATACTTCCTGGTGCTGCTGTCCTCGTTGCCTTTTCTTGCCGCATTCAATGCCTTGAAGCAATGCTTCGATGCTACGGGCGACACCAAGACACCGATGTACGTGATGCTTGGCGGCAATGTGCTCAATGTGGCACTCAACTACCTCCTCATCTTCGGCAACCTCGGGTGCCCGGAACTTGGACTGACTGGTGCTGGAGTAGCTACGCTGGTGGCGCGAGTCATGATGCTTGCTGTGCTGCTGGCTTATCGCAGGAAGGGGTCGTACCTTGCAAAGTTCAAGGGCGACTGGACGTTCAGGGATGCAGGACGATTGACTCGACTGGGCATTCCTATCAGTGTACAGTTGTGTCTTGAAGCTGGCAGTTTCAATGTGTGCGCATTGTTCATGGGATGGATAGGAGCAACGGCTCTTGCTGCCCATCAAGTGATGTGTACCGTAAGTACTATGGGATTCATGGTATACTATGGAATAGGTGCTGCCGCGGCTATACGCATTGCTTATTACAAAGGGCAGGGCGAATGGGGCGAAGTACGGGCCACCGCACTCACGGCGCTATGGATGTCGTTCGTCTCGTCGTTGATGGTCATCGTGCCTATGTGTCTGTTCGGACACCAGATAGCCGCGCTGTTCACTACCAGCCCGGAGGTGGTGGCAATGGTGGTTACGCTCATTCCGCCTCTGGTGTGCTACCAGGTGGGTGACTGCATGCAGACCATATTTGCCAACTGCCTTCGCGCCATTGCGGATGTGAAGTACCTGATGCTCTTTGCCGTGATAGCCTATGCGATAGTGAGCGTGCCTTTTGCCTACATCTTTGCCTTCGTGTTGGATGGTGGCGCAGAAGGCGTGTGGTGGAGTTTTCCGTTCGGACTCACTACGGCAGGAGTGCTATACTACGTGAGGTTCCGCTACTCGGCCAGGGAGGGCGCTATCTCTTGCTCTTGAAAAACTCCTTCATCAGCTGAGCACATTCCTCTTCCAGCACGCCGCTTGTCATCGTGGCTTTTGGATGAAATGCGCGTGGTGCGTAGGTCTGATAGCCTCGCTTAGGATCGGAGGCACCAAATACGATGCGTCCCATCTGGCTCCAGCCTATGGCTCCGGCACACATGATGCATGGCTCAACGGTGACATACAAGGTACACTTGTCGAGATACTTGCCTCCCAGATACTCCTCGGCAGCCGTTATGGCTTGCATCTCTGCGTGGGCTGTCACATCGTGGAGAGTCTCCGTGAGATTGTGGCCTCGGCCTATGATGCTGCCGTTGGCTACCACCACGGCACCGATAGGAATCTCATCTGCCTCAAGGGCTTTGTGCGCTTCGATGAGAGCCTGTCGCATGAATCGTTCATCGTCTGTAATTGTCATTTTCGAGTGTTTTTGTTGCTATTTATGTGCAAAAGTATGCATTTATTGCCAATTATGGAAGTAAAGACGCTTTTTTTTATTATCTTTGCCGTGCTTTTTCTACGAAAGTGAAACAAAACCCTATTTATAAATCTTAAATAAATTGTTTATGAGGAAATTCTACTCATTTTTTGCATTTGCTGTCCTGATGCTTGCATCGGTGGTAGCTAAGGCGCAGGAGTTCACCCTTCCATCAGAGAATGGTGTGCTTCAGAACGAAACGTACAACATGCGTCTGTTTAAGACATGGAACTTCATTGCCCTTACAGTCAATGATAAGCCAATCACTCCTGATGTATTCACTACAGGCGATGCTGATGACACTGGTATGCCTGTATGCGACGGCTATGTTCCTGTAAAGGTTACTAACGAGGGTATGGAAGGCTGGTACATGGGTATCGGCAACATTGAGTTCAATGCTTCAAAGGGACTCTACAACAACAAGAATGGTATCCGTTATGCCATCCTCAGCGGACTGAAGGAAGGTCAGATACTCTGTATCCAGGGCGAGGGCGGTACAAACATCCTTGAGCCAGAGATTGGTGAGGTTCACACTTATGCTGTCAACTGTAACCGTATCCAGAAGCAGAGTCTTGATGGTACTATCCCAGCATGGACTGCTTCATACCTCTCAAACAACAATAGCGAGAACGTAGTTGAGGAAATCACAGACGAGATTCACGCTATCCAGAACGAAGGCGTAGATATGACTGCTGAGGATGCTGTAAGCCTTGCAGACAACTATCGTTACTTCCGTGTCATCATCGATGGCCCTCTCTACATCGCATTCGGTAAGAACGCAGCTATCCAGGGTGTTCAGATCTGGATCGATGCTGCTGCTGAGGAGTCGGTTTCTACTCCATCGTACAAGGTGGTAGGCGTAAACGGCACAGCTCGTAACATCGAACTCACAGTAGGTGAGTCTACTCTCGGTGCTGCTTGTAAGACTACTTACGGTATTGTAGACGAAGGCGGTTCGTACGATGACTATGAGTACGATCAGGAGTCTGGCTACTTCACAGTTACAGCTACCGACGACTCTGATGGTGACGGTATCGTAACTATCATTGCTGCTACTACTTCTGAGAATGGTGCTGTGTCTGAGATCGTTGAGTTCAAGGTTAATGTAGGTGAGGTAGTCCTCAATGCTCCTACAGTTAGCCTCGTAGGTTTCAACGGCGCAGAGCGTATCTACTCAATCGAGTGGGCTAACAACACCCTTTGCGGTGAGTCATTCAACATCTCATGCGAGGCTGATGGCGGCAGCTCATATACAGTATTTGAGCCAAACGCAGGTATCGGTGAGACATTCACAGCAACTACTGACTATAAGGTGACTGTAACCGTAGAAGGTTATACTGACGGTGTGCTTCAGGACGAGGCATTCAAGTCGGGTGTAAACATTCGCCGCAAGAACGCCGATAAGGCAGCTGCTGGTGCTCACGACTGGGACTTCGTTCACCTCTCTGACTACCAGAAGGCTCTCATCCAGCAGGACCCATCGGTTCCTGAGGCAATCGATAAGTACTACGTAGTAAATGCTGAGACCAGCGACACTACTTACATCAGCGTAGAGGAGTACAACAAGCTCGAGGCTGAAGGTGTTGATGTTTCAAACTATGAGGCTGCCATGAAGTCATCTGGCTGGTGGGAGTTTGATACAGGCAAGGGCCGTACATCGCTCAAGGTTATCGAAGGCGGTTGGAATGCCAATGCTGATGGTTACGGTTATGAAGAGGATGCTGCCAAGATCTGGGAAGGCATCGATGTAAGCAACCCTCCATACGTAAACTCTGCAAATGCTCAGACAAGCTCTATCCTCCTCTACATCAACGACGATCTTGGTCTTTACTTCGGTACTAAGCCAGTGTTCACATTCCCACGTGAGGCTGTAGCTGCAGGTGAGCTCGTATTGATGTACATCGGTTACGGTGGTTCAAACTACACTAACTCACGCTATCCTGTGATTGGTGAGGCTCCAGTCGATGCACCTTACTCTATCACATTGGGCAACAACCCACACGTATTCTACATCGACGTTTACACTTACGACAACCTCCCTGCTGATGAGTTCGACCCAACAGCCGTTACTGCTGCTCCTGCAAGCACTAAGGTCGATGCCATCTACTCAATCAATGGTACTCGCCTCACTACTCCACAGAAGGGTATAAACATCGTTAAGCTCTCAGACGGATCGGTAAAGAAGATCATGGTTAAGTAATGTGACATCAAGTGTTCGTACTTGATTCCTACGATAATAAATGCGGGTAAAGTTTCGGCTTTACCCGCATTTTTGTTGAGGTGTACGGATCAAATAAGTTTTTGGAACAGTATACAATTAGGAACAACTTTATTCACTCAAGCCATGCGCTAACCTCCATGTTCACAAACGATTCGCTGATGGCTCCATCCTTGCCACACTTACTCTTTCCTATTACTGTTATCTTCATAATGTTATTGTTTTAATGTGTCTGCAAAGGGAGTGAAAATCCCGATAATACCAGTATATCATGCGAAAGTATGTGATTTAATATACATAATATACATAGACAAGTTAACAATCGAATATTCAAGCGTTTAAGAATGTATATAACTATGTATATTATAAAATATCTATATACACAAAACTACATGGCGCCAAACGATGCCATGTAGTTTTGTGTATATAGCAAAATGCCTATGTACATACTTATATACATAGTGTAGTTATTGGTATACAAATGATTATGCATACCATGTATTTAATGTATATAAAAAACCAACTTTTCGCATGTAAAGCAGCAGAGTCGCCATCCACACAACATACCAACCTGCTATAAAAACCTTGCCTCAACGTTACTTTCCATTCGCAACAAGATATACTATCTTATTCCGTTGGATAGCATATCCTATCCAATAGCATATACTATCTTATTCTCACTACTCTATACAATCATCGTCCCCTCGTTACTCATCAACTCTTGACACATAGTAAGAACATGGCTAAGTCCTTGCAAGGAAACAACCAACTCCTTGCAAGGACTTTGCTGATTCCTTGCAAGGAGTTGTGTAAATAGTTGCAAGCTTGTGCCGACAACCGCCTTAATCCTTATTCCAATGGATGATGCTCTCGGAGATTAAACTATGAGTCAAAAGTAACTACTCAGTTAACCACCTGGAGCCTTCCCACGAACGAAACCAGGAATAACAAAATTATGTTTGTTATATAGGAGGTATCGAAAAAAAACTTCGTGCTTTGTGGCTAACGAAAAAAAAGGAAGGAGAAAAGTCGACGGCATTCTTGCTATCTTAATGTACATTTTGCTTCGATTATGCCTTTAAAACCTACACATTATATGTATAATAAGAAAAAATGACACAAACAATAGCAACAATCGCAATATTTTTATTATTTTTGCGGAAATTTAGTCTGCTTAAATTGACAGGGTGCGAAGGGCGAAAACCTAATGTCAAACAGTATTAAACAAAGAAAAGCAAATAATAATTCAACAATACTACTGATATGAAACTGTATACAATAGAGGAGCAAGAGCCGCAGATGGTTAACGAATCTGCAGCTGTCTATAATGCTAGAACAGCACCAGTATTCACCGGCTACCAGATGCAAATACTCGAAAGTATAGCCAATGTGAAGGATGAACGTGAGTTGTTGGAGATACGCAACCTTATTGCAGAGTATTTTTCAAACAAGGCTCTCGATGCCATGGACAAGCTTTGTGATGAGGGAAGGCTGTCTGATCAAACTATTGAGGCCTGGCAAACAGAACACATGCGCACTCCTTACGTATATTAGTCCGGATGGAGAGGATCGTGTTAGATACAAATTGCTTGGTCTCATCGTTGAAGAGAACAAGCTGCTTTTATCCGATATGGAGAGACTTCATAGCCGGCAAGTATTGTTTGTGCTTTACGGATGATATATTGGATGAATATCAAGAAATCATAGAAGAACGAACTGGTTCTGCAGAGATTGCTCGCAATGTTATTTCTGCTATTCAAAACAGAAGTAACGCAAGGCACATCGAGGTGTATTACCATTTCGAACTTATTCAGGCGGACAAGGATGATAATAAATTCGTTGATTGTGCAATAAAGGCAGACGCAAAGTATATTGTCTCCAACGACAGACATTTTAATGTGTTAAAGTCCATTCCTTTTCCACATGTTGAAGTAATTGATATTCTTCAATTTTTAGAAGAACTGAAGAATTATTAAGAATACATTGATATAAACATACACGCCCAAGGCTCATCATGGCGTTAAACTGATTGAGTAAATGAAAGGTTGCATTAAGTAACCTCTTGGCCGGCAAAGCGGGTCGCAGGGACAGGTCCGTTGATCTATTGGATGAAAAGCGGGTCGCAGGGATAGGGTTGAAGTGAACCCCAAAGTTTGAGTTAAACATTTAATGAAGTCAGTTAACGTTCTGTTATCGTTCCGTGAATGTTCGGCTTATACTGATGTCCTTTATAGCTCTTCTATGGCTCCTTTATGGAGATTCTATACTTTTTCTGTACGAAATTTTGTGAAATAGTTTTTTTTGTGTAACTTTGTTGCTGTAAATCTATTAATAATAACAATATGAACAATTGTATATTTAGGCAGGTTCTACTGCTTTTGGCAATTATTTTGGTTCTTCCATCCTATTCGCAGGATAAGAGACACTATGTTTCCTTGAACCAGAATGAAATGGAATGGACTATCACACATGGAGACGATGTCCTTTTCCATGGTACTGGCCATGTGGACTTCAACAATATGCCTCCATTCATCAAGTATGTTGTTGATTCACTTGATGCCATCAAGCCAGTAAACAGAGTGAAGAAGAATGCTGGCATGAATCATGCTCCTGCAACAACCATTGTGGAACCGCTGATAACAACCTCGTGGGATCAGGGAGCTCCATACAACGACCTCATGCCAACCATTAATGGTGTACATGTTCCAGCAGGTTGCTCTACAATCAGCACAGCTCAGGTGGTGAACTACTATCGCTACATGAAACCTTGGACGGTGTCTTATGACCAAACATATTCAGACTCTGGAGTGATGGAACACAATAATATCACTAGATGGTATGATCCAAGTGAAGTATCGTGTCCTATGCCTGTATATCATGTAGATTATAGTTTCAATGGATGGAGTGACAACTTAAGTCCTGCCGAACTATGCGAAGCTATTGCCTTTGCACAACAAGCTTCTTTTTCTTCTGATGAAACAGGTACCTTTTTTAATTACCAATCTTTTGCTATTCAAAAGAGATTTGGATATTTAACCGAGGTTATACAAACAGATTTTCTTAATGTTGTTGAACCATTGAAGACTCAACTTAATCAGCAAAGACCAGTTATCATAAATGCCACAGATAATAACAACATGGGGCATTCTTTCATTGCTGATGGTTATAATTCTGAAGGAGAATTCCACCTTAACCTTGGATGGGGTGAATCTTGGAATTGTTGGAGTACACCCGAACTTTGGACATACAATCAAGGTATTTATGCCATTACTCTATACCCTGATTACAATGACGAAGGTTTGTTTCTTAAAGAAGATGAAGCAGGAACTGCAGTCTTCCACAACCTGACAACAGGAGAGGTGTTCAAGCAAGAAATGGAACTAGTTCCTTCTACGAATGTTCTTACAGGATTGTTTGTTTATGATTCGAACATAGCTGTAATGCAACTTTCTGCAGGAGAATACGAATACTGTTTGGAATACGAGTCTGGAAAACAAATCTCTGTTCCTATGCCAGTACCTTCTGAATATGAGTTATATACATTCTATAGCCACTATTCACCATCTTTGGTTAAAGGAACAAGTCGTTTGTCGGTTCCTCATGATTGTCGTCTTACTTTCTACTCGAATATTGATGAACGTTTTGGAGGTAATTTTTGGGAATTGCAGGTTATTCTTGAACAATTCCACCTTGAATCATATTCGGTTGGAGAGGTAGAGTTTAATCTGACGAATCGAGATTCAACACTTAACATTTTGGTTCCAACAGAATATTCTGAAAAATATTGGGAATTCTTAAACGTATCATATGGTGAGTATAAAGCTACAATTGAAAATATCCCGGCAGGCTATTATCAATTCTCGGCCAACGTGCATAGCAAGACTTTAGGGGAGTTTAGCGTTGGGATTGGAGCAGGAGCATTTCCTTGTACAGGTAACTACTATGTAGATTTGTTAGATCTCGAGGATGTATTATGGTATGGCTCTATTTATGAATGGACAGATGCGTCAAATCCATTTGTAGAGCCTCTTATGTTTAAACTCCCTCGTCACAACACGAAAGGAAGTTACACTTTGGATTTATCCATGGGAACAGGTGCACAGAATGTTCTTGAGATCAATGCCAAATGGATTGATGAACTTGATGAAAATGGAAATGTGATTTATGTTATCTCACCAGTTGTAGAAGAAGGCATGGATATCAACGAGGAGAATGCAGAGGATATAACAGAGTTCAAGTTGGCATTGAACGAAGTGAAGACGTTTGAGGTGAACGAGGATGCAAGCGCAGAGTTGCTGATTGATGGCGTATTGAAGGGTACTGCCGGTAAGGATGACATCAGCGAGGAAGATGGCGTTGTAACGATAAAGTTCAACTTTATTGACAACGAAGAGGGTGCACGTGCCAAGCTTATGGCGTTCTGGAAGTCCGTAGCACGTGCAGCAGAAGGGGAAGTGTCTGTTGAGGTTATCATTGCCGCAGGTAGTTTCAATATAAACGGTGAGGATGTGACAGAGGACATTTCATACAGCTATACCGCCCCTGCTTCGGTTGCAGAAGAAATAGAGGAGAATCTATCTTCTGTTATACATGGAATTGCAGTTGATAAAGACTCAATCAAGGTATATAATCTTAATGGTGTTCGTGTAAGCAAGAATCAAAAGGGTATAGTAATAAAGAAAGGTAAGGTTTTCTTTGTAAAATGAATAGCTAAATAGCTGGGACGGTTCTTCTATCCGCCCTTTGAACCATAGTGACGCATATCGTCAAATTCCCAGGTTCAGAACTGCAAAATTGAATAACCTCCGCTCTCGAAGCCGAAATCGACAGCCTCGTCTATGACCTCTACGGCTTGACTGAGGATGAAATAAAGATAGTGGAAGGAACAAGCAAATAGAAAAAACTCCTTCATCAAAACCTACGAACTGGAATTCCGCATGGCACGCGATGATTAATCCATAAGCAGTACGATTCCTTTGATTAAATGTTAAAAATAAGCATAAAAGTTGATTTGTAGCAAAAAATCCTTGTTAGATTCAACTTTTATGTTTATTTTTGTGCCCAAATTGTACAACAATGGAAAAGAATTTACTCCTAGAACTACTTGAAACGGGCGAGAAGGTAAGCTTGTATTCTCCACGATTCGAGGGAGAAGAATATACTGAATTTGAAAAGTTCCTACTGAAATTTAAGGATTCTCATGCTCACGATGTTCAGGTGCTTGTACGCAGATTAGGCATTATCAAGCAAAATGGTGCTGAGGACAGATATTTCAGATACGAAGGTTCCATGAATGACAGAGTGATGGGATTACCTTCGCATATTGATACTTCTGAACTGAGATTGTATTGTTTGAACATCAGTCATAAGGTACTGATACTGGGTAGTGGTGGCGTTAAGACAACCAGAACTTATGAAGAAGACATACGACTGCACAAATGTGTTCAGACACTTCAGAAAATCGACATTGAGATTAAGCATAAGGAAAAACAACAGATTATCACGATTACAGGTACTCAGCTTGTAGGTCCTCTAATCTTTACAATAGACGATGATGATAAAGAATAAAGTGAATCCCATAATGGAGATGATCCGACAGCAGACACCTCCCGAAGTACAGAAGCAAGTGGATATGTGTGTAGCCATTGCCAATAGGGTGTACGACCTGCTGGAGGAACGTGGCATGAGTCAGCGTGACCTTGCGCGTGCATTGGGCAAAACCGAAACAGAAGTCAGCCGATGGCTGTCGGGCACTCACAACCTAACCATTGCCACCATTGCCAAGATGGCAACGGTCCTTGGTGATGACATTATTAATGCAACGTCATCTGTCTGGCACGAAACCTACCAATATCACGATGCCGAGACAGAAGCAACTATGGTAGCCGAGGATGTTGCAGAATACTGGAAATAACAACCAATCGTGAATAGCTGGGACGGTTCTTCTATCCGCCCTTTGAACCTGGCGTGCATCGTCATAAATATCTTGTTTTGACAGCAATAGCAAAACTATGAATTAGGTCCGTATTCACCAAGAGCAGACGGTGAATACGGATCTATATTATATAATAATGTGTAGTTAGCCTTGGATGACCAGCTTCATGGATGATTCGTTGAGAACTACATGATGAGCGAACGAATTGCTTTGCATGTGGTAAATGTGGGTAATCTTCGAGGTTTACCCGCATTTTTGTTGTGCAAACGACGGTTTTTAATCTATTATTATTTTAATTGTAAATTAAAACTCGTATCTTTGCGAAAATTATAACCTAATAACGACAATGAAATCAACTTCTATCTACAAGTTTATTGCAGCCTCTTTGATGTCGCTTGCCACTACTACGGCATCGGCACAGCTGACTACCAACAATGGCGTTCAGTACCTTCAAGGACTTCCAGTCGATGTAAGCCAGCAGTTTACTGACTTCAGCAACATCTATTTCTTTGCTGACAGCCTTGTGAACTTCGACACGGCAACAGGCCGAGGTACACTCCAGTGGAAACGCGAGCAACTGATGCCTCGCCAGGCTTTCAATGCTAATACGTATCTGCATCAGCCACTTCAGATGCTCGACTTCCCAACTCCAGCCTACGACAACAATCCGCAGCTTCAGTTTGCACTCGAGCCAGTGGATGCTCGTACTATGCGAATCCGTGTCTATACGTCGCCTATCGTTCCAAAGGATAATTACGACGATGAACTGATGTTGGTAGGGAAACCTGCTGATGGATCAGCCTCGTGGAAGGTAACAAAGACTGCTACTGGAGTAGAGTATAAGTCGGCGGAGGGATCGGTGGTGATCAACAGCTATCCTTGGCGCATTGTCCTGAAGGATAAGAACGGAAAGGAACTCACCCACACACGCACATGGAAGGATAATGACAGCACGCAGATCAAGGTGCCTCCATTCCTTTTCATGAAGCGCGGTTCGGACAATAGTCGTGCCATCAATCCGGTGTTCTCTCTCGCTCCGGGTGAGAAGATATTCGGATGTGGCGAATCGTTCACTTCGCTCAATAAGGTGGGACAGAAGGTCAACCTCTTCGTTACCGACCCTCAGGGACCAGAGAGCCCTGATATGTATAAGCCAATACCTTTCTTCTTCAGCAACAAGGGTTACGGTATGTTCATGCACACCTCGGCTCCTGTGACTTGCGACTTCGGTCAGTCGTACATCGGCGCCAACAAGCTCTTCATGGCTGATGAGGAGATGGACTTCTTCATCTTCTTTGGCGAACCAAAGGATATCCTTACTGAGTACACCTCGTTGGTTGGTCGCCCTGAAATGCCACCATTGTGGTCGTTCGGCACTTGGCAGAGCCGCATCACTTACTTCTCGGAGAAGGAAGGGCGTGAGGTAGCAAAGAAGCTTCGCGACTTGAAGATCCCTACCGATGTGATACATTTCGATACAGGATGGTTTGGAGTTGACTGGCAGTGTGACTATCAGTTTGCACCCGACCGCTTTGACGATCCTGCCAAGATGCTCTCTGACTTGAAGGATGATGGCTTCCACGTGTGCTTGTGGCAGTTGCCATACTTCACTCCAAAGAACAAATATTTCAACGAACTCGTAGAGAAGGACCTGTATGTGCATAACGATAAGGGTCAGTTGCCTTATGAGGATGTGTGTCTCGACTTCTCCAATCCTGCTACTGTTGCATGGTATCAGGACAAGCTTGCAGGACTCTTGAAGCAGGGTGTTGGCGTGATCAAGGCTGACTTCGGTGAGGCTGCTCCTTATCTCAATGGTGTGTACCACAGCGGAAAGACAGGTTTGTATGAGCACAATCTCTATCCTGTACGCTACAACAAGGCTGCTTACGACATCATCAAGAAGACCAACAATGGCGAAGGCATCATCTGGGGACGTTCGGCTTGGGCCGGTTCGCAGCGCTATCCATTGCATTGGGGTGGTGATGCAGCGACTACCAATACCGGTCTGCAGGGCGATATCCGCGGCGGACTCTCATTCGGTCTTTCTGGCTTCTGCTTCTGGAGCAACGATATGGGTGGCTTCGTGACAAAGAGCCCAGAGAACCTGTACCGTCGCTGGGTACCATACGGATTCTTCACCAGCCATTCCCGCACTCATGGAGTTGACACAGAGCCTTGGCTCTACAACGATGAGTTCGTTGACTACTACCGCAAGTGTGCTGAGATGAAGTATAAGCTCATGCCTTACATCGTCGATCAGGCTAAGATATGCGTTGAGAAGGGTTGGCCTATGCAGCGTGCCCTCCTATTGGAATTCCCTGACGATCCAGGTGCATGGAATATTGAGGACGAATACATGTTTGGATCCGACATGCTTGTGGCTCCAATGCTTGAAGATGGAAAGGAACGTCTCGTCTACTTGCCAAAGGGTCAGAAATGGGTGGACTATCAGACTGGTAAGGTCTACAATCCTGGTTGGCAGACCATCAAGACTGGCGAGATTGAGATCGTAGTCCTTGTAAAGCAAGGTGCAAAGATACCTCATGTTCCTGTGGCACAGAGTACTGACAAGATTCAGTGGAACAAGAAGACTGTGAAGAAATATTGATCTATTTATAGGCGCACCTTTCAAGCATCAAAGGTGCGCCCTTAACAACAATGAATAATCCAAAGCAAATACACATATCCGACTACAACTACCCGTTGCCTGATGAACGCATCGCAAAGTTCCCTTTGGCAGAGCGCGATAGCAGCAAGTTGCTGGTCTATAATCATGGTGAGGTAAGTGAGGACACATTTACCTCGCTTCCTAATTATCTCCCAAAGGGTGCGTTGATGATCTTCAACAATACGAAGGTCATCCAGGCACGACTGCATTTCCGAAAGGCGCAGGTGCAGGAGACTGTCCAGGGTGCATTGATTGAGGTGTTCTGCCTCGAACCAGCATTACCCAACGATTATCAGTTGAACTTCTCCACACGAGGCTCTGTACAATGGTATTGCCTTGTGGGCAACCTGAAGAAGTGGAAGGAAGGCAAACTGTACCGCATAATAGACATGCCTGATGGATCGAAGATTGAACTCTCATGTGAACGCAAAGGCATCCACGGCACAAGCCACATCATTGAGTTCGCATGGGAATCAGTATCTACAGACTCCCTCCCTAATGGGGAGGGTAGGGGTGGAGCTCTCTATACCTGGGCAGAAATCCTCGATGCAATTGGCGAACTCCCAATTCCTCCATACCTGAACCGTGAGACGCAGGAGTCGGACAAGAAAACCTACCAGACCGTGTATTCGAAGATAAAGGGCTCAGTGGCTGCTCCGACCGCAGGACTCCACTTCACCGAACGTGTGCTCAAGGCTCTTGATGAAGCTGGTGTGGAGCGCGAGGAACTCACCCTGCATGTAGGTGCAGGAACGTTCAAGCCTGTCAAGAGTGAGGATATAGGCGGACACGATATGCATACCGAGCACATCGCTGTTCGTAGGCAGACCATAGAGAAGCTCATAGCCCACAACGGTGAGGCCATAGCGGTCGGCACTACCTCGGTCCGCACACTTGAAAGTCTCTATTATATGGGTATTCTGAGTGAAAAGTTAAAAGTGAAAAGTGAAAAGTCAGAGTATGTTGAGACAGGTGATGCAGAGGAACTGCACATACCTCAATGGATGCCTTACGAGACGGAGTCAATCCCTACGATTGATGCTCTCAAGTCGCTCCTCGACTACATGGATCGCCATGGTCTTGATGTGCTGCAATCATCGACTCAGATCATCATTGCACCAAGCTATGAGTATCACATTGTGAAGCGAATGGTGACCAATTTCCATCAACCACAATCCACACTCCTTCTCCTTGTGTCGGCATTCGTCAAGGGTGATTGGCACAAGATTTACGACTATGCGCTGGCTCACGATTTCCGATTCCTGAGCTACGGTGACTCATCGCTGTTAATACCATAAAATAAATTGTCATTATGAAACTTACATACAGACTCCTTGCTCTCTCGCTCTTCAGCATTTCTGCTCTTGCCGTTAGTGCACAGAGTGTGAAGAAATACACCACAACAGAAAGCATATCATGGAAGGAGTCGCGAACAGCATTGTCCTCAAAACCTTCGGGCAAGACTGTGGCGGAAGTGAGCGGCAAGGAGGATGGCACGACTTTCCGCGCTTGGGGTACAACCTTCAACGAACTCGATTGGGATGCATTCCTTCTCTTGAGTCGAGATGAGCAGGACGAGCTGATGTTCAACCTCTACTCTCCAAAGGGCGACCTGCATTTCACTCATGGACGAGTATCGATGAATGCCAACGACTATGCTCGCGAATGGTATAGTTGCAGCGAGGTGCCAGGCGACTTCGAACTCAGGTATTTCAATATTGATCACGATCGCCGCAATATCATTCCGCTGGCTCGTGCAGCACAAAAGTACTGTCCTGAGTTGCAGCTCTTCATGAGTCCTTGGAGCCCTCCTGCATGGATGAAGATCAACAACAATTACTGCGTGCTTTCGAGCAAGTACAACAATCAGGACCCAAAGCTGGACTATCTGCTCTATGCCGACAAGAATGCTACATCGGGCAAGGCTGTTGATCCCGATGAGATGAAGTTGCTTGGTGATAGAAATGGCGTGTTCCCTCGTCGCCTTGCCACACAGGACTATTTCATTCAGGAACCACGCTACCTTCAGGCGTATGCGGATATGTTCTGCAGGTTTATCGACCTTTACAAGGCAGAGGGGTTACCCATCACAAAGGTGATGTATCAGAACGAGGCTTACTCTTACACCCCTTATCCGGGTTGTCCTTGGACGGCAGAAGGTACCATCCGATTCAACAACGAATACCTTGCTCCTGCACTCCGTAAGAATCATCCAGAGGTGGAACTCTGGTTGGGTACTATCAATACCAATCGTCTTGATTACGTGGAGCGAACTCTCGATGACAAGACCTTGCTGAGCAACATAAAGGGTGTGGGCGTACAATGGGAATGCCGCAATAATCTTCCTCAGCTCCGTGAACGCTATCCTAATCTTCGCTTCATGCAGTCGGAGAGCGAATGTGGCAACGGAAGCATGGATTGGAAGGCTGGCGAACATACCTTCTTCCTCTTGAGCGATAACCTTGCTAATGGAGTGGACGAATATTACAACTGGAATTTCATCCTCAAGGACAATGGTATGTCGACATGGGGGTGGACACAGAACGCCCTTGTGCAGGTGGATAGCAAGACTCGCAAGATGCGCTACACAGCCGAGTACTTCGCATACAAGCATTTCTCTCACTTCGTCGTATCGGGCACCAAGATGATAGCATCGGCTGGCCGCGAACACAGCGACACTCCTGTGGTAGTATTCAAGACAGCCAAGGGCTACGTGGTAACTGCAGGCAACTTTACCGACTCTCCAACCGACATGAATGTGAAGATTGCTGGCAAGTACCTCAATATTACAGTCGAGGCACATTCGTTCAATACCTTTGTGTTCTGATCATAAACAAGGATAAACAAACAGTCAACAATGATAGCAACAACGAAAGATAATTCCGAGGAGATGTTCCCAATCGTAGATGAAGACGGCAACATCATCTCAGCAGCAACCCGAGGCGAATGTCACAGCGGCAGCAAACTGCTTCACCCCGTAGTGCATCTGCATGTGTTCAATAGCAAGGGGGAACTGTACCTTCAGAAACGTCCTGAATGGAAGGATATCCAGCCAGGCAAGTGGGATACCGCAGTAGGAGGCCACATCGACCTTGGCGAGAACGTAGAACAAGCTTTGATGCGCGAGGTGGAGGAAGAGCTTGGCATTACTGATTTTTCTCCAGAGAAGGTCACTCACTATGTATTCGAAAGCACTCGCGAGAAAGAACTTGTCTTCGTTCATAAGACCATCTACGATGGAGAAATAAAGCCTTCGGCTGAAACTGATGGCGGTCGCTTTTGGTCAGTACAAGAGATAAAGGAGAACCTCGGGAAGGATGTCTTCACTCCAAACTTTGAAAGCGAACTAAAACGTACAAAGCTCATAGACTTATAACATAATAACTTGAGAACTTAATAACTTGAGAACTCAAAAACTTAAAAACTTAATAACTAACTATTATATGACTAAATTCCTAACTACCATCTCGGTATTCCTCTTGTCTCTCTCCCTATTTGCTCAGAACGACAAGAAGGAGAAAGGTGACATCTGGCTCGACATCAACGGAGTCCGTGACCTTACTGCCGACTCACTTGACATTGCAAACCAGGCCCGTCCTGTTCCAGGATCTTCCCGCAAGGGCAATAATCCCGTTCTTTTCCTCGTGGGCAATTCCACTATGCGTACCGGAACCCGAGGCAACGGTGACAATGGCCAGTGGGGATGGGGCTACTATGCTCACGAATACTACGATGCAGAAAAGATAACAGCAGAGAACCATGCCCTCGGAGGCACCTCTCCACGTACCTTCTACCGTGATCTCTGGGCACCTATCCGTGAAGCCATCCGTCCGGGCGACTATGTGTTCCTCGAACTTGGCCACAACGATAACGGACCTATCGACTCCATCCGTGCACGTTCAAGTTATCGTCCTGATGGCAAACTCTGCATCAAGCACGATTCTGTATCTATATATAATAAGGTGTCAAAGCAGCAGGAGACTGTCTACACCTTCGGCGACTATACTCGCATGTTTATTAATGATGTACGCGAGAAGGGCGGCATCCCAGTACTCTTCACACTTACTCCACGCAATGCTTATGTGAAGACCCTCTCCCCAACCCTCCCCCGTTATGGGGAGGGGGACTCGCAGATTTCTCATCCGGATGGCTCTCCTCTCGCCCTAACGGGAGAGAGGTCGGGTGAGAGGGTCTTTATCGACCGCAAACTCACCGATTTCACTCCAGCCATCTTTGCTATCGGCAAGGAGATGTGTGTACCTGTGATAGATCTTAACGACATCTCTGCTAAGAAGTTGGAATCGTACGGCCCATGGAAGACAGACTATCACTTCTACCTCGATAAGATCCACTCATCGGCATTCGGAGCCATGATGAATGCACGAAGTGCAGCAGAGGGCGTGGCAGCAAGCAATGATCCTCAGCTCGTACGCCTCAAGTCGTTCATGAATGATAGGGTTGTCCCAAAGCGTTGCGATCAGAAGCGTGAGAAGGGTAAGCCAATGGTATTCCTCTGTGGCGACTCCACAGGCAAGAACGAGGACAAGAATCCTGATGGTATGTGGGGATGGGGCTCGCAGGGTTACACCGTCTTTGATGCGAAGAAGTGCGTGTTCCAGAATCAAGCAAAGGCGGGTCGTTCAACCCGTACCTACCTTGATGAGGAACGCTGGGAGGAGGTCTACAACTCGCTTGAACCAGGCGATGTGGTGCTCATTCAGTTCGGTCACAACGATATTGGCGGAATCGATAAGGACAAGGAGCGTGGCGTGATAGCATGCCCACAGGATACGAGCCACGTGTACCACCTCAAGTCGAACGGCAAGAACAAGGTCATCTATTCCTTCGGTTGGTACATCAAGAAGATGGTACGCGACTGCCAGGAGAAGGGAGCGCATCCGGTTGTACTCTCATTCACTCCACGCAACGAGTGGCATGAAGGCAAGGGAGAGGTTCGCGGTTCGTTCTATCCAGTCAATGAGCAGAAGGGACGCTACTACATCGAGCGTCGCAACGATCGCTACATCCCTGAGTGGGACAAGCAGATTGCTGAGGAGTGCGGAGCCGAATTTGTTGATGTCCATAACATCACCGCCGATTTCCTCGATAAGCAATGTGGCAAGCAGGGTAAGGAAGCTGCGATGAAGTATTTCAATCACGACCACACCCACACATCCCTCCTTGGTGCACGCACCAATGCCCAAAGCGTGGCAAAGGGACTCAAGGCCATCAAGAGTCCAGTAGCAAAACTTTTGAAATAAAAGAATCTGAAACGCCCCCAGTTTCCATCGCGGAACTGGGGGCGTAAATAACAACAATATTATAAAAAAGTTTCTTACTTAGTTGATGCGTATGCCATAGAGCACTCGTCGA